>NZ_NWVA01000009.1:0-571166 GCF_003546845.1 endosymbiont GvMRE of Glomus versiforme | reverse complement strand
TAACTTACTATTCGGATAGGCTTTGAATAAACAATGGATATGGTCGATATCATGTTCTATTCATGGAGAGTTATGTAGTAATTAGGAGCAATGTATTTGAATATCTCTCTTTTAGTCGGTTTGACCTAGCATTATCAATTACTTTTCTCCGATATTTAACTACTAAAAACTAAATTTTTACGAATCTCCAGATTTTAAGAGTTAAATAGGAATAGTTATTTGTTTCTAACAGTTTTTTCTTCAAAACTAAATCACAACAAGTTATAGTCAAAGCGGGAGTAATGCGATGATATAACTAGGTATCATTCTACTATACCGTTTAAAAGTCAGGAAAGAATAGTAGAACATATTGCTAAGGCTGTTTCAGTAAAAATGGGTAAATTAGGAAGTGGGATTCATGAATATTGCTTAGCTAATAGAAATTGTGAACATTTTGCTTTTTCTTGCGTTTTAGGTATTAATTATTCCTCCCAATCAGAAGCAAGTCCTAGCTAAGTAAAGAATTTTTGCTCTTCTAAACATTGTTGTGAGAACAAATAATTTTATTAAAAATTTAAAAAAGCAATAAATAATAGATTGCAATTGCGAAAAAAAGTCTATAAGTAATTTTGATAAAGACTATGATGTTTAAACTCTTGCTAATTAAGGGTTAGAATTGCTTACTTGACAAAATAATAATTTAATTGTTCTTTGTACGATTAGCAAAATTTGCCAAAAAAAAGAATAATGTTAAAAATACGCATTATTCATAGATCATAATTTGATAAGTACAATACAAAAAAAATAAGGCTAAATTTCTCCTTAGATCTAGATAGTACTTTTAATTAAAGAATCAGATCTTGTTTTTGTAAATAGAGATGATTTGCAGCTCAAGAATAATGTTAATTTTTTTTATTTTGTATAATCAGCTTTTAAGTTTTTTATTTGTGAATACTTCTAATACAAAAAGAAAAATACAACAGATAAGAGTTGTTTAACCTAATTAAAGTAGAGTTATTTTTGCGTAGTAACTTTTGAACCCGCAATGAGGAAAAAATAAGAAATTGATTAAATATAGTTTAATTACTAATTTGACAATATTCAAATTTCTCTGATGCAAATTGTATCTTTATATTATAGACTATAGAGCTAATCAAAAATTAATTTGTCTATTGAACTCCACAATCTATTTCTAATTATATCAAATTAAATCTAGATACTTCTTTCTATTTTAGGAATTAATAGTTTTTTACTTATCCGGATTTAAAAGATCTATAATTGATCGTCTGTTATCGTTTTTTATATAAAGCAAAAGAGTAAGATCTAAATTTCATCTATTGTGTTTAAAAATGAGTGCAGAATATTCTCTTATTTCTGCTGATGAAATTCAGAAAGAAAAATTAACTTCAGGATATTTTTTTAGATCGCTCAAGATAGACATGAAAGAAAGTTTTTTAATCATTTTTCATAGTAACAAAACAAGTATGATATAAGAGTTATTTTTTATTTTTGTTCCAGATTTTACCCAAAAATGCCTGAATTCTGCCTGAACGATATTTTTTTAAGTTTGCAGACTTTTTCCCCTTATCATTAACGAAATTAATCGCGAGGGTTTTTTCGAAGATGCTTGTTGCGAAGAAGAAAGTGTTTTCAGCAGCAAATTTCTTCACCGCTTCTACGAAAAAAAATTTTTTTTGGGGAAAAGTGATAAAGAGAAAGAACTTTTAAAAAACGAAAATATTATCATCGTATTAATCGCAGAAAAGACAACCTATGTGGTAAATTTTTTTTAATTTGCGTTACGGGTATTTCCTAATTTCTAAAATCAATTCTTATCTTATGCTTTTTTTTCTTATATCAACCAAAAAAAAGTTCAGTGACAAAAACCTATCCATCGAAATATGCTTTTTTTTCGATGATGGAAGGTATGAAATAATTACTACAGTTCCAAAACACATTACAGCTCATAATTTCTTAAAAAAAGAAATCATTTTTATGCTTTCGGCTGGTACAGCCTATTTAGGTAAGCAAATATTTAATAAAAAACATAAGAGCTTTAAAAATATCTTTTTTTTGTTCTTTCTTTTTTTTCTACCTCCAAAAAAACTTTAATTTAACGAATATATTAATTACTATTAATAAAGGAGTTCATTGCCCACTTTTTTTTTCATGTCTTAAATCATCAATCAGGAGCAACAATGAAAAAAATGCTCTGGAAGAAGGGCTAATGAAATTCTCGAAACTCTATAAAAGCAAAGAAGTGTTTTTATTAGGATTGGTTATTTCAAAACAAAAAGATAGCAAAGAATGGGGAGAAAAAGTAACAGAAGGATCTATGGAGTTAGAAGAATATGTAGCTAAATTTCCAAGTGTTCACATGAAATCGTCGATTTAAATACATATTTAATTTTTCTCCCTTGTTATACACTTCTTGTTTGTGAACTTCTATCGCAAATACTTTTGTAGCAATTTGTCCATAAAATAGTGAAACTTAAAAATCTTAGAACAATTCTTTTAATTTTTATATTCTTTAGTTACCTTCTTCGATCTTTCAAATTAATTATCATGCTTTTTGTTTTGCTTTCAACAGAAATATCCCTATTTTCTTTCTGTTTCATTATTTTTTTATAATGAAGGTAGTATTAGGATTACCAAAAATAAAAGTTTTCTCTGAATATTTTAAAAGAACTAATTTAGAAGATGCTACCGTGTGCAAATTAAATTTCCACTTTTGACTTATCACCAATAGGGTTTTGTTAAAATAATTCATGTGGTAAATAATCAAACTTAATTTAACGAAAAATATTCTAGTAAAGAAGTAAAAGAAATAAAAATTGAAGATTAATATGACTTTGAAGGACAACTAGTTATTGAAGACTATTCTAACTTAGAAAAATTATACCTGCACGATATTGATAGCATAGATAAAGTAATTCTTAAAAACTTACCTCAACTACAAGAATGTACTATCTGAGATTGTGGAGCAAAGGAATTAATTATTGAAAATTGTCTTCAAATAGATAAGTTAAATGTTCGAACTAATTCTTTAACTAGTTTAGAATTTTTGCTTAATCTGAGAAACCTAACCGAACTAGAAATAGAAGGCAATCCTAAATTAATCAAGATTTTAGAACCTTACAAGCAGGATTGAAAAAAATGAAAAGGTCTCCAAATTCATAATCCAAAAGTTTCTTCATACTATATTCAATCCTTAATATAAAAGCACGAGGAAAAGGTAGAGAACAAAACCTCTTTAAAGAAAGAATCTGAATTGGAGACTCAGATAGAAATTTCTCCTAAAAGCGGAAAATAATTTTGCATATTATAGTATTATCAAAATTTGTGGAATGGTTCGGAAAGAAGTAGAAATTAGTAAATTGAAATTCATTTTTTTCAGTTTATTTTCTCTAACTCTTGGTAAGCTTCTTTGACAGCTTTAATTTTTTCAGCAATGCTTTTCTGATCAAGATTTTCAAATTTTCTTCTACTTCAGATAATAGAAAATTTGTGTTTCATAAACTTTCTTTTTATATCATAACCATAAAGAATGTCAGTTCCATAAAAAATGTCAATGTAATCTTTTTTCACTCATTCAGCAACTTGTTCTAGATAGCCAAGAATATTTTCTAAACCTTCTTTGGCTTGATGTAAAATTGCTTTAATTTTTCTTTCATAGATCTCAATAAGTTCCCTCTTTTGTCCTTCACTGAGAGTTAAGAAATATGAACCATCATAGTTTTGAAAACCAATATCTTCAATTGGTTGTAAGTTGTCAACAAGTTGTTTGATATTAAATCCAGTTTTATTATAAACAAAATCATTAGTTTCTTTAGAAAGATTAAGATTTTTATAATTGTTTCTGACTTCCTCAAAGTCTTTGTTGATTTTATCGATTTCAGTTTTTAATTCTTTAGCTTGATCTTGAAGTTGCTGGACTTTTTCCTTAGTTTCGGTCTTAGGGAGTTTTTTTAAGGAATAATAAGGAATGGCGATAATACCTATGGATACTATTATTATTGTTATTATTCAGGTTAATTCTTGTTTTTGTTTTGTTAATTTATTCACGGTTCACTAGTTTCTTTTGGAAAATATGTCTAGTTAAATAATGTAACTGATTTGCAATTTGTCATATCATCACATATTTTAGTTTTTAATTTCAATTAAACTCTTAAATTAGCTAAGTTAACAACTCTCTTTTTCATTATCTTTTTTAGATTATTATCATCAAGATTTTGTAAAATATCATGAATAATTTCACTTATTTCTTCAAACTCTTTTGATCCTAATCCACGATTTGTCAAAGCGGGTGATCCTAAACGGATACCACTGCTAATTATTGGTTTTTCTGTATCATTTGGCACCATTTGTTTATTACAAACTATTCCTACTTTTTCTAATATTTCAGCGGCTTCCTTGCCTGTTAGATTATAACTAGTTTTAACGTCAACAGTTAATAAATGAGTTTCAGTTCCACCACTAATTACTTTTACTCCTTTGCTTAAAAAATAGTCAGCCATAGTTTTAGCATTTTCTAACACTTTTTTTTGATAATCTTTGAAATTAGGTTGTAAAGCCTCATAAAAGCACTGGGATTTGGCCGCAATAATGTTTTGAGCCGGTCCTCCCTGATTACCAGGAAAAACAGCTCGGTCAATTTTTGACCCTAATTCTTTTTTGGCTAAAATTACTGCTCCGCGCGGCCCTCTTAATGTTTTATGAGTAGTAAAAGTAGTTACATCAGCATAAGGGACAGGATTAGGAAACAAATCAACAGCCACTAATCCCGCCGTGTGGGCGATATCAGCCAATAAATAAGCACCAACTTCATCAGCAATTTCCCGAAACTTAGCAAAATCTATTTGTAAACTATAACTACTATAACCGGCAATAATTAATTTGGGATTTATTTCCTGGGCTTTTCCCCTAATTTTCTCGTAGTCCAATTTTTGTGTGTCAAAATCTAAATTATAATGATAAACTTTGTAAATAGAGCCTGAGAAATTAACTTTGGCCCCATGGGTTAAGTGTCCTCCGGCTAACAAATCTAAACTTAATATGGTATCGCCAGGCTTTAAAAGGGCTAAATAAACTGCTTGATTGGCTTGGGATCCTGAATGAGGTTGAACGTTAGCATACTCCGCCCCAAATAATTTTTTTACTAGATTTATGGCTAATTCTTCTATTTTATCAATATACTTACAGCCTTGGTAATAACGGTTTCCTGGATAGCCCTCAGAATACTTGCTAGTTAACGGAGAGCCCACATAAAATAAAACCTTTGGAGAAGGACAATTTTCACTAGCAATTAAATTAAGAGTATTTTTTTGGCGCTTTAGTTCTTGTTGGTAATAATAGCTAAGGAGAAAGTTGCTCTTTATCATTATTCTTTGTTAATTTGTTAGTTAACATAAGTTTATATACATTAATAAGCATGATATAAGTAATAATTTTGATATTATCGAAACTGCCAGGAAAATATTCAGACAATAACAAAAAACATTAAAAAAATTAGGTTAAATAACATGAAATTAAAAATCGAAATTAACAAAAAACTAGAAAGAAAGGTTGAAGTATCGTTTGACAATTTTAAAATAGGAATATTAAAGCTTAGCATTATTAAATCTTCATTATTAGCAGGAGAAAAAGTAGAAAAAGAATTAAAGTATTCAGACAACAAAAAAACATTAAAAATTAATAAAGTAAAGGAAATTTGATTTCGATCACATGTTAAATTAATTGAGAAAATAAACCGCTTAATTAGTTTTAAAGAAGCATTGGTAGAAAAGCGAAATTCCGCTGTTAACGAAGATGGTAATAAATTAATCGTCATTATAGAAAATTTCCAAAATGTTTTTATTGCAAAAGACAATTGCATTGAGTTTAAAGATGATTGTTTCTACGAGAAAACAACACTAGAAATTGATTCAATAAATATTAATATTAGTTCTAATAAAAAGAAAATAGTTCCAGAAGATTTTAATGGTGATGTTAAGGATTTGTCAATTTTTAAGTTAGCCTTTTCAGACCTAGAAAAACTTCTAGATTCACTTGAAGCTAAATATAAAATTGATACTAAAATTAAATCTATTGACATTAAAGCTGATATTGATAATCTAAATCATTATTTAGTTAAAAATAATGATTTAGATGACAATCCAGAAAAAATTCTCTATAATTTAAATACTTCTGAAGGAGAATTATATTATAATAAAAATATTAACTGGTGGATTAAATTACTTTCTGAACTTGAAGTTTGAAAAGCTGGAGGATTTGATACTATTGAGGAAGTGCTGAAAGCCAATGCGAACGGCTTTCATATTTCTTCTAACCGATGTTTAAATCTTACTATTGGCGATGGTAAACTAGTAGAAAAGAAATCAGATGGTATAACTGATGACAATGATTCCAAGAACAATATAAAAGAAATTACCAAAGTTATCAAAAATAAAGAACTCTTTGGATTTAAAATGTTTGAAAATGATCAAGAAATTGAAACTCTTGATTTTGTGAATGATGATAAAAATTATTTTAAAAGTTTATTTGGTGTATTTTTCAAAGCTTCAAAAAAAATTGATTATTCAGCTAGACAATTAACTATTTTTCGTTCGAAAGAATGGTTTGGTGCCGAACATGATGGAATTAATTATATTAATAGGCGTTTGCCGCGACAGTGCCGCGGTTTTAAACCTTCTGATATAAAAGTTTATGATTCTTATGGCAATCACGGAGAAAGCATGAAAGATCTTTTTAAAGATTCTATTTCAAAGGGAAAAAGAATCACTAAAATTGCTAAAGATATTTGATACGCTCCAAGTTTGAAGGAAGCAATTAATTTAGCTTTTTTTGGCAAACACTATTTTGAAAACCCTTTTTCTGAAGAAAAAAATGGAACAATTCGACTTGATGAAAGATACTGGCCTCGATTAGAAAATAATTCTTCTAGTTTGCTTTATTTCAACGAAGTTGAGGAATGAAGCAAACTAGAAACTCTTGAATTTTATTATGATGCTATTAAATCAATAAAATGTGCTGGAAGTGAAGGTGGTGTATACGATAAGAATACTAACAATCTTGATGGAAAAAACGAATGAGGAAATAGAAATGGTTATTTGAACAATAGAAAGAGTAAAGAAATAATCGATAAGGCTTACAATATTGTAAAAAAATTTTTAGAAATAATCGATAAGACTTACATCTACAAACATGAATGAAAAAATGATAAGAAGGAGTTAACAAAATACTTAAAAAAAGCGTTAGAAAGTCCAGATTCTTTTGAGGGAATGATTGGTGAACATTGAAAAAATGAAATAAATAAAAAAATTAATTCAATTAATGAAAATCTTCTTATCGATGATGATAGAACATGAAAAAATAGAGACATTGATATACAAAATGAGATAAAAAAAGATGGTATCAGAAATTCAGATAAAGCTAAAAATGCTTTCGTTTGCCTCTTTAACAAAGCTAAAGACAAGAATGTTTTTGATAGACTAAAGCATTTAATTCCAGTGATATTAAAAGCAGAACTTGAATCAGAAATATTTAATGATGTTAAATTTGAGAGCATAAAGCAAACTCTAACTTCTTTAAAATTCTATCGAAGTGCCGACAAAAATAGTTTAGAAGGCATAGCGTGAAAACATGTTAATACGGAAAGAGGGGGTTTAGGAAAAGACTGAGCTAAAAGTGTCTGAGATTCTTTAGAACTAAAATCAAACGAACTTCTTTCCAATGCTAAAAGATACGCTGAGAATAAAATAAAACCAAAAGAAGCCTGCACTAAAATATTGTCCAATACAAAAATTAAAAATGATCCTGATAAAATCAAGCTTGTCGCAGATATTTTTGAAAAATGTACTGAAATTTGAGAGGGGAGGATAAAAATTGATAAGGAATCAAAGAAGAGGTTAGAAAAGGAATTGAAAAATTTAAAACAAGCAAACGAAGATAACTGAAATTCTATTAATGAGTGAAAATCTACAAGTAATGAAAAATATGCTGATGGAGCTTTGGAAAAAATCTCAAATAAAAATGGTGATAACGAATGATCTTTGGAAGAATTTTTAGAAGAAAAAACAGCCAATGATTTTGATGAAAAAAAAGAACTTGTTTTATCAATCGTTTCGTTAGATGAAAAAAATTTTTTAGAAGACATTCTTTTTCCGATTCTCAGGAAATTTGTCGAAAATAATGAGAATTTAGATATTAATCAAATTGATCAAAAAGAAAAGGAGTTTGTCAAAATATTTAGTAATTTGTCTACTACTCAAAAAGATATATCGAGTTTAGGTGAGGAAGAGTTAAACAAAATTAAAGAACAAATTAACAAATTTGAAACGGCTGAAATTAATTCTGAGAAGAATAAAATTTGAAATAAATATTCTGAAGTACGAACTAATATTAGTAATTACAAAAAAGAAATTAACAATCGTATAGCCGAAATCATAGATAAAAATGATCCTGAAGCTCTATCTCGGGAACAAAAAATATTTATAGGAACTTTAATTATAGCAATATCTGCGTTCATCGCTTTTATTTTATACCATAAAAAAGATAGTAAAAAGGAAGAAAAACAGACAAAGATTAATGATCATGATGCCTTCTAGTAATATTTATAAGCAAAAAAATCACTGAAGGAAATACAAATTTTTTTACTTTAGTTTTGTTTATTTTTTTCTAACATTGCTATTTATGGCAACTAGCATTTCTAACACTAACACAAAAATTAGACAGTTAAAAAAACAACTTGGAATTAAAGACGATTATTCAAGCCCTATTGAAATTGAGATAGGTAATTTAGGATATAAGTTTATTTTTCCCAAAAAAAAAGATCAGAGAAGCAACTGGACAGATGAAATTTATCAAAAATCTATTCGTGATAAAATAAAAAAAAAAATTAACTATTTCAAATTTATTGGTAATTTTCTTAATGAAAAAGCATCTCATACTAATAAAAACATGCTGTTTTTTGGTCCACCAGGCTCTGGTAAAAGTTACTATGCAGAAATACTAGCAAAAAATGAATCAAGCGCTTATACCATTATTTCAGCAGGAGAATTACAACAATATTTCGTTGGTTCAGGAGGATCAAAATGAAAACAAATTTTTGAAATGGCTAAGATATTAGCTAATAACTTACCCGCTAATTCTAAGCCAATAATAATAGTTATAGACGAATTTGATTCTCTCGCGGGAAAGGGTAAAAATAACCCATTTAATTCAAAAGATGATACGTTAGTCAACACACTTCTCACTACTATGGACGAAGTGCACAGATCTAAATTAAACATATGGGTTGTAGCAACAACTAATTATTATGACATGTTAGAAGATGCATCTGTTCGATCTGGTCGTTTTGATACAAAGATAAAAATTAGAAATCCTCGCGACCAAAAAGAATATAGTGAGCTATCAAGTAAATTAAAACATCTCGTCGAAAACGAAAAAAAAGAAATTGAAATATCAGTAGATTTTTGAGAAAAAGCTAAGGAAAGTGTATGAAACATAGCTTCCAGTGATAAAACATTCCTTAAAAAATCAGGCTTTTCTATTCTCTCTTTAAGATCAAAAATTCATGAAATTTTCGCTGATAAGATTCATGATAAATTAAAAAAAATTTTCGTTGGTGTTGATGATATTCCTAAGTTTGAGGAGTCACTTAAAGATGAAATAAAACTTTTAATTAAATGACAAAAAAATGCATTAAAGGAATAGTTGAGGGAGGAATATTTTTTTATGGAGCTACCAAAGGAAGCTTTGTTTTACCACCTCATGGCTATGCTCTCTGGAAAAATATCCAGAATATTCTGGATAAAAAATTTGCGGTTCGAGGAGTTCAGAATGTTCTTCTACCGACTCTCATCCCCTTAGATTTACTAGAAAGAGAAAAAGAACATGTTGCTGGATTTAGCCCTGAGTGCTTCTATGTGGAAAGAATAGGAGAAAAGAAGTTAGAAACTCCCTTAGTTTTACGTCCCACTAGTGAAGTATTATTTTACGAGTGATATCAGCAAATCCTCCGAAGTTATCAACAATTACCTTTTTTGTATAATCAATGGTGTTCGGTTTTTCGGGCCGAGAAAAATACCAGTCCTTTTTTTCGTAATACGGAATTTTTGTGACAAGAGGGTCACACTATTCATGCCAGTGGAGAGGAAGCCCGCCAATTTACCCTAGATATTTTGGCTGATTACCGAGATTACGCTGAAAATGCTTTAAACTTAGCGGTGATAGTTGGTAAAAAAACCGAGGGGGAAAAATTTGCCGGTGCCTTGGAAACTTACACGGTAGAATGCTTGCTACCAGATGGACAATGTTTACAATTTGCTACTAGTCATTATTTTGGAGATAATTTTTGCCGTTTAATGGAAGTCGATTTTCAAAATAAAAATAATAAAATGCAACACCCTTTTTCGACTTCCTGAGGCACTTCCACCCGAGCCATTGGAGCTATTGCTGAAACTCATAACGATAAATTAGGAATAATTTTACCTTTTGATGTTGCTCCGGTACAAATTGCTTTTATTTTGAGAGAAGAAAACGAAGAATTAATTAACTATTATCAAAAAACAAAAAACTTGCTAAACACTTTTCGATGCCAGTTATACAATAAATACAAACAGGCTAAATCAAATATTATTCAAGCTGATAAAGAAGGTTGTCCGCTCAAAATAATACTCGGCAAAAATGAACTGGAACAAAAAATAATTACCCTAGCAAGAAGAGATGATGTAAAAAGAAAAATTACTATTAGTTTGGAAAATAGCGAAACAGAGAAAGATTTTCTTCGTAATTTTGAAAACAATTTGGCAGAAAGTCTAGAAAAATATAATTTAGAGAACAAGACTAAAGAACAATTAATCGTAGAACGCGAAAAAACAGTGGACACAGTAAAAAAAGGATTTAAAAGAGACAAAATTATTAAAGTCATTAAGCAAGAAATAGCCGAATTTCAAAAAATTATTTACCAAAAAAGTGTTGATTTTCGGGATAATCATATTTTTCCAGTAAACGTTTTTTCCGAATTACAAAAAAAAATCAAAGAAGGGGCAAAAGGTATTTTTTTGATTTTTTTTTGTAATAATTTAGATTGTGAAACAAAAATCAAAGAAAAAGTGCCTTCATATAGTATTCGTTGTATTTCTTTAACTGAAAAACCTGAAGAAAGAGGAAAATGTATCTTCTGCGCCGCACCTGCTGTTAATTATGCTTATTTAGGCAGAAGTTATTAAGATAGATAGTATTGTATCAAAAAAATGTCATCGATAAAGCAAACTAAAAATCTTTAGTTTAAAAGAATATATAAACCCTTCTCCTTTTTCTATAACTAGCTGAACTGTTGCATCATGCCCTTTGGTTTTTATTTTATTTAATTCTTTTTTTTTTTCAAGTACTCAAGTTAGATGATATTTATTTATGTATTTTGACAATAAAGGAAATAACAAAACACAACACAAAAATTAATAATTTAAATTTAATTTAACTTTTTTGATGTTATATGGTCTTCAACTAAATATGCGAAGAATTAAATAACAAATACTGCTAAACGATCTAAATATTGATAAAATTGTAACCGAATAAAATACTAAAATGATAAGAAGAAATTTAGAAAAGCTATTTGCGAAAAAATATTTTCAAAACAATATTTTAGTAAAATATTAATTACCGAAGTTCAAATACGGATCATAAACGTTATCATCATCAGAGATATAATTTTTAACATAAGTCTTCCAAAGATCCGATGTGAAAAACAGAATAAGTACTAGATTTGAAAATACCCATAGAAGAACTAGATTTGTCCTAAATAGTTTGTAAAAATCTTCCTTTTTTGTAGCTTTATCACGGCAATATTGCTTTTCGAATTTTTTTGTGTTTTCTTTTAAATCATTTAAAATACTGCTATATTCATCATCAATATCTCTAAAAAACTTCGTAATTGTTATCTTTTGATTATTTTCTTCGGAAGATATGTCTAGTTTTTCAGTACGACAATTGCTGTCACCTTTTGTACCCCAAGAGATATCATGGGTATTACATAGAGCATAAACAGTGAGAACGTTGATATAAAAAGGAAAGAGTAGAATGTATTGAACTAAGCAAGTAAACATGTGCCAAGGGTCACAATACAAAATAGACGCTAGGGCGTATATTCCATAAGTTAAGAAAATTGAAATTATAATGTTCCAAGAATTGTCTTTTTTTAAAACATTCACGATACTAGTTTTGATGCTCGAAAAATTTTTAAAATCGATCGGGATTTTTATATTGCCCAAAGAGATAAAAACATTGTAAGCTGTACAACAAAGCATTGCTATCATAATGATTGCAAAAAGAATGACGCAGAAAAGGTATATAAACTTGTAACCTTGAGGACGATTACCCATTGAGCAAATGAAAATCGTTATCATAATAATTAAGTAAAAGGACTGAGCAATACTAAATATTTGAATGCCGTATCCTTGGAAAAGGTCAGCATTTTGATTGGATATAGTAACTTGAATCAAGAAATAAAAAGTTAAGAAGAAATTTCCCTTTTGTGTATAAAAAAATTAGTAAATCGAATAAAGTAAAAAACTTGAAAAATTCAAAAAAAATAGAGCCTAAATACTTACTAAGCTAAACCAATTGAATAATAATTGAATAGTCCCATATACAATTTCAATTTGTAGCAGCAATTTTCGATATGTTGATTGTCCAGAGCTCCAAATACGGTAAAAACTGAAAACTGAATAAAAACTGACAAAAAAAGATCCATTTAGCCAGCGTCGCCTCTGGGAAATAAACTCTGGAAGATTATCCGGAACATCTGTTTCTGCTTTAGCTGACTAGTTATTTAGAATGATATAATAATAATTTCTTTAATAATACATTTTAATAAATAAAATAATTAGTAAAAGTATACATTTATTTGTTTTTAACAACCTTAACGTATTTTAATTTCCAGGATTCATTTTTTTTCACAATTAATTCAAAGCATAAAATGCGATCCTCTGCCAAATACATATTAGCTTCAAAGACTCCTTTTTTGGCTTCATTATTCGCATGCATTACTTCGCCTTTCAAATAAGCTTCGAGTGGTTTTCCTTTTAAAGCTCTAAATCGGTAAGCAGAAAAAGCGCCAGGTAGCACAGAGATATAACCAAAAATTGATTCTAATGGTTTGTCCAGAATATTAGACATTTTATATTCAAAATTTTGTGAAGCAATTAAAGGATTAATAAGCTTTCGCCATCCTTTTCCTAGTTCAACTTTTATTTCTCCACAGGCTCCACCGGTACTAGGATCGTTTCTAAAAGCTAAACAGAATCAAAAGGTTTTAAAAAATCTCTAATATTGATTAAAAAAAAGTTCATGAGTTTATCTTTTACCTTTCCATAGTCGATAAATGGAGTTATCATAAGGTTTTGTTCCGACATCGAGTAATACACAGACTTCAGGATTTAGCTGAGAAGCAAAAGCATTAAAAGCCCAACGATGAGAATTCAATTTTTTGGAATTTTTTTCCTTTAAACAAAAAATCACTTGAATTGGTACGACATTATCTTTTGCTCCGCGAATGTTAAATTTATTATCCAACATTAATCGAGAAGTATATTCGAATAAGTGCGCCGTAACAGAACTTCCGTTGATATCATTTTTTATGACTCCGCTTTGATAAGCACCTATAGCCCCCAATACTCCCAAAGTTCGTTGATTAATTTTATCGCGTCCATCGGCTATTATTACCACAACTATCTTTTTCCAACTCTCGAATCCCCATGCTTTTATTCCTTCTTTCTTGCAAAAATGAGCTATATTTTTACTGACTGCAGAAATTGTTTTAAGAAACAATTTATCATCTTCATTATACAAGGTCATAATAATCATAATTTCGGTTTTCCTTTCGTAAAGATATGGCCGAAGGCGATAATTATCTCGAACAAAATCGTCTGGATCGCAAGTAACTGCTGTGTACCTCATAGTAATGAATTCTTCACAATTTTCGTTAGATTCTCTCTTTATTTTGTCAGGTACTGGACAGTCAACAGACCAAATTTTTCCTGTTTGTTTTTTCTTCTATTAAATAAAATTTTGTTAGATTTTTTTTATCTTTTAAAGTATTTTTAGAATTTTTTCTTTTTTTTTTACCTCTTCAATTTGTTTTTTAGCGTAGTTATTAAAATAAACAGATGTTGCGCGATCAACTTGTATTTCTTGCATTTCGTAGCGATAATTCAAATCTTGGTATGACATTATTTTATTCTAAAAACGTAAGTCTTTTTTAAACACTTTTAAAAAGTGTTTAAAAAAAATAAAAATAATAAAAAGATATTTTTTTATCAAAATTTTTTCTATTGACTTCACTTTCTTTTCTTTGTAATTTTTGCTTTCTAATATTGCTTTTGGTATCTCAAACTAGTTTTTTTTGTTTAAATATGATATTTATTACTTTCCTAATTTTGATACATAAAAACTCTAGACAGGTTTTATTTCAGCCTAACTAAAAAGAACGCATAAAACAAAAAAAATAAACAATAGAGATTTTTAAATAACAATACTCGTTTCAATTCCTTTCTTTTTGGTCAAGAACAATAAAAACATAAATTAAAAATTTGTACTTAATATGCCACTAAGATGATTTAAAAAAATGTCAAATAAGAAAAAATGTGAAAAGTATGTTTTTGACTTCGCTTCAAACAACCATCATATTTATCAAAAATGAACAATAGTATAAACTCATTGATATTCTTGTTAAGAATCTCGTGAGTAAAAAGATAGAATTAAGTAGGATTTATTATGGTGTTATTTTTTTATATACCCCCCGCTCATTGATATAAAAAAAGAGAATTTCCGATTTCATTACTCATATATAAAAGGTTAAAGATCTTGAATTTCATATCATCAATAATAAGCAGAAAGGAAAATTATTCCGCAAATTAAGGAAAAAGAAATAAACACAAAAGGATCAAAAAAATATTTCTCTATAGCAAAGGGCCAAACAAAGAATATTTTTAATGAGCCTCATATAAACGGAGAGAAAGATAAAATTCCTGAGATCATTCATCCTAATCTATTAAATGCTGAAGTAAAAAAAATATAAGGAGTTAAAAACAAACCAAAAAATAAAATTGGTCCGATGATAACAGTTCATAACAACAATGGGAAAAATCAACTAAACGAAAAAGCATTCATTCATAAATAATACGTTCCGAAAGGAAGGACAAAAAGAAAAAAGTTAGCAATAAAATAAAAAGTAAGAAAAGATAGAATTTTTGCTCAAAATAAATCATTTCTTCTCACTCCAGATGTTAAAATTAAGATATCAGCTTCTTCACCATTTTTTTGTGGATCAAAAAAAACATTATCTACGACATTAAATACTAATCAAAATAAACTTATCAGACCAGTAAGATTTTGCCAGGAAATGCCATTAATTAATCTTAAAAAATCCTTTCATTTAGAATACCTACCACTTTTGCAAAAAAAGAAACAATTATTATTACTGTAATGCAAAAAATTCACTCCTGAGATGCCGCCCTCATTTAAAAATTCTAGCTGTCTCATTTTTAATCTTATATTTGCCAACTTAACTTCGTCAGTACACTCTTTCATATTTTCGATTTCTTCTTTCATTAATTTTTCTGTTTTTTCTCGAAAAATTTTTGTATCTTTCAAAAAAAAATGATTAAAGTCATAAAAACTTTCAATCTCGTCAACTTTTTTTATTATACTCGTGTCAAAATTTTGCCTTCGAAAACTTTCTGTCGCTTCTCTTAAACCAAAGATAAAAACGAGATAAGGAATAAGGAATCAAGAAGTAAACATTAAAAAATTGATAATTAAAAATCTTTCTCAATTTCTTTTAAATATTTTTCTTAGATAAAATTTATATAATTTGCCGATTTGCAGCATATTTGCTTAAATATAAGAGGATTTTATTATTATTATGAGCCGTAATACCAACATTACGGAATTCGGGAGAGGGGGGTCTTTGTTAATTAGGCAATTTAAATATAGTTATACTTTAATAAATGTTTAGAAAAATAAAATGATTGAAGCAAAGCAAATAAGTAAAAAATACGATAGTAAACGCATTCTTAAAAAAATTTCTTTTGTAGTACGAGCAGGGACCATCCATGGTTTTGTTGGCCCAAATGGATCTGGAAAATCAACTTTTTTAAACATTTTAGTTCGACTAGTTTTGCCAGACGGAGGAGAAGCGTATATAGAAAAAAGATTAGTTCAACAAGAACCTTTTTTTAATGAACATTTAGGATATGTTCCAGCCGAGGCTAAATTTCCTCCAGAAATGACTGTAAAAGAATATATTCTCGATCGTGGTTATTTGCGAGATATTTCAACTACTGAGGTTTTGAGAAAAATTTCGATCAGTTCATTAGCTAGATTTTTAGATTGTAACTGTAATGAGCTTTCTACTGGTTGAAAAAAAATTCTACAATTGTTCATTTTAAAGCTCTATAAACCAGCAATAATTCTGTTAGATGAACCTTTCAATGGTTTAGACCCTACTTTTCGTTATGAACTGCTTAATAATTTAAAAAATATAAGAGCAAATGGCAAAACTATTTTAATATCGACCCATATTTTATCTGACTTACAAAAATTGGCAGATGATATTACTATGATTAATAATGGTAAAATAATCTATATTGATCCGAAAAATAGTGATATCGAAATTGCTTATAAAAATATTTTTGTTAATGAAGAAAGAAGGGAGAATTTTGAATTATTATAAATAATTTATTGTCATTTTTATTATTCGTTATTTATGTTTTATTATCTATGAAATAAAAGCACGTTAAAAAAATTTAATTATTTAAAAAACAGAGTGCTTAACCTAAGAAAAAAAGTAAATTCATTAACTAATGAACAGTTACAGATTAAGTTTAACTACTATAGACAAAAGATTCAAAACAAAAAAAAAGACCAGACAAAAGCGCTTAATAAATACTTGGTGCCGGTTTTTGCGCTAGTAAGAGAAGCTATTCATCGCCATACGGGGCTTTTGCTTTTTCCCACACAGGTATTTGGTGGGATAGTTTTACATAATGCTAATATTGCTCAAATGAATACAGGAGAAGGAAAAACTCTTACTGCTTTTTTGCCTATTTGTCTTAATTCTTTACTAAATAGAAATATATTCATCATTACTGTTAACAGCTATCTTACTCAAAGAGACTGGAGTTTAGCAAAACCAATATTAGATTTTTTTCAAATTAGTTCAGGAGTAAATTTGAATAATCTTTCTTTGGAAGAAAAAAAATTCTTATACGAAAATCATACCGTTATATATACCACAGGTAGTGAACTAGGATTTGATTATTTACGTAATAATCTAGTAACGAACATTAAGAATAAAGTAAAACAAGATTATTACTATGCAATTATTGATGAAGTAGATTCACTTCTTTTAGATGAAGGGATGAATCCTTTAATTATTTCTCGATTAGCTAAACAAGAGTCGACTATTCATTCTACAGAGTACCAATTAGCTACTAAACTAATCAACTCTTTAATAGAAAAGAAAGATTACAAAATTGAGCAAAAAGAAAAGGATATTTGATTAACCAATAAAGGGATAAAAAAAATCGAAGAATTTTATAAATTAGACAATCTTTTTGATTTTAAGAATCACCGTTATAATTTCCTAGTTCATAACGCTTTAAAGACTAAACATTTCTATCATAAAAATGTAGATTATGTAGTTGATAAAGAAAACGAACAAATAATCTTAGTTGATGCTCTAACAGGTAGATTAGTTCCTAATAGAGTATATGGATCTGGTATTCATCAAGCCATTGAAAGCAAAGAAAACTTGCAAGTTGGTATCAAAAATAAAACAATTGCTACTATTACTTATCAAAATTTTTTTCGTCTATTTGATAAGCTATCAGGAA
This sequence comes from endosymbiont GvMRE of Glomus versiforme, assembly GCF_003546845.1. Lineage (NCBI taxonomy): Bacteria > Bacillati > Mycoplasmatota > Mollicutes > Mycoplasmatales > endosymbiont GvMRE of Glomus versiforme. Next base: position 553,290 of record NZ_NWVA01000009.1, on the reverse strand, counting down.
TGACAGGAACTGCTAAGAGTGAGGCCAAAGAGTTTCGTCAAGTTTATGGAATGGAAGTTATTACTACTCCTCCTTACAGAAAATTAATTAGAAAAGATCACAATGATTTAATTTTTTGAGATAAAAAAAGTAAATATAAGGCTATTGTTGACCTAATCAAAAAAAATAATATAACTAAAAAAAGACCTATTTTGATTGGATCACCTAGTGTAGAAATATCAGAGTATTTATCAACTTTATTAACCGAGGAAAAAATATCTCATAACAAACTAAATGCGGTTAATCACAAACAAGAAGCAGAAATAATTGCTCAAGCTGGCCAAGTAGGGACTATTACTATTTCTACTAACATGGCAGGACGTGGAACTGATATTATTTTAAGTGAGGAAAGTCGAAAAATCGGTGGTTTATTAGTTATTGGAGTAGAAAGAAATACTAGTCGTCGAATCGATAATCAATTACGTGGCCGTTCTGGAAGGCAGGGTGATCCCGGAGAAAGTCAGTTTTATGTTTCATTGGAAGACGAATTGGTGAAAAATTTTGGTATTAAAGAGCAAATAGGGAGAATTTTCAGCCAAAAACAACTAAAAGAACTTTTTTATCGTCCTTTAAGCGGTAAAATGTTTAATTATCTTATTTCAGAGCCGCAAGAAACTTTACGTAATATTTACTCTTATAACCGGCAGTATGTTCTTAATTATGATTTACTTATAAGTCGTCAAAGGCAATTTATTTATAACTACCGTAATAAATTATTAGAAGCAAATAATTTGACTAATTTAACTAAAATAATTTCAAGCGAGAGAACTAAAAGCACTTCAGATGATTTAGAATATTTGAAATCCAAATTGGTAAGAGAAATTGATAACTTTTGATCAGATTATTTAGAACATTTAAATAAGATTCGCACTTTAGTTCATGTTAGATATTATTTACCTCAAGAGCCGCAAGAAGCGTTTTTTTGGGAAAATATTAGCTCATTTCGTTCAGGTTATAGGCAATTAAAAAAAAAATTGAATAATATTCTTCTTATTGATAAGTAGTATAAACTGGAAAAAACAAGAAACGGAGATATAAGATATCAATTGACTACAATATGTAATACCTAGTTAATACTTGGTACTTTTCTTTTTAATCAATGAAAATATGTTAAAAATAACTATATGACAAAGGACGCAAAAAAATACCTTGACGAAAACATCATGAATAAAGGAAAAATTTATTCGCTAGATATTAGTAATCGTGATTTGGCTGAAACAGAAGAAAAAATAGATTTAAAAGAATTTACTAATTTAACTAGAATTAATGCTTCAAACAATAAATTTGCTAACTTAGAATGAATATTTACATTACCGAATAAGGAAAAGTTAAAATGACTAAACTTTTGAGGTAACGAAATAAACCAAGTAGATTTTGCTTACTTATTTAATAATTTTCCTAATCTAAACTTAATAAACTTAGAAAATAATCCTTTAGGAGGAAAAAATCTAAATGAACTAAATCCTCAACAATTTACTAATTTAGTTAAGTCGGTTGAAGAAAAAAAATTAAAAATAAATTCTTGGAAAGGAACTTTTTTAATCGACCTTTTAAAATATACTGAACAATTACTAAAAAAACAAAATCAAACCTCCCAAGAAGAATTAATAGCCCAACAATTTCAACAAACTTATTTGTCTAGAAATGATTAAGTTTAAGAAAAATTTTTTTTACTATTTCCCTAATTCCTGATTAAATTAATTTAATAATATGTAATTATTTCTTTTTCTTTCTCAAAATTAAAGCAATTAAGACTAAAATCACTCCTATTATCATTCCTATTTTAGTATTTTGAAATCCCTTTATTTTTTTAGAGAAAGAATGATTATCATTAGATTTGTTATCATTTTTCGTAGGTTCTGAAAAAACTCCTTCTTTGTCTGGTTTTGAATATTCGCTTTCATCGACTTCTTGCCAGCTATCTCAATCAAAATCTCAATTACTACCAAAAGACAAAGTATTATAACCAAACCTTTTGTCATTTCAACTACCAAAAATCTGACTCTTGATTTTCATAGTAAAAATTTTTCCTGTTGTTTCAGTTAGAATATTGTTGTTATAGAACTTACTTTTTAAGAGTACTGTTGATTCGGAAATTCCTCCACTACAAGAGTCATGGAAATCAAAGAGGAGTTGAGTAATTGGCGGCATTCCTTTTATTCCGAGGTTTAAGGGTTCGATTTTTAATAAATGGACATAATTCGTTTTTCTTATATCCATTTTTTGTTGGCTAATTATTTTAAAAGTAACAGGAGTATCTATTTCTCCTTCCGCTTTTTTTATTTTATTTGTTTCTTTCACTAGCAAACCGTCTCGATATCAAGAATTTTCTGATATTCCTTCGGCAATGTTTATAAAATCAAGCTTAAACTTTAAATTACTGAGAGGAGTGGAAAAGAAATCATCATTTTTGCGATTTTTTATTTGCCTAATTATTGAGGAGTTATCGTCAGGAACAATTAAAACCGGTAATTGACTGCCAACTAAAAATAGAATACTTTTTTCTCTCAAAGGTTGAAAAAGTAAATATTTCTGATTTTCCTGGTATAAAAAATCAGGCTGTTTGCCTAATAATGGCTTAATAAGTCGAAAAGAAACGATTTTTTCAGTATTCATAATATTTTCTTTGCTTAATTTTTAATGAAAGGAGCAAAAAATTCGCAAGTATTAGAGTAAATTTTTGAAGCGATTTTTTCGAGTTCTATTTTTCTAATTTCGGCTATTTTTTTTAAGGTATGAATTATATTAAGGGGATAGTTATTGGGTTGCTTTCCGCGTAATGGTTCAGGAATTAAATAAGGAGCATCAGTCTCTATAACTATTCTTTCTAATGGCATTTTTTCTAATGCTTCTCCTCATTTCTCCTTTCATTTAGCATTTCTATAAGTAATATTTCCGGCAAAGGAGACATAAAACCCTAAATCTATAAATTTTTGAGCTATTTCTCAATCTCCGGTAAAACAATGTAAAATTCCTTTTTTTATTTTCACTTCTTTTACTATTTCATAAGTATCTCAAAAAGCTTTTATGTATTCTTTTTTGTCACCTTCTTTGCCTCTAATATGCAATAAAACAGGCAAATTATATTTTTTAGCTAGTTCTAATTGCTTTTTAAATCAATATTTTTGCGTTTCCTGGGGAGTAAAAGTACGGTAGTAGTCTAAACCAATTTCTCCAATAGCAATAATTTTTTTATTAGTTAGTTTATCTTCTATTCATTGTAAATTTTTTTCCTTTAGATCTTCTTCGCTATTGGGATGCAAGCCAAGCGCGCCATATAAATTAGAAAATTCTTTTAATTGTGTGAGCAACAATAGATTAGTCAACATATCTTGTCCGGTGTTAAGAATATATTTCACACCTGCTTCTTTAGCTTCTTGAATAATTTTTTTGATGTCTTGGCCTCTATATTTTTCATCAGCCAGATGGCAATGAGTGTCAAAAATAGCTTTTATTTCCTTCATGAGGGTTTTTTTACTATTTTCACTACTAGATAACAGACTAATAAAACAATAATAGCAAATAATGATCCATACAATAAGTTTTTTGTCAAACTATCATTATTATTTTTTAACAGATTTTTTTTTTCTTTAGCTATAGTTGCTTTTACCTTGGCAATATCTGTAGACACTCGGTTTTTTATTGTTTCAATCTGGTCTTGCTCTCCGGCTAAGTTAATTTCATTAACAAAATTTTGGTTTTCAGGGGCTAATTTTGTTATTAGATTGCTTAAATCTTTACTTTTATCTAGTGCTTTTAATTCTTTCTCAATAAGTTTAATGTTTAATTTTTTTAAATTAGTTAATAAAACCGACGTTTCTTGATTAGATAAATCTATTTGTTTATTAACTAAATCATTTATTTTTTGAGAATAGTCTAAATAAATTGGTTTGTTGTGATAGGTTTTGATATCATTAATTAATTTTGCTAGTTTCACAGAGTCATTTTCCTTCTGAGCTTGTTTAATTAGAGGAGCTAGTTCATCTTTTTCTAATTCTTCTCTAGAGACTCTTTTATTTCTAATGTCGCTTAATACTTGTTGGCAAAAATCATTGATTCCAGGTTCGCTATTTTGGTTTTTTATGTGGTTTTTATAATCGCGATAAGTGGGGTCTAATTCTTGATAAATTGAAGGAGTTTTGGTCAATTCAGTTTCTATCTCAAGGATAGCGTTTGTTTGGACGGTTTTAATAGCATTAGAAAGGGGTGAACTACTACTACTAGGATGACTACCACCTATAGGAGGATTAGAAGGAGAAGTAACTTGATCATTACCAGCCTTTAATTTCTGTTCGGCATAATTAACCAAATTGTTTATTTTCTTTGAAAAAAAACTACCAGTAACTTTAAAAGGAAAATTAGAATCAACCGAAGACCTATCATAAAAAGTTTTTAATTCTCTCACCAGAATTAAAACGTTATCTGATTTGAACTCAACCTTTTCTAATTCTTTTTCTAATTCTTGGATTGTGACTTTAATTTCCCTAAATTTTTTTGTTTCATTAATATTAAAACGGTCAACAAGGAATATCCAAATATCTCTAATTGCATCTATGTCCCTTCCGTTATTGGCTTTACAAAGATTTTCGAATCAATTTCAATAATCAAGACTACAACTATTCTTAAAATAATACATTTGGAACATTCTATCTTTACCAAATATTTCATTAGATGGATTAATAAATGGAGAATAACTAATAAATAATTTTTCAAAAAAATTATCTTGTTCATCTTGGTCGATATTATCATCAAATCTTGACCCTGTTATTTTTCTTTTTATTTGCTCCAAGATCGACCTTTTTTTCTTGTTTAAAAGTTGAGGGACATCATTAATATCAATAGTCAAAGGATTATTGTTTCCATTCATAAATATTAATTTTATAAATAATTTGCTCTATCTCATTACTTTTATTGGCTTGAACATCACTAAAAATGGGGTCAAGATTAGTGATACTAGTTTTTTTTGTTCTGAATTTTTGATTTCCATAAATTCAGAATTGTGCTTAACCATTTTAGAAACAGGAGGTGTATTAGAAGATAAGCAATAAATAAGAGAATAAGAGTTGTTTTTAAATAAAAGAAAAAAAGTAAATCGGGATTTACTTTTGTAATATTTGAAATAAATCAATCAAAGTTTTTGTCATGACACCTGTTCCTCGTTTGGTTTTAGTTTTATTAGCTGTTCCTGCAATATCACAATGAATAAATGGTAACTTCCCCACAAACTCTTGCAAAAAAGCGGCTCCGTTGGAAGCTCCCATATAACGACTATTACTAATATTACTAATGTCCGCAATAGAAGTATTTTCTTTTAAGGCTTTGGTGTTTTCTGGAATTATTGGTAATTCTCAGTATCTTTCTTGTGATTTAGCAAAAGCTTGGCGTAATTCTCGGTAAAATTTTCGGTTATTAGTCAAAATACCAGTTAAATTTTCTCCTAATGATGCTACTACTGCCCCAGTTAGAGTGGCTACAGTGATGATTTTAGTGGCTTTTTCTTCACGAATAACGTAAGTAATTCCATCAGCTAGCACTAAACGACCTTCAGCATCAGTATTATTAACTTCCACTGTTTTACCATTCATTGATTTTACCACAGTCTCGGTAAGAGTAGCATGTCCTCCGATAGCATTTTCAGTTAAACAAGCAATCGCTACCACATTTATATTTGGATTTTTTTGAATTAAACCTAAAAAAGAAGCACAGACAACGGCAGCTCCTGACATGTCAAATTTCATTCCTTGTAAATATTGTGAAGGTTTTAAATCATAACCTCCGCTATCAAAAGTTATACCCTTCCCTACTAATCCCAAAATGTCTTTTTTGTTTTTTTTATCACCAAAATAGCGTAAAATTACTACTCTTGGCTCGTGATGACTACCAGCATTGACCGCTAATAATAAACCCATTTTCTTTTTTTCAATTTGTTCTTTATCTAAAATTACTACTTCGATATTTTTCAATTTACCAAAATTACCTTTAATTGCCTCGGCGAACTCTTTGGCATGTAATTTATTAGGTGGTTCATCTTGTAAATCGCGGGTTCAATTAACCGCTTCTATTTTAATTAAAGAATTATCTAAAATTGCTTGGGCTTGTTTGTTTTTAGTTATTAGATAGTAATTGGTTATTAATCGTCAATCGCGAGTTAAGCGATATCCACCTTTACTTTTACCATGAATACAAAAATCATATGTTTTTCCTTTCTCTGGTTCTTTTCTTTTTCCATAGCTTTCTAATCCATAATAAAGAATGCCATCTTTGTTGTTATAACTTTTTTTTGATTTTTCATTCTCGGTGTCTTTAATTTTTATTTCATAAGAGCCTTTTGGTTTTTCGTCTTTGTCTTTGTGAACTAATTCACACGACATTACTTTTGCTTGAATTTTTTCTGTAAATTCATGGCAATCATTTTCAAAACAAGAATGTAATTTTTTTTGCTTGTAATCAATAATTTGATGACTACCGAATAATATTCCTTCGCTAACCGCTTGGATTACTGCTTCTTCAGATAGATTTTTGGTGGCAAATGATTGAATATCAACGTTTCAGTTCCTTTCACTATTACCGGCAAAAGACACAAAAAAATTGTAAATGCTGTGGAAATTATAATCCCCATCTTCTTTGTTGAGGTATAAATAGCAAGTTTTTTCTTCGGAAATTAGAGTAGTTTTCCAATTCTTTTTGTCAATTAAAGAATGTAGTTCTTCTTCATTAGCTTCTGTAACCGTTCTTAAAGTTAGAAATTCTTTAGATTTTTTTTGGACAATTGATATGATCATAATAAATTGATAGTAAACGAGTTATTGTATTTTGGTTAATTTTTAGTTAATATTTTAAAAATAGCATCGCAAATATGTAGTTTCACATATCAAAAAAATCGTTTTATTCACCAACGCTAGCCTATTTTTCATTTTTTTTAGTTCCATACAAGGAACGTCCTTGTTTTCTCCCTTTTACTCCTTCAGCATTGCTATGACCACGAATGACATGGTATTTTACCCCTGGTAAATCTTGAGCACCACCACCACCAATTAAAATTCGGGAATTTTCTTGAAGATTATGTTTTTCACCAGGAATATAAACAAGAACTTCTTTTTTATTCTTTAGTCTAACTTTAGTACAAGCACGATTAGCTGAATTGGGTTTTTTTGGTTTACCGACAAATATTTTTATACATATTGCAGACTTTTGAGGACTGTTTTGAACAAAATAAACATTTTTAAGCGAATTTCAACCAATTTTCAAGGCTAGCTCTTTTGTTCTTTTAGTTTTTGGCACTCGTGGATTACGAATTAATTGATTAATGGTAGGCATATGTCTTTATTTAAATTCTACTAATCTATTTTAATATTGTATTTTCGGGATTGTCTTATCTTTTTATTATCAATGCCTTTTGAAAAACTAATTTTTGTTACCTCATTTCTGTCTTCTAGTCAATAAGCTACATTAGAAACGTGGACAGGTATCATAATATTTTCTAACTCACTCTTCTTGCTATCAGTAGTAGATCTAATATATTTTTTTCGGCTAATTTTTTTTAGATATACAAGCTGCTTTTTTAGATCTAGACGTGAAATATAATCAATAGAACCTCTATAGCTACCTTTCATTACTTTTACCTTATCGCCAGTTTTCAACTTAATCTTTATCATAATTTTTTAATTAATATAAAATTATTTTAGTTGTTATTAGTTGGTACAATGAAATTATATCATTTCCGAGTGAATAATTAATTTTAATAAAATGCATGTAACACTTAGAATTTACTTAAAGTTATAGAGTTAAAAAAAACAAAAAAAATAATAGTTTCAAAACAATATATATAATATAATGAATAACAATGTTTATTTATGTTAAAAGTTTTTCAATTTCTCTTGTAATATCGTTTCTTATAAAATCTAACAATTTTTATGTGAAAATAAATTAGTTTTTTGATAATTTCCTTCACTCAGAATTAATAATGCTTTGCTAAAGCTGTTGTTTTTGTTAATTTTATGGTTGTTTTTGTGAGTAGATTTGAGCGATTGTTTTAATATTTGAAGTTTCACTTTTAATTCTTTTTTGTCACCTTCTGAAGTTTTAGTTTTTTCCTCTAATTTCCGTCTTTTCATTTTTTTAATCTTTGCTTTTAATTCTTTCCTTTCTTGAATTTTTCCCTCCCATTGTCGCTTTCTTTGTTCATAAAGATTATCTACTGCTTCTGAATTGACAGAAGCAAATATTATAACATTGTATTTGTCTTTACAATCATTTTTTTCTTTGTTTGTTTTAAGGAAGTCATTATATTCACTTTTCCATACTTCTTCCAGATTTTCTAAATCTTCAAAACATGAACAGATAAAAACGTGAGTATTCTTTTTTTCGTGGATTTAATTAAAAAAAAGTATTACTACATACCATTGTTTTCATTTTCTGCGGTAGTAACTATAATATGGTGATTAGCGAGAAATAAACTAAAGATATTATTATCTTTTTCTTGCGAATTTTTTTTCAATAGATTTAAATATTCCTCTTTGTGATCCTTGCAAGAGTTTATGATTTCAGAATCTATATAGGTTTTTTGAAAAATTGTTTTTAGTAAAAATTTAAGCTTTTTTTTGATCTTTCCGATCATTTTTATTATTTAGCTTTCTAGCGAGATTTGAACTAGAAAAAATTTTTTCAGGACACGATATTTTTCTTTTTATGTCATAAAAAAAATAATTAGTGGATTTCTTTTTTTGCTAACATGAATGACTTTTGATAAAATTTTAAAAGTTAATTACTATGAAACACAGAATCAGAACAATAAAAGTTTTTGACATTGTTGTTGTTCATTTTTTTGTAACTTCTTAATTAGTGCAACAAGATTAATGATATAGCTCTTGTTTATAATTTATTTGATTTTGATACTACTCTGCAAAGAAAATATTGTTCATTTTCAGTTCTTATATTTAAACTAAAGGGTAATATATTTCTTTTAAATTTCTTAGTTCAACTAGCATGAATAATTCTCTGACAATTAAAATAAAGGTAAATTATTTTCACTTTTTAATATTAATTTTCTAAATTTAATAATTCTATACTAAACATAAAATTTATGATAAAAAGACACTTACTGGAAGAGAGGTAAACATAAAGAAAATAACTAGCAAAAAAATATGGATACGTTTTTTTTGTATTCATATCGATATTTTTTTATAGATTGAAATAATTACTGAGAAAAGCGATACGGTAAGTGAAACAAAATGTTAGCATTTCTAAGTTCAAATCTCTTACTTAAACTAACAGGATGTAAATTATTAGCACTGTAATAATATTCGATTAAATTTAAAAAAATAGACAGATGATCTCAAAAAAAAAATTGAAATGAAAGAAGGAATACCGTCTGATCAACAGCGCTTAATTCATGGGGGAAAACAAATGTAAATAGGCATTTGCTATTTGAATTATTTTTAGCGATCCATCTAAAATCATTTTTTTGTTAGAAAGATACTAAACCATTTGCGCGAATTTAGGGAAAATAAAAAAACTTTAACGGAATTAGGAGTAAAAGCAGGCAACTTACTTCACCTTGTGCTTGCTCTTCGTGGTGGAAAGCGAGGTTTTAAACACAAAAAATTTTAAGAAAATGAAAAAACTGAACTGATATGGGTTCTTAAATAATCTCGATACTTAATAAAGTTATATTCTACATTTTCCTTCTCATTCTATACAGCGCTCAGAGTAAGAAATTATATTGCTACGCTAAAATTAATCTGTGAATATTTACCTAATACACGTTAGTTTGCTTATTTTTAATTCCATAAACTAGTGAGAAGTATTCTACTAAATGAAAATGTAAAACAATTTTTCATGAATCGCGCTATGGATATGAATAATTAAAAAATATAATTCTTTGGCTTTTAAAAACATATTTTCTGAATTATCACCTATAAACCAGGTTGATTAATCATGATTCACGATGAGTTTTGAAATTGTTTCACTAAATTTATAAACAAAAAAAACTATTGTCAAAAAGAACTAATAATAGTTTAGTTTTCTATAACTTGTAGTCATGAGGGAGTAAATGTAATCGGTATTTTGTCAATTATGTAACTAATTGACTTTATACATTTTTATTATTTATTATTATGCTATCAATAATTCTTTATAGTTTAATTTTGTTGTAAAACCTTGTTAAACAAGAACTTTTTAACTTTTATGATACTATAAATAATTTCTGATATTGTAATATATTGTATGCACAAGTACATACAAAGAGAATTAGTAAAATCCCAATTTTTCATTATTATATGCTATTTTTCTTTCTTTCATAGCTCTTGTATTTCCACAATTGTAAAAAGATATTTAATTAATGTTAATTAAATAAGGCATTTTTCTTTCTTTAAAACTAGCAAATAGCGAACTTTTAGCACTAAATGAAGCTTAGCTTTTGAGAGTTATTATTTATTATAAATGCCTCGATCTTCTTCTTACATCCAAAATTTGTGCGAAGCGTGGGCATACGGTTTCGTAACAATGGTTGTATAATATAGTTTTTCTTTTTTTTTTTGTTTTATTTATTATTTATCATTAACAGTGGTAATATTTATTGTTTAGGTTTTTTTCCAGAACTTCATTCTTTCCATATTTTTTTATGTAACAAAAAAACCAACCTTAGCTAATTTTTTTAAGATCCCTTTTAATTTTGGGATCTTGATGAGTTATATATTTTTGTTTTTGTCGCGCGTTATTCCAAATGTAAACAGTTCTTATTGCAAGACGGTGTTTCATCTCCTAACAACAGCAACCATCGCTAAGCGACTATTTCTAAATTTGTTCTTTTTAATTCGTTTGAATTTTATTTGTAACAAGAATGGAAAGAGCAAAACAATATACAAAATTAGCTTTTTTTTATTCGCTTTGTGTTTATTTTCTTATGTAAGTAATTAAATATTAAGAAGTTCTGTTTTTCTTGTTTACATATTATAAATTAAATTTTTTTTTTTATTTTTCATTTCTAATTTAATAGACGACACAATTGTACAATACTTTGTCAGTAACCATCTTTCTTCGCTCTTGTGAACCAAAAAAAACCGGATTATTCTACACCATTTCTAACATTACAACATTTATGATTGATACATTAACAATTATTTTTGTTACAACTAATTTACATCAACGTTTTCTCACAGCCAGAAAATTAAAGAGAGAAATTGAAACTCTGCCAGGAGCCAGGATTAGTCCAGAGGAAAAATCTCTATTCTTTGCCGTTATATTTTGTAACTTAGTTCGTTGTTTGATAATAATTATTGCGAATGTTTCAGATGTTTTTAGTTTGTTGTTCGAGGATCACAAAAAACAGAACAAAAATTGCCTCATTATGTACGCTATATCTTCTCTTTTTTGGATTCTTATATCACATATTATAACTAATGATATAGAAATAGTTAAGTTTTTAAAAAGAAAAAATATGACAAAAATCTCTTCTGAACCACAGTCTATTATGAACGTTTAAGCAGTTGGTTTTTCTTTTACACAACCAACTGAAATCTTTAAATATCACACTCTTTTATGTTTTATTTATTCATATTTTTTTTATTCTTTTAAAAGTAGAGTAGTTACATTGGCTATAATAAAACTCACTCTTTTTGCTCTATTAATGTCTGAGAAATCTTCTAAATTTACTTAATTATTTAACATTTTTATTTATTAATGAAAATACTTTTTTTTGTGCTCTCTTTCGTAGTTGGAAACTAAGAGAATTAGAAAGATCTGGGTTTTTATAACTTTTAGATGTCGAGCTATTTCTGACGATTTGAAAGTCTTTTTTGTCATTAGATTACTTTAACAAAGTGAAATGAATATTGAATTAAAAAAAAGTATGAACTCATGCTCCAGTATTTATGTTAATCATTTTTAAACCTTTTTCTTTTTATTATATTCAACCTTCTCTCTGTTTTCTTTTTTTAGGCCGTTTTTTTTGTGCTTAAACAAAATAAATCCATTTGGCGCAAGATCTGAATTATTTTTGATTATATTTTTATTAGTTTTGTTCCGCTGAAATTTTTTTTCTAATTTTTCTAAATCTTTTAAATCAAAATAATTATTATTCATTCTTTTATTGGTTATTTTTCCCTTTCCTATTTTAGTTTTTTTAATTCCAATCAACAACTTTTCTAATCGACTAAAATTTTCTAGATAAGCGGGTATTTCTTTTTTTTTAATTTCTAATTGAATTTTGTCGGCTAGTTTTTTTAATTTTTTTTTATCCATTCAAGTTTGTTACTATTTTTGTGTTAGGGTTAATCCAGATTGTAGGCAGATTTGATAGACTTCTGTATCTTTCTTAATATTAACATACTCACTTTTTCATTGATGATCAAGAATTTTTCCTATTTCTTCTCCATTTTGTTTTCTAAGAGTCAATAGAATATTGATTAATATAATCAACAAGACATATTCGTTTGTCAGTTGATTTAGTTCTAAAAGATTTTTAACAGTAGAAAATCGTAAGACGATGTTTTTTAATTTTTCTGCTTTTACTACAATAACAAATGTTATTTTTTTGCAATGTTCATCTGTTGTGTATAAATCTTTGTTGTTTTCATTATATTCTTCTCTACTTATTCTATCAAGTTTTTTTCAATCAATACTATTGTCAGATTTGCGAGGCATGCTGCATGCCTCTAAGTAATGATAACTTTCTTTTAAGCTCTTTTGAAGTTGTGAGGTAAATTGACTTTCTGAAGTAGGAAAAAAGGTAAAAACGTTCCTTCTTTGACGTAGTACTTCTTCACATCATGTTTCTAAATTGACAAGGTCCTCTATTAAAACGCTTGAATATTTTTTTTTCACTTCTTTAGTACTGCTTACTAAAGGCATTATTTCTTTCTCAAAACGATCTTTTTCTTTAGTGTTTAAACTTTCTAAATATTTTTGCTTGTCGGAATCAGAAGTAATTTTTTTTTGCTTAAAGATATAGAAAGCAAGAACGCAGGTTATTATTGCAGCACTTATGATAATCAGGATTAATTTTTTTGTCCTATGTTTTATGATATTCATGATATTGATTTAATTTTTTAATGCTTTTTCAATATTATCTCTTTTCTTTTAACTTAACAGTAGCAGCATTGCAAAAAGCATAAGTAATTATTAAAATTAGACTAATTATAACCGTTGCAGAAAATCACATTGTCAGATTATTCATTTGGAAAAATTTATCATTTTTATCACGGAGATTAGATTGTTGATTTTTGCTTTGAGTAAATAACTCACAAATTTCTTTTTTTTTCTTTCTTGAAGCTTGTTTTTTGTGGTTAAGTTGGCTGTTAACAAATTTTTGTAGTTCTTTTTTTTTAATTTTAACAGTCTTTTTATCTCCTGATTTTAGGGCTTGTTCGAACTTGGTGACTAATTTTTCTAGGGTTTTTGTTCCAATATCATTTAAAATTTCTTTGCCGATTTCTTTGGCTTGGTTTATTGTATTATTTCAATTCATCAATTTTTGTTGGATAGCTGGTGTTAAGTCGGTCAGTTTTATTCCGCTTTGTTTTAGTTCATTCTCGATATTGTTTTTAATACTTTTTGCTTCTTCTTGCTTATCCTTTTGGGCTAATCTATCCTCAGCCACTTTAATATTCTTTTGTAATTCTCTGCTGGCTTTTTTGTCTAAAATGCTCTTTTTTTTTCTAGCTTCATCCAAAGCATTTTTTATATCTTCAACTTTATCACTATTTTTTAAATTATCATTAAGGTTATTAATTTCTTCCGGAGTTGGTGGGGGAGGAGTTGGTTTTGGCTTAGTATCTTCTCGGGTTTCATCATCGCCTTTTTTAGTTTCATCTTCTTCCTTGGGTGATGTAGTTTCTTCTCCTTCATCGGTGGTTGACTTGGGTTTTTCGGCTTTTGGTGTTTCGTATTCATCTTTCAAAGTTCGGCATTCCCCCCTTTCGGCAATTATTTCTTGGCGGATTTCCATTAATATTTTGCCTAATCAATTTTGTCCGCTACCATTGCCGCCATCACCCCAAAAGTTATCTTTGGGAGAATGTTCGACTAATCTTTTATCCCCAGTTTGCCATAATTTCTCTTTCAATTCAGAGTTCTGAGTAAACTTTTCCCGCACGGCTCATCTCATGGCTCGTAATCTCATGGGAACAACATCTTTGTCATAGGCTCAATCGTTCCTTATCCCTTTTCCTATCTTGTATTCATTCACACTATTACGGACTTCTTTGGGGCTAGGAGTTCTTTCAACAAATCATATTTTACCTGCTAGGCCATTTTGGCAAGAAAGAGAGGAGCCAACGATACCGCCACCTCTTGAATTATCCTTATCTCCAACAAAATTATTAGGGTCAGTTCATCAATCAGTAAGTTTACAAGCTTGAAAAAGATGTTCTGAAGTATATCAATTAAACTCTTTGCCTTCGTTCTTGTTTGGTTGGATAGCATCTCTTTTTAATTTTTTCCAAACTCTAAAATCATCGTGATAAAAATAATTATGTCCTTCGCGTATTCTTCCGTTTTCATCTAGAAATGCTCATGAACTATTTCATTGAATAGGCAATTTAGTGGTTATGGGACTAGGATAAAAGTTGGTTAGTCAATAATAAGGTCTATCTCTGTCGTAAAATCAAATTTCATTATTGGGTTGCTTTGGATATTTGTTCATTTAATAAATTATTTCCTCTGAATTTGTAATTTCCTAAGAGATATTGAGAAGCAACAGTACAAGAATGATTATCTTCTCTTGTTGGTGCTATTTCGAGATATTTGATACATTCTTTTTGCGTTTTTTCATCAATCACTCCACTTAAATCCATTACATGCATAGCAGTGATTGCCTAGCTTGTTCGTATTTTGCAGTTTCTTTTTTTGTTAGTTATTTTTAGTTTTGGATTAGACTTTCTCGTTTTAAGAAATGATTAATTTGTCAAGAACTGGTAAACATTTTTCTTCTTTATTAGTGTAGGGTTGTTTCTTAATTTTTCTTATATCTTTAAGTACTTAAAATCGGAAAGCAAATATAATTATTTTAAATCATTAGCTAAAACGTATTCTTCTATCAATTTAATAACTGGTTCTCATAAATCGATTTCAAAAGTACTCTTTTTGTCTTGCAAAACCATAGCAATTCGCTCTAATCCAGCTCCAGTATCAACACATTTTTCGGCCAAAGGCAGATATTCCTCCCCCTTATGATAAAACTCAGGAAAGACTGTATTACTTATTTCTAAAAACCTTTTACTATCTAAATCCGTAATTTTTTTCGGTAGTCCTTGGTCAGTTTGAAAATCGTAGTATATTTCAGTATTAGGTCCGCAAGGTCCATCGCCCATATCTCAAAAATTAGTTTTTTTTGTCCCCAAAATTATATGACTGCTTTTTATTCCTTTTTGTTTTTGCCAAATTTTGTAACTTACTTTATCGTTTTCCCACACAGTAATAAAAAGATGTTGAGGATTCATATTTAACCATTTTGGGGAAGTAAATCATTCTCAAACAATTGGGATTATTTCCGGCTTAAAATTACTACCAATGGAGAAATTACCTAACATTTCAAATAAAGTTTGATGATAAGATTGAGCATTAATATTTGCTATGTCGTCAGTGCGAATTACTCTTTGACAATTAGCCATATTACGAGCTGGAGCCAATTTAGGATTATTGAAATATTTTTTTAAAGTGGCTACTCCGGAATTAATTCATAATAAAGAGGGGTCATTTTGAGGAATGAGCGAGGCAGACTTTAATAAATAATAGCCTTTTTGTTGAAAAATATCTAATCAACTTTGTCTGATATAATTAATAGTAAATTTAGTTTGTGAGTTCATTATTATATTTTCTTGTTTAATGATCGGAACTAACCCTTTTAACAAATTGGAAACAAGTGAAAAAAACTATCATTATCCAAAGTTGCTTCTAAACCATTGGCAAAACGATTTAAAGCATTTTCACTAACATTAGGATAATTGACTTGTTAGGTAGATTTCAGTGATTAGTTTTATTTTTTTGAAAAGTAGGGCTAATTTTTTAGATTCGTTAAGAGGTAAACTTGCAAGAATGATTATATAGAAAATATCCTAATAAAAACAAGGCAGAATTAATTGATTTTGCTGATTTGAAAGTTGATGAAGAAAGTGAATTAGGTCATTTATCAATGACCTAAATTTAGAGAAAATCAAAAATGATAACAAAAATAATTTATAAATTACTAGTTTTTTTTGTATTTCCATGAAACGCAAACTATTACAAAAAAAGCAAATAATTCTCTTGTTTGTTATAATTAGTTTTTTAATGATTGGGGGAATTGTTTGAAAATATACTCAAAGCGATAACAATGGTCAATTATCTGAAGAAGAAGAATTGGAAAAATATCTTTTAGAAAAAAGATTAGAACTAAAAAAATATTTTGTGTTTAATTTGAAAGAATTGGTAAAAGGAAATTTTATTTTTAAAAGCGGTGAAAAAACGAAGGTTAGTGAAATGACACGTGGACTAACCTCTTTGCTTTCCCGAGATTTGACTAAGTTAACTGGTAAACAAAAAAAATTTATTTATTTTTTCGTTCTTTTTGTAGATAGTCCTGGTCTAAGTAATGGAAGTGAATTAGACCAAAAAATTATGGCCGGGAATCATTATATTGTTTTTGATAAAACAAAAATTAATAGTAAACAGAAAGAAAGCTGATTTAGGGATTTTGTTTGATTATATCGGGAAGGATTCAAAACCTTTTCTGATGGTATTTTTTTCGAACCTTTTAAACGACCATGAGTTCAGATTTTTGATAGTAAAGAAAAAGTTTTGGATTTTCTGAGAAAATATGACTTCCTTCTTTAAATTTCCTTTCGGAGTTATAGTTTAAATAAAGGGATAATAAAATAAAATTTATTGAAATGGATATCAATGGATAAAAAAAGTAATTTAATAAATATGAATGAAAAAATTATTAGAGATAGAATATTAAAAGAAATAAACAAGAAACGTTTAATTAGAAAAAATAAGGAAAGCGGTGAAGAATTAAAAAACTTTTCTTGACCCTCCTTATTTGCCGGAGAAGAATATAATTTGGGGTTTGAACTAGAATTAAGCCAAAATCTAAAAATCAAGAATCAGACCAATCTTATTGATTGTGAAAAGATAAATAATAAAAGTAAAGAATTTTTGGAAAATAAACTAAAAGAGATTTTCGATAATTCTCAGAATCAGCAATTAATTAAAAGTAAAGAATATCCAATAATTTGATTTAAAAATATTAATAAAATTGAAAATGAATCTTCATTTCAAAAATGTCTGCTGGCTGTTTTTGATACAGCTCAAAACACCTCTTTGTTCATTAAGGGGGAAAAAGTTAATTTGTCCCAGTTTATTTTGCTGGCAACGATTTCTACGCATGATACTAGTCAACTACCTAATCCTATTTTTTCTCGTCTAGACTGTGTCAACGTAGACACGGCTAAACCTAAAGAATTTTTTTTAGATAAATATTTTTATCCTATCCTGACATTCTCTTTTTTGATTTTTTTGGTTCTTATATTATTATCATTTCTACAATGAAAAAAAGATAATAAAAATCCCAGGTTTTAGTTTTATGTTAGCTAACGCATTAACAAATGATTCTTTTTTTTTAGCAAGTTTATCTTTTAGAATCATAGGCACAAAAGCATTTCACAACGAATATTTGTTTTTTCTTAAATCATATCATATATACTAAGTATCAACTTTTTTTTCGTTTCTCCTCTTTCTTTTGGCATCTCGGTGGTAAACAGATTTTTGGAGATTTTTAATAGAGTTTGTTTGTTTTTTGAAGATTATTTTTCAGACTTCTTCATAATCCTCTACGGTGATAATTTTTAATTCTTGCCGAATTTCCGCTGGAATATCCTCGATGTCTTTTTCATTATTCTTAGGAATGATGATGGTTTTTAGTTCACTACGATGAGCCGCAATGGCTTTTTCTTTTAAGCCACCAATCTCTCCTACATGCCCATGAAGAGTAATTTCTCCTGTCATCCCTATATCAGAAGGGATAACTTTACCGGTCAAAGCCGAAATAATTGCCGAAGTTAGAGCAACACCGGCACTGGGTCCTTCTTTGGGCGTGGATCCTTCGGGAGCATGAATGTGGATAACATTTTGGGAAAATACTTTAGGATCAATATTAAATTTCTTGCTTTGACTAGTGGCAGCTCTTAAATAATTAAGAGCCACTCGACAGGATTCTTTCATAATATCTCCCAAATTTCCTGTAAGTTCCGGATCACTTTCTTTACGGGGATAATAAACAACTTCTATTGGCAAAATGTCTCCTCCATAGCCAGTTCAGGCTAATCCAGTGGCTGACCCTGCACGAGGATGTTTTTGTTTGGTAGTAAACTCGAAATATCCTTTTTTTTTCAGGTACTCTTTTTTTAAATTTTCGGGGGTAATAGTTATTTTTTCCTTTTTATTTTCAGTAAGTTCAACAATAAATTTTTGGATAATTTGTTCAATTTTTCCACTTAGTCCCCGCACCCCTGATTCACGAGTATAATGGTTTATTATTTCTCTAATTGCTTCATCAGAAAATTGTATCTTTTCTTCCTCTATTCCCTTTTGATTTTCTTTCTTATCAACGGTAGTTCAGTGGTATCTTTTTAAAATAGTAGGAATTAGATAATTTTTGGCAATATTGAATTTTTCAACTGGAGTATAAGAAGAAAGATAGATAACTTTCATACGGTTTAATAAAGGAAAAGGAATTTCTCGTAACTCATTAGCCGCACAAATAAATATAACATTCGACAAGTCATAAGGAACCTCCTGACCTAAATAATAATCAATAAATTTTTTATTTTGTTGAGGGTCGAAAACTTCTAATAATGCATAAGACGGGTTGCCTCGAAAACTATGTTGCCCTATTTTATCTACTTCATCTATAAAGATAAGAGGATTTTGAACTTGAACTTTTTTCATTACTTGAATAATTTGGCCTGGCATAGCACCAGAATAAGTGCGGCGGTGTCCTTTTATTTCGGCTACATCATCAAGTCCCGCTACAGAAATACTAGCAAACTTACGCCCTAGTGCTTCGGCGATAGAAGACGCTATGGAAGTTTTTCCCACTCCTGGCGGACCACATAAAAGCATAATTTGTCCTAAAGGTTCTTTAGCCTTTCAAGAGGCGGCTAAATACCTACTAATTTCTTCTTTTACTTCTTCCAAACCATAATGTTTTTCATCTAATTTTTGCCGCACCAGTACCAAATCTTTGGATTCGGTGGTTTTTTGTCATCAAGGCAAGTTAATTAACCACTCGATATATTGCTTGACGATACTAGCTTCAGTCGAATTACTAGTGAACAAATCTCCATGGCGTTCTATTTCTTTATAAATAACCGTTTTTACATAATTAGGGTAGGGTTCTTTTTCTAATCTATCTAGATATTCTCCTATTCCACTACTCGTGCGAGATTTTTTTTCTCTCAGCTTTTTCTCAATGGTCTTTAATTTTTCTCGCAAGTAGTATTCTTCTTGTTGATTTCTAATCTCTTCTCGGGTTTCATCTTCGATGGTTTTTTCAATTTTTTGCTTGTTAGGTAAATTGATTAGGATTTCTAATCTTTCTCTCACGTCTAGAGAAGTTAATATTTTCTGCTTATTTAACTTATCAACATCTTGACTTTTTTGAGCAATAAAATCAATAACATTACTAATGTCTCCTTTCATCATAGTCATAGTCATAAAAGGAACCTTTTCGATTGAGCTTAACTTAACCTTCTTAAGGATGTTAGGAAGATTGCGTGCTAACTTTTCAGCTAATTCTTCTAATATGTTCTCATCTAACTCCGCTTCAGACAAAACTTGATATTCTCCATTTAATATCTTATCCTCTCTTTCTCAATCAGTTACTTTTACTCTTTCTAAGCCTTGCAATTTAATCTCTTTAAGATCTTTAAGAAAATTAACAATTGTTTTAAAATCAACTTCAAGGGGAATTCCTAAGTTTATTTCTGCTAGTGTTCCAACAGGCGAGAAACTTTGGGGCGTATTTATGTTAAAAGTTTTTTCCTCTCATGAAACAACTATCAGTTTTCCTTGATAGTTGTTTCATGCTATAGAAAGCAATTCTATTAAATGATTAGCATCATTAATAGATAAGTAGTTACTGCACTTTGGAAATAAAAAAAAGTCGTCTATTGATAAAATTGGAAGTGTGTTCATATTTTTCTAATAAAATTATTGACAATATCAATAACTTTCTGGCAGTCTATATAAATAATTCATTTTTTTAATCTAAATCATGGTGCCCATGAAGAGAATCGAACTCCTGACCAAACGCTTAGAAGGCGTTTGCTCTAATCCACTGAGCTACATGGGCCCATTAGATAATTTTTATTAGTTCTTGTTAATTATCATCACTTCACGATAAAAATTACATTTAAGCTTTTATCCTAACTACTTTTGGTAGATGGAGGGGGAAAAACTTGGATATCATAAAGAATCGGCTTTTATTTCAGTTAAAACGTCAATTTTCAGGATCAACAACATATTGAAATTCCTCTTTAGCAAAAATAATTTTGTTCGTGACTGATTTTAAAAATAATAATGATAAATCTAAAAAGTACTGGCAATGAGCTATTTTCCTTGTTGAAAGTATCTTCGCCACGTAAATGCTTGACTTCTGTATTCGGAATGGGAACAGGTATTGCCATTTAGTTATTGTCACCAGTACAGCTCATCAAAATCCTCTCAAAGCTGAGCGCAAACTATGAAGAATACCTCTAAATAAGTCCTCGATAAATTAGTACAATTAAACTCAATGTATTACTACACTTACATTTATTGCCTATCAACCTCCTAGTCTAGAAGGTATCTTACTCCTAACGGATGGGAAATCTTATCTTGAAGTTGGCTTCGCACTTAGATGCTTTCAGTGCTTATCCATTCCTAACGTAACTATCCAGCCGTGCCATTGACATGACAACTGGTGCATCATTGGTTAGTCCACTCTGGTCCTGGCGTACTGAGAGCAGATCTTCGCAAATTTCCTACGCCCACAACAGATAGGGACCAAACTGTCTCACGACGTTCTAAACCCAGCTCACGTACCGCTTTAATGGGCGAACAGCCCAACCCTTGGTAGCTTCTTCACCACCAGGATGCGATGAGCCGACATCGAGGTGCCAAACACTTCCGTCGATGTGATCTCTTGGGAAGTATTAGCCTGTTATCCCCGGGGTAACTTTTGTCCGTTTGGTGACGGCCTTACCACTAAGAACCGCCAGATCACTAAGTCCTACTTTCGTATCTGCTCGACTTGTAAGTCTCGCAGTTAAGCATCCTTATACCTTTACGCTCTACATAGGATTTCTATACCTATTGAGGATACCTTATGAACGCCTCCGTTACTTTTTAGGAGGCAACCGCCCCAGTTAAACTACCCACCAAACACTGTCCTTTCGGCTGTAAACCGACAAGTTAGAATTTTTTGCTCCTAAGAGTGGTATTCCTCCGACGACTCCGCTAGAACTGGCGTCCTAGCCTCACAGTCTCCCACCTATGGCTATCCAGTACAAAGAAGAAAAAAACCCAATATCAGGCTGCAGTAAAGCTCCACGGGGTCTATCCGTCTAGTTGCGGGTAACCGGCATCTTCACCGGTACTAAGATTTCACCGAGTCTATAGTTGAGACAGTGCACGAATCGTTACGCCTTTCATGCGGGTCAGAACTTACCTGACAAGGAATTTCGCTACCTTTGGACCGTTACAGTTACGGCCGCCGTTCACTCGGGCTTCAATTCAAAGCTTCATTAACAATTGCTTGTTAATTAACCTTTCCTCTTAACCTTGGAGCACTGGGCAGGCGTCACCCCCTATACATCCTCTTACGAGTTAGCAGAGAGCTGTGTTTTTGGTAAACAGTCGTTCGTGCCTCTTTACTGTGACCTAGGTTGCCCTAGGCACCCCTTCTCGCGAACTTACGGGGCTAATTTGCCGAGTTCCTTAACTATAGTTTGCTCGCTAGCCTTAGGATATTCTCCCTGACCACGTGTGTTCGTTCTCGGTACGGGTACCATAATCATATCTTTAGAAGTTTTTCTTGGAAGTAAAGCATTCAGATAATTCGTTGCCTACCCATCATATTTCAAGGTTATGCCTGGCGGATTTTCCTACCAGACCCTCTTTATACTTGGACCAGAATCAATAACTGGTTTATCTTAGCTGACTTCGTCGCTCCATCAGTAATTATGGTGAGTACAGGAATATTAACCTGTTGTCCATCGACTACGCCTTTCGGCCTCGCCTTAGGTCCCGACTAACCCAGGGTAGACGACCTTCACCCTGGAAACCTTGGTCATACGGCTAGAAGGATTCTCACCTTCTATCGTTACTCACGCCGGCATTCTCACTAGTAAAAACTCCATTAGTCCTCACGGTCTAACTTCAATGATTTTACTACGCTCCCCTACCGCTAGTTGGCAACAAAAAAATATTTTTAAACACCCTTAAAAGGACAGACTAAAACAACTAAAAAATAAATAAAAATAAAAGAAAATCAAGATTGTCTATTTTTAGCATTGCTCTATATCTTTTATATCGTTTTACTTCACACGCTGTTCGTCCGTTTAGATTCCGGACCTTAATAATTCAAGTTTATAAAGATGACTAATCTCTTTGTACTTTTTTGATAGTGTTTTAATAATAATTCTTTTATTACCAACTAGCCTATGGCTTCGGTATAGTATTTGAGCCCCCTTACATTCTCGGCGCTACCGTACTCGACCAATGAGCTGTGACGCACTCTCTAAAGGATGGCTGCTTTTAAGCCAACCTCTTGGCTGTCTTTGTACTGTAACTTCCTTCTACACTTAATACTATTTAGGGACCTTAGCCGATAATCTGGGCTGTTTCCCTCACGTCTATGGAGCTTATCCCCCATAGACTGACTACAAGATATTAAATAATGGTATTCGGAGTTTGATTACAAATGGTATCCGATTAAGGACCCTTTCATATTCAGTGCTCTACCCCCACTATTCTCAACTCTTGCGCTAGCCCTACAGCTATTTCGGGGAGAACCAGCTATCTCTAGGTTCGATAAGCTTTTCACTCCTAACCACAAGTCATCCAAGAGCGTTTCAACGATCACTGGTTCGGCCCTCCGTCAGATTTTATTCTAACTTCAGCCTGCTCATGGTTAGCTCACCTAGTTTCGGGTCTATAACTATTGACTTAACGCTCTATTAAAACTCGCTTTCGCTGTGGCTCCGTTTCTAAAAAACTTAACCTTGCCAATAACTATAACTCGCCGGCTCGTTCTGCAAAAAGCACGCTATTAGGCTTTAACGCCCTTTAACTTCTTGTAAGTGTTATGGTTTCAGGTTCTATTTCACTCCCCTTCCGGGGTTCTTTTCACCTTTCCCTCACGGTACTAGTTCACTATCGGTGACTAATGAGTATTTAGCCTTACGGGGTGGCCCCCGTTGCTTCCCACAAGATTTCACGTGTCTCGTGGTACTCAGGATTATAACAAACCACAATCAAAAGAATTATTAATTTCGAATACTAGGCTTTCACTTTCTTTGGCTTAGTTTTCCAACTAATTCTTCTATCAATAATTTTTGTAACTTCTGATTGCTTAATTATTATCCTACAACCCCAGTTGCTAAAACTACCAACTGGTTTGGGCTGTTCCCCGTTCGCTCGCCGCTACTTAGGGAATCACTATTTGTTTTCTTTTCCTCTGGGTACTAAGATGTTTCAGTTCTCCAGGTTTACTTTTAAGCATTATGAAACTTAAATATTGCTACATTACTAGCAATAGGTTGCCCCATTCGGAAATCTCTGGATCAAAGCCTATTTTCCAGCTCCCCAAAGCTTATCACAGGATATCATGTCCTTCGTCGCCTATTAGTCCCAAGGCATCCACCATACACTCTTAATAACTTACTATTCGGTAAAATCTTTTTTTGCGCTCAGTTTTCAAAGAAAGAGGGATAAATATATCCCTCAAAAATAAATAGAAGGCTTCTGCTTTCTGCTCATTTTTGAGGGATATATTATGGATCATCATTATCATTTTATTATCGATTTCTAATATATATAATATAAATTTTATGTGTTATCGTTAGTTAGTAAGTTATTGATAGAGAAGAAACATTTTATGAAAAAACGTTTCTCTTGTATTACTATTTTATATTTTTTTAGCATTGATATAAAAAATTTAATCAAGATGATAAACCTCAAGTTTATTACACTACCATATTAACAATTTTAAAAAGTTTAAACTGAATTAGTATGTTTTGCTACTCATCAGGTTGTAAATGGCGTACCTTTACCAATATCGCAGAAAGTCTTAGGACATTCCTCTATTAGAACTACTGCTTCATACTGGAAAAACAGTGAGGATCCAAAAGAAAAAGTTATTAGTGATAAATGACTAGTAGGGAAATTACCACCAAAACCTGTTAAAAACAAATCCCGAGAATTACCAAAACTACCGGGAAAAGAAAATAGAGAAAAAATTAACCTTTTTATTGAGAATAACCCAAGAAATTCCCCGCAAGAATTCTTAATAGCTAAAAAAAAACTTTTACAATCCAAAGTTAAGCAATTAGAACAGTAAATTAACCAAGTTAATTCTTTATTAGAAGCATCTAATAATGAAAAAAGAGCACAAGAACAAATTATTATTAATTTAAAAAATGATAAAGAAAACTTAACTAAACAATTGACTCAAGTTCAAAAAGAAAAAGAAAATTTATTAAAACTACTTTCGAGCGATCTCCAAATCCAACAAGCAAATTTATCTAATAAAGAACAAAACATCCCAGAACTCCATCAGCAATTAATCGCTCAAATTCAAGTTCTTACTAAAAACTAGTTAGTAAAACATAAATGAAATATCCCTATCCCCACTTAGAAGTCCAAGGTATTACTAGCCAAAAAGTTTTAACTACTATTCGTTCCCTACCTAGAGAATTGTTTATTTCTTCGGAATTCCAAGAAGTAGCCTACTGTGATTCAGCTTTACCGATTGACTGTGGTCAAACCATCTCTCAACCATTCATTGTCGCCTATATGACGGAAAAATTAGAGTTAAAAGAAACTGATAAGGTGCTGGAAATTGGCACCGGGAGTGGTTTTCAAGCTGCTGTTTTAGCACAATTAGCCAAGGAGATATATACCATTGAAGTTCACGAAGAACTTAGCAAAAAGGCCCAGTCATTATTAAATAAGTCAAATTTTAATAATATTCACTATAAAATTGGAGATGGTAAAAAAGGATGATTGGAACTTGCTCCTTTTGATAAGATTATTATTACGGCTGTTGCTACTGAAATCCCTTCTTTATTATTAGAACAGTTAAAAGTGGGAGGAAGAATGATTTTACCTCTCGAATTAGAAACTGAAGAACAATATTTAGTGTTAGTTAAAAAATTAGCAGAAGACAAAATAGAAAAACAAAAACTAATTCAGGTGAAGTTTGTAAATTTAAAATAATAAATTAATACTAAACGCTGAGTTACCGGGAGTTCCTAAGGAAAAAATTGATATTGAATTAGTCAATAATCAATTACGAATTCATGCTGAAAAGGAAGAAGAAAAAGAAACAACTAATAAGAAATATCATTTTTCTGAAATTAGTTATGGGTCTTTTACTAGAACTTACAATTTACCTCGAACTGTTAATAGTCAAAGTATTAAAGCTGATTATAAAGAGGGGGTCTTAACTGTTACTATTCCTAAATCAGAAGAAAATAAAGGTAAAAAGATTAGGATAGAATAATAAAAAAACTATCCCTCCCTAATCAGGAAGACAGTTCAAATGTTCAACACTTTTTAATCAGAAATCCAAGCCATAAACTGAACTTTCACTTTTAGTGACTTCATTCGCATAATCACTAACTCATAAGCGATAGTTATTTTTACTAATGTCTTGATCAGTAATAAATTTATCACAGTAAGGACATTGGAATTCTTTTAAATAACTGGATCTTTCAAAGGATCCACTAAATTTTAATTCAACTGCTCCCATGATTACTTAATAAATGCCAATTGCTTTTTGCTAGGTTGGGTTCTTTTTGGGAGACTAACCCCTTTCTTTTTTGCTTATGAAACTTTTCATACTTAAAAATAAGTCAACAAAATAAATTATTAAAAATTAATTTAAAA
This sequence comes from endosymbiont GvMRE of Glomus versiforme, assembly GCF_003546845.1. Lineage (NCBI taxonomy): Bacteria > Bacillati > Mycoplasmatota > Mollicutes > Mycoplasmatales > endosymbiont GvMRE of Glomus versiforme. The sequence goes on along the minus strand of NZ_NWVA01000009.1, from coordinate 527,124 downwards.
AACTAACTTTTAAACTCCTAATTTTAGGAAAATTTTCTTTACTTATTACTCAGTAATAAAAAAATTAGAAAATAGTTTGCTAGATGATAGGCTTTTTGCCGATCTGAATTTTCACTAATTAAAACTACGACTTCAAGGCTTTTATTGCTAATCGTGAAAATTTTTCATGATGTCTTTGGTATTCTTTTTAAACGAGAATTTGTGCTAATTGTTTGGCTTCTTCTTTGCTTAAATGTAAAATTATTTATATGAAAAGGAAAATTTCTCTTAATTATTCAACAGGTATTTTCTAAAAAAAATGATCTGAATATTTGGTTTTTCAAATCTCAATTAATCCTCTGTAATGAATAAAGAAGAAAAAAGAAGAATGATAGTGGTTTTTTTAGTCTTTTTATTAGCAATGATTGCTTCTAGAATTTTTATTTATAAAGTTTCTAAAAACACTAGGGATAGTAGTCAACAGTCTGAGAAACAAATAGAGAAGGCAGAAATTCCTCTCCAAGTTTTGTTAAAAGAACGCGTTAGAAGATCTGACTGAGAAAGCATAAAAACGAAAGGGTTTGTTTATTATCTCAGATAAAACTAAAAGCAAAAGGGTAATTTTTCCACTAAAAGTTAAAAAGTTCCTGGATCATGATCATGGAGGCAATTATCGTCCGAAGTGAGAGCGAGCGGGACGAGAGTATGCCGCTTTTACTATTGAGACTAAACCAATTAAAGTTGATTGAGAAAAAAAGGAGTTTAATAATAACCGACTTAGCGATTGTTTGAAAAGGTAAAAACAACGAAATTTCTGATATAGACTCTATCTTTCATGAAAGAGCAGAGATTGAAATAAAGTTAAGTGCTGATTTAGGTAAAGGACGAAATTTGGGAAAAAATTGGTTATTACGAGAAAACTGACGATGAACGAAGATTAGTTTTTAATAGAGAGGACAGAGAAAATTCGAGAACTAAATTACTGTCTCATTTAGCACAATTTCAAATAGTTTATAAACCAGCAAATTTGGATTATTTAAATTCTAAGATTGATGGTTATATGACTGACATAGAAAAATTGCAGAAACAGTATATGTAGTAAATAAAAGAAATTCAGATCACAATTTTTCAGCAATTAACCGCAGATGATATTAAGGCTTCTTTTTACTCTTATTCTTTTCAAAATCCCTAATTGACCAAATAGCCAAGGTTTTATTTATTAATTACTAAAATGATATACGTAGTATATAAGATGTAGAAAATTCAAGTAATTATTATGGTAAAACAATTTCAAAGGTGAATATTTATCACTAGTAATCGCAAAGTCACGCCTTAATGGCGGTAAAAGAAATATCAACGAAAAAAGGCTAAGCCTTGTCAGAAAAAACTTTAAAAAACCTTGATATTTAAGCATTTTTAATATATTAAATACGAAATAAAAGAATAATAACAAAAATGTCATGAAAAAAACATATCATGCATGTTGATATTACGCAATTTAGTGGACACTGAAAAGAAATTTATTTGGCAAATGAATGAAGAAAATGTTGGTCTTTATATAGAGACAGAGAGTAATTGAGATAAACATTGCGAAGCTAATGATTTGGTAAATTCTTGTCTAAGAAAATTAAGAAGAAGTGGCGGAGTTTCCTCGACTCTTTCTGGAGTTGAAGTGCAGAATGAAGATTATCTCCCTTTCCTGAATAGGTTAAGACTGTTCTTGCCAGAACACGAAAGAAATTCAAAGCATAAAGACAAGCTGGAGAAGACACTTCTCGCTTGTATTGGTTCAGTTAAAGAAGAACAAGAACACGAAAGAATTAGACAAGAATTAAAACAAAAATTAGAAAGAAAACAAAAGCAACAAAGACAAGAATATCATGTCTATCAAATTCAACTCAACTATAGATAATATTATTAATAATAAAAGAAATTATGATGGTGGCAAAAGAGTGTAGCTGAGGAGAAAAATTAAGAAAGTTATTGGGATTATTTCTTGTTTCAATATTGATTGGGATATTAGTTTCCTCTTTAAAAATTGTTTTAGATCAACTAGGGTCTTTACTCGGTGGTCGTAAATGTAAAAACAATTTCTGAGGTGCAATGATCGCTTTTTCTTCAATGACTTTTATTTTTTGTTTATTTTATTGGTTTTTCTCCTTCCCTCCTTATCCTTTTTCAAAAGCGCAGCAAAGGAATGAAAAAATAAGAAACATGTTACTAGTACCGGTGTTGATTATGATTTTATTAATTTCTCTGTGGAGAAAACTAGTAAATGTCTAATTAGAATAACTAACTAATAATCACTCCTAGTAGATATCATTGGCTTAATTGTCTAGTAGTGGTTTTTTTAAAAAGTATAAATAAAAACAAATAAAATTATGCCAACATTTAAAGTTTTAAAGAATTTCACTTTGACTAAACAATTCAAAGAAGTTATATAACTAAATTAATTATGGCTAACTATTCCTATAATGATCTAAAAATAGAATTTGAAGACTTGCGGGAGAATTGAATGCCGGCTACTTTTCCTCTTTTTCAGTCTCCCCCTGGTGATAATACTAGTGATGCTGATTCAAAGATTTACTCTAGAGTTGAATATAGTCAGACAGTAAATTTTTTTTCGGATGAGCAAGCCTTTAATCCTTTTTGCAAGCGAGTAAATTGTTATAATGTTAATTTACAGCACACTCATGCTCATCCTGAAACTAAACAAGAATACACGAAAAAAGTGGTTAGACTTTTAAAAAAGTGGCAAGATAAAGCTCGTTCTGATGGTAAATTAAATCAAGCTGAATTAAACCAATTAAGTAAGGTAATTGAACTTTGAGAGAAAAAAAATCCTTTTCAAGCCCAAGAAAAAGCTGTGCGTGAACATTGAAATAAAACTGTTTTTAATGTTTATCAGCCTGGTAGTGACGTATGTTTAAATATAGTTGATAAACTTAAAAAAGAAATTAAAGATGGAAATTTAAATGATTTAAAAAAAGGTAATAATCAGCAAGAGTCAGGATATGGCAAGCTTCTTTTTTATGGAGGAATTGCCGTGGTGGTTGTTTGTTTGATAGGATTAATTGCTTATAAAGCCTTAGAAATCTTCCTGAATACCAAAAAGAAACAGAAGAGTGAGAAGCCGCTAACTTAGAAGATGTTAAAAGTTAGTTCGTCCGAGATACCTCGAAGAGTTAAAAGAGGAGAAATTTACTGGGTAGAATTAGATCCGGTTAAAGGCAACGAAATAAGAAAAACCCGTCCTTGTCTGATTATCAGCAATGATGAACAGAATGAAGTCAGTCAAAGAGTAATGGTAATAAGAACTATTTTTTGCTTATTCTTAATAGGAAAAGAAGCAGTTTTGCGAGTAAGTAAAGCAGTTTCTTACAAAAAAACCAAAAAAGAACTAAATATTAGTCAAAGTATTGAGTTAATACCTCACACTTTAAGAAGATGTTTTGCTACTCATCAGGGTTACTATAATGAATGAAGGGAAAATCCATTTACACACGAAGAATGTAGCATAGAACAACAAGAAAAAATAGTAATAAAAGCACTTTTGGGAGATATTGAATTATTGAGTAGATTGCAAGATTTGCCTTATTTTCTTTTTAAAGGGATAAGTGAAGAAGAAAGACAAAAATTAGAGTCTAAATTGGTTCAATTAAGGGTAGAAATAAAACCAAAGAAAAAGAAGAATTATCCAAAAAAATTTTTTCAAGTACTCAAGAATGATTAGATCAGAATTATCCAGACAAAGAGGATGTAGAAACTATTGATTTCACTAATTTAATAACCGGATGGGAAGAAGAATGCGAATTAGTAATTGATAATTATCCTAATTTAAAAAAAATAATTACCACAACTGATTCTCAAAAAGCGTTTAAAACTTTGATAACCGAGGTAACTATTACTAATTGTCCTGAATTAGAATCGATAGATATTAGTACTTTTGTAAATAATCAACGATTAGTTTTAAATGGATTGTCCAACCTAGTTTCACTAAGTTGTGATTCAAACAAACTTACAGAATTAGAGATCAATTCCTCATTTCCTAAATTAAGAAGTCTAGTGTGTAGCAGAAATGAACTAGTTAGTTTAGATTTAGGTAATTTTAACAAATTAGAAACGGTTGAGGCTCGAGATAACTTTTTGCAAGAAATTAAATTTTCTCCTTCAAGTCTAATAAGACAATTAAGCCTTACTAACAATAATTTTCCTGAGCAAGATTTATCAATATTCAAAGATTTGACTAATTTAGAATTACTAAAAATAGCTAACAAATACTCCCCTAACTCTTATTATATGTTAACAAATGATGAAAAGATGAAAAAAGAAAAAGGCATTTATAATCGCTTTGTTGGTAGTTTGCAACTGCTAAAGGATTTGACTAATTTAGAGTATTTAGACATTAGCAATACTGATATTAGTTCAGGATTAGAATATTTACCATCAGATATTAAGTTTATTTATGGAATTGATAAAAAAAACTGGTCAAACAGTAAAGTCAAAAAAATATCTAAAGAACTAGAACTTTATCAAGGAAGTGTAAAAGATTGACAAGAAGATTTTAAAGAAAAACAACTCCACGATGAAGGGTTGCTAGATTTAGACTTTTCGGATGAAGAAAGTTCAATTCAAGCTCAGATAGAACAAAGCACTTCTTACTCAGCAAGTAAGATAGAAATTCCTCCTAAAAAATAGTTATTACTAGCTTACTACTGAAAAAATCTAGAAAAAGCAAAATATAAGCACAAAACAAGCTAATTTATTTTCGTTTTTTATAACATTAAGCAAAAATCGGATCACCAGCTTTACAGTTATTGTTTTGAGCATCACATTGCCCAACACTAAAAGTCTTTTTATTGCCGTCGCTGTTGGATTTATCAGCACACAAATTATGCTATAGAAAATAAGTGAAGCAAAAAGAAGGATAGAAATTAATTACAGTTACCGATTAAAATAATAATGGTTCAAATGAAAGTAACTTACTTGAATATCACATTGACGATTATGAGCAGCACCAATATTCTGGAATTTAGATCCATTAACTTCAAAATTGGCACCAGAATTAGAAGCTAATTTTTTTATCAGCGGCATTTGGATTCCGCCAAGGGGATTAGCAAACGCAACATTATTAGGAACGTTTGTAGCACTAGGAATAGTATTTGTAGATTTAATGATTGAAGCGTTAGGGCCATTTGTGAAAGTGACTATGGGACTTTTAGGTGCAATATCTGTGGCGGTAGGTGCGGAACTTGTGGCAGCAGGATCTTGGGCCTGTATTAACCCACTGAGTTCCTTATTTCTTGGTTTTCTATTGTAATGTTTAATAATATGAGTAACAAGATATAACCATGCAAGACCTAGCGCAATATACATACCTATTACACAGCAAGGATGGTTGACCATTACCAGGAGTATTACGTTCAAGCTTTCGATAATCTTGTGCGGTTTTAATAAGTTTTGTTTCCCTATCTTTAGCATCTGAAACTTCTATGGACATCAATATAAAAATAAAGGCATTAAATGCAATCTAAAATCCTTCGTCATGAATTTCTAACTTACGCAAAAAAGATAACTACTATAAATAATTTACCCTTTCTTTCATTTTGGCCAATTCTTCTTGCAATGTCAATAGTTAAGTCGGCAATGTCTTGTTGGTCACAAGCAGGAGCCTTGGCTAAAAGTGCCCTAACAGCGGCTCCTGACAAATTACCAAGTTCGGCTTCAAAACCAGTACCACTAGAGAGATCTTTCATGTTCTGGAAACATGCATCAGCCTGGGAAGTATGTTCTTGACCAAATCTTCTTTTCTCAAGATTTATTGCGCTAACGACTGACACAAGAGTTAAAACAACCAAAACAACAATTGAAAACTTCATAATGGATACTATTTTATTTAAGCTGCTTGAACATAAAATAGAGAATTTAGAATATTTCGTTATCGAGAGCAATTTAAGTAGAGAAAATGTAAAAAAAGTGCGGATCAAAAGCAGATTGTAATTTGGTGAAAAATTGAAAACCAAGATGAGATAATATATTTATAATTTGATCCAATTTTTTTCTTATTGATCATAATTATTCTTTATTTTTATTCGAAACTTATTTGAAACATAATCAAAATGAAAAAGCCTTTTTCATTTTGAGCTTGTAAATTTTTTGCTTCAATTATTGTTTGAATTTTTCACAAAACTCAAGGAGATATTAACTAACAAATAATATGTTTGAATAGTGTTTTAGCTAAATAATAAAGTTTGTTTTTTCGAGAATAATTTAATACATGTTATAAAAAAATACAGGTTTATATAATTCCATAAAGGTAAACTTTATTACTTTGTAGTTATTTTGTATGATGTTTCATGCTAAGAAGGTAACATTTTGACAAACTAACAAGGGAATTACAAATATTAGGTTTGTGTAACATTAGTAAAACGAGTTGTCTTGCTGTTCTCTCCTAGAATGTAAGCACAAACAGATTCTACACAAACACCTCTCAAAATAATTGAAGGACCATAAGAAGGATTACAAGTAAAGTTCGTTCCGGTACAACCATTATTATCTTGGACACATGTGTGAACAGAATTTTGATCTTGAAAAAGACATAGCAATAAATCATTGGGATCAGTGTTTGGATCAAGAACTTGATATACTCCCGGTCTAAAATTTTCTGGATCTATTATTAAGGGCGATAAAGATGGGCAGCTAGACGGAGTGAGAACATTTATTTAAGCCGTTGTTAAACTTTTTATCCTAAAAAGTAAAGAAAAAATTAGTTTTAACGAATATTGTCATAAATTGGAATAAGCATATCGCTTACCAACAAATATCATGATAACTAAGATAACTAAACTAAATTGCTGAATAAACTTTCATTTTTTTAAGCAGGATGATACACAACATCACATGTACGTTTTATTTATCATATTTTACAAACAAAAAAAGTACAAGAAATAAGATAAGAAAATAAAGAAATTTAATGCATATATTAATATTTAATATTAAAATGATTATTTTAGAAAAGAGAACAATAGCAAAAAAAAAATCTCTATTGCTTTTCACAATCTAAAAATTTGTCATATTATTTTTACTTTGTTTTACACTTATAGTAAGAACGTTTTTTTAAAAAAATAACAAAAATTTATCATGAAACAATTAATTTAAAACGATACGAAACAATATTTTATTCTGTGTTGCTGTTATCAGAAAACAAACATAAACAACTTGACATTTTTCGCGCAATTAAAAATCACAGTTCTTTCAGAAAAGAGAGCATTTTAATGAATTACCTGAGCAAAGTATTTTATTTGAAAAAATGACTAAATTAAATTCGTTGCAGAATTTAATTTTTTTTTTTATACTTACTTACTTTTCTTCGTTTTCATCATCTAATCCAACAAAAAAAGGAAAAAGTGATTTACAAGCAGCCTTTTTTACTAATTGTGCAGTCAATAATTCAGTAGCTTTAACTTTTGACGATGGCCCGGCTGAAGTAATAAATTTTAACTATTTAACGCTAATTTTCCGTAAATTAAACTAACTCAATATTTATTAAATTCTTATAATTAATCGCAGTTTGGTGATGAGTTACTTGACCTATTAAAAAAGGAAAACGTAAACGCAACGTTTTTCATCAATGGAAATAACTTCAATTGTATCTTCAACAAGACAGAAAATTTGCAACGAGCTGTAAACGAAGGACATCAATTAGCATCTCATACTTGGTCCCATCCTAACATGACAAAAATCAACAGAGAAGAAATTATTTATCAAATGAAAACTTTAGAAAATGCGATGCGTAAAATTGTTGGTCTAGTACCAAGGTACATGCGTCTACCTTTCGGAGAAGGTTTTAATAATGAACTAATTATGAAAACTCTAGGTGAATTAGACTACACGGTTGTGCAATTTAATTTAGATTCTGGTGATGGTCTTGGTATTAGTGTTATTGAGCAAAAACAGCGCTATATAGATGCTGTGAATAACAATCTTTTGAGTCCATTTTTGATTCTAAGCCATGAAACAAAAGAAACAACTATTAAAGAAGTCGTGCCCTTTGCTATAGATTTGTTTAAAAACAAAAATTATACCTTTTTAACAGTCGCTGAATGTTTAGGAAATGATATAAAAAACACCTGGTTTAAAGAGCAAACTATACCTTCTCAAAGGGATAAAACTTGGGTCTGCACTGAAGAAGACAAGCATATTGAGGAAATTAAAGAGTAAAAACAAAAACTAAATAAAACGATGAATTAGAAATATTTAAAGAGCAATCTTAATTATTTTTTTTAACAGGCTAATAAATCATCTTAAACTTTGAATAAAAAAAAAAAGAAAGTGAAATAATAAAACAAACTAATAATAAAAAATAAAAGTGACTAAAGCGGTTATTGAAAGATTAAAAAATAAAAAAGAATATTTAGAAGAGAAATGTAAATTGTTATTTAATCCTAGCATAGCAAAAGTTATTCTGCAAAACAAAATAAATATGCTTAACGAGCTAATAAATTCTTATAGTTCAATTTCTCCTCTAGCGTCTTTAACAAATGCTCGGCAAATATTTGAAAAACAAGTGGGATTTGAAGAAGAAAAAAAGAATATTTTAGAAAGGATAGAAATTGCAGAATACTGAGAGCCAAAAGGTGTTAAAAAAGAACCCTTTATTTTATGCCTAGTCGGACCATCAGGTATGGGAAAAACTACTTTTGCTCAAGTTGTAGCTCAAGCTCTAGAAAAGAAATTTTTTTCAGTAGCATTAGGTGGAATATTTGATGTTTCTACTCTTATTGGAAGTGAAGCTGATTCACTAGCTAACAATGCTGGGCAATTAACCCAAGCATTAATAGAAAGCAAAGTTTGCGATCCTGTAATTTTGCTAGATGAAGTTGATAAAACTAGCTCTTCTATCAAGAACTGTTTGTTAAATGTTTTAGATAATAAACAAAATCATGAAGTTTTAGATTATTACTTAGAAGTCAAATTAGATTTTTCTCAGGTAATTTTTGTAATTACTGCTAATGACCTAAAACAAATTGGTAAAAATTTGAGTGACCGAATGCTAGTTATTAACCTAAAGCCTTATACCCTTGAACAAAAGAAAGAAATTGCCAGCGTAATTATTCAAAAATGATTTACTAGTAACGCAGGTTTTGACAAAAATGAATTTGATATTACTAATGAAGCTCTAGAAAATTTAATTAGTAAGACAAACGAAAAGGGAATCAGAAGACTGGAAAAAGCTATAGATAAAGTTTTTGACTACTGTCTTCTCGAATGATTAAAAGAAGCAAAGCAAGGAAGAAAAAAAAGTAAAATAATCATTACTAAAAAAATAATAAACCAGATAATTTCTTATGATTTTTCTAATGCTTATCAAGAAAAGCCAGAAATTGGCTTGATAAAAAAAATAGGAAAGCAATTATGAAATTTAGAAAATAAAGTCCGAAACCTGCAAAATTGTGAGAAATTTAATCGAAATGTTAATAACCTGTGATTTGTTTTGTTTTTTATAATTTTAATATCAAAACTAATTTGTAGTTACTGAAAGAAAATTAAAAGTGAAGAAACCAAAAGTAAGAAAAAATGAAGTGCTTTAGAATCAGCAAAAAATTAGTGGTAAGAACAAGATAATCAAAAATGAAAAACTGAAGTTGCAAAAAAAGGCGCACTTCCGCAGATCATGAAAATTTAGACTTCTAATTTGCCAAATTTACGTAAGGATAATTGATAATTGCGGAGAAATTCATAGATGCTCAGTGTGGATGAATTCAATAACTACTATTTTTTTTATGTTATTCTCCATAAGAAAATTAAACAATTGGATTTACTAAAATGCTAATCGCTGTGAAGAATGAAGATTCTTTTTTTTATTGTTTTTTCAATAAAAAAAGCCAAAACCAACTAATCCTACGATTACTATCATAGTTATGCCTCCGATTAATTTCTTTTTATCCCCAAAAAACTTATTATCTGCGGTTGTAGTTGTTGAATAGAGAGAACTTTGTTCTTTTTCTAATAACAATTGTTGAACTTTTCTCTTTTGCTTTTCATAAGCCTGTTTTTTCTGACGAGATTGGCTGCCGATGAAGTTTTGTAATTCTTTAAATTTACTGTCAATTTGCTTTTTATCTTTTGTTTTTAGAGCTTGCTCGACAGCAGCGATGATTTCGTCTAGGTCTTTTTCTACTAACTTTTCTAATTCATGTTGCAATTCTTTTTTTATCTTCATGAGATCGCCAGCTTGTTCTACTAAAAGCGCGAGTTTTTCTTCTAATCCTTTTTCTTCATCTGGTTGGTTAGTATTAGTATCATTAACTCTTCTTATCGGCCCTTTTAATATACATTTCCTTTCGCCACCTATTGTTCCTTGCCATTTTGCTCGTCCTCTTCAACTAATAATATGCTCCTCGTTTTCTCTTATATAATCAAAAGTTTTATCGAGGTCGCTAGCATTATCAAAATCGAGTAAAATTGCCAACCTGTCGGATTGTGGAGTCAGATAACCACTGCCTGCTAATCAGTCTTCTTTTTTTTCTATTTGTAAATTAATTCTATATTCATTTAAATCCTTAGAGACTTTAATTTGTTTTGATTTCTTAATTACTTTAACTCATAATTCACTTGGAGCGGTATTTCAAAAACTAATTTTAGCTTTTCCGGATAAATCCAAAATATCTTTTCGAAACCTAGTATCCATTTTAAGTTTATCTTCATCTACCTCTATAACTACTTTATTATTTTCTATATCATTATGAAGAAATTTTTTATAATAGTCTTTGAGTCAATCTTCAAAACTTATAAAATCAATCGTGTTACCTTGATAATTAAAAGGTGCGACCTTTAATTGACTTCAGATTTTAAATTCTTCCTTGTTCTCATTCTCTGTGAGTATTCAGGTAATTATTTTTACTGTCATAGATTATTACAATGTAAACAAAGATTATTTACTAAATCCCGATAATTTCAACACCTAATACATTTTTCTTTATCAGTTTTTTTTACTTTAACCAGATAAAAATTGCCTTCTTGCATGTCTTCTTCTCTTTTTTTTTTAATTTCAACTTCGGATACTAATAATAATTCCTCTAAGTTAAGTTCGGAATAATTTCATTTATTTTTTTCTCTGAGATAAATTTCCAAACTGGCTTGGGAGTTAGTGGCGATAATTTTTTCTTGACGGGCTTTTTCGAGGGCTTGGTAAGCATTCTGACGTAAAGGTAAAAAAAAATCAGTAATTATGGCAAGATTTTTTTCATTATTAGAAGGAAATTTTAAGTTAGAAAAATTTACCAAATAAATGCTTTCTTGACCAGCAAAACCAAACCGAAAAGGAATATTTTGGTAAACTTCTTCTGCCAAAAAAGGCAACATTGGAGAAATAATTTTTAATAATCCTGCTAATAAATAATAAAGAGTGGTAATAATTTGTTTTCTTCGTAATGAATTTAGACTATCACAATATAAACTATCTTTGCTAATTTCAAAATAAAAAGAACTTAAATCATTAATACAAAAGTTCAATAAAGAGGAGTAGGTAGGATTAAAATTGTATTCATTATAATTTTTTTGTCTTTCCGCTACCAATTTTTCTAACTTATGAAGAATATAATAATCAATTAAGTTTAATTCTTTTTCTAAATCTTTTTCACTTTTTAATTCTGGTGTTATGTTTGTTAAATTACTAAGCAAAAAGCGCAAGGTATTCCGGATTTTTTGATAACTTTCTCGTAAGTTTTCCAAAATTGGAATGCTAACTTTTACTTCTTTGGTGAAACCAGAACTAACTACTCATAAACGGAGAATATCAGTCCCAAACTTTTTGATAAGGTCTTCGGGGTCAATAACGTTTCCCAAAGATTTCGACATTTTATATCCTTTTTCATCGACTACGAAACCGTGCGAAAGAACTTGCTGATAAGGTGCTTTACTAGTAAGTATAACTGAAGTGACTAACGAAGAATTAAACCAGCCTCGAAACTGATCTTGGCCTTCCACATAAAGAGTTGCTGGCCAATCAATTATTTTTTTAGTGCTGGGTAAACATACAGAAAGTTTATTGTTACTACTAATTTTTTTATTCATATTTTATCTATTTAGCCCTCTTACTAATGAAGCGCAAATAAAGCTAACTTAAGAAACTAAAACGGCGATTAAAATACCTAGTTAAAAAATCAAAAAAAAGTAGGGAAAAACTAACGGTCCGACCACATCGACCACATCAAGATTTTAAGTCTTTTAAGTTTAGTAAAATTCTTCTGGAAGAAAATCCTTTTCTTGTTCCTTTTTTCTAATTTGGTGTTTGCGTAAGTGTTGAGCCAGTGCAATTTCTAATTTTGCTCAACCTTTACTACTAATAAAAAGTTGTAAAGGGATAAGAACGTATTTTTTGGCTTTCATAACATTAACCAACTTATTTATTTCTCTCTTTTTAAGTAATAATTTTCTTTTTTTTTCAGCGCTATGAGTTGATTCTATAACATAAGAGCATTTATAAGTTGCAATATGCATATTTATAATATAGAGTTCCTTTTTTTGTGGTAATACATAAGCTTCGCTAATTGAGACCTGATAATTACGAAGTGATTTTATTTCATTACCCGTTAATACTATTCCTGCAACATATTTGCTGATTATTCGGTAACTATAGAGATATTTTCTGACTTGAGTAATTACTTTTTTTTCCATTATTACCACTTAAAAGCTTTAGATCTAGTAGGAATAAAAGTTACTTAATCATAGTCAAGAAAATCCACTATTTTTCCATAATAATTTTTAATATTTTAAGTTCTCTTTTTTTTTGTTTTGTTGAGAAATTTTTAATATTCCTTTTGCACTGATCTAATCATAGGTTTTTTTTATTCAATAACTTTTGTAACACTTCCTGTACCAACAGTGCGTCCTCCTTCTCGCATAATAAAATTGTCACCACTTTCGATAGCCATTGGCTTAATTAATTCAACTGTAAATTCTACTCTACTTCCTGGCTTTGCTTCTTCATCTTTATTTTCCAACACTATTGTTCCAGTTATGTCAGCAGTATTAAAATAAAACTGCGGACGATAGCCACTTTTAAAGTTACTATGTCGCCCCTTCTCCTCTTCAGATAATACGTAAGCATGGGCAAAGAATTTTTTATAAATTTTAGTTCCTTCTTTCTTACCAATTACTTTTTTAAGAATTTGACCTCTCTTTAAGCTTTCTTTTTTAACTCCTCGTAAGTTTATTCCAACATCATCACCAGCTCTAGCCTCTTCCAGTTCTTTATGATACATTTCTATGCTGACAGCAATGGTTCTTATAGCATCACCTTTTAAACCTATCACCTCTACTTCATCACCTTTTTTTAACACGCCTTGTTTTACTTTTCCACTCACTACCGTCCCACGGCCAGAAATAGTGAAAATTTCTTCAATGGGCATTCTGAAAATAGATGTTTCATCACGCTGTATGTCAGGAATATAATTATCAATTGCGTTTAATAGATCGATAATTGACTTTTCTCCCAACTCCGGATTACGTTCTTCTAGAGCACACAATGCCGATCCCGCAATAATGGGAGTATTTTCTGCATCGTAACCATGTTTTTTTATTTCTTCTTTAATTTCTTCTTCTGCGAATTTTATCTGTTCTAAGTCTAAAACAACGTCCACTTTGTTAATAAAAACTACCATGTACTTAATTCCCATTTGCTTTGCTAAAAGCAGATGTTCCTTAGTCTGAGGCATAGCTCCATCTTCTGCCGAAACAACCAATATTGCTCCATCCATTTGAGCAGCTCCACTAATCATATTTTTAATATAATCTTTATGTCCTGGACAATCAATTCAAGTATAGTGTCTTTTAGAAGTTTCAAATTCAACATGAGAAGTGTTAATCGTTATTCCTCTCTCTTTTTCTTCAGGAGCTTTATCAATCTCGTTATAATCTTTGAATTGTGCTAACTTTTCTTTTGCTAAATGTTTAGTTATTGCAGCTATAAGAGTTGTTTTGCCATGATCAACATGACCAACACCACCAATACTTATATGAGGTTTAGATCTATCGAATTTTTTTCCGCGAACTATATTTTCTGCCATAAATGTTTATTTTTTATTATATTGAATATATTTATTATTTTACTGTTTTGCTGAAAAAAGATAGAGGAGACTAAAATTTATCTAACGGCAGCGTAGCTCAGTGGTCAGAGCAAACGACTCATATTCGTTAGGTCGGAGGTTCAAATCCTCTCGCTGCTACCATAAATAATTATGAATATCGCCGAAAAAAACTGTCTTATGAACCCACTTTAGGTTTCAATTGCCTATGATTATAACACATTTCAAAATGTTTTTCCTCCAACTTCAGAAAGAAGGCTCTTATCGAACCCTAATTTGTAAATATTTTTAGCTGAGTTTATATCTCTATCATCTTTATAATTGCAATTTCAACATTCAAAAGCTCTCTGTGCTAAGTTAAGTTTTTCCTTACTTAATTCACCACAACAACTACACATTTGAGTAGTGTTTTTAGGATTTACTCGAACTAATCTCCGACCAGCGATTGAAGCTTTGTCAGAGATAACTTGGAATAAAATAGCTCATCTTGCCCTTTGAATAAATTTGGCTAAATTTCCTTTCTCTATCATTTCTTTTACCTTTAAGTTTTCAACAGCAATCTCATCATATTTCTTAACTAGTTCATTTACTACTCGATAAGTTTCGTGTTTAGCTTGATTAACCACTTTTTCTCATTTTTTAGTTAATTGAAGTTTAGTGTCTTTTCAGTTTTGCGAACCCCGAACTTTTTGGCTTAATTTTTGCTGAACTGTAACTATTTTTTTTTCGTTATATTGAAAAGTAGTTTTATAAGTATTGGGATGTTTTTTCTTATTATCTAACTGTTTAAGCCTCTTATAATCCTGCCAAGTTTTACAAACTCTCCTCGCTACATCTTGGAGTATATGAAATTGAACTTGTTTAGGTAAAGGATTACCATTTTTTATTTGAATTAAAGAATCTTGTAACTCAATTTTAGTTGGTTGTTTATCTCCTCTTTGGTCTCGTTTTCTAAATTGTTCTAAAAGGTAATTATAAAATCAAGAACAAGCTTCGAGAATTTGATTTATGGTTGCTTTGGTTTTATTATTTGGATAAACCCTATATTCGTAAGTTTTCTTCATTGAGGAAATTTTATTTGAAAATGTAATATTTATGCCGTTTAGGTTATTACTACACAAAGGAAACTCATTTGGAAAACTTTAAAAATGTGATGAAGTTGAGGCTTCTCAAAAAGTGAATTGAGTATAGGAGGATGGGGGTATGTTTAGACTTTAAAATTGGCTAACTGGGAACACAGATAGAAACTAAAGCCAGTTAGCCAATTTTAAAGATTAATAAGTAGCCAGCCAAACTCTACTTTTAGCTGGCTTAAAGTGGATTTGTTTATTGGAATGAGATATTAAGACCAGGTTTTTTTTAATTCCTCAATAATCTGATGGTCAATTTTATCTAATTTACGTTGGCACCAAGGCAATTTAAAATAATACCTATTGAGTGAGCGAAGCGAAGTAACTAGGAATGAAATAGCAAAAAGAAAAAATAATCCATAAAATAAGTAATCATTTCTTTTTCAAAAACTAGCACACAAAACAGAGGAAGTCGACAACTGCATCCAAAAAATCTCTTTTCAACTTTGACTAACTAAATCATGCTTTTTTACTTCTAGATGGTGTTTTTTGAGAAAAAACTCAAACAAACGGGAGTCTTTAGGAAAAGTTTTTTTTACTTCCTTATTTTCCATATTTCCTTACCACTAGGAGTTTTACATCCAGCACAAGCATGACCCGAACTACCAATAAAACTTCCACCCATGCTTCCTACTGAGCCAGCCATGCCAATAACTTCACCAACCTTCGCTAAATCCTCATTTTCACTAATCTCACCAACTACTTTTATTCCCAATCCTGTCGCGGTGCAAGCAGTTGACATTGCTCCCCCTAATGGAGGACAAATAGCAGTAGTAATTACCAAACCAGCACCAATTCCTGCACTAGCAGCAGTCTGCTTTGACTGCTTGTTCCCTGGACCATACTGGGAACCATGTAATAATCTATCCTGTCATTCAGCTTCGGTAATAATATCAGTTTCCTCATTTGGCTCATAAGTTTTCATAAACTCCTCATAACTTTGAGGTTGATAATTTTGGTCTAAATATGTAATTTCTTCTGTTTTTGGTATATTTTCTTTTGGAATTATATATTTGCTATTTGTCATTTCTTTAAATATTCATATATTAGTTAAACTAATACAAAGATAATTTTATGTTTTTGCTTTTGTCTCGAGTAATAATTAACTAATATTACATAATATTACAAAAAGTTCAAAAACACGCATTGGTGTTTCTGGATTTATTCTTTATCAAGGAAAAGAAAAACCACTACATTTATGGAGTTCGAATAAGTTTAAAATAACAATTATATTAGCATAGTTTTACTGATAGCTTTTATTATTTCATTTCTCAAAATATCTTAAAAGATCTATTTTGTTTTTTTTGGAGCTATGAATAGCTTTTTTTGTTTGCACAAAACTGACTTTAATTTTCAATGAAAATTTGATTTTTACTTTTAGAAAGACAAAAAAATTTATTTATTACTTACTTTAAAAACAATCTAATATAATTTTTAATTATACTAATATGAAAATTTACTCATCTTCTCTTAAAAATTTTGCTGTTGAATGCCAACTAATTTCAAAAAATGTTCAAAATAAATCAGTCTCTTCTCGTTTGAAGGAATTATTTGATCTAACTTGAAAAGAAGATTTACAGGATTTTCCCGAATTTGCTACCTATTTAGGAACAACAGATCATGATCATCGTTGAACTGACCTTTCTGAAGCTAAATTACAGGAGTACCACCAAAAAAATCAAATTAAGTTACAAACACTCAAGAGTATTCCTTATAATGAACTTGATGCTTCTGAACAGTTAAATTACGATCTATTTCAACAGCAACTTGACAATGAAATCAAATCCCACTTTTTTCATAGCGAATATTTAATATTGGACCAAATGTCTGGTGTTCAACAAGATATTGCTCGCATTTTGTTAATAATGCCCCAGCGAACAGAAAAAGATTGAGAAAATCGCCTTCAACGCTTAATTTCATTGCCTCTTTTGATAGACCAAACTATTAGTTTACTGCAAAAAGGTCTCGAAAAAAAAATTACTCCTCCCCAAATTACTCTTCGAGATGTTCCATCGCAGGTTAAAGAGCACACCGTGAAAGATTTAGAAAGAAATCCCCTTTTTGCATCTTTCAAGCAACTACCTATCAATTTTTCTGAAAAATTTCAAGAAAGAATCTTTACTCAGGCTAAAACGTTATTATGAAAAAAAGTTATCCCTGCCTACGAAAAACTTCATAACTTCCTAACCCAAACTTATCTTCCTAATTGTCGAACGGAAATTGCTTGAAAAAGTTTGCCACAAGGTCAAGAATGATATCAATTCTTGGTCGAAAAAATGACTACTACTTCTCTTACTGCTTCCGAAATCCACCAAATTGGATTAACTGAAGTAAAAAACATTCAAGAAAAAACGGACGAACTTTTAAAATCTACTGGTTTTCCTGGGACTTGTCAAAAATACTTTCAAAAACTCCATCAGGAACCACAATATTTTTACACTAAAAGAGAAGAAATAATCCAAGGCTATCAAGAACTTTCTCGAAAAATTGAGCCTAATTTACCCTTGCTTTTTGAGAAAATTCCGCAACTGGGCTACAACATAGAGTCCGTGCCAGAGTACTCTGAAAAATCTAATCCTGCAGCCTATTATATACCAGGAGCTATCTCCACACAAAGGCCAGGCATTTTTTTTGCTAACACTTACCAACCTGAAAAACGTCCTAAATGAGAAATGAAAGCTGTCTTTTTGCATGAAGCGATTCCTGGTCACCACTTCCAAATTTCTCTCGCCCAAGAAATAGAAAATATTCCTGAATTCCGAAAACATATAGACTACACTGCTTATGTGGAAGGTTGAGGTCTCTATGCTGAAAAATTGGGTTACGAACTAGGGGTTTACCAAAAAGACGTAGAATCACAGTTTGGACAATTATTTACCGAACTTTTGCGAGCAGTTAGATTAGTAATAGACACTGGGATTCATGAATTAGGTAAGAGCCGCAACTGGGCTATTCAATATTTTTCAGATAATTGTCATATGGAAAAACATGAGATTATTGTGGAAGTAGACCGCTACATAGTTTTACCTGCCCAGGCCTTGGCTTATAAAATAGGAGAACGAAAAATTTTAGAACTTAGGAAAGTAGCCGAAAAGCAGTTAGGAAAATCTTTTAACATTCGCAAGTTTCACCAGCTTGTTTTAGGTTCCGGAGTTTTACCTCTCAATGTATTAGAAAAAAGAGTACAGGAGTGAATAGCTAATCACTAAAATAAATGATTTATAATTAGCAATGAAATTAATTGTAGGCCTTGGCAATCCTGGCAAAGAATATGAAAATACTAGGCATAATTTAGGTTTTCAAGTTGTCGAATATTTGGCTAATAAATTAGGAATAAAACTAACTAAAAAAAAATTTAATGGCTTATATTGTTTAACTAATTATGCTGAAAAAGAGTTTGTTTTATTAGAACCGCAAACTTATATGAATAATTCAGGAGAATGTGTTTCGGCTTTTAGAAATTATTTTCAAATACCTTTGGAAAATGTTTTGGTTATTTATGACGATTTAGCCTTACCACTGGGAAAATTTCGTTTTCGCCCTCAAGGTTCTGGTGGAGGTCATAATGGAATAAAAAACGTTATTGAACTATTAAAAAGCAATAATTTTAAGAGGTTAAGGATTGGGGTTGGATATGATAGAAAATTCACTATTTGTGATTGAGTTTTAGGAAAAGTTAATTCCGAAGAAAAAAAAGAAATCGAAAAAAAACTACCTATTTTATTAGAAAGTCTATGTCTCTGAATTGAGCAAAATAATTTTGAAAAAATTATGAATAAATACAATAATTTTGAACCTTAAGTTTGTAAAATTGTTTGTAACTTATTTTTGTCAGGAAAAATGAAGTGCCAAAAAAAAATATTAATTAGCGCTGCCTTATTATCGATAGTTATGTTGGCAATTATGGGTTTTCTGGTTTTGAAGTCAAGAAAAGTAGATATTCCTAAATTTAACCAACAAGAAGAGTGGGGCAAAATTCATAAACTCTTTGAAAAAAATCCTGGATGAGTGGAAGCGTGAAAAAAAGAAGGTTATAATTATGAAGAGGCTCGGAAATGGATCTCAGTGGGAATAAATCCCTGAGAGTTGATTTTTTTATATTGATTAACAGAAGTTTTAAAAAAAACACGACCAGAAGTTTCTCCAACTTGATGGAAAGCCAAAAGTAATAAAGAAGAAATAAAATGAAACTTTAGAAAAGCAGCGGTGGAAAAAATTACTAATCCTGATAAAGATATTAGTCTCTCTGATTTAAAGAATGAAATAAAGAATTTTTGCTTGATTCCGGCGATTTTTGAGCTTAAAGTGAGTCTTGAAGAGGGTGAAGAAATGATGAAATTTACTGAACTTTCCCAATACGAAGAATTTTTGCAGAAAAAAGGAAAAAAATGGGAATACTATGAATTAACAGAGAGTTTTCTTAAAAAATGGAAAGAGGTAGAAAAAAATAATTAAAATTTTTGTAAATAACATGAGTAAAGATAATAATATAAAAAACATTTTTTTAATAGGAACAACGGGCAGCGGAGTGTCTACTCTTGGTAATGTATTGGTTAATAAAGATGGTAATTTTGAAGAGGTATTTAAAACCGAAAGAGGTCTAACGAGTATTACCAACGAAATTGAAACAGCGGAATTTGAAAAAAATGGCATCAGATATCGCGTGATAGACACTCCTGGGTATCTTAACGCTAACCTAACCCTGCAACAATGAGCCAAAAAAATGTCAGAAGCTTTTCAAGCGGCTCCAGAAGGAATAAACCAAATATTGTTTGTTTTTAAATCAGTAAGATTTTCCAAAGAACAAGTAGAACTATACAATTTTTTAAAACTAATAGACAAAAATATTAATCAATATATTACCGTGGTTGCTACTAAATTTGAGAGTTTTAAAAACCGAAAAAAATGCCAAGAAAATTATGAAGATTTAAAAGATGAAACCAAAGTTAACTCGGAAATTGCTTCTATATTTCGAGAAGTCCATGGCCTTATAATGGTTGATAATTCTTCTGAGAAAAAAAGTAAGGAAAAATCCCGAGAGAAATTAATCAATCATTTAGTAGCTAATTGCCAAGATAATTTTCAACTTATTAACGTGCAAGGAGGAAAGAAATTAGCAGACAAAAACAAATCCAAAGTTATTCTTATCTTTTTTATTATGGCTTTCATTCTCGGACTACTCGGAATTTTTTCAGTTCGACAACGAGAAAAAGCAAAAAAATCCAGGCCTTTAAGCAAACAAGTAGTTAGATAACTTAAAAAATTACTTAGAATAAAAAATTTTTGTCAAATGATATTAAAAAAGCAAAGATATTTAGTAAAGAAACTGTTGTGGAAAATAATTTTTGAAAAATATAGATAATGTAAACCAGAAAAAAATATAGCTAATCCGACATTTTTACATAACCAAAAAATACTGAAAAGAACAAATAATACTTTATTTATTATCTACTTTAAGTTACTTATTATCGGGGTCATTGTCGACCAAAATGTAATTGGTAAATCATGAGATAGATTAAGCACCGGAAAATGAAACCCTAGTTTTGAAATATTTAACAAGGTGGGGTTATTAAAAACTTTGGAAAATTGCCATATTTTCTATTTTTTATGGACATTTTAATCGCTTATTTATTGTCTGACCATTATTGTTTGTGTCTATTACGCTCCTTATTTTGCTAATAAAATTAGCCGTGACTTGCGAAAAAAATTAATGAGTAAATTTTTTTCGCCTTCGCGACGGAACCTATGATAAAAAAACTTTAAATATGATGCTGAATGTTTTATAGCAAGTGTCGTATTTACATCTAGCCAGTTATTTTGTCTAATTTTAAGTATTATTTATGCTTTTAGTTTAGTAAATGTTCTGGTGATAAGGCAGTTTGAATATTGGGTTTAGTTTAACTTTACTAATAATGTATAACTACTATACATTTTGCTGATATTTATTGATAAATTTTATACAAAAGAAGATTTAAATCTTCAAAAACTCTTAGAAAATCGAACTAAAAAAGAAGATATTTAGATAAATAAAAAGGATTTAATAATTAAAAAAGGCTTAACTAATAATTTCTACCAAGATTACAAAAAAACGGTTAACTATGTTCGAAAGGTAGCTAATAAAAGAGAGTAAATTCATACCCTTTTTCTTAAATAATTCTTAATTTCTTGTAGGAATGTTTTTACTATCTTTTACTCTTTACATATTTTTTTCAATTATTTTTTTGCTATTTCTTATCTGAAGAAAAAACATTTTTCTTATGAAAACAAAACCATATTAAAAAGATGTTTACATATTTTAATAGTTGATTAACTTGTTTGAATCATACATAAGGAAGTTATTTATTGAATCAAGTGTTTACTTTATTGAAACTAAACAAGCTTGAACCATATCTCAAAAAAATCTTCCTTAGTTTTAGTTTGGTTGAATTCTGCTTGCGTAATTAACCCGAGTAATTTGCTGATAAGACTGCCGAAACCTACGTCTTTAATTAAATCACCAACTTCCTCAAAAAAATTGTTATTACTTTTTATTGCCATTTTTTTTACAATTTTACCACTAACATAAAGAATTGTGCCAATTAAAAGAGCGATTATCATTCCATCTATAGCAGCTATTGATGCTCCCACGGCTTCTATTATCGCCATTTTTCCGACGAATTTTACCGTTTTACGAGCTGCTTTCCAAAAGTTCATAATTTTATTAATTTGTTAAAGAGAGGATAAAAAAAGATCTAGAAAAAATTATATAATTAGTCGGTAAAAAAATAATTTTTTAAAACCACTTTTATTTCATAATTTCATATAGAATATAAAGAAAGCTCACTATTTTATTTTAATCTAAAAGAATAAAGGGACAAATTACTTCGAATTTGTCCTATTTAAAAAAAATTAAAAATATGATTGGCCTCACTTTTTTCTCTAAATATAATGCTTAAGCATCATTACATAAAAAAAACTAGTATCACTCGTTATTAACGATGATTATCATAGTGAGAATGTAAATTACTTTCTTTTCGAAAGTCCAGATGTTGTTCACCTCTCCTATTTGAGCAACCATCTCTTTTTTTTCTTATGTTTAAAGCAAAAATTTCCGACTTTAACTAAGTTTTTTAGTTAGAGGCAAAAAGCTGCATTAGTTTGGTTGATGGAATTCCTAGTTTCTGTTTTTAGGCTTTGTAAAAAAAGAGCATTTTTAGTGGTAAACCATAAAAATATTATGAATTTCAGCATTTTTTTCCATTTTAGAATTACCTCAATTTACTGTACCATTAAATATTTACATAATATTTTTATGGATCGGTTACATTAACTTCTTTATTAGTTTTTTGCGATTTGTAATAAAGGAATTGGGCTGAATTTGTTATGCCCGAAGAATGGTTGACTTTCCTTTTTTTAGCTGGGCTTTTTTTATTGTTCATCAACTACTTCTAGTTTTCTAAACCAATCAAATTAGCGAGGTGTATTGGCAATGATCTTTTGTTTATTTTTGAAAGTTATTTTTTATAACAATGATTGTTTTTGAACAGAGATTAACAATCGTGCTTTCAAAAACTTGTTTTCAACATACAGATTTTATAAAGATAATATAATTTTGCTTTTTGGATTAGCTGCATTTTTTTTCTTTCTCTAATTCACATTAAGTTGGCTTTCAGAAGATTTTTTTACCACTGTTTTAGTTAAAAAACTATTTTTATTTTTATTGTAATCAATCCATTGTGACAAAACTTATTTTAGGACTTAAAAAAAATAGTCATTAAAAGAATTAAAATGTATTCCTAAAAAAAGAGAAAAAAAATAGTAAGGTGGTAATATTTTTCCCAACATTGCATTATTCCATAATCATTCTTGTTTGGTACCTCTATAAGATATTCATAATATTCTATTCTAAATTATTTTTGTGTTTCATAGTTCAGAAAAAGTCCTGTTTCTAGTACTTTTTCTATTCTTTCTGTACTTCTCTATTTCATCTTTTAGAACAAATAAACAACTAGTTAAGCGAGGTTTGCAGCCTTTACAAGGATGTTGTTATCGGCTTCATCTGCTTATTTTTTTAAATAGTCGCTATGGTTGTAAGTATTTGTGATTTATTAACTTTATAAGGACATTAAGTATTACAGAGACTTAGCAAAAATAGCTATGGCTGAATATAGCACTATTTGTGAACGATGCATCGGAAAGTTTTAAAATGCTTTTTATATGGTAAATGCCCAAAACTGAATAAACGACGACATCCCTTTTAGTCAAAGGAACAGTATTCGCGAATTATATATTTGACCTGTTAGCATTCAACAAACTAACCCAAGATATATAAGTCATTCTCAAGATAGTCCTAATAGATATTTTTTCCCCGACAACAATAAGTTAGAAGGAGTTCTGGATTTGTCTACATTTCCTAATTTAGAACAAATAACAGTAGAAAGCCAATTGATTACTGGTTTAATTTTGGTTAATTGTCAAAACATAAGAAGAGTTTGTGCTAATGATAATCTTTTAGAAGAAGTAATTTGACCTATTCCAAATTCCAATCAAGTTATACCGTTAGAGAATATCCAACTGACCAACAATAATTTCTTTGGTTGTGATTTGTTTGAATTTAGTAATTTTATTCATTTAAAAACTTTACTCTTAGGAACTGATGAAAGAGCTAAAATAGACCAAGGTATCTTTAATCGTTGAACTGGTTCTTTAATCCATCTTAGAAATATGGTTGGTTTGTTGGAATTAGATATCAATTGCACCGACATCAATTCTGGACTAGAATATTTGCCTGTTGATGGCGGTTTATACCGCTTTACTTTTGGCAAAATTGGAAGAGAAGAAGCAAGAGTAGAACGATTGCAGAACATTTTGCTTAGAGATATACCGAACGAAATAGTTTTTGAAGGAAGCAGAACTATCGATGACTGAGCCTTTAAAGGAACTTATGCTACTGAAAACTATTTCCGTAGTGGTTGAAGTAAAGCAATTGATATTAGAATATGGCAAAATCAATTTCAAGCTCAAATCCAATCTAACTAAAATGAAAATTATCAAATGTGAAATTACATTGAACTATTTCTACAGTTGTTTACAAAATTTTCATTTAAAAAACTTCCCCATTAAATGCTCCTTGTGATTTCATTCATCAAGGAGCAAAGTAACTAAAATTTTCTATCCGTTCTGATCAGTTAATATCATTTATGCTCGCGACCTATTTCGTTAATCATATTTATCATATCAAAAATCAGTTTAATCAGCTTTGACGATATATTATATTATTTTTTTATAATGTTTAAAAACTGGAGCATGATGTTTTAGCATTTGATATAAAATAGTCTCATAAACCAATTTGAGCGCCTATTTTAGAAACTAGGGTTGAGCACCGCATGTGAAAGACTTTATTATTTCCTAAGTAGATGGTCACATGATATGGAACTACCTATTGTTTCACTTTTTTCTATACTTTTATAATGTCTAGAGGTTTAAGATAATTTTCAGGATCTTCCGGATAGCCACAAGTTTCTATTTTTGTAACATATAATAATAAAATCTTAATCTATTGTTTGACAGTGATTCACTTATGAATAAGAACTATCATAAAAAGCTAATACTAGATTATCTCCTTTTAGTTTTCATTTTTCATTTGATCTCATCGACTTTTTCTTTCAGCATCAGATAATTATCAGATTTCTTCTTTTACATATTGTTAATTTTTGTATTTCGATACTTTGGCTCAAAGAAATTAATCATACAACTGCAAAGTTCTATTAAATCAAGTTTCAAAAGTTTCTAGTTTACGAATATTAGGGCTAGAAATATTTTCTTTTTTTTTGAATTTACTTAAATATTCTTTTATGATAAGAACAATAATTATTTCAAAAATAACTGGTGCTTAGAAAATGTTTATTAACGTTGTTTTGTAAATAATTTAGCAATAGAAATCCCTAAAAACTCTCTATAACATATATATAAAGGAGAAAAACATACTCCTGAGTTGATTAACTAGAATAAAAATTATACCTTACCCTATTCAATAAAACTATTAGCTATTCAACTAACATTTTGCTAAATATTAGATAAAGTTTAAAAAGAATAGAATATTATTTAAGAGGAATTTCAATTTGAGCCTCAAGTTGTTGTTTCAGCTTAATATTTTCCTCTCTTATTTTTTTTATGTGCTTTAAAAGGTCCAACAAAGGAGTGCCTTTTCAAGAATTAATTTTGAATTTGTTTGTCTCGACTTTTTCTACTAATTGAAAGAAATATTGATTACCTAAATCGCCTAAAATACTTAGATTTAATGGATTGTTCTCTAAATTTGCTAATTCTAGATTAGGAAAATTATTAAATAATTTGGCAAAATCTACATTTTCTATTTTATTTCCTCATAAGTTCAATCATTTTAGTTTTTTTTGACCTTCTTCTGGTAAAGTAAATAATCAATCTAGACTAGTGAATTCATTTCCATCAGCTTTAATGCTTGTTAAATTAGTAAATCCTCTCAAATCTATTTCTCCTGCTAATTCTTGTTTACTTAAATTAAGAGTGTACTGTTTCTCCTTATTAATAATCTTATTAACATATTCTTGAGCGTCTCTAGTCATTATCTCATATTTTAATATATATAATTTTAATTTTTCTAAACATCTATCTGTTGATGACAAGTAGAGTAGGCGATACCAGGTCAGTCTTTTCATTTTAGATGCTAAACACATTAGCAATTTGTGAACTAACTCTGCTTAATCCTTATGGATTTGAAGGTTGGGGGTCTTCTTGCGAAGGCATGATAAATTGGTGCAAAATCAGTATGTTGTTGCCAAAATTATAAAACTACAATATATAGCGTAAATAGTAATAAACATTTGATGTTACGTTTGAGGCTATATGAATTTTCTATAAAACCAGTTTTTCTGTTTATAACGTTTTAAACAAGTTCCTGGTTCAGCTCAATTCTTCTTTATGTTTTTTCTCATACTTATAATAGCATTTTTTTTATTAGCGGCTATCTCTAATCTTTCTGGCAGATGGGGCATTCCTAATTTTTGTAATGGTAAAGTTGGATTGGGTGATGTCCTTCCAATGATATGAAAAACTCTTGAAGATATGTTTTCTTTCAAAGAGGAAGGTTCAGGATATTTGATGATTGCCATGGCTTTTCTCACTTATGCTCTTTTTAAGAGCCAAGCAGTTCAGTCATTGTTAGCTTCCAAGAAAAAGTGGTTACAAAAGAAAAGGTTTACCATGGTAGTTATAATTACTATTGCGGCCTCTTTTTTATCTGCCATTATTGATTGAGAGAGTGAACTAATTCATTTTTACCCCACGTTACTTCCGCTTTTCTTAGACCTGGGATTTGATGCTTTTTCTCCTTTCCTTTGTCTTTACGGTGGATATGTGGCCGGGTCACTAGTCTTTTTAAGTCCAGAAAATAGGACTATGCTGCTAAACCGTTATGTTAACAAGTATGTCGGAAGCACTAAATTCACTATGGTCGATGCTTTGCCTTTTAGTATTCTTTGTTGAATAATCTTTACTACTATTGTCGTTCTGTTTAATGTTTGATACTGTAATAAAATCTCGCATAATTCTTCACGAAACCTTCAAGAGTTTTCCAAGAAAAAGTCCGAGAAAGTTCCACTCTTCAACTGAAAACGAAAACTTACTTTATTTCTAACTTTTTTCTTTGTTTTGATTGGAATTCTAGGATCAATTAGTTATTTCGCTAGTAAAAATAAAAATAAAAAAGAGTGAACTGCCGAAGAAAAAGAAAACTATAAGATAATAACTAATGAAGATTTAAATACCGAACCTAAATATACTGAATTAGGTAAAATAAAAATAGGAGAGGGAGAAGAAAGTGAAATGAAAATAGCCAAAGTTGAAGAAGAAAAAAAGAGTTATTGAGGGAAATTTGGCGAATGAGGTGCTAGACAATTAACTTATTGATACACCATCGGAGCAATGGTTATTTGTTTACTAAACTCGTTAGAAATTATTGAAACTTTAACCAAATCAGTTATAAAAACTGTTCCCCTTATCATCAATTGAACTCTGATTGCTACTACTTTTGGTATCCTAGATATAATGCGAATAAATATCAATTTTGGATTCCTGAAAGTTGATTCTTCTTATGCTCGCTTTTACATTCTTCCAGCCTTATTTGTGATATTTTCTATTTCAACTGTTATTCTCGGTTTTGTCGGTTATCTAGTTGGGCCACTAACCAAAATTTTAGCAAGCGTTTCCCGAAGAACGGCACTTTATGGATTTTATTCAATCCTTATGTCGCGTTATATTGCTACTAATGTAGGCCACTCTAATGTTAACCTTGATGTTTCTTTGCAGGCTGTTAAAGTGTCAAAAAAAGAATATTATAAAAAGACTTGATTATTGTGATTGATTTTATTTATAACTGGCTTAATTATTGTCATAACTACTCCTTGATTTATTGAACGAACTAAATAAAAATTAAAATTTACAATAATATGAGTGGTAATAATAAAGACCAAGAAAAAAAAGAATTAGAAACTGCCCTTAATAATTTGAAAATTATTGATAGTGTTAAGAAAGCAGAAAACAGATTAAATGAACACATTGGATTTGAACAAGAAAAAGAAACTTTTCTTGATCATATCAGGGTTTACAAAATGACTAATGGAAATTTCTGACCAGTAGAGAAGGTAATTTGTTATTTTAGTGCTCCCGGCATGGGTAAAACGACCTTCGTACACGCTCTGGCTGAGGCTATGGGTCGAAAATATGAAACAATATCTCTATCCGGTTTTCAAGAAACCGATGAATACTCAATTTTAGGTGATGAAAGCAAACCAAGTTTAGTAGCTTGAGCCATTAAAAAAAATGGTTGTAAAAATCCAGTTATCTTGTTAGATGAATTAGAAAAAGCCGAAGACCCCAAAGTTCAACAAGAGTTATTAGAACTTTTTAAAAAGTATCAAAGTAAAGAAAAATTTACGGATAAATACTTTCAAAAAGAAATAGAATTAAAGCATATTACCTTTTTTGCCACCATAAACTGAATTGATGACTTGAATCGAGAGTTGAAGGAGGAAATTGAAGTAACTGAGTTGGTAGACTTCACTCGAGACGAAAAAAAAGCCATCTTACGATTGAAAGCGGATGGTGTTCAAAAAAGTTACCAAGAATTAATTATTTCAGATCAAAATATTGAAGAAATACTTAACTACGTAAAAGAAATAGGAATTCGGCAATCTGAAAGAGTTTTGTACAAAATTGAAGAAGAATATATTTATTATAAAAACAAGAACAAAAAACCTGACTTTATGAAAAATTTCCAAATTTGGATAAAAAATAATGTTTTCCCTTACCAAGAAGAATTTCAAATTACTTTAAAACACTATTTGCTTTTTTCTCTTTTGGGAATTAACTTTGTGTTTTTAGCAAGTTTAATTTTTAGAAAATTCATATTGAAAGGAGACAATAATAAAGTTCTTTATGAAGAAAAATAAAAAATAAACCAATTTTAAAAAACATTTGAGCTATGGATCAAGATTTTCCTTATCGATAAAGATAATAGCTTATCCTGAAGAATGTCCTCAGAAATAAAATATTTTTCGCAAATCGCTTCTAATGGTATTGTTTTAATGGAAAGTAAAAACTTTGAAAGTATTGATAAGCTGTTAAAAAGCAGATTTAATATAGTTATTAACTCCTAGTGAAGACATAACAAGTGGAAATATGAAAACTAAAAGAGAAGACAACCCCGAATTATTAAACGATGGAAAGAGACGAAGCAGTAAAAATTTTAGAACTTGCCAGCCAAGCCACTAATTTAGATATTAAAAAGGCTTATCGGCGTTTATCTTTATTATGACATCCCGATAAATACGAACAAAATCCCGCCAAACATCTTGCTAAATCCAAAAAAGAAGCCGAAGCCAAGATGAAAGAAATTAATCGGGCTTATGGAATTTTAACTGAAAAAGTAAAGAAAATAAATAATGATTCTGAAATTTCTGATAATGATATTTGACTAGCCAAAACTAAAATTGAAGTTGCCTTGGAAATTTTTGATTTAGACTATGAGGATGTTTTTGAAGAAGGAGATAACGACTATCTGGAAATGCTTAATAAATGCCAAACCAAACAAGAATTAGACGACCAAGTTCAAAAATTATTATTAACAATTTAAATGTTCGCTCGTGCTTATGAAAATGGTTATCTTAAAAAAGATAAGGAGAAGAAAATAGATAGAGAACGAAAGGAAAAAGAAGATTTAGAAGAACAGAGGAAAATAATGAAGGAATTAGAAAAAAAGTTAGAAGAATTAAAAGAAATTAACAAGGAAAAAGTAGGAAATGAATTTATAATAGCAGTGATAGTGGTAATTGCTTTTTTAGGTTGGTGAGTCTGGCGGAAAATAAAAGGAGTTTTTTTTAAGTAATGTGAGGAATTATTAGAAAATATTTAATTTGGTTTTTTTTGGCAATAGTGGCTATTTTGGCTTTTTTCTTTTTCTGACCCGCCAGAAATAATAAAAACCAAGAACCAAAACGATTAAAAACAATAATTATTCAGTCGATCGAAAAACACGAAAAACAAGTCGGAACTGTTATTTTTTCACATGGTTTAGGCGAGATAACGCCGAAAAATGACAAGATTGATTAAATTCGCTTGCTAAAAACAATCCCCAAGTTAAACTTATTTTTCCGCAAGCTTCTTGTAATTATAATAGTTTTGCAGGTTGGATAGTAAATAGTTGGCATAATATTAAAGGTAGTAGGAAAGATGTAATGAATTTTGAAGCAAGACAAAGAAGGTTTATTGAAATCGGTTAAACAAATCGAACAAATTATCCAACAAGAAATAAATAAAGGCATAAATCCTGAAAAGATATTAAGGAATTGATTTGTTGAGACTTACTGGGCTGTTTTTGTTTCCCTTTATAAGCAATAATCCTTTCTTTAAGGAGTGTTTTGTTAAGAGAACAAAGTTCAAGCAAGAATTCAGTTAAAGATTTGTTCTTCCTTTTTGGTAGGATATAGTCTGTATTTATAAGTTGCCTTAATTTCCATAGTTGCTTGGTTAGAGTTCTAAACTCAATAAGTCAGACAATCCCAAGCGACTAAACTCTAATTGACTGACTAATTCAGTTAAAATTATGTTATAATTTTAACTCTTTTCGCAATTCATCTCACCACTTATAGAAGTGGGAGTATTCTTGCTAGGATTTAGATAAAAGTAATTTACGAAGGCAATATATTATTTTCTTTTTGATAAAGTTGACAAAGTCAAGTCATGATGAAAATTAAATTAAAATTGATCAAAAGGGAAAAATTTCTTAATTTTTCTGCTTACGCTTATAAGAAGATTTATAGTGCGTTTAAATAATTTTGATATATACGATGAATATATAAGAAAAAGGCTATGAAAAAAAAGAGTCACTAAAAAAAAAATAAAATTTTCCTATATTTTCTTTCTTGAATCTCTTTAAATCTTGTTATCTCAACCTTGTTTGTTGAACCTTATTTACGTTCATTTCTTAAAAATATCAAACCTCGGCGTAAATATTTTTCGTTGTTCTCTTTTGGGTTGGTTGCTTTACTGTTATTTCTTTTGTTTGCTTTTGGAACAATGGCAAACAAAACTTGAATACATTCCAAGCATGTAAAGAGAAGAATAAGATATGACTCAAAATGCAAAGTTTGCCAAACCAAACTATAGAGAAGTCCAGGAAAAATTTTTATCCGAGTTCGATTTATCTGGGCACTCGGAATTGGTTAAAAAAGATTTTTATAAAAAAACTTTACCTCGTTTGTGACTTTTTATGTTTACCGTGGGACTTGGAGGCATGGTGATGTCAATATTTTTTACTGAGCCAATACTGGAAATATCTTTTAAGCATAATTTATATAATAGTTCTTTGCCAATTCATTAACTAGTTTAACAAACTAGTTAGATTTTATTCTCTCCTGATTCTTTGCTATAAGAATTTGAGAAGGAGCTTTCTTAGCTAGTTGTGGTAAATTTACTAGAAAAAATAATTTTTACTTAAAATTACAGTTAGAACAGGCTAAACTCGCGAGTTAATTAACTCTTGAATTTCTGGTAAAGTTCACAAAAAAAGTTCCAATTGTTCGGTTAATATTCGGTGCCTTGAAGTATGAGGATCATCGATGTTAAGATAACCAGGATCATAGTCGAGTAAGAGACAATGAGATATTTCGTGAGCAATAGTTCGAACAAAGTGGGGAAAATTATAATCTTCATCTGTATTGACATTCATTAATTGCAAAGCATACTTATAATTAAAATGAACATTTTTGGTAATGATTTCAACCTTGCCTACTACTTCTCTAGTTAGTCTAGTACGTCCTTTTCAGTTATAACTCATTTCTCAGCCTCCAAATTTAATGTAAGAGGAAGAAATTGGAAGAGGCGAAATAAAAAAAAAAACTAAAGATCGACATTTTTGATAGACCTTGTTGATAGTATGTTCGAAAAAATCTTGTAGCATTACTTTTTACCTTTTTTTGGATAATTTGGTTCGCCAATGTCTTTTTGCGTACAATTAATCTCGCTTACTAAGCTTGAAATAGTTCTCTTTAGTAAGGATTTATTAATATCTCTTTTAAACTCTTCAGCAAAGTCTTTAAGCCATTTTTTATCCTTAAGAGGATTTTGTGTAACTGATTTGTTTGTTGTTACCATAATATAAATAGTTTTACTGAGGTAACGTTGTTTAGAAGAAAAATAGTAAAAAAGGAAGCTATTGCTATATTACTTCACTTTTTTTTGGTAAAAATTAGAAAATTATAATAATTTTCCTCATGAAAATAAACCTTACAAAAAGGACTTTTTTTAAGATTCTGGATTAACCATATTTTTAAGAGGAAAACGTTTCTAAACCATTATTGTTTTAGAAAGATTAGTTTTTTTTGCCAACATTAATTCGTAAAAATAAAAAAAACATTTTCTACTAGTAAAATGATGTAAAATGTAGTTATGATAAAAGCACAAGAGTGATTAGATAAAAATTACCCCAAAAACCAAAGAGGGGATATTAAGAAATTGGATATTTCAAAAAAAAACCTAGAAGGAACATTAGATTTAAGTGACTTTGTTAATTTAGAAGAATTGGATTGTTCTAATAATTTTTTTACTTGTATAACAATCGTGCACAACAACAAGCAATTATTAACTAATCAGTTGCTTGATTGAGAAGAAAAGGAGGAAATTGCTGAATCAAATTCTTCTAAATCTTCATCTATATCTGAAGAAATAAGAGAATTAAACAAATTAATGAAAAAACTAGCTAGAGTTGAAGAAGAAAAAGATCGAAAAGAAAATGCTCAATCACAAGTTGAACTTAATCGAATTCTTGTCCCAGATAACCTTACTAGTTTAGATATAAGCAATAACAACTTTTTACAGCAGGATTTAAGTATTTTTAGTTGACTAGTTAGTTTGCAAAGATTATTAATAGGAAACAGTGATGAAGAAAAATTTCAAAGTGGTATTTACAATAAATTCTGCGGTTCTCTGTCGTACTTAAAAAGTTTGACTAAATTAGAATGCCTCGATATTTCTAATACTGATGTGGATGGAGGATTAGCTGAATTGTCTAAAAATGAAAAGTGGATGTAACTAAGAGAAAATTAAATTTATATAAATTTGCTCAACCGAAAGAAAAAGGCAGTTATTATGATTATCAAGAATGAAACAAGGCAGAACGAGAATTGAGAATTAAAATTAAAAGTTATTATTCGTCTCTTAATCTAGAAGACAAAATCATAAAATGAAAAGAATTGTTAGAAACTATCAAGGGTCAAACAGGTGATCAAAAGGTTGTGAGTTTTACTGAACTTCTAAAGACAGATTATAACAAAACTAAAGAACAAAAATCAGATGGAAAAGAAATAAATGCAGGAGAATTTTTAATCGGAGCATTAGCGGGAAGAATTAGTGAAACAGTAAGAAAACAATTAGTAAAAATTTCCCAAGATTTAAAATCAGAAGAGTCAAAAAAAAAACTCGCAGAACTGCAAAAAGAATTAGTGTTCGAATATCTTCAAGAAAATAAGAAATTTTAGAAAAAGTTCAGTTTCAACGAGAGTTCAAAACAATAAGGTTTAGTTTGCCAAATAGCGTACTAGTTGATAAAAGAAGAATTAATAAACAAATAATAAATAACACAAACTTGATAATATAATAAACATACCTTAGTAAATGCTTACGAATAATAATAACGTCTTAGGTTTGTGTAAATAAACGCTTCTTGATTTTAATAGCTTTTCTTAAACCATTAATTTCTTGGTCTATTTCCAGGGTAGTAAGATTATTGTCCTCCTTGCTTGTAATAATTAATTTGAAGAGATAAAGTGAGATTTTTTTTAAGATTGCAACAAGGACTAGGGTAATTATGTGATAATTTTCATAATGCTAAATTCAGCAACACTTTTAATACTGTTGTTCATGCAAATCACCAAGAAGTTAAATAACAAAATTAATTAATTTGTTCTTTATAAAAATAGTTTTTGCGATTTTTTGTCCTTCTAGTATTTCGCTTATTTTAGGGTCATTTTTAGCTAGTTTTTCTATTTCTTTTTTTATTTTATTTTTGGGTATATTTATTAAACTTTTTTTCTTTCCATTAATTTGAATCACTATATTCACTTTTTCTGGAATAATCGACAATTCCTCTATTTTAGGCCAACTGCTTTTATTAATGGAATTTTCACTGAAATAATTTCATAATTCTTCGCTAACGTGAGGAGCCAAAGGGTTTAATAATTGACAAAAGGTTAAGGCATAGTCAATTGGTATCAAATCAGCTTTATAGCAACCATTAATAAAAGACATTAGCGAAGCGACCACTAAATTAAGTCTAACTCTTTGATAACCATCATCAACCTTTTTTACCATTTTGTGATAAGAGAAAGTTAATTCGTTGTTTTCGATATTTTTAGTAAACTTATGCTTATGAAGAGTAAAAAGGTTATAAATTCGGTCTAATCATTTTTTCATGGCTCACACGCCCTCGATATTAAAATTAGTAGTTTGTTCGATAGGTCCGATAAAAGCCTCATAAAGCCGCAAAGCGTCAGATCCATAATTTTCTACTAGTTCATTAGGACTAACAATATTACCTCGTGACTTAGACATTTTTTCGCCGTCGGCTCCTAAAATCATGCCCTGACAAATCAGTTTTTTAAAGGGTTCGGTTTGAGGAACTAAGCCAATTTTGTATAAAATTTTGTGTCAAAAACGAGCATATAATAAATGTAAATTAGCATGTTCTTGTCCGCCAATATAGATATCTACCGGCAATCAGTTTTTTATAATTTCTTGGCTCTCTTCACTATTAAGGGCTAAATAATTATCATTTTTTCTCAACAAAAAAGCAATATAATATCAACAAGAACCCGCTCACTGAGGCATAACATTAACATCTCTTTTTCCTTTTAGGCCGTTTTTATTTTTAATATTTACTCAATTTTCCGCTTTTTGTAAAGGAGAATAATAACGAGGATTGGGGGCAAAGTCGGTTAAAGGAGGGAGAATTAGCGGTAAGTCCTTTTCGGACAAAAGTTCTTTTTGGTTATTTTCTCAGTGAATTACTGGAATAGGTTCTCCTCAATATCTTTGCCGCGAAAAAATTCAATCTTTTAAATGATAAAACTCGCCTTGGTGTCCTTTGTGGGCTTTTTCCAAATTTTCGTTTATAACTTCAATTGCTTTTTCTTTGCTATCTAAATTATTAATTAAAGGCGAATTAATGAAATAACCGCTTAGTTTTTCTCCTTGTTCGTTTATTCGAAAAATCTTTTTTATCGGCAAACTGTATTTTACTGCAAAAGAATAATCAATTTGTTTATTTTGTTTTAATTCTTTTTCGCTAACTAAATTAGGTATTTCTTGATATTTAAATACTTCCGGAGAAAAAGCATTAATCATTACCGCTCCGGTTCCATATTCGCTTATAACAAAATTGGTTATTCAAATGGGTAATTTTTCATTAGTTAAAGGGTGTTGAGCGTAGTTTCCGGTAAATTCTCCGTATATTTCTTGGCTTTTTCTGTCTTTTCAAGTAGCACAAAACTCATTTATTTTAATTTTCCTATCAAAAGAAGTAATTTGAGTAATAAGAGGGTGATTAACCGATAAAACCAGAGCGGTTACTCCATAAAGAGTTTGAGGACTTTTAGTGAAGACAGTAATAGTTAAATCTTTATCTACTACGGAAAAGTTAACAAAAGTGCCTCGATTAAGACCAATTCAGTTTTTTTGTAAACTTTTAATACTATTCGGTCAGTCTAATCCGGATAAATCCGCTAATAATTGAGGAGCACATTGAGTAATTTTTAAAACTCACTGGGGGATTTTTTTTTCTACCACAGGGTAATTTCCGCGTTCCGAAAATTTTTGTCCGTTTATTGTCTTTATTTCCTCGTTGGCTAACACTGTCCCTAGTTTTTCACATCAATAAACTGGTATTTCTTTATGTTCGGCTAATCCTTGACGATATATTTGACAAAAAATCCATTGCGTTCAATGGTAATAATTGGGGTCGCTGGTATTTATTTCCTTGCTTCAATCATAAGAAAAGCCCATTTTTAATAATTGCTCCTTGAAGTTTTGAATATTAGCGTTAGTAAAAGTTGCGGGGTGATTATTAGTTTGGATAGCATACTGTTCGGCAGGTAAACCAAAAGCATCCCAACCAATCGGCATTAAAACGTTGTATCCCTTTAAGCGATAAAAACGGGCTAGGGCATCAGTAATAGTATAATTACGGATGTGTCCAACATGTAAACCACTACCTGACGGATAAGGAAACATTGCTAAAATATATTTTTTTGGCTTGGAGTTATTTGATAAGTCAGTAAAAAAAGTTCGGTTTTTCTCCCAATATTCTTGTCATTTTTTTTCGATTTCCTGGTGTGAATAACTCATATTAATTAATTTTTTCATTTCTTGCTATTTTTTTATTAAAAAAAAATTGGTACTATTAAGATTATGAAACACAACCATTTTCTGCTTTTATAACTTATCTTTGATACATAAATCTATTTTCAGTTTCGATGATTTTTGCTTGTCTCTACTTCCATCTTTATAACTAATTAATTTGATGACTACCGAATAATATTCCTTCGCTAACCGCTTGGATTACTGCTTCTTCAGATAGATTTTTGGTGGCAAATGATTGAATATCAACGTTTCAGTTCCTTTCACTATTACCGGCAAAAGACATAAAAGCGAAATCAACTAGTTTTATAAACTAGTAGCATTAATTGTTTAAAATATAATTATGATTTAGTATTTGGTAATTTGAGTGAATTAGTTCATTTTTCACGTATATTAAACAAAAAACATTATGACATGAAAACAGTTTAAAACCTGACTAGACAAAAACATAATTATAAGTGAAGGACTGGTAGTGAAAATTAAAGAGAGAAAACAAGATAAATATGGTAAAATATCGGTGGTTACTCTAACTAATTTCTACGACAGTTTGGAAGCAACACTAGACAAAAATAATTATTGTCACTTATTCCCTGCTTTCAGTAACAGTAAAAGTTTCGAAGAACTATTTTCTCCTTTTGTTTGTTGCTTTGGTAATAAAACTAACAAAGAAAAAGTAAAAGAAATCGACTATGCTTTGTTAGAGAAAATGTTTTATGATTGAAAAAAGGAAGTTTCTAATAGTGAAGAAAATAATTCTATTAAATTCGTTATTAGTTCAATCAAAGAATACCCTGACTGATGTAAAATTGAATTAGATCGACCAATTACCTTTCGTAATGGCCAAAAACAAAGTTACTTTTATTCCGCTAACATTTATCCCTTTAATAATTATCAAACAGAAGACCAGGTAGAGATTGAAATCGAAAGATTAAAAGAGCTAGGTAATTTAGAAATCATTAGTGATTTTTCTTTGCTAAAAAGATCTAATCAGCAAGATCAAGTCAAAGCAGAGAAAATAATTGGTAATTATGTCACCAAGCTTCATGAAAAAATTAACGGCAGTAAAGAAAAATTACTAATTAATTGAAAAGAACTAGAAGAAATTAATAAATGAGCAAGTAAGTTAGAAATATCAAAGATAAATACAAAAATTACTAACTTTAAAAAATTAATCGAAAATTACAAAATATTAAAAAAAAAGAGAGAAGAAAAAGAAGAATTAGAAAAACAATTGATAAACAAGAAAAAAGCTTTGATTGATTCACAGAAAGAGAATGAAATATTTATCGGTCTACAAGAAAAAAAAACCCAATTAGAAAACGAAAAAGACAATATTATTTACTCTATTCAAACAACTAAAGAAGAACTAGAAGAAAATAAATATTTAGCAAATATTAAAGTAGAAATAATAAAATTAAAATTTAAAAAGGAAAAGATGTTTTTGGAAGAAGCCTTAGGGGAGGCATCTTCAAATAGCCAAAACAAAGTAGAAAGACAAAAAAAAACGCCTTATCAGATGCTAGAGATTGACAAAGATGCTAACTTAGAAGATATTCAAAAGGCCTATCGAAAATTGTCTTTGATATATCACCCAGATAAACAGGCTGGAAATAGCAATGAACAAAAAATTGAAGCTGAAAAAAAAATGCAAGAAATTAATGAAGCGTATGAACAATTAATTGATAATAAGCGTGATGAAGGCAAAAATCAAGAAGAACTGAAAAAAAGTTGAGAAGAACGAGAAAAAAATCTAAAAGAGATATGAAGGAAATTTTTGGCTGATTATTCGGGAACTACTACTATCAGAAACATTTTAGTTGAATACGTAGAAAAAGGTTTTACTAGTTTAAGATTTCGTTTTTTTCTATTGAAAATACAATTATCATTGGATAGAAGAAAGTTCGCTAAATTAAAAGGAAAAGTAAGTGAATTAAATAAAAACGCTCAAAAACAGAGAAATTATTTTTTAAAACAATCTTTTTATGAAGAACAAGCAGAACTATCTAATTTAGTAAAGGCCAAAACCAACATAGCTGGTAACATCAAAGAGGTCATTCGATTTAAAACTTGATGAAATAATAATCTAGCAACAGTGATCAATTATCACGATAATTATTATTGAGTTTTTTTAGTGGTTTATGAGCCAGAATACAGAAATATAAAAGAAAATTTAACAGTGTTTCCTAAATATAAAAACTGCAACTGTTGAGGAACTGACAAAAGAAAAAATCATAACAATGTAAAAGGAGCTCAAAAAGAAGCAAAGTGATTAAGAGAAAAGTTAAATGAAGAGAATCCCATGCTAACGGTTCATCATCAAGCAAATAAATGTGTAGATTTTAGTATTGTAATCACTGAACCTTATATAAAAAGTAAAAATTTACCCTGCAAATGAGAAACTAAAACTAAATTTACTTCATTTTTAGACGGTAGCATTTACCAACCCACAATTTTTACCAGCAAAACAATAGAAGTGAATAAAACAGTTTCCAATCAAAGTCCTGATGAGTACTTAAAGCCTTTAGATATAGTGAAAGTAAAAAACAACATAGCAGGACTATTTGATTTTTATCATGTGGGAGTATATCTAGGTAATAATCAAGTTTGTCACTTTACTAGAGAAAAAAATAATACTACTATTGATTCATGGGAATATTTTGTAGATGAGTGTATAGATGGAGAAGTAATCAAATATCATCCTATAGTCCCTTTTAAGCACTATAAGAAAATAATCAGTAACATTGTTTGAGCAGAGTCAACTAATTTTCGAGTAGATAGATATGATTTATACAATCGTAATTGTGAACATTTTGCTAATATGCTAGTTTATGGGATTAATTATTCAGAGCAAATAGAGAAAAGAAAAAATACTATTAAAACAACTTCGTCACTCTATTCTAAAATTATTGACCTTGGAACCATTGGTTATAATACTTCTACTACTTCTTCTGTTATAATAAATAACGATAAAGATTCTACAATTAAACTAGCTGATGAAATAAGAGAAACTGATAATATTCTTGGCTGTGTAGCTGCTGATCATCAAAAAACAAAAGAAATGGAAAGACAATATTTACAAGAAGTGCCTCCTCCAAAGCAAGAATGTAGTATAATGTAATTAAAAATATGGTCGGAAGATACGTTTATATTATAAAATTAACAAAATATTATTGAAATTATTTAAAAATTACTAGTATTCTTTAAAAGAAATGTAATAGTAATCATTTGAAATTAGTACTGAATAACTTGGCAAAATCAAAAAAAAAAAAACATGGTAACTGTAAACAAAAACATACTACTAATTGGTAGAACAGGAAGTGGAAAATCATCACTAGCAAATGTGCTGAGTGGAACTGATGAATTTGTAGAAAGTGCTAATGGTACAAGCGAAACAAAAAGTATCAAAGAAAAAAGATTTGAGATTGATGGTGTTAAATATTGCGTAATTGATACAATTGGAATTGGTGATACACAACTAGATGATACTAAAAAGGTTTTATTCAGATTAGGAGAAATAGCTCGTTTTATTGAAAATGAAGGTTTGAATCAGATTTTTTTTGTAACCGGTAGTCGTTTTACTAAGGAAGAAATAGAGACTTATAAATTGCTAAGTTCAATCATTTTTGACCAAGATGTTTTCAATTATACAACAATAGTTAGAACTAATTTTCCTGCTTTTGAAAATGAAACAGAATGTGAGAAAGATAAGGCTAAACTTTGCAATGAAAGCAAGGAGTTAAATGAAATATTTAATCACGCGAAAGTTATTTATGTTGATAACCCAGCCTTGTTAGGAAGGCCTGCTGCCATTGCTATAAATAAAGAGACACGCGAGTTGTCAAGAAAAAGATTAATCACTTATTTAGGAGCTATAATTCATAAAAATTATCTCCCAGCTAATTTGAAAGAGGTAAACGATAGGATCAGAGATTATATGACTGAAAAAGAGAGGTTGGAAAAAGAGTTAAAAGAAAAAGAAGAAATGATCAAGAAAATGCTTGAAAATCATGAAAGAAAGATAAAAGAGATTAAAGAAGAAATAGATAAAAAAATGAAAGATTTAGAGGATAAAAAAGATAAAGAAACTAAAGATTTAAAGTTAAAGTTAGATGAAGGTATAGAAAATTTAAAAAAGGAGGGTAAGGCAAGTAAAGAAAAAATTACTAGTTTAAAGAACCAATACGAAAAAGAAAAGAAAAATTCAGAGGAAAAATGAAAAAAAGAGATAAATAAAATAAATAAAGAAAAAGAAGAGGCTGACAACAAAATGAAGATTTTGCTGAAAAAACACGAAGACGAAATTAATAAGTTGAAAACAAAAAACAAAGAATTAGTAAAAAAGGTTGCTGATGAAATAGAAAAACGAATTAATCAAAAAAAAGATTTAGGATTGGCTGGATCGATGTTTGCGGGAACGGTGACAGGAGCAGCTGCAGGAAGCATCATTCCAGGGGCAGGAACATTGGCTGGTGGTACAGCAGGATTGGTTGCTGGCGCAGGAGTGTGAATTGCCAACAAAATTAAATAATAATGAAATTCTACCAAAAAATAAGTCTTATCTTAATCTTTCTGCTACTGACATGTTTTTTTATTTTAAGACTTACTCCTCAGCAACAAGATAAAAAAAACACCGACAAAGAACAATTTATTAGAGAATTTTCTAAACGATGAAAAACAACTCCCAAAAAGGCTAAAGCTTTTATTAAGTCTTTAGCTCAAAGAACTGATTTTTTGGAAGTGAAAAAAGAAGATGATGATTTCACTTCAAATTTGGATTCGGTATTAACAGAAAGATTAAAAGAGGTTGATGAAGACATTTTTTCTTCTTTTCCTAAAGATATCACAGAATTTCAATATTTAATAAATGTTTTTACTTATAGAAAGCATGCTTTTTTGTTAGCTATGTCATTGCCACGTATTGATGGAACCAGATGCATAGATTGAGAAAAATTATCAGAAGAAAAGAAAAAAGAAGAAAAACTAAAAATCGATAAAAAAAAATGTAGGAAAAATATGGCAAATCTTGAAGAAATTGTACGAACTCGTATTAATCCCGGTTTAAAAGCTAAAGCTGAAACATTCGATAAAATTAATGATGTTTCTGAACTTAACACTTGAGTAAATGAGTATTCAAATTTATTCATTATTAGTGAAAACTTAATAAGTCTTAGAAATTATTTAGCAGAAAAACATTCAGAAAAACAGATTTCTGCAACTCCAGAAATGTATAAGATAGTTAATAATCCAAAACTAGGTATTGAGATGAGAGTTGATGTATTTCTGACAACGCCAGAAAAGTAAAAAAACAAATGGAACACATCAAAACTTAAGTGAGGAGAAAAGAAAATTGTTGAATAATGAAAGGATATGATTCTTGTCTTAAAAACGGTGAACTAAATGGCAATTAAAAATTATTCGTAACAAGAGAAAAAAAAGATGACAAACAAAAAAAATAATTTTGAAGAAGTTTTTAAAGAAAGTGCTGACAGTGCTAGCAAAACTAGAAAAAATCTGTACGATTGGTGGTACAATGGTATCGATAGTAACGAAAAAGAAAGACTAGAAAGAATTGGCATAAATTCTAGTAGTTCTAGTTCGAGTATTTATTCTCTTAGTGATTTAAAAAAAATACTAAAACTTGAAGAAGTAGCAAGATCAAATAAAAATGCTTTTTCTTCTGAAGTAATAAGTTCGATTCTTTTTTTCTCGACTTGGTTCAGTCCAAATTGTGTTTTGATTATTAATGAAGTTAGCGTAGAAGAAAAAGTTAGCGAAGCACTTGTATCTACGCAAGATATGATATACAACATGGCAAGAGCAAAGGGAGAGGATTTTCCACAAGCCTATGCGGTTGTTAATACAGCTTTGAATTCGCAATCAATTGAACGAAATGTTCGAGAAACATCAAGAAAATATAAAAATTATCGTATCAGAGTAGTTATTTTTGACTCTTGTTTTTACAATTATCCTTTTGTTTTAAGAGTTGGTACAAGAGATTTTGATAGTTTTAATGAAGTTAAATCTAAGGCATTTTCGATAATGAGAGATTTAAATGGTGACCATCCTGCTTGTGCTGTTTTAGAGAATACAGATGAGGTCTTTAACTTACCTTTTAGTGGTGAAATAGTAGGAGTAAAAGGGTTTAGTTTATCGTTTAATAGAAATGAGCCGGAACGTTATATAGAGCCGCTTGACATTATTAGGGTAAAGAAAAGCGTATATTTTCATGCAGGGATCTATTTAGGCAAGGACGATTATGGTAATCATAAAATAGCACATGTGACAAGAAACAGAGCTGAAATTGCCAATTGAAGCGAACTTTTTAATTCTAGTTCTTCTGCTGTTTCTTATTACCACCCTTTTCTTCCTTATAAAAGACCAGAATTAATTAAAGAACATATTGCTAGAGCTGTTTCTAGCAAAAATTATGATGTCAGTTATGATCCTTTATTCGGTGCTTCGGATTATAAGAAAGGAAATTGTCATCATTTTGCTAATAGATCTGTTTTAGGTCTAAATTTTTCTAATGAAGGGAGTTTTTTTAAACAAGGTAGAGAGTTAAGGGAAGAGATTGAAAGAACAAACAGTCATTTTAACCTTTTAAACATTAAAGATTATAGTGGATTAAATGATGTTCGTACGGATATAGAAAAATACATGCAGATAGCAGATTATGAGAGTTATGAGGATAGGTTTGAGAATTATGTTGAGGTAAATTCTAATTGCAAATTGCAGTAATTTATGGTTTTGTTAAACATATTTGTACTTGCTTTTCTTTGAAATCTTCTCTATACTCTATTATAAAATTCACTTATATATGATATTTCTTTCCTCTTTTACTCAACTTCTAATTTGTTTTCTAATTGTTTCTACTATCTATTTATTATTTAAGCTTCCTTTACTTTGATGATGAAAGAGATTAAGTTTATGAGATTTATTACTTGTTGTTCTTGTTCTTTCACTTTATTTATGAATTCTTTTAGGGAATACTATTATTTTATAGTTATTTAAAAATTTTGTAAAAAGTGTGATAATTTCTTTTCTTAAGTCTTTATGCTATTTGGTTAACGGTGGATTATATATACCTCCTATTATTCACTTTTATAACTACTTTTCATGCTTCAATAAACTAAAATAATGAGTTAATTTATGGAAGCGGTTTTTTAGCATTTTTGAGGAACTAATATCTAAATAACAAGTCGGCTCATTGGTTAGAAAAATTATAAAATTAAATCATATGATGATTTTTTTGTTAAACATTTTTAACATATTTGTACTTGCTTTTCTTTGAAATCTTCTCTTATTTTTTGTATTACTTTATCTTCTTTATAAGTTGTTTATTTTTTTCAAATATCGAAAAAAATTTGAATGAAAAGATTATGCCTTGATTGTTTTTTGTTTTTTTTTAGCTTTCACTCTTCATGTTCTTAAGGCACTTATTTTTCCGTGAAGATTCGATTGATGTGGTAAATAATAACAATGAGTAAATTATGAGGACAAGATAGTCAAGACCATTTCTTTTTTCACTCTTGCTGATAAGTTTCAGAGCCAAAATCCTTCGTTTAGAAAAATCTGGATGAATATCCGTTCAGTCCTTTTTAGCAAAAATAGTTTTGATTTTATCTTTTATTTTTTTTAGATTTTATATATTAACCAAAGATTAACCGCTGAAACAGAGATTGATGGTGTTTTTTCAGCTTTGTCATCTTTTTACAGTTCGTTAGGAATTAGTTCAACAGATTTCTCTTCTAAGAGTTTGGTAGG
The DNA here is from genome assembly GCF_003546845.1 of endosymbiont GvMRE of Glomus versiforme. Classification (NCBI taxonomy): domain Bacteria; kingdom Bacillati; phylum Mycoplasmatota; class Mollicutes; order Mycoplasmatales; species endosymbiont GvMRE of Glomus versiforme. Next base: position 483,239 of record NZ_NWVA01000009.1, on the reverse strand, counting down.
TAAGGTTTACTATTTAAAAAATGAGTTTGAGAGAGCGGTAGGAGAAAGAGAAGACTTACGAAAAAACAGGGATTATTGGCAAGCAGAAGAACATAAGGAACGAGTAAAAGCAGACCAATTAGAAGCGAAAATTTATCAAGAAGATGATTGCAAAATCATATAATAATCCTCGTGGGTTTGAGTTTATTTTAAGTGTAGATAGATTACTATTTAGGTTTATTAGTAAGTTATGTTGTGACTGAAATTCTTTTAGTATAGCTTTAGCAATTTTATTGACCAGTTAGAAATATTTATATTCGAAGAGAAAGTTTTAATTTCATTTCTTGTTTTCTTTAATATTTTCATTATTCCCTCTACATTTTGTTTAAAAAAGAATGTTCTAACTCATCTAAAAACGGAGAATATAAGGCCTTGCTGCTTAGCAAATATAGAAGTTTTTTAGCTCGAGTAATTCCCACATAAAATAATCTTTTTTCTTCCGTTAAGTCTTGGGTTTCTTTATAAGGGAGCGTTCCTTGGTCTAAATAAACAAAAAATACTACTTCAAATTCTAGTCCTTTAGCTTGGTGAATAGAGGAGAGAATTAAATTATTCCGAGTTTTAATTAGTTTCTTATCCTCAAAAGCAATTATTATCCATTGCAAAAAAATATTGAGTAGTTCTCCCAAGTTAGGATATTCTTTTTTTCGCTTCTTTTCTCAATTCTGAGCAATATTAATAAATTGTTGAACATTCTTTTCTCTTTCGGCCGAGTTAATTCGAGTTTTTAGATGTTCTCAATAATTAAAGTCATTAAGAATTCCTAAAAGAAAAGTATCTAAGGATCCTTCTTTGGTTAATTTTTCCTTTCAATTATTGATTTTAAAAATAACTAGGCTAATCTTTTCCACTTGTCCGGCTGCCAATTTTTCTTGCGTTAAATTATTAATGGTAGCAAAATTGTTGAGATAATTGTAGACGCTAATTCCTTCTTTTTCACTGTTTTGCTCAATTTTTTCGATGGTTCGTGCCCCAATTTTTTCTTGAAGACTAAACATTCTTAAAAGAGAAAGGTTATCTTGATAAACGATAGTTCTCAGGAGAGCTAACACATCTTTAATTTCTTCCCGTTGAATAAATTTAAAAGATCCTAATATTTCGTAAGGAATCTTTTGAGCAATTAATTCTTGCTCTATTCGGCCAGAAAGATAATTATTCCGGTATAAAATGGCAATATCACTGAATCCAATTTTCTCACGAATGATTATCCAACGGATTTGGTTAACCATCGAACGTATTGATCGACCATTAAGCCAATTTACTTTTACTCCGTCTTGTTTCGAAGCATTTAGAAGATTATTAACTAAACTAGGTTGATTTTTTTGGATAAAAGAATTGGTTAAACTAATAATATTATTAGTTGATCGATAATTAGTATTTAGATAGATAGTTTTTCAATTTTTATCTTTGCTAAAAGAAGAAATTAGTTCAGGTGTAGCCCCTTGAAAACCATAAATAGCTTGGTTAGGATCTCCCACTAAAAAAACGTTTTGTTTATCACTTAAAATTAACTTAATTATTTCTCATTGAATAGCGTTAATGTCTTGAAATTCGTCTAGTAGAATGTGGCTAAATTGTTTTTGGTATTCTTCTCGGACTTGCGGGTAATAATTGAAAAGAGTAATTGTGTGAAGGAGCAAGTCATTAAAATCCAAGGCTTTATTAGTTTGCAAGTATTCTTGATATTTTTGATAAATTTCATATCTTTTTTTGGTCAATTCATCAAATTCTAAAGGATCATCAGAACTAAGTTTACCATTTTTTCAACCGCTAATATAAGCAATAATGGTATTGATTTCTTTTTGATCAGCATTATAGTTAAGTTGATAAACTATTTTCCGGACCATGGCTTCTTGTTCGTGGCGATCGTAAACTGGAAATTTACTTCCTGGGAAACCTAACAAATAAGAATGTTTATTTAAAACGTGAAAACAGAAAGAATGAAAGTTATAAATATGCAAATCTTTAGGGGAAGCAGTAGTAATATGAAAAAAAACCCTTTCTTTAATTTCTTTAATGGCTTTTTTAGCAAAAGTTAGAACTAAAATATTTTGGGAAGAAATTTTTTTTTTGGTTAACAAATAAATAAAGCGACTAACCAATGTTCTGGTTTTTCCACAGCCTGGCCCAGCTATAACGCATATTCGCGGATGTTCTTCGTAAACAGCTTGTTTTTGCTTCTCATTTAGTTCTTGAAAAATTTCCATCTTTATTAGTATTTTAAAATTTTTTTTTTGATTTCTTGCTTACATAAATAATTCGTAGTCACGTACTTGTTTAGAACGAAAGTCCTAAACATCAAAAAAACAAAGCAAAAAAAAAATCTCTCTATCTCACTTATAAAAAGCATTTTATCTAGACCGAAAAACTAAACAAACAGGCTAATTTTTAGTCAATAATTATCAGAAATCAGAGACTTTGAAGATTTATATGAGGTAATTTTCACTACTGATGACTTTAGACATATTGAACTGGAATGACGAGACAACAAGAAGTATATCAAAGCCCCAATCGAGCCAATGGATTCTGATATCAACATGACTTTTAACGATATAATGGAAACCAAATATTTTATGACCCAAAACCGAGAAATAAGAATTTGAGTACATACCCAAGAGAGTTTGAGAGCTAATGAAACTTATGACAAAGTTTTTTTATGGTGTGGTTATGATCAAACTGCTTACAAAGGTTTTTTAAATAAAAAAAAGATGGTAGTGGTTGGATTTCTTATTTAAAGGTTAAACCGCAAGCGAGTTCAAGCCAGTCATAGTTTCCTTAGAATCTTTTTTTTGGGAGAACCAAATATAAAACGAGTTTAGAAAAAAATTATATAATGTATTATATTATGACAAATAACTGATACTGCAAAAATTGTAAAGAATATAAAGACAGTTGAGCAGAACATCAAAATTATGAATCTGATAAAACTTACCGGAGAGACATTAAGTGTTATAGTTGTGATAAACACAGTTTAATCTATACCGATAGTCAAAAATCACGTTATAAAGATTTAGCAAAACAAAGAACTTCTATTTTAGGTAGAGTGGAGGAAGTGGAGATATTTTCCACTTGGTGAAGTAATAATATCGCAACAACAATTGTTTATCATGGTAGTCGTTATTGAGTATACTTGCTAGTTTATGATCCTGTTTATAACACTTCTCGACCAGTAGTATTTCCTACTAGTTCTGATTGTGCTTACTGAGGAGACAGTAGTAGAGGCAGAAAAGGACATAATTATCTTTCTGATGCTAGGAGTGAAGCTAATTGATTAAGAGATGAGTTAGCAAGTAGTTATGGAAAGTATAGAGATAATCCAATGTTATTAATTCATCCTTATTGTGATTGTTATAAATCATTCAATAGTTTTGTTACTGAACCTTATGTAAAAAAAAAATATTCAACTAGTTATCTTAAACCTTTTGATGTTGTCAAAACAGACATGACAATGTTTGACCATGTTGGGGTATATTTAGGTAAAATAGACGGAGAATCTAAGGTTTGTCAATATACTAGAGAAAGACAAAATACTACAATTGATAATTGAAGTTCTTTTTTAGAAGGAAAAGTAACTGCGTATCATCCAATCATTCCCTTTAAGAATTACAAAGATATTGCTAAGCAAATAGTTTGAGCTAAAGATAATGATTATCGGAAGAATAACTATGATTTGCATCGTAGAAACTGCGAGCATTTTGCTAACATGCTCGTTTATGGGATTAATTATTCAGGGCAGATAGAGCAAAAAAAAAAGAATGCTTATGGCCTCAGTTAATGTTCCGGCTGGTGCTACTATGGGAACTATAACAGGATTAGGACTTTTTAATGTTATTGGTTCAGTTGCTTTGGCTCCTGCTACCGGTGGAGCCTCTTTATTATTGGGAGTTGCTTCGGCCGGACTAACAGGAATGGGAGTCGCTGTTACTTCAAAAATCTGTGTTAATATTGATGACAGTGATGCTAATGACAGAAAAAAAAGTGTCAATTTAAAACATGAAATAAAAGAAACTGATAACAGATTAGGAAGAACATCTGATTATGAAACTGAAAAATATGAACAACAATATTTACAAGAAGTTCCTTCTAAGGAATGTTGTAGGATAATGTAACACTATGTTAGGTTTTCCGATAATTTTGATGTCAATAGTTGGTTTTAGTTGAGGTCTTTTAGTTATATTTTTTCTTTTTTCCAGAAGAAAGGTTTTCAAAAATAATTCTTTGGGATGGGTTAAATGATTTTTAATCTTGTTTTTCATCTTTCTTGTAATTGGTTTTTTATTTTTTGTTCTTCCTTATACAAACAGGATGATGTAAGGTTTAAGTAAAGAGGATTAAGTCTAATAACTAAGCTTCCCCTTTTCCAAAAAAAAGAAACAAAAAAAAAATTACTAACTAGACAATTCAGAAAAAAATGACAAGAGATTAAGTTGAAAACTGAAACATTAACAAACACCGAATTCCTTATTACTGAACTCCTGGAAATTGTTTAGTGCCAATTCCTTACTGGTTGATTGGGTTAATGGAAGGTGGGAAAATTTATCACCAAGGTGATTTATTAGAAAAAAATAATTAACTAAAATGCCAGAATTACCCGAAGTTGAAACTGTTCGCCAAATATTAAGATCTGAAATAATTGGAAAAACTATTCAAAAAGTAGAAATTTATAAGCCAAAAGACGAAGCGAGAAAGCGGATAAGTTTAGTCAAAGAAATTAGTGAAGAAGAATTAGTTAACTTATTGATAGGCAAAACTATCTACGAAATAGACAGAAAGGGTAAATGTTTATTTTTTATTCTAGGCGTCCGCACCTCGGATACCCAAGATATTCATCAAAACACCTATGTTCTAATTAGTCGTCTAGGAATGACCGGAAAGTATTTTATAGAAGAAAAAATACTTACTCCTACTTCAGAACAAGAACAAAAGGATTTATTTAAGAAACACAACACTGACGATTCAAGGGTCTTAACTTTTTACTTAGATAATGGTCAAGAGTCAACAAAATTAATTTATTGTGATTCTCGCCGATTTGGAAGTTTTCGTTTACAAAACTTTAAGGATTATAAACAATTAGAACCTTACAAAAATATTGGAACCGATTTGCTGGAAGAAAAAGTAAACACCAAACTACTATTCGAACATTACCAAAAACGCAAAGTCTCTATTAAAAATGCTTTGTTAGAACAAAAAGTCATTAGTGGCATTGGCAATATTTACGCTTCGGAAATACTTTTCGACACTAAAATTCATCCTTTAAAAAAAACTAACCAACTTACTTGTCTGGAAGTAGAAAAAATAATTTCTTCGGCTCAAAATATTTTAAAAGAAGCCTTAAAATTAAAAGGAACTTCAGAATTTGATTTTGTTAATCCTTTAAGCAAAGAAGGCTCTTATCAAGAGAGATTAAAAGTTTATAATCGAGCAGGTAAACCTTGTCCTAATAATTGCGGAGGTTTAATTGAAAAAATAAAAAAAGAAGAAAAAGAAATTAATAAAGGAAAAATAAACGAAAATAAGCCGAAAGAAAGGAGTACTTTTTTTTGTCCGCAATGTCAAAAATTAGAGTTGTAGCCATAAATTACATTTAATAAAATTATAATAATGTTAGCAAAAAATAAAAAAAACAAATTAAATTGCCAGGCATTCTCACCCTGTTATGTAACATAGAGGATCAACAAAGTTCTCTGCAAATTAATTAAACAATTTTGCAAAATATCCCTTTTTCTATATCATTAGTTCGCGTGTTTAATATATTGTATCTTAAAGGGGAAAGAGAAAGTCCAAGATAATTGTTCATTTTGAATTAGCCAATCCTTTTGTTAGCATTGAACTTTGTTTCATCTCCTTTTCATCTCTCATATTCCCCGAATTCTTAATCATTCCGTAAATTTCCTCAGTAATATCCTCATACTCTTTCGCTAATTCCACAACATATTTATCAGTCTCCAAATCACTCTCGCAACTGCTTTTTCCGTGTTTAACTAATTGGATATAATGGCTTAATTCATGAGAGCAAGTTTCTAGTACTTTACCAAAATCAATAATACATGACTGATAAAAATAAAATTAAAACAATCCTATTAATTGGAAAGACTGGAAGTGGTAAATCTGCTCTTGCTAACGTAATATCTGGCACTGATAATTTTAAAGAAAGCGAATTGAGTGTTAGTACAACAAAAGAAATTCAGAGTAAAGAATTTAGAGAAGATAATGTTGATTATTGTGTGATCGACACTCCTGGAATCATCAATGCTGATTGGTCACAAAAGAAATTATTAATCATGATAGCCAAGGTGGCTTATTTGGCTAAAGATGGGATAGATCAGATTCTTTTTGTTACTCATGGTAGATTTGACCCAGTCGAAGTACCTATTTATGATTTACTTAAAACAATAATTTTTGATGAAAGTATTGCCAAGCATGCAACAATAGTTTGCACTGCTTTTAGCAATTTTAAAGACAAAAGTGAGATAAAAGAAGATATTGATTTAATACTAAACTCAGAGAGCAATATATCTGAAATAGTTAGAGAATACGAAGAAAGATGTGTTCATGTTGATAACCCTTCAATTGAAGTCGAAGATGTTGGAGAATTAAAAAGTAATAAAAGAAAAAGAAACAAATCTAGAGAAATACTATTAGAGTATTTAAGTAAAAATTGTCAGGGTGATCCTTACAAACCTGAAAAACTAATTCAATTAGGCAATAAAATTACTAAACTCAGATGTTAGTCGAAATCATAAACTTACCAAATTAACTTGTGATAACGATCAATACATTAAAGCTCTTGAAGATTTTATCAAAAAGAACAAAAGAGAATAGAACCAAGAAAATGCAGAATTACTACAAGAATTGTTCTACAAATTATTCTGAATTTATTCAGTTTAAAAGAAAAGAATGAGGCTATCCCAACTATGGTGATAGATGTGAAGTAATATGAAGATAAATATATGGAAATGAAAAAGGTTAAGAAAAAAAGCAAACTAAATGACCTTGCTAAATTAAATAAACTCTTAATTAAAAAGCACAAAACAAATAAAAGAACGCTGCATTACATTAATCAATTAAATCCACAGTAGATATATCATTAAAGTTTTTTCAATGCTAAGCGTCTATCTAATAAACTTTCTCGATATCATAAAGATAAAGAAATACAGTCTATAAAAAGCAAGAGTATTGTCTTCTATAATATCTACTCATTATTGTTTAACCTGTGCGATTGTGCGAGTTATTCAATATTATTAAATTCATACATGTTCCTTCACATGTATATAAACAAAATTGGTTACTTGTGACTTGATAGTATTTATTTGTACTGGACCGGAGTTATTTAAAAATTATATAAATGGTGTTTATTTTTGCTTGTTTGTTTTTTCTGAGTATTATATCTCCTTTTTTTCAAACTATGATATATGATATGATGATGTATGCCTTTCATATTAAGTAAGTGTGATAATGAGATAATTATTATTATCATTTAATACGCAATAACTCTTTACTATATTTCTGCTCTTGTCCTTATAGAGAGAATATTTTTGTCACTTCGCCATGTTCATTAAGACTATATGGTAATAAATTTCAACACTATATGGAACTATACTAGTTCTCTATGAAATCAAAGCTATAGAAGATAAAAAGTCAAGAATGCAAGAAAAAAAACACACAAAATTCTTTTAAAAATGTGCTCATTTTCTGTTTTTTAATCTTCGTTATAATGTTGTATCTATAATTATCCTTATTTTTTTTGTTGTTTGTCTCTCATTTTTTTATTTTTATATTTTTTTCGCTTATGTATTTTATTGCAACTTATTACATTTTCTATCTATTTTTACTCGTAAATCCTTCCCTGCTTCGAGTTGTTTAACATTCGTTATAATAAAAATTCTCCGATTTTTGCTCGAAATTAAAACAAAATGACAAGTTTATGACAAATAAAGACGATTCACTAGTACTATAATTAGCAAAAAAAAATCCATTTAACAATCATTAACATTTTGTTTTTCATTGGTGAAATGAAGAAAATGAAAGAATTAATAAATGAGTTGTGTCCAGCTGATGATTACGTTGTTTTTATTACTCTCTGCCTAGCAGCTTTTGCAGTTGGAAAAGCAAAATATTAAAGGAGATAGAAAAATAACTTAATTATGAATTCTGCTAAATCATTCGGTAGGAATTATTAATCAAATTTAGCGTTCTATCATTAAAAATTATTAGTATTAAGTAAGTAAATATATTATAACTAGGTGTGAAAAATAAAAGCAAATAGAAGATAAAAAAGTTACTGAAACTATTATTTTTGGAACTTTGCTAATGATATAATTGGAAATAGTAGTGTTAACGAAGAAGAGTAAAAGGTTAAAAAAAAAAGAAATTAATTTTGCTCAGGAAAATATTAAGCACATAAATTATATGAATTATACTATCCAAAAAAAGAAACAAATACGCTAATTATTTAGCTCCCAATATTTTTCATTATAATTTGCATTATAACCTAATCTTCTTTTAATAACTCCGTAAAAACCGTCCAGACGTTTATGTTCATGTTTGACGGTTCTTTAATGAACTCTGTTTTTTTTTATTTTTTTAAATTTAGTTTTTTTTTAGCTTTCATCTTGCTTAATTATTGCCTTATCAAGGCCATTAGAATAAGCATGAATAGCTGAAGTCTCAATAAATGATCTTTATTAGTTGTCTTAACCTTTTAAAATAAATAATATAATAAACTACCTAGATTAGTTAAAAAAACATAGTTATGGATTCTTTACAAGAAATAAACAAGCAATATTTCCGCACTGACTTGCCATCCTTAGAAATTGGTGATATAATAGAAGTAAGCATCAAAAACTTTGATAAAAATGAAAAAGATAAATTTCGTTTAACTCGTTTTAAAGGAGAAATAATCGCTCAAAAAAATAAAGGGCAAATTAGTTATACTTTTTCAGTATTAAAAGAAAGCGACAAAGTAGTGATTAGGAGCATTTTTTCTTATCATTCGCCGTTAATAGTGGAGATTGAAAAACTACCTCATGCTAAGCGCAAAATTCGCCGCGCTAAATTATATTACTTGGAAAGAAAAATAATTAAAAAGAAAGATTAATGAATAATTTCTTTATCTGACAGACATTAAAAAAAAAGTTTCAAAATTCTAATAAAAGAGAAAACCAAAATGATTAAGACTCGCTTTGCTCCTAGTCCCACCGGAGAATTACATATTGGTGGAGCCCGCACGGCTCTTTTTTGTTATCTTTGAGCGAAAAAAAATCAAGGTCAGTTTATCCTTCGCATTGAGGACACTGATCAAGAACGAAATAAAGAAGAATTTGTTAACAATTTATATAAGGATTTAGTATGATTGGGGGTAAAACCCGATGAATCAATTTTCCAAACTGGCGAACATGGCCCTTATCGGCAAACTCAAAGACTAGATATTTATCGGAAATATATTGAAAAATTATTAGAAGAAAAAAAGGCTTATTACTGTTTCTGTTCTCCTGAGGAGTTAGCCCAAGAGAAGGAACGGTTTATCAGAGAAAATAAGCGAAGTAATTACCAATACTCGCGAAAATGTTTACAATTGAGCGAAAAAGAAATTCATTCTTTTCTCCGCCAACAAACTCCTTATGTTTTGCGCTTAAAAATACCCCAAGAAAGAAATTACTCTTTTCCTGACTTAGTGCGGAAAGAAGTAAATTTTCAGGGTAAGGATATTGAGGATTTTGTACTTTTTCGGCAAAATAGTATTCCTAATTTTAATTTTGCATGCGCGGTTGATGATTATTTAATGAAAATCAGTCATGTTTTACGGGGCGAGGAGCATTTATCTAATACCGGCAAGCAACTAGTGTTGTATGAAATGTTTGGGTGAAATCCCCCTTTTTTTAGCCACATTTCAATAATTCTCAATAAAGAAAAAAAAAAACTTTCCAAACGAGATAAAGAAACTAGCCAATGACAGTTAATTAGTCAATTACGAGAAAAAGGTTATTTGCCTTCCGCCATAGTCAACTATTTACTATTTTTAGGTTGACATCCAGGAAATAACCAAGAAATATTTTCTTTATCAGAGGCAATTAAAATTTTTAATTTAGAAGGATTTCATGCGAGCGGAGCCGTGTATGATTTGGAGAAACTTAACTGGTATAATAATCATTACATTCGCCAATTGCCAGAAAAAGATTTTGCGGAACACGCTTGACAATTTTTAGGAAAAAAATACGATTTAGAACCAAAAAAAAAAGCATGAGTAAAACAAATCTCCTTATTATTTCGCCCGCAACTCAATAATTTTCAAGAACTAATTGATTTAACTACTTATTTTTTCCAAAGACCCGCCCCAAAAGTAGAGATTAAAGAAAATGAAGTTTTATGAATAGAAGAATTAAGAAAAGAATTAAGTAAATTAGATAAATGAGAAGTAGAAAACATTAAATCGGTTCTTAAATCGGCCTGTCTAAATAATCAAGCACCCAAAAAAGAGTTTTATTTGTTGGTAAGGAACCTATTAACGGGAGTGGACAAAGGACCAGAATTGCCCCAAATTATTTACTTATTAAATAAACTAGAAATAAATAAAAGATTCAACATATCTCTAGCAGGAAGAAAATCTCCAATTTCAAATTCTTTTGAAAATTAAGTCAAGATAAATTGGTAAAGAAACTTGTACAAAATTTTTTAGAGGCTTATGGTGTTTTTATCCTCTTTTGACTGCTAATTTCTAATAAATTCTTTACCAAAAGTGCCATCATAAAAGGAATTATTATGATGTTTCGAATGATCGTGTTAATATCTATCTTCATCTATTTTTTTATCTTTAATGGTTCATGAGCGGAAGTTTCTAAAATAATTCTAACTTCTTTTTTTCATCTTGAGTAAGAGTGGATCATTAGTTTTATATTGTTCGAATGGAAAATATTTTTTATATTTAGTGATACTTTTTCCTGTTAGATAGATTTGCTTTATTCCATAACCTTTCTTATTCGTGTTTAGTATGCATTTAAATTAACAGATTAGCAACTGACAAAGAGAAAACAAGAAGAATGTGGACCTTGGCTAATTATTCAAGCTGGCAATATTTCATCAATAACAGGAAAGTAAATATATCTCCCTTCTTTATGTATTTCCATTTTTTCCAATTGTTCGGGTTTAACATTTTTATCTAGAATGCTTTGTTCGGCTAGTAAAGATACCAAAATACTAACTTCCCTCCCATCATCTAGTTGAGTTATTAATTTTCCTTCCTTTATTTGGCAATTAATTATTCTAGTTGAATACCTTTCTTTTGGTGGTAATTGTTCTTGTTTTGTTTCAATTTTATTCAGTCTTGCCATATTATATTATTTTTCTTTCTCTTAATTCATTTTCTACTTTATTTTTAATTTTTGCTCTTTTTCACACCTTAAACATTCCTCATTTTCTCCTAACGCTTAACTACACTTGCTACAAAACATAACGTAATTTTTTAAATCCTTTTGCTGATACATAATAAAATGCTTTTATGATAAGTCTTCCAACAAAATTCTCAATATTTTTTTTTTATTTGATAGGATCTTTTTTAATAGGAGTGTTGCTAAGCTCAATTATTTTTTTCTACTACGCAAAAAAGCAAGTAATGAGATTACAAAAAGAAATAAAATCGTCAGAGAAGGATCAGATAAAGTATATGCTAAGCGCTCTTGGTCAAAAACCTTCAGAAGAAAAAATAAATAGAATATTAAGTATGTCTAAAAAGCTTGAGGAAAAAAAAAGAAAAAGCAAAAAAATAAATACAATGTAGACAAAAAAGGCAGATAAGTTCTGGCAGATTTACCTCTATCTCACTTTAAAGTAAACAAAAAAATGAAGAAATATAAAAAGTTTCTTGCCTAATGAAACTTTAGCGAAAGAATAAAACAATAAAGTAAAAGAATAAGAAGAAAAAAATATTCAACTGTTCCACGATTTTGTTTTGGTGAATTTTCAATATTAACTTTTATTTGGTCTTGTTTTTAATTAATTAATTTTTTAATGAACATACCATTTTCAATATTACCTAATCATTATTGAAGCAAAAGAAGATAAAAGTGGCTATTATGTCATGTTCGATAAAACGATTTTTCATCCACAAGGGGCGGACAACCTAGTGACCAGGGATATTTTAAAATAGAGAATAAAGAATTTGCAGTTGAAAAATTAGAAATTTCACAAAATTTTAATAAAGAATTTTTCTTGATAAAGCATTGTAATATGAATCTAAATTATCAAAAATACGACTAGGAATAATAAAATCGAGTTATAAAATTATTCTTCCATTTCTAGTTTCATAAATTCTATATTATAAAAGTTTTTTCTGCGGGTGTAGCTAGTCTAAATAATCTTAAGTATTATTTTTTTCACATTGAACGCAAAAAAAACGCCAATTACACAAATAGAAAACTTTTTTTAAAAAGCATTTTTTGAAAGTTAATAAAAAAAACAAGAGATCGATAGAAACAATGATCATAAACAATTGAATTTTATAACAAGAAGATAACTAGTGATACACACTAAGCTTTTTTTATATTATTGCTCTCTAAAAATCAATTTTAGTCCATTTTCGTTTTTAGTTCTTTTTACACAATTAGTATCATTAAGTGTATTGAGTAAAATAGCTACAATATCATATTATTCTTTTAAATTTAATATAAACCATTCAATAATTTTTAGGAGAAAATTGAGTTAAAAATGAATAAATTATTGCCAAAAATTATTGAACCGCGCTTTTTAAATACCATTATAAAATCTAGAACTTATCTTCCTACAACTGAAATAATTAGAGTCGATAGTTTAAATTATCAATGTCTTTGTGATTTTTTTGATGGAAAAATCTTTGTTTTGCGTGTTCCTAAATTTTGTGACAACAATATTATAAAACATGGTTTGAAAAATATTCAAAAGCATGAGATCATTGATTATTCTAACGTAGTAGAAGTCGGAAAAATTAGAGATTTGGGTATGGCATATTATGAAGTTAAAGACAGACCAAGTAAAAATCTTTACTATGAACAAGTAACAACTTCAATTAATGCTCTTCGTAAAGCATTTTGTCCCTTCTTATCGCCTATTGACAAAATACGCCTTTTATTAGATGAACAATGGGAAAGAGGAGCTTCAAGATTAAATTTAGGTGGAGGAAATATGTTTGTAGGATTGATGCGTGCGTCGGAAGAAGAACTTTTTCCACATGAAGATAAACTAGAAAGAGATGATAGAAATGTGATTTCAAAATTTAATTATATGACACAAGCAGCCTTTAACTGTTATCTAAAAATCCCTGAAACAGGAGGAGCTTTGCAGCTGTGGAATACAAGTTTAGAAGATGATGAATATAAAATATTAAGCGACGGCTGTTATGGAATAAAAAACAAAAGTTTACTTCCGCCTCCTGTTGTAACGATTTATCCGGAAGTAGGCGAACTTATTATTTTCCATTCACGCTGCCTTCATGCAATAACAAAAAGTTCAAAAACACGCATTGGTGTTTCTGGATTTATTCTTTATCAAGGAAAAGAAAAACCACTACATTTATGGAGTTAAAAAAGATTAATTATAGTAATCTATTTGCATCTTGTTAGTTTTATAGTTACCCACATTTTTTTGTCTTTGGACAATTTTATAAAACACAAATTTAGCACTCTCAACAAAAAAAATATAGATCCAATGATTACATCGATAAATATTTGTCTTTCTATTTTCTTAAAATTATTTGTTTTAAAAAAATATTAATACTTTTCTATTAAGTTAGAATCTATAAACAAGATAAGAAAATGGCTTGTTTCTGTTAATTGACTTTCACTAATTATTGTTTTTCCTTGCGTTCTTAGCAAATTTGATATCTTAATATATGATTAATATTTATTAAATCCTAATTTATCTCTTGATGATACTAATGATAAAGTTTTTTAATTAGTGTAAAAAAAGCTTTTGTTTATTTCATTAAATCTGCGGAATCTTTTTTTACACTAATTAAATTTTCGCCTGTAAATTGATAGATATAGTCAACATACTGAAATATTTCGTAATGATGGTCAATTACTAATACGGTTTTGCCTTTTAGTCTGGTAAATATATTGCGTAAAATAGTTTCTTTCAAGTCAGGGTGAACATTACTTAATATTTCGTCCAAAATATAAACATCGTAGTCACTAATAAACATTTTCATGGCCGAAATTTGTTGTTTTTGTCCTTCGGAAAGGTCACTCCCCCCTTCCCTTAATACCGTATCGAATCCTTGCGGTAGTTTGGCAATAAACTCATAAATACCAACTTTTTTAGCCGCTTGCACTAATTTATTGTGGTCTTCTTTATTATACTTGTTAGGATAATAAACATTCTCGGCAATGCTCAGGCGGAAAAATGCTGTTCGGTTAGTTTGGTAGCAAATGTGTTGGTGGAGGCTAATGGTGTCGATCTCTTGAATATTATGTTTACCAATGAAAATTTGCCCAGCTTTTAAGTCATAAAGTTTGAGAGTAGTTTTGATAATAGTGCTTTTGCCAATGCCATTCTTGCCAGCAATACCATAACTTTTGCCTTGTTGAAAGGCAAAAGAAAAGTTTCGCAAAATATCTTGTTGAGATCTTTTAGGATAAGCAAAAACTACTTTTTGAAAAATTATTTCTCCGTTTTCGAACGGAAGATTTTTCTTAGTGCTTGAAGAAACAAGAACAAGATTATTTTCTTTTAGAATTTTTGCGCTTTCATTAACAATTGTTAGAGTACTAGAAAGTTCGTCCAGAGTTAACAAGGCCTCAATTACTTTGTTAACTTCGTTATTTAAATTTCTGACCGAAAAAAAGTAGAGACCAAAGTTGCTAATTAAAAAGACCATTCCCATCTTACTACTTTCGGAGTAAAAAGCTAAGGTTAAGGCCATAAAAAAGGTTGGAATATTAGGAATAATGACATATTGTGGAACCGCTTTAAATAAAGTGCTATATCAGAGCGATTTTTTATTCTGACGAAAAGTCGAATCTAGTTGCCGGCTAACTTTTTCTTCTTCATACTTTTCTCCAGAAACTGCCTTAATATATTCTAAATTATTAATTCGTTCGTAAATAATTTTATTATCTTCTTCTTGTCTCTTTTTGGCTGCCATATTTAATCTGCTCGCTTTTTTGAAAAGTAGTATTTCAACAATAATCAAGACCGCAAATAATCCTAATACAATTGCCAAGAGCCGCAAAAAAGTTCCTTCTCCCCCAAAATTAAAGTCAAATCCGAGCACAAAAAATATCGAAACTGCTACATAAATTAAACGATTGGGGATAAACCAAATGCTATAAGCAATTTCGTCTAAATCGTCGGCAAATTGGGTAATTAAATTGCGAGAAATTTCCACCGAATTAGCATATTTAGCCCGAACAAAGTGGCTAAATAAGTCTTTTTTTAAATCCTGTTCGATCTTATCGTAAGCATAATTCATTCAATAATAATGAATAAAGGAAAAGAAAGATTTAGCTACTAAAATGAGAACTAGCAAGTAAGCAATAAGTCCCCAAATAGTTAAGGTATTAGTTTTAAATCAGCGTAAGCCGAAAAAATTAAACTCAAATTCGAAATCCCGTTGGTCAGTAACTTTACGTCCGTCTATGCTGGCATCTTCAACTATTTTTTGGCATCCTTTTTTGCCAAAGAACCATCTTCTTTTATTTTATCCTTAATTTTTTCTTTGACTTTTTTTTGCTGTTCATTATTCTCAGTGGCTTTTTTTTCTAATATTTCTCTTATTTTCTTTTTCTCTATCTCCTCATTTTTTTCTCCTTCTTCATTTTCTATTTCTTTAATAACATGCTCGCTCAGAGTTTTTTCCTTGCTGAAAAGAGCATGCTTTATGTTAACACCAATATTAAAATTGACAACGGCAGTGATTATGGCTAGTAAAGAACAGAAAAAAAATAGTAAGGGATTATTTTTAATAACTTTCCCTAAAACCAGAAAGAGCAGTTTTATTTTATTTTGTTTTTTTGTTTTGAGAACGGGCTTGGTAAATATTGTAGAGTAATTCATTGAAATACTAAAAATTTATCATAATCAACATAGTTAGCTTTATAATAAAGTTTATTTAATATTTAAACATATATAGCGGATTTTGTCAGAGAAATTTAAAAACAAGTATGTGTTTAGACATTCGAAAATAATTTGCTCTTTTTTGGTAACAACATACCGCTATTGCCATAACGTCATAGTAACGCTACATAACGTTTCTTTTGTACATTTCAATAGGAATCTCCGATATAACGATAATTATTGTATCTATCAGAAAAAGACAAAGTAACTAAACAAACTTCTTTTTCTTGTAATTTAGTGATCAGAGTGAATTTAGCTCTTTTTTTATTAATTGGTAATAGTTTTTTTTCTTTAGTTAACAAATAGATTCATTCTTTTTTCGTTTCTCACTCAAGTACAATTATTTCATATTCCCTTTGAAAATTTTTAATTTCTTGAAAGTATTTAATCATATAGGTTTTAACATTTACTAATAAATGAGTAGAAATTCGCGAAAGATTAAAATTAAAAAAATTTATTATAAATTTCTTTGTTCTTTACTACTTTTGTGGTTTCAATAGTCCTTAAGATGCGCAATTATAGAAAATTAGCAAGTATATCAGAAACAAAAAACATTCAAACTATCTAATATAAAATATGTAGAATAATCGGATTTTAGCGAACTACTTTTTTTTAAATTACCAAAGTATTCAAGATAGTTATTACTGTTTTTAAGAATATCGAAGTATTTCTGCAAACTTAAGGTTTCTTTTCCTGGATCACTAATAGTGAATATAAAAGATTTAATTGTGTAAGTTATGCTTTATGCTCATGTGAGTTTTCAACATGTACTTTTTTAAAACTTTTTAAAATTGTTTGATTTTCTTCTAACTTTTCATTCATAGAATTATAACTAATATTTTTTATGATTTTTAATTTACATTACTAAATTCTTTTATGTTTTTCCAGTTACATTTTTCGTATCTTATCCCGCTGAACTCAAATGTCTAAAAATGTCATTACTTATATCAGGAGCAATACAATTAAGTAAAAAAGCAATAATCTTTATTCCATTAGATAAATAGTTTAATGTATGGTTTAAAAGAATAATATCGCCTTTTTTGGTTAATTCTCACGGGGCCAAATCAGAGATTAATTTATTACTTTCATTTAGGAGGTTTTGAATTTGAGAAAAAGCGTCCGTAAGTTCATATTGGTTCATTTTGTCTTGATTCTCCTGAATGTGGATATTTTGATAAGTTTTTTTCGCTACTTTCTTATTTTTATTACGGTTCGTGTTATATAAAAAAATTAGGAGAAAAAACTATTTAAGTGGTTCGTATAAATGCCTTACTAGTGGATTTACCTTAATTCCGTTCATGAAGTTAAAATCTAGACAATTATCCCAATTAATCTTTTCATTATCAATATTAAAAGTTGCTAAAATCTTTTTGCTGGTTTGTGACACAATACAATTAAGTAAAAAAGCAATAATCTTTATTCCATTAGATAAATAGTTTAATGTATGGTTTAAAAGAATAATATCGCCTTTTTTGGTTAATTCTCACGGGGCCAAATCAGAGATTAATTTATTACTTTCATTTAGGAGGTTTTGAATTTGAGAAAAAGCGTCCGTAAGTTCATATTGGTTCATTTTGTCTTGAAATTCTTTCACGGCAATTTCACACTTTTTTTGTATTCAACTAATTTTTCGTTTTTTACTTCTCCTTTTAATTCTGGAATAACCCCCCCATTATATAAATGAAGCATTTTATTTACTCGTGAAACTAAATTACTTAAATTATTAACAAAAAAGTAGTGGTAAAAATCTTTTAATAAATCCTCATCACATACTCCATCTTGTAAAAAGTTAATTTTGGCAATAAAGTAGGCTCGCAAAAAATCTTTTGGGTATTTTTTTGATTTTAATAATTCTAATGGGTCAATAACATTACCTTTGCTTTTACTCATTTTTCCTTGGGGGGTGGTTAATCAACCATGTGCTAAAATTTTGTTTGGTAATCGCTTATGTAAAGAAAAAAGGATGATAGGTCAATAAATAGCGTGAAAACGAGTGATTTCCTTCCCAATAAGATGGACAATTTCGCAAGACTTCAATTTTTTCAGTAAATATTCGTTTACCCTATCTGGAAGTTGAGAATTAATTTTCTCTATTTCGCTTATTTTAAAAAACTTGATTTCTCCAATTGTTTCTTTTTCTTTGATTAGTGGTTCTCCTGAGTATTTTTTTGTTCGGTAAAAATGAAACTTTCACCAATTATTATTAATGTAAAAATTCTCTTCACCAATTTTCTCTAAATCCTCAATTACTAAATTAGTTTCTTCAAATATTTCTCTTTTTGTGGCTTCCTCGGCGTTTTCCCTTTTCTCTAATTTACCACCAGGAAATTGTCACTGGCTGTATTTTTTATTGTAAACCAAAAGATATTCACCATTTTTATTCTGGATAACCGCACAAGCGACTTCTTTCACGTTGTCGATTTTCTTTTTTTCAGAAAATTCAGAAAGGAAAAATTTTTCCCCTGGTTCGGAATTAAGATAATTAAGCAAAGCCTCAAATCAAACATAAATCACCATTTTCTCATTATTAGGGACCGGAATACCTCATTTAATATCGCTGCGGGTAATACATAAATCACGAATATCATTTTTGAGAAAATTTTTGAATAACTCTTTTTTAATGTTGGGGGGTAAAAGAAAGTCGGGATTTTGCGAATAGTATTTTACTAGTTCAGGATGATATTTGCTAACTCTCAAAAAATAGGCCGGTTCACTAACTTTTCGTAGTTCGGTTTGACAATTAGGGGTCGGACAAAAATTATTGTCAATAACTTTATCATTGCTCACATAATCCTCGCAAGCAACACAATATTTTCCTTGATACTCGCCTAAATAAATGTAGTCTCTGTTTAATAATTCTGTGAAAATTATTTGAACTTTTTCTTTATGAGTTTTAGAAGAAGTGCGATAAAAAATATGCTCAGAAATACCTAATTCTTTTCATAGCTGTTGAAAAAGTAAAACATTTTTATCGACTAATTCTTGGGGAGAAATTCCTAATGAACTAGCTTTTTTTTCAATTTTCTCCCCATGCTCATCGCTGCCAGTTTGTAAATACACTTGATAACCCTGACTTTTTTTATAGCGAGCAATGATATCAGCCAGAACCACGGTATAAGCATGACCCAAGTGTAGGCAGTCATTAGGATAAAAAATTGGAGTGGTTATATAAAAAAACTTTGTCATATTTAGTTTATGTTATTAATTTTCTAAACAAAAGAACATATAAAAAACTGAAAATCTCGTTTGTAATAATGATAGAAAGATTTGCTGTATAGTCTTTTTTATATTATAAGCAATTAAAATAGTGATTTTGTCACTTGCTTTGCTAAACTCATTAGTAGAAAGTTAAAAGTATTTATTCATAGCACTTTTTGTTAATTAATGATTATTTTTAAATTAGCAACGAGTTTATTACTTAACTTTACTTTTACCATGTTTTCGCCTAATTTATTAAGTGGACAAAATTCCAACAATTGATTTTTTTTAAAACTAAAATCTGATTTTTTCAGCTCAGATAAAATTTCCCTAGAACTAACTGAACCAAAAACCCTACCTTTATTATTTTTTTTCAAAATAAACGTAAGAGAAAAATTGTTTATTTTTTTGTATAGTTCTTGCGCTTTTTCTTCAAATACCAAATTATCTTTTTTTTTCTTTTGATTTTCTAATCAGAAAAGGTTTTTTTTATTGGCTAGCAAAACTTTCTTTTTTGGCAATAAATAGTTGACAATAAATCCTCTGCGAAGATTTTTTACTTTTATATCTCCTTTCTCACCACCAATTGTTGAAAGAAATATTACTTTTTCTAGTTTTTTCATTCTTTTTGTTAATTTAAATATGTATGCTAAAAGTTTATCAAATGCTTTTATGATAATAATAATTGCTAAAGCAAAATATATATGCGATTTTTATGAAAAAAAATATTAAATAACCATTTGCATGACTATTTATTTTTCGATAAATTTGTCATCTTTTTCTTTTTTTATCTCTCTAGTCTCTTTAATTGAATAAGGCAATAAAGCCATTTGTCTAGCTGTCTTAATAGCTTTGTTTATTCGACGTTGTGTTTTTTGGGTTAACAGTGTATTTTTACGTAGAACGATACGTCCTTGATTGTTAATAAATTTACTCAAAACAGATATATCTTTATAATCAATATATTCAATACCTTTACTAACAAAAAAATCAGTCTTGTGACTGATTTTTTTTTTTGATCGACTGGTGAAATTTCTTGACATTCTTTATTAATATTTTTCTTTTGGTTTATCAAAATCAATTTTTTCTACTTCTTTAAACACTCGAGTGAAATTCTCTAAGTTGCTACTGAATTGACTTGCTGAATCACTATCTAAAAGAGTAAAAGCCTGGCAAATAACAGTAGATTTTCTGGAAATATTGTTTCCATTCACTAATTTTTTTGTTTGCAAGTATCCTTCAAAAATAACGATGTCATTATTTTTTAATTTTGAGTTAGCTTCGAGAGCTAACTCTCCTCTAATATTGCAAAAAAAAGAAGGCAAAGGATTTTTATCGCGAGGAACGGAAATTCTAACATCTAGTCTCGATTTACTTTTTTCTTCATTTTCTCTAAAATCAAAATCAAATACTCTCCCTAAGAGTTGCACCTGATTAACGTTAATAGTATCTCGAGGCTTTATATCTATTTCAACTACTCTTATTATTATTTGAAAACCAAATTTTTCATTACGTAAGTACCCTTTTACTTCTACAACTTCTCCTTTTCCAATTTCTTTTCCTATTTTCTTAGCCTTCTCTCCTCTTATTTCACATCTTAATATAGTCAAAGAATTACTAGGATTAAGAACTAATAAACTGAAATAAGCCAAACTTTTGTCAATAATTTTCTTTTCTAACTCAATTCCTGTGTCGTTAGTTCTTTCTTCTTCTTGCTTTTCTGTATTTGTTGTTGTTGACAAGATTTCGCCAATTACTCTAATTTTATTTAACATTTTCTTATATTTTTTAATACTATTTTATCCTTATTTTCATATTAGTTAAGTTGATTAATTTATAACGATTAAGAAATTCCTTGGGAACAAATTGTAGAAAAGTTTCTTTTAATTTTTCGACCTTTTCTTTTTTGGAATTAAAGTAAATAAGCATATAGTAACCTTCGTTCATTTTCTTTATTTTATAAGCTGGTCTTCAATCTTTTTCTTCAATTTTTTTAATGCTTCCTTTTCCAAGACAATTTTCGATATTGCTAATTAATTCCTCTAGTTTACTTTTATTTTTTTCTTTCTCATTTAAAAGACACAACAATTCATAGTGAAATTCTTCCATAATAAATATTACTGAACGATATGTATGATTAATTTATTTTAATATACAGAACTATTTTTAGAACCATGCTTTTTGCTTTTATACAGACAAAAAGATATGATAAAACTAAAAAAAGTAAATTTCAACAATAAGACAGATACTAGCTTAAACAACCATCAACCCTCCAAGGCATAACCACTTTCCCAGTAGAGTTTTTTTAAAAATAGACCAACAAGAAGAGAATATTCTCCTAGTCTTTAGGATAAAAGATAAAAAAAGTAACTGATTTAAAGAATGAGGACATAAAGACATTAAGCCCCAACAGAAAAATATGAGATTTGAGAGGGTAAAACCATTTATTTTCCTTTAATAGATGTTCATGTAGGAGTAGAAGTATTTACCAAAGGACTAAAAGTTATTTGTCCTGACTACCCATTAAAAGAACTAACTAAATAACACTTTTCTTTAATACTTCTCGTTACATTTATTACTTCGTTTCCCCCATCAAGTATAATTACTGAACATATCGCTCAGAGAAAATGCTTATTCTGATTTTCTATCAACAGTAAACAAAACAGCACATTAATTACTTGATTTTTTTCTAACTTTTATATCTTTCTCCACGGTTAAGAAATCACATTAGTTCTAACAGTATTCTTTGCCCGATCCGTAACTGCGGTGGGTTATTCACTATTATTTTTTCTAATTCGGCTATTTGGTTTTCGGTTAAAAAAGTAAACTGTTGAAAATAGATTGGAACTTGTTCGTCTGCCATATTCTGTCAAAAATTACGAAAATCTTTTTTGTCACTATTTAATCAGAGCATTTTTTTTCCTTTTTCGCTTTTAGAAAACTTTTTCCCGTCTTTATCAGTCAGCAACGGAAAATTAAAAGCGAAAGCCTTATGTTCTGGATAAAAATTATTAATTAATTTTAAACCTGTGGTTAAATTGCCCCACTGGTCGCTCCCGCCTAATTGCCCTCGACAATTATAGTTTTCATATAAATAATAAAAATCATAAGCCTGAATAAGTGGATAACTAAACTCTAAAAAAGAAAGTCCGGTATCAATTCTTTTTTTAATGGTTTCTTTGCTGGATAAGTAAGCAACGGTTAAGTGTTTGCCAGTTTGCCGCAAAAAATCGATGAAATTCATTTTTTCCAATCAGTCTTTATTATTTAAAATCTGAAATTTGGTGTTTTCTTTTAAAGGTCAAATATATCATAAGTAATCCTCTCATTGCTTTTCTTTTTTGTCTTCCTTATTTATTTTTAGCACTTGGTAGATGCTATTTAACAGTTCTGGGTCGTCTTGGTAAAATTGTTCTAAAGGAGAAAGATTTATCTTTTCTATTTTTTTGGGTTTAATTAATATTCTTTCTAACTGCGATTTTATTTTTTCTTGGTAATTTTCAATTTGTTTTTCCTCTAATAAAGGTCGTTCTTTATCTTTATCACTAGGGTCGCCGATTTTGCTGGTTGCTCCGCCCAAAACTAATAGAACTGTAAAATCCTCTTTTGCAAAGCGAATAGTTTGGATGAGTTGAAATAAATGTCCGATATGTAATCTTTCACCCGTGCAATCTATTCCTAGGTAAATTACTTTTTCATCAGGTTCTACAGGTTCTAATTGAAAGAAGTTGTTTAAATTAGCGTGATTAGCAATTATTTTACGACTTTGTAAATCGTAAAAAAAAGATTTTAATTTTAAACTGTCTGACATTATCCATTAATCTAATTTTAACTCACTTTTAACTAAAGAAAGATTTAATATTACTTTTAAGTTTCTCCCATGCGCATAACAATATATTAAAATAGTATTAATAAAGTGAATAGATAGAACGAAGTATGTTTATAAATAATTTTGATAAAGACTATGATTGTTTAAACTCTTGCTAATTAAGGGTTAGAATTGCTTACTTAACAAAATAATAATATATGATGAATAATATTGAAGAAATTTTTAGGCTTCATAAAAATGATACCGGTTCTGTTGCTCTTCAAATAATCTTGTTGAGAAAAAAAATAAAAAGAGAATGAATTCATTTGAAAAATAACAAAAAAGATGTTTCTACCGGAAGAGCATTAGAAAAAAAAGTAGCTAAAGAGAAAAAGTTCTTTCAATACTTAAAAAGGTATGACTCAGATATCTATGAAAGATTAAAAAAAGAATTAAAGGTTCTAAAATCTTAAGAATAAAATAATATAATGAAACATTTATAACATTGTTGGTATCGCTTCCAAACAAATAGGTTACTTGTTATCCTTGTTAAAAACAATTTAATAGAGTATCTTTGAAAACTAGGCAGAACCAAGCCTGCAGGTGAATTCTTGCAGTTCAATTTTTTGAGAGTTTGATCCTGGCTCAGGATTAATGTTGGTAGTATGCTTAACACATGCAAGTCGAGCGGAAAGTGTTAGTAATATCACTTTTAGCGGCGAACGAGTGAGTAATGCTTATCTTATTTGCCAATTAGTGGAGGACGTGTTGGAAAGGTCCTGCAAAGGATCTTCTAACTAATACTGCATACCCTTTGGCTTCGGCCAAAGGAAAGGAAGTCTTCGGACTTTCGCTAATTGATAAGGATAAGTTGTATTAGCTTGTTGGTGAGGTAATGGCTCACCAAGGCAATAATGCATAGCCAGGCTGAGAGGCTGATTGGCCACGAAGGAACTGAGACACGGTCCTTACTCCTACGGGAGGCAGCAGTGAGGAATTGTTGGCAATGGGGGAAACCCTGACCACGCAATACTACGTGAAGGAAGAAGGTCTATGGATTGTAAACTTCTTTACTCAGGTATACTCCTAAAAGCTTGTATCTGAGCAAAAAGTCACGACTAACTATGTGCCAGCAGTCGCGGCAAGACATAGGTGGCAAACATTATCCGGAATTATTGGGCGTAAAGGGTGCGTAGGCGGCATGATAAGTTGCTGGTGGGAAATCAAGGCTCAACCTTGTGGAAGCTAGCAATACTGTCAAGCTAGAGGGCAGAAGAGGTTAACGGAACTCTATGTGGAGCGGTAAAATGTGTAGATATATAGAAGAACATCAATAAAGGCGAAGGCAGTTAACTAGTCTGTCCCTGACGTTGAGGCACGAAAGCGTGGGGAGCAAAACGGATTAGATACCCGTGTAGTCCACGCCCTAAACGATGAGTACTAGATATTGGAAATTAATTTTCAGTGTCGCTAGTTAACACGTTAAGTACTCCGCCTGGGTAGTACGCTCGCAAGAGTGAAACTCAAAGGAATTGACGGGGACTCGCACAAGCAGTGGAGCATGTGGTTTAATCCGATACAACGCGTAGAACCTTACCAAGGCTTGACATGTTCGGCAAAACTAGAGAAACCTAGCGGAGGTTATCCGAACACAGGTGCTGCATGGCCGTCGTCAGTTCGTGCCGTGAGGTGTATGGTTAAGTCCTATAACGAACGCAACCCTTAGACTTAGTTACCAGCATTAAGTTGGGGACTCTAGGTCGACTGCCTGAGTAATCAGGAGGAAGGAGAGGATGACGTCTGGTCGTCATGGCCCTTATGCCTTGGGCGACACACGTGCTACAATGGTTAGTACAAAGCGTTACCAACCCGCGAGGGGGAGTCAATCGCAAAAAGCTAACCTCAGTTCGGATTGGAGGCTGCAACTCGCCTCCATGAAGTCGGAATTGCTAGTAATCGCAAATCAGCCATGTTGCGGTGAATACGTTATCGAGTCTTGTACACACCGCCCGTCAAATCACGAAAATCGGTAGTACCTAAAACCAGTTGGTTAACCCGCAAGGGATGCGGCTGACAAGGGTAGGATTGGTAATCGGGGTTAAGTCGTAACAAGGTATCCGTAGGGGAATCTGCGGATGGAAAATAAAATATATATAAAGGTTCTGCCTAGCTTTGAAAGGCTATAAATTATTACTCAGATTTAAAATTTTAAAAACTTTTGATGTTATTTTAAGTCATTTTAATTTTCTTTAATAATAGACTATTTAAATCTCTTCTTTTTTTTTTCGTAAGCTACTATGGTAGTATATGGAATACCTTTTTCTATCCAAGCTGACAAAATTAGCATGTTGCTTAGAGACTGAAGATTAGAAAAAGAGATAGCAAAGAGTAACCAAGCCTTTGTAAATATGACTAATGCTGATACTTATAAATATGAAACTAGCAGGATTAGATTTTATGAATTAAAAGCAAACTCGATATTGTTTACTAATTCTAATACCATATTGTTCTTTTCGGTTCCCTATTAGTTTTTCTAAACGAAGTCCAGAAAAAACTGTTAAGTCTTGTAAGCTTTCAGCTCGGTTTAAATATTGTAAAGCCTTTCAAACTAATTTTTCAATATGCTTTCATTTTAATACTCTTTTTCTTTCAAAAAGTTGTTGTGTATACTTATCTTTGAAAGATTTTATCATTATTTAGTTTTTTCTCTTTTTGCTAAATAGTAAGTAAATAATAACTATTCCTCCTATAATGTTAATTTAAAAATAAGGTTAGAAATGACAGAAGTTGAGCAGGAAATACAAAAAAAAAAACAAGGAAGATGAACGAAAAAACTGACTCTTAGTTGAGAATTATTAGGTGGAAGTATAGGATTTTGCTTACTTTTTGGTTATTTGGCTCAGGATAATAAAAGTTGATGGGTTGCCTTTATAATCTTTACTGTTCCTGCTATATGAAGTCTTTTAAGTATTACTTCTGAAAGTGGTAAGGTTAAAAATCTTGAACGAAAAATAGAGCGATTAGAAAGAAAGAAAAAGGAACTAAGGAATTCGATAAGATAAGCTTCTAATGATAAAAAAAGATGAAGTAGTTGAAAGCAAAGAAGGAAAAGAACTCCAAAAATCTACTCGAGAACTAGGAGAATTAAGAAAAAGAAAAACAGAAGTGGAAAAGAAATTAGAGAGTTTGAATTATTCAGTGAAAACAAAGGCTAAAAAAAAGTAAATGCTTTAAAGTAAGGACTGATTAAGAATATTTGCTAAGAAAGTGGAAGTAGATCCTTTTTTATCATTTTTTGAAAGGTGGGTCTCATGTATTTTCAATTAACTAGTTCAACTATAAAGGGTAGATTTGATTCTTCTAAGTCCTTTTTAATTTCAATTAGTACATAACTAGGAATTTCTTCTTGATAACAAAGATCTAAATCTGAATACTTTCGAGCAGTTCCTTTTGTTCTTGAACCATAAGCATAAAAACGATAAGGATATTTACTTAGAATTTGTTCTAGTATTTTTTTATCTGAATTACTTATTGATAACTTAGTCATGATTAGAGTTTTTCCAAGTTTTTAATTAGTGAATTAAGATCTTTTAGGAATTTTGGTAAAACAGGATAAACTACTTTCATTATTTCATCTTCATAAGAATGAACTGTAATATTTCTTTTCTCTACATAATCAAACCAATTTTTTGGATTAGCAATTAATGCTTCTCGAGCAGCTAAACGAAAAGTCTCTCGTGGACTAAAAACATCAATTCCTCTTAGATTTAAAACTTTTTTCAAAGTTTTTCAAGCCAGTTCGTAACAAACTTCAAAAGCTTGGATAGTTCCAGCAATTTCTAGTTTACTTTCTGCTTCATAAAGAGCTTGATGAAGAAAATCACGAGTGGAAATCAATTGTTGAATATCAATTTTACCAAGTATTTTTTTCTTAGCCATGTCTATACTTTAATTTTATTTCCTTTACTTCTTTTAGGAGTAGTAAAGCAAACTCCATTACTTTTTCTTTCATCATCAACTACTTTTGGCCTTCTCTCTCTCTGCTACATTCTTCAATAGTTCATATAGTCCATTAAAATCAATAGTTTCATAATTATCAGAGTTAGGATCAAAAAGGAGATTGATTTTCCTTAACTGTTCCTGATATTTTTTTTGTAATAACTCTTTTTCTTCATCAGTTTCAGTGAGTATCCCGAGAAGAAGTAAGAGGCTTAATTTTTAATTGGTTATTTTTTTCCTCTAATTCCTTAATTTCTTGTTCTAACTTATTTTTCAATATTCCTAAATTTCATTTCTGATTAGTATCTATTCCTTGCTCCTTAGCTCATTCAGCGACTTGATTTTACTGATTAATCAACTTATCTACATTGTCGTTAGTTAAAGAAGTCTGGGTTTCTTTATCATCTCCCAAAATATCATCAGTTTGGATTTGTATGGATTTATTTTCCAATCCTAAGTCTTTGGCTACTCTATTCTGATAAAGTTTTTGGTAATGTTGGACTTGTCTTTCTAAATCTTTGATCTCAGAACTATTATCGATAATGTTCGGTTGATATTTTTACTGATGGTAATAGTAGACTAGTAAGATTATTAGGGTAATAATGATTAATTCTTTTGTCATGATATTTCTAACTCCCACTAACTATTCACAAAACAATCAGTAAGCCAATAGCAATCCAAAACAGTCCTCGATAAAAAGTAGGCTGGTTTTGATAGTAATTGACTGGTTTATAAGCAGTCTCTTTGGCTTTTTGGCTGTGAGTGTTTACTTGCTGAGAAACCAAGTTTTCTAATTCTTGGGTTTTCTTTTCAATGAGCTGTTTTATTCAGTTTTCGTATTTGTCAGTCATTCAGTCTTTGACAGCGTCTTTAATTCCGAGGTTTACCATATGTTTTTATTTGTTTTTAAGTTAAGAAATGGTTTTGATGTTAAAGGGCATTAAAATTAAGTAAGTGTTGATTAAGGTTTCTGCTGTTTGCTGAGCTAAAAAGCCTATCAAAACAGCTAAACCTATACAAAATAGAGTTGTTATTC
This sequence comes from endosymbiont GvMRE of Glomus versiforme, assembly GCF_003546845.1. Taxonomy (NCBI): domain Bacteria; kingdom Bacillati; phylum Mycoplasmatota; class Mollicutes; order Mycoplasmatales; species endosymbiont GvMRE of Glomus versiforme. The sequence goes on along the minus strand of NZ_NWVA01000009.1, from coordinate 455,076 downwards.
CTGACATATTATTTATTAGTAAAAAATTCATTTAGTCTTCTAAATTGTCCAGTTCCTGTTCGACTTCAATGTCTAATGTAGAAACCTAAGACAATACAGGTACTAAACAAGATTATGTTGCGAGTTTTTATCATATTGTTTTTATATTTCTTTGAAACTCTTTAAGTCTTGTTATCTCAACTTTGTTTGTTGAACCTTATTTACGTTCATTTCTTAAAAATATCAGTGCCTTGGCACAGGTATTAGTTTATTAGTTTAGAGATATCAAAGGTTGAAAGTGCATACCGCTGTTATAAACGACTCATTCTTCTGAATATTTGTCAGGAATAGAATCGAAACGCGAAGCGCTTCTATATTTTTCAATATCATTAGGAAAAACATAAAACTGCATTTGAGTTCACTTTTTTCCATGAGTGTCATTAAAAGAATATCTATTTATTGAAACCAACGGTCTTTTCAAAACAGAAGCTAGATATTTTATGATTTCACTGCTTAATCATTTTCGGTTTTGAGTAATTTCTTCTTGCCTTATTGTATTTTTCAAGTCGTTTATTATTTCTTCATCATTCTCATTTAGTTGACTTTTAAAATATATTTCAGCATTATCCATAATTTCCAGACATAATGCAACTCTTAAACGAATAGTTATGTCTACATTACTTTCACCGGTCAAAAACATTGAAAAGGTGTGTAAAAAACAATTGCCATCTGCAGCAACAGATAATTTAACGTAATCTTTGTATTTCTTAGCCAAATTAAAATCTTCTAATGACCCCGAAGTAGTTAGATTTACTAAACCCGATATTACTCCATAATTAGTTTGTAGTCTAAGTCTGTCTATTTCTATTCCCCTCAAATCTATTCCTTCTAACGGTTGATATTCCTTTTTTAGTATTCACTCTTTTATTTCTTGTAAACTTTTTGGATTGTTACCAAGAAAATTTTCTATTTCGTAAAGAACCGTTTTTCATTCTTTTCTATTTTTATGCAAATTATCATTAGATTCGTAAGGGGCTTTAGAAAAAGATTTTGGTAAAATAGGTTTTTTTTCTAAGCTGTTAATAATGCTAATAATATTATTCTTTCGAATTCTTAGTTCCTCCAAATCATTAGCATCGTTAAGATATTTTTTTAGATCATTAGCTTTACAGTCATGTTTTTTTGCTAACTCTTTTAATAATTCCTCAACTTTAATAATATTTTCATTATTTTTCATTGCTAACTGGATTTCGGATTTTACTTGGTTTTTTACTTCTTTCAAAGCGTTAAATTTAGAAGAAACTCTGTATTTTTTATTCTTATCATTTCTTCTTTTCATAGTCAAGGAAACAGAGATTATTACTAATAAAGTCAGAAATAGAAAAACAAAAAGAGAAGTTGCTAGAAAAACGTTCCTGTAAACTTTATTTACTTTATTTTTCATAAAATTTGGTGCAAAATTTAACATAAATTATTTTATTTCTCATTAATAAGGAAGCTGTTTTTTTCAATCAGAGAAAAACTTGAAAAGATAATGACCAAAAATTTGTAGTTACAAAACCCAAAATAATTAAGAAAATTTACCGATGATTCTAAAAGAAGAACATCAAGTCTAAAATTCAGATTTAATGTTTATTAAGTAAAAAAAATATAAAACATCACGGTTAAAGAAAAAATTGCTTGTAAACATCCTTACAGCTACCCTATATACGCTTTTTTTTTATTGTTTTATTGATTTAATTTCCTCATACCTTATTTTTGTTCTTTTGCAAATATCAATGTAAAGGTTTAATATTTTTGTCAATTTTGGATGATTTTTTTTTCGCTTCTCATATACTTCTATATTTCCTTTTAGTGCCAAAATATCTTTATCAATTTGCTCTAAGTCAGCAGCACTATTAACATCGTTGATTCCTTTGTTAGCCGCCATATAAGTATACTTTTCATTTTCAACCAATTTTAATTCTTCTTCATTTAGTCCTTCGTTTTTTAATTTCTCTATCTCTGCGTTTTTTTTTGAGATCAATTTCTTAATTTCTCCAATTTCTATCTTCAATTCTTTTTTTTGCTTCCTAATTTTGGAACACTTATACGCGCAAGTAAGAATTAAAATAAAATTTATAAAGCTAAACATTAAGATAATCATTGCAATGATTAAGTTTTTTTTCTTATGCTTTTTATTAAACATATAGTATCATAATATAAATTCATTTATTCTTCTGTTTTTCTCTTAATAGTATTTCTGAAACAAACAAAAAAAAGTATTTAAGAGCTCTTAAAGAAACAAAAATAAAAATTTGAGTTTTAAAGAAAGCAGTAAATTATAAACATCTTCAAAAAGCTCTTGAAAATAATCCCAAAAGAATAGCCTATAACTATAAAATAGATAACGGAGAAGAGATTGCTTGAATTTATGAAGTAACTGAAATCTTTAATGAAAAGTTTGGCTCCAATTGAAGTCCAGTTGGGATTTTTGGTTTCATAGTGGGAGGTTTATTAGGAATTGTTTTCTTTGGTTACTGATTTTTCTCACGAGTGAAGTCATTATTGAGAAATAGAAATAACAGACATAGTGAATAAGTTTTAGAGAAAAGGAGAAAAAATTAAGGGAATTACAAGAAAAAAACATAATCGAATGTGAAGTCTACTAGCAAAAGATGTAAAATAAAAACAACTAATTAATCATGATAAAAAATTATCAAAGAAGCATGCATAATTCTAATATATTTAGATAACTTTTTCTCTAGTTATTGCCAGAAATTGATTTTGACATCAAGTTCAATTTACCGTACATGTATAGACTTTTTTAGATGCAAAAAGAAAGATGAAAGAGACGGGTGGATTTTTACCATGACATATTTTTTTCCTTTGACAAAAACATTGACACGTTGCTTTCGAAATATCTACAAGGAATTTGTATTAGTAAACAAACTAGCTTGCCTAATGGATGAAATAATTATCCAATTTCTAACAGTAGAATTCTACGCTATTTAGGGTTAAAAAAATAATAAATTAAAAATAAAATATTTTTACTAATACTTTTTTAATAGCTACTAAAACATTTAGCGCATGCATGCGTTTTTTCGTTTTCAGAATTATAACATTGAGTTTCTTCACAAAAGAACTCACTTTTGCATACGATATTTGTGTACTGAAATCTACCATAAGAATCGTATCTTATGCAATTAAAAATAATCCCCGAGGATCCTATAGAATTTGGCTCACAATAAGCGCCTTCGTCTATTTTGCAAGTAACTTCGTTTTTATGATAGGGATTTGTTTTTAGCTTTCGAATAATCTTTTGCTCGTAAAAACTAAAGCCGAGATAAGCATAAGAATAATTGAGGAAAGTAGTAAAATAAAAAATGACTAGCAACAACATAAAACGCATTTTAATTAAAAAATCCTTTTTTTTATAAAATAAATCGAAAAACCTAAAGGTATTAAATAATGAAATTTATATTAAACAGTATGATAATTAGCCATTTTTTATTACATAATCTTTATAAACGCTCCGTGTTTTTTCTATTAATTTTCTAAAATATAATAAAATAAAGCTCTTCTAAAGCGAATTACTTTACGTTTTGTCTGAACATTTTTTCGTTTGATAAGCCATTTTACACAATAAAAAAAAATTGCTTGTTTATGAAACAGTAAAAAAATAAAATTGGCGATATAAAGATAAGAACAAATCAAAGATTACTAAAAATCAGCTGAACTAAGAACAAACTAATCTAAAAAAAACCTAATTATCCAATAATATTACAATGTTAGAATTAAATGTCAGTATTCAAAAATCTAAATCTCTTAGATAGCAAAGGTTTAGAGGAAATCAACTGACATTAATTATTGGTAAAGTAATATATTATGCTACAAAAAATTAATTTCCGCTTTTTAATCTAATGTCTTTCTCATTCTTGTATAAGGTTACAATCTTTAAATTAATTTTCCCCTAAAATTAATAAAATGTATGGCAAATGCCCAAGTTTGATTAGATGCAAATTATTCCAAAGAAACAAGAAATAAGACAACTACATTAGATATTACTTTTTATGGTCTATAAGGTTCTTTAAATTTGAACGGTTTTGTCAATTTAGAGAAATTAGCTTGCTCTTATAATTACTTAACTGATTTAGATATTAACAAAAGTGTTAAACTTAATAAACTAGCTTATTAATAAAGGTCCTGATCCTGGCCATCAACCTCTTAGATTTTAATTAAAATTAAATCATGAATCGAGTATTGATAGGTGATATATTTTATTCATCAAATTCAGAAAATTTAAAAAAAATTAAAAATTTAGAGGATAAATTCTGTTGCAATTTTTTGCAGTTACGATTAGAAAAAGATGATTCTCGTCTTCATTACGACAGAGTACTTCGTGAATTCTATATAGAAAGAATTTATGATAGTTCTTCGGCGCATGTAATAAAAAACTGCCCTTGATGTGGAAAGAAGTTTCCTAAGGAACTTCGTAGCGAATGATTTAACATCTTAGAAAAAGAATATAATATAGAACCTGAAGTTGGCAAAAATGGAGAATGGGTAGATAATGTCCCTAAAGAATTTAAATCTGATGAGTGATGAAAAAAAAGAGGTTTATAAAATGCTAAAAAAAACATTTTGTTGTGATTATCTCTCCTGAGTAATAAAAGAAAAAGAAGTTTATTTAGGATATGACAAGAAGAGTAATTTTTTTTATATACCAAACTTTTTTTCTGATAACTCTGCTTTTCGCATTAACTTTTGTCCTTGATGTGGAAAATTACTAAAAGATAATATAAATAATTCGTTAAAAGAAAGGTATAAAATGGCTTTAAAAGTAAAAGAAAGTCCGTTAAAAAAACAAATTTGAAGTGAAAAAATTTCTGAAGAATTACGAAGAGAAATCTTAAGAAAGCATTATGACAGTACAAAACGTTTGGTTTTTTCTGATTCTCTGACGCTTGCTTACAGCTTCAAATTCGAAGTTTATTGAACAATTATCGAAGAAATGAATTGTAACTTTACAATAGAAGAAGTTGCAAAAAAAATTCAAATAAGCGAGGGGGAGATGAAGGATCTCTTGAGCTATGAAATAGATAAATTTAGTTTAGAAAAATTGATTATCTATGCAAATAGATTGGTACCCAACTTGTGATTAGAATTGACAAAAAAGTAATAAAAGATATTTATTTTATTTTATTCTCATTCGCTTTTTATTTTAATTCAAAAATTTTGCTATGAATGAAGATATTTCTTTAACAAATTTGCTACCGTATCTGTTGGTTGATTACCTCACGACAAACGCTTTTTTATTTTATCTTTATCATATAAATTTACTTTTTCTTCTCCGGTTTTTGGACTGCTCGGGCAATAGAAACCTAATTTTTCTATAAATGATTCAGTGTCTCGAGGTTTTCTTGCATCAACAGCAACTATTCAGTAGGAACGTTGATCTTTTTTACCTTTAGGGATTAAACGGATTTTTATCATTTATCGCTCGTGTATATTATTAATTTTAATTAGTTTTAGAAAGAAGCAATTTTTAATGACTAAAGGTTTAAGCGGAGCTCAGATAGTTAATATGTTTAATGAAGCCTCCATTTTAAGCATCTTAAATATAGATTTTAGAAATATTAAAACCTAAAAAAAAACTAGCTAAGAAACATAAAAATAATAATATGATTAAAGAAATTATAATACAAAAACTAAACTCAGCTTTTCATTCAATGTGATGATTTATTCGTAACTTTATTCATCCTTTTTTGACTCCTTTATTCGCTGTTTATAATTATGAGTATTTAAAAAAAAATTTGGTTTCTTGATTAGCCGATTCAATGATCTTTCTTAGCACGTTTTACGGAGCACTAACCTTTGGTATTGCAATATATAGAGTAATTAGTAACATAAAAAACCCCCCAAATTAGAGGCAATATCTTGCGTGTAATTTTTTTTTATCACAATTTGGTTTTAACAAACTTTTAACCGGCTCGTAAGTTCTTCGATGTAGATCACATATTCCATAATTAAAAACTGCGCTTAAGTGAGTTTTATTTGGATAACCTTTGTTTTCAAATCAATTATAAAAAGGATACTCGACATGTAGTTTTCGCATTAAAGTATCCCTAGTGACTTTAGCAATAATGGAAGCAGCTGCAATGTTGATAGATTGACGATCACCGCCAATAATACTTATAGTTTTAAATCCTTCTATCATTATTTTTTCTTTTCCATCAATTAGAATCAAGTCAGGTTTTATTTTTAGATGTGAAATAGTTTCTATCATAGCTTCCTTAGTTGCCTCAAGAGGATTTTTTATTTCTATTTCTCGAACATTCTTCGCTATTACAGTGTATTCTAGTGATTCTTTTTTTATTATTTGATAGGCTTTTTCTCGTTTGTTTGGACTAAGTACTTTCGAATCTTGAATTAGAGGATTTTTAAAACCAGTTGGTAAAATAACTGCTGCAACTATTATAGGTCCTGCTAGTGCTCCTCGTCCTGCTTCGTCAATACCGGCAATCATAGGATAATCTTTTCAAAAATTTAATTCCAAATCTAGGCTCTTTTTTGTCATAATAAACTTTTTTTATCTTTTTCTGTTTCGTGTTTTTTTAAATGAAATGATTAGCAGAGTATATTTAAAAAGCATTATGAAACAATTATGAAACAATTAAAAAAAAGATGTTTGATAATCGATGGTAACAATCTACTCTATTCCTCTTATCATATATCTCAAAAAATGTCTTGAAAAATAACCAATGGGACAATTTTTTTTTCTTTACGAGTATTAATAAGTGTTCTAAAAAAAAATGACTATCGGAGGTTGATAGTATTCTTTGATGGTGGTGGAACTAATTTTCGAAAAAAAATTTTTCCTCAGTACAAAGCTCAAAGAGTAGAAATGCCTAATGAATTATGAGAACAAATGAAAATGTTTAAGTTATTGTTAAAAAAAACAAATATTTCTTACATTCAACTAACTAATTTTGAAGCTGATGATTTAATTGCTTCTTTTATCAATCAAATTACAAAAATTGACCCTAACTTAATTTTTGACATCTTTACTCGTGATAAAGACCTGATGCAGTTAATTAACGAAAACACTAGTATTTTAAAGTACATCAATAAAAAATTGACCTTCTATACTCATGAACATTTTTTTAAAGAATATAACTTTTTACCGAAAAATTACATAGATTATTTGAGTCTGCTAGGAGATGATGTAGATAATATCAAAGGAATAAAAGGAATAGGACCAGTAAGCGCTAAATCTTTAATTCAATGTTTTAGCACCATAGAAAACATTTATCAAAAATTAGACACCTTGCCAGAGAGTATAAAAAATTTGTTGATGAACAAGCAAGAAGTAGTTTTTCTCAATAAGAGGATCATTAGTTTAGAAGAGAATATTCCTTTATCAATAAAAAAAAATGAAATCCGTGAATTTTATTGAAAAAAGTGGAAAAATAATGAAGAACTACAAAGATTTTGTACGGATAACAATTTTTTGAGCATACTTAAATTATTGAATTAAATTTGGTGCCCACAGCAGGACTCGAACCTGCATTATTACACAGTGTTTGAGGCTGCAGCATCTACCATTTTGCTATGCGGGCAATTTATTATATTTTACCTTTTTACTTTTTATTATACTGTGTCAAATTTTCATTTAGCTTCTTTGCTAATTTTAGTTTCTTTGGTAGCAGGGGAAGGACTCGAACCTCCGATCTTTGGGTTATGAGCCCAACGAGTTACCAAACTTCTCCACCCTGCGTCATAATATGTCATTAATTAATAATATATAATAATTTTACTATGCTGTCAGATTAATTCAACTTTCTTTTATTTTCGATAATAAAATAATTTGACAAATTAAAAAAAGAATTTAATCAATATCATAGTTGAAGATAATGTAAAAAGCTTTTGTTGTTAACAAATTTTTTATTTTATTGAGAAAAGATTCTGAAACCTGTCCCAAATCATCATTAAAGCTTTGATTACTGTTTGTGAAAAAAATAAATGCTATGCTAGGTTGCCATAAAACTAGAAAAACAATGAGGAATAACATAGAAAAATTCTCTTTTTATACTTTTTCAGTGGTAAGCACTATACTTTAACTAGTTATTCTATCATTAACAATTATTACAAATAGACTAAAAAGCGTTCGTTTAATACTAATAACAATACTAAAAATAATTATATATGCCAAAGAAGTGTTTAATCGTTAAAGCAGGAAAAACTCCTAAATTCTCTACTAGAAGGTATAAAATTTGTATAGAATGTGGTAGAAGTAGAGCAGTGTTTTCATGATTTTTGCTTTGTCGTATTGACTTACGAGAATATTTTTATGGTGGAAGGGTGCCAGGATATAAAAAAGTATCTTGATAAAGAAACAATTTTTAACATATAACAATAATGAATTACGGTAACTATTATATTGGAGTAGGAAGGCGAAAAGAAGCAACCGCTCGTGTTTATTTAAAAGAAGGACAAGGACAAGCCCAAGTCCGAACTAACGACGGAAAAGAAAAGAACCTCCAAGATTATTTTTATATGGAACCCTCGCTTTGTGAGGATATTTATCAACCGCTTAAATTATTTAATAAAGAAAAAGATTATGTTTTTTTTGTACGAGTAAAAGGAAGTGGTTTTCATAGCCAGGCCGAAGCGATTAGATTAGGGGTAGCACGGGCTTTATTAAAGGTTTATCCTGATTATAAAACTACTCTTCGTAATTTTTCTTTGCTAACTCGTGATCCGCGTCGAGTAGAAAGAAAAAAAATTGGTTTCAAAAAAGCTCGCAAAAAAACTCAATTTTCTAAGCGATAACAAAATTTTTCTATTCAAAACTCTGATTTTAAGCAGTTACTGTTTTTTTCTTATTTATCGGTAGAAATTTTTATTATGTGTCTTTCTTAATCATCATATAATTTAATTAATTTCAATCTTTTTGTTTTATTAATAAACAAAAGTTAAACATATAAACATATGAGTAAAGAAATTTCTAAAAAAGCCTTTTTTAGCAGATTAAAAAATAGATTTGAATTTAATTTTAATGGTAAACAAATAATATTTGAAATTGATTGTTTAGCTAGTAAAAGTGATAAGTCAATAATTTGTCGTTATGGTAATACTACCGTTTTAACAACTTTAACTATTAAGCGAATTACTAAAGATGTTTATTCTTTCTTTCCTCTCGCCGTAAGTTTTGAAGAGAAATTTTACGCCATAGGACGAATTCCTAATGTATTTGGTAGGCGCGAAGGTAAACCCAGTTATGATGCTATTACCACGGCTCGGTTAATTGACCGCTCGCTGCGTAGTTTTTTTCCTTCTTCTAGTCAGCAGGAAGTTCAAATAGTTAATTCAGTTCTTTCGCTTGATTCTGAATATGATCCAAGGATAGTTTCTGCTTGAAACTCTTTTTTAGTTTGCTATCTTTGCCCTAGCCTACCTTTTTTTTCTACTCCATTAGCAGCAGTAATTGTTAGCCAAGAAGAGAAAAATTTCATTTGTAATCCTAGTAACGAAAAATTAAATAGTTTACCTCTAGAGTTAATTGTTAGTGCCACAAAAGAAAAAATTGTTATGATTGAAGCGAGAGCTCAGGAAATAGACAGAAAAGAACTTGAAAAAGCCGTTGAATTTGCTCATCAAGAAATTCAAACACTAATTGAATTTTTTCAGAATATCGCTAACACTTTGAATGTTAAAAAAAAAACAGAGACAAAGCAGAAAATATTAACTTATGATAAATGATTAGAAGAAGAAGGAAATATTTTTTTGAGTAAAATTATTTCAGCAACAGATCTTTCTTGAATAGAAAAAGAAAAAAAAATGAAGGAAGTTCGACAAGAGTTAACTCAAAAATACCATGCTAATAATCCTCAATTAAGAGAAGAGACAGTAAAAAATTTAGTCGAGAGAATTTGAGACAGTTGTTTGCGGAACTGAATGCGGAAACTCTGAAAAGAAAAGCAGGTGCGGTTAGACGGAAGAAAAGCTGACCAAATTCGTCCCTTAGAGATTCAGATAGATTATTTGCCTAATGTCCATGGAAGTGCCGTTTTTGCACGAGGAGAAACCAAGGTTCTTTCGGTAATAACCATTGGCAAAATCAGTGAAAAACAGCTAGTTGACAGTATTTTCAACCGTTCTTATAAACATTTTATTCATCATTATAACTTTCCCTCTTTTGCTGTTAATGAAATCGTTAGTCATCATAATATTTCCCGCCGGGAGATCGGCCATGGAGAATTAGTAAAAAAAACCTTTGATCATCTAATCCCTTCTTCCAGTTTATTTCCCTATACAATTAGAGCAGTTTCTGAAGTTTTTTCTTCAGATGGTTCTTCTTCACAAGCTTCTATTTGTGCTACTTCCTTGTCACTTATGACTACAGGAGTTCCTTTGATTAGGCCTGCTGCAGGAATAGCCTTGGGGTTATTTGAAGGCCAAGTTTATAGTGATATTAATGGCTTAGAAGACAAGCTGGGAGAAATGGATTTCAAAATTGCTGGGACGGAAAAAGGTATTTGTTCACTACAATTAGATATAAAAAACGAAGGAATTAGTAAAAAAATAATAAAAGAATGCCTGGAAAAATCATCTAAAAATTTATTATGTTTACTAAAAGAAATGAAGGTGCATATTCCTTGTTCACGCGAATATTTACCAACTAACGTTATTAAATGCCGAAAGTTCTACGTAGAAAAAAATAAAATAGGATTGATCGTCGGTGTTCGTGGTAAAAATATTAGTCAGATAACTGAAAAGTTTAATTCTACTATCGAAATACAGGAGAATGGTTGAGTGCTTGTATATAACAGAGAAGAAAATGCTCTAGAAGAAACTTATCAGACAATCAAAAGAATGGTTGGTCCAACTTAAATATTTCTTTTTTAATCTCTCGACTAAAAAAAATACTTACCAATATTAGCCGATTTTAGCGAACATGTAGAATATTGTTATAATTGTTTACTATTGACGAACTTCTTCTAAGCACTATTTTTTAATAAAGAATTAATGAATTAATAGTTAAATGGAAATAAGCAAAAGAATGTTATTTATCACAATTGTCATTAGTTTAGTTATAGGGATTTTTATCGGTTTGAAATCAAAGATTGTCTGGAAAGTTTTTTGAATATCTATTTTGGCACTAATTCTTTACAAAACAGTTTTGACATAACAACAGTTAATTAAATTAAACAATTCAATAAGTTCTGATTTGTTCCTGTACTAACCTATAATTAGATACAAAGTATGACATAAAAAAACATGGTAAAAAATGCAATTAATAAAAATTGACTAAATCAATGTATTTTGCGACATGTAACAAATGAGAACAACAAAAAAACAGATCAGTTCATAATCTCGAAAAAATTATAATATTACATGGTATCTCAAAAAAAAAACACAGAAAATAAAAAAGTTATAAATTGCCTATATTCTCATTTTAAAAATAAAAATAAGAAGTTAAAGATAGTGTGTGATTGAGATGAAGTAATTCAACCACACGAACCTTATGCTTTGTGACTGACTCCTTTAAGTGAAAAGCAAAAAAAAGATAATTATGTTAGCGAGAAAATTGATTTTTCTGAATATTTTAAAGTCTTTTGGGAAAAATGGTCAGAACCTTGAATTAACTATTCTCCTTATGGTTCTTATCTAGCAGAAATAGAGGACACAGAAAAATTAAATCAACAACAAACAATTAAAAACTCTCTTGACTTCTATCAAAAAGCACCCTTTTTAACTATTGCTAAAGAACTGTTAAAACTAATCAAAGAAGACAAGGTAGAACAAGTTATTTTTCTTTCTGCTTATGATAAGAGAAAATTTCCTGATGGCGACCCGCGAAAAAAACAAATATTTAATGAAACTTTTGGGAAATTTCCTAACTGTGCTTTGGAGTTAATTGGCTTTGATAATGAAGAAAAAGGAAGAACCAAAGCTGACTGAATAAAAGAAAATACCGCTGATTTTGATTTAGTAATAGATGACAATCCTAATATTTGTAGAAGTGTAGTAGAAAACATTCCTAATATAACTGTTTGTTCTCCTCATTATCCAGCAGCAGAAAATCAACATCATGATAAAGTGTTATTGATTAAAACTTCAGTTTCTGACTTAAAAAAAAATGATTTTAACAAAAAAACAGTAGAAAAAGAGAAGTAAAAGCAGAATTCAAAAAAATTAGAAAGTTAGAAACAAAATCATCTTAATCTCTCTCGCTTTTCTAAATTTTAATAACATTTTAAAAAATTAATTTTCATTGTTAACTTTGCTACCTGAAAGTTCAATATTTATGAATAAAGGTTGTTGGATCGCATTTTTTAGCCTCTCAACATGACTGACAATAAAAATAATTTGTGGAGCATTGGAAGCAGAAACGCTTGCCATAAGATATTGAATTACTGTTTCTAAATTGTCTTCATCACAACAACCAAATCCTTCATCAATAAATTGACAATTTAACAATGGAACTTCAGCTAGTTTTCAAAGTGCTGTCCGAAAAACTAAGCTAAGCACAAATTTTTGGTATCCACTGCCAAGTTTCGCAGAAAGTAATTTTTTTGATTGCTGCTGTGAGTGATTGTTAGAAGAAATACTTAATTCAAATTCATCGCTTATATAAACCTGAAACAAAGCTCTGCATTCTCCAAGAACGGAATTGACCGCATCTTCCAAATAAAAACGTGATTTTTTTAGTAAATAATCCGCAATTCCGGTTTTTGGATTCAAAATGCCCCGATACGCCGTTATTATATTAATTTTTTCTTGGGTTTCGGTTAATAAATTTATTCTCTTTCTTTCCTCCTCGAGAGATTTATCAATTCGCTTAATCTCTGATTCAGTTGTAGCTACAAAATTCATAATTTTATCGCGTTGTAAACGTAATTCAGCTAATTCATTTTTCGAAGAAACTATTCGTCTTTTTCATTCAGTTAGCTTTTCTTCCACCAATTGGTGTTTAATTTTAAGCTTCTGCCGTTCAGCCTGAACTTTTATAAACTCTTTAGTCATTTCCACTTTTTGAGAAGCAGACTTGACTCGCTCTAATCCTAACTTCCTCAAACTAATGAATTCTTTTTCCATCTGAAAAGTCTCACTTTCTAAGCGTGCTAGTTCTTTTAGTAAAGATTTTGATTCTGATAACTTCTGAGAAACTGAAATTAATTCTTGCTGTAAATTGCGTATGTTTTCTGCTTGGGTAATTGCTGAATCATATTCTTTTCAAACCTTATTATCTTCTTGTCACCAATAGGCAGCTTTTTCCAAAATTTCTAGCGATTTCATTTTTTGTTGCCAGTAGTTTTTTTTTTTCATCCTAACTTCATAATCAGCAATCTTTGCTCGCTGATTTTGAATTTCAGCAAGACGTTCAACTCTTTTTTGAGTAATTTCGATTTGACGTAAATCAGATTCCAATTTATTTACTTCTTTTTCAGCAAGATGGGTATTATAAACAGCCAAAGCGGCTGATTCTAGAAGAACATCTTCTAAATATCTTTGAATAGTTTCAACTTTATCTTCAGTAAATAGGCTTTTAGTATATTCGCAACCAGAACAACCTGCTTTTAATTTTAATTGTCGGAGCATTTGTTGGGCGTTCTCAGCGGCTAATAATTTTACTTTGGTGTCTGTGATTTCTTGTTGCAAAATAATTGTGTCTAAAAATCGCAAATTTTCAGTAGCAGTAGTTCATGGATTTTGTTTGACTTTTTTTAATAAATCTTTTCTTTGTGTTTTTTCTACTGATTGGACATTTTGCAATTTCAATTTAGCCGCTTGGAAGGTTATTTCTAGCAAATTTTTATTAGAAACTATTTCTTGATCTTTTGCTGTCGAAGCCAGTAAACCCTCAAATTCTCCTTTTTTTTCATCTTGAATTGGAGAAACTAAATTGTTAGAAACTACTGCCAAGTTTCTCAGAATAACGTCACGAACTGAGTCTTTTTTCTCGCAAAAGTCAACTAAATTGTTTTCAGCTTCTAATATTTCTTCATGAGTAGGTCTCGAACCTTTTTGAATAGTAGGCCAAGGCGATTCTTGTTCTTTTGGTCGCTCTATTGAAGGTATCTCTATTTCCAAGGTTTTAAAATCTATTTGTAATTTAGGACAGCTTTCCTGTAAACATTTTTTAGATGTTTCTAAAAGAGTGCTTATTCGTGATTTTTCGGTCTCTAAGTGAGTAATTTCCGCTAAAATTTCTGGTTCTTTTTCTTTCTTATTTTTTTGGGTTAACTGGGCTCGATTAACAATATTTAATACTTCATCATGAGTAGGAATTTTTAATGAATCCAAATCCACATTATTAGCAAAACTAGCATCGAATAAAAGATAAGCATTGCATTCGTCAGAAGGAGATAATTCATTATCAACCTTAACCATTTTTAAGGTTTTTTCTAACTCAGCTTCGGCTTCCTTCAAGTTGGTGAAAAGTTCAGGACCGAGGCTTTTAATTTTGTCTTGAATTCTGGCTAAGTTGATTGATAATTGTTCTTTTTTTTCTATAAATTTTCGGTGTTTTTTTTCTTGCGATTCTATTTTTTTGTCTAATTCTCGAACTTTTATTTTTTCCTTATTACTCGAATTAATAGCAGCCTCGCGTTCTTCAACTAGTTTGGCTATTTTTTTGCCCTGAAAATTCTCTTGTAACACTTTAACTCTTTCATTTAGTTTAATACCTTCCTCTTTTGTTTCCTTCTCTAATTTTTCGAAAGAACCAAGAGCCAAAAGTCGAGCTAAAGATTGTTTTCTTTCGCCAGATTTTAACCGAACAAAATCTTTCTGGCTATCCTGATGTAAAATTGAAGTAAGTTCAGCATTAGCATAAGTTCCTACTAATTTCTCTATTTCTTGGCAAGTCTGCGTATTAGTCCCTTGAGTTAATTCCTGATTATCATAGACAAATTTATACTGGCCGGAGTGTAAGTTTTTTTTGCCGGACCCTTTTTTTTCTATGTAGCCTCGCTTGCCACCAAGTTCAAATTCTAACAATAAGTAATATTGCGACGAATGATTATTAATAATGTTCAACTTTTTTTCGGCTCGTGGATATTCATCATAAAGAGCAAAAACAATGATATCGATCAGAGAAGATTTTCCTGCCCGATTAGGAGCTACTGCTCCGCTTAAACTATTTTCTAGTTTGGTAAAATCGATCAAATTATTTCGTCCGTAGCAATAAATATTACTAAACTTTAATTTGAGCAGACGAATTCGAGCTCGAGTTCTTTCTTGGTTTAAAATTGTTGAATAATTTTGCTGGTGAAACTCTATAACTTTTTGAAGATAAGGATGTTTTTCGCCAAGAATATCCCGAATAATTTCCTGATGAGTTTCGGGAGATTGGGCATCAATTTGGGCTTGGCTTAAAGCAGAAAAATTATTTTCAATAGTTTTTTCATTGAGCAATTCTAGTCTAACAGCCTGGGGAGGAATTCCATAAATTTTTGTCAAGAGATCCATATGAAAAGCAAGTTCTTCTTGGGTTGTAGTTTCATCATGTATTATTTCGTAATAATTAGGTTTAGTTGGGAGAGGCCTTTTGGTTATATCTTGTCCTGCTTTTAGCCTAACTCTTAAAAAACCCTGCTCGTTAGGAATATTAACTTGGCGAATTTTGGGAGATACAGTGCGATAAGGTGAATGATTCGAACTTAATTCTAATTCTCAAACAAGAAATCCATGCCCTGTGTGCGATTCTCCAATATTTTGTTGTATTAAAGAGCCAGCGTACATAGCTCGTTGACTCTCACCAATATTTTGTTGTAAGTGTATGTCTCCGGCTAAAACAGCATCATAAATTACTAGATCTTTAGGAGCTAATCTTCTTTCTCTCAGCAAAGTTTCATTATATAGTAAAGATCCATCGATGGTTTCATGAATTAAGCATATTCAGGCAGTATTTTTTAGATTATAACGCAATGCTGTTTCTTCAATCTCGTTTAGAGAAGGATGGAGACCATCAGGAGCAATAACTATTCAAATAACACCATAGGCTGCATATACTCCAGAGTGACGTCAATAAATAAATCTTGGAGCGTTGAGTATAGTATGATTACTAACTACTGGCGAAATTAAGTCAGGTCCTCCGGGCACTTTGACATTTAAATCATGATTTCCTGGTATCAGAACTACTGGAGCTATCTGGGTTAGCGTTGATAAAAAATCTGCTACATCCAAATAATTATGAGCCGAAGCTTTGGTTTTATCATGAAATATATCTCCGCAAATGGCAATAACATCTGGAGATTCCAAGCGTAATTGTGCATATAATTTCTTAAATATATTTGAATATTCTTCTCTTCGGTTATCTTTTATATGAACATCAGCTAAATGGGCAATTTTTATTCGCCCTTCATCTAAAAAATTTTTCATGGATTTTAATCTAATAAATTATAAAAAAAGCAGAATTAATACTAAGACTTGTATAAATAACTTTTTTTGTTTTCTTTGGTTTATTAATAATTTAATTAAGTAAGTATTACCAAAGATTATTTTTTGCTCGTAAAGAGCGCAATCGGAATGTTGTTGAAGATAGTGAGGAAAAAAATGCTAAAGCTAAACAGAGTTTATTAGTTTCAAAAGTTAGTATAGAAAATATTCGAAGAATTAGTCGAGAATGCGAAAAACTTGCTATATCGAGTTGAGATTTAGAACAAATTCAACAACAATACGAAGCAAGAGTAGAAGTTCCCCCTCGTTAATAGAGGGGAATTATTTAGTAATAATTCAAAAATTAAGAAATTAATATAAAAATATGACAAAAAAGTATTATCAAACGCTAGGAGTGGGCGAGAAAGCGACTCCGGAAGACATCAAAAAATCCTATCGTAAATTAGCTCAGCAATGACATCCTGATAAGTGAAATGACAAAGGTCTTAAAGAGCGAAAACGAGCAAATGAGATGATGCAGGAAATTAATAAGGTTTATGAGATTCTAAGTGATGCTGAAAAAAGAAAAAGATATGATTCAGGTTTAACTGATTTTCCCGCTGATGATTTTAATTGTCAATATGACCCTAAAGAGGAAGTTAGAAAGCAAGAAGAGGAGTTAAGGAGAAGAGAAATACACATTATAGATCTAGAATTGGAGATTCTTAAATTGGAAATGAAAGCTCTCGACCGTTCTTCAACCCTTAACGAAATTTCAGCAGCCCTTTGTTTTACTTGACCACGGGTTCACGCGGAAGATTTAGATCCAATCCTGTGGCAAACTTACCAAAATTGGGGAGAAAAAGTGGCAAAAATGGAAATTACTATTCCCAAAGGCAAGGATAGGAGTGAAGAATTAAAAAATTTCAAAGAGGAAATGGTTAAGGCTATCAAAGAAGCTGAAGTTAATCTTAAAGTTAGAGAAGAAAACAAGAAAAAAAGCGAAAATGATTCTGAGTTAAATCAAGCCAGAACAGCGGCTTTTGGATATATCAAAAAAGAAATGAACAAAAAAGGTTTAAAAGTCAAGGATTTAGGACAATATTCTAATTATCAGGAAAGAATTAACAGTTTAGGTGAGGTGCAAGAAATTCGTAACTTTCGGGATGAGGTTTTGAAATATATTTTGAAATTAGCCAGAAAAGAGCCTGAAACGAGATTTCCAGACAGAACTGATTTTCCGAAACCAGAACCACAAAAAGTCCCTAATAGGTGAGATGAACCACGAGGTAGAATTAAGAAAGACAAAACAGATAATTTTTTAAGCGGAATTCGGGGTAGTAAATATGATAATTTAACTCACCAAGAGTTAGTTGATGAAATTAAACAAAAACAGTTAAATAATGCTTCTTTGCAAAAATTGATTTCTGTCTTAGAAACTAGAAATAAAGAGTTGGAAGAAGATAATAAGGCACTAAAACTAAAAGTTGCCGCATCCAAACTTCTTGTTATTATTGTTGTAGTTGGTATGGTTGCTTTATTGAGTTTAGTTGTTTTTGTAAGATGAGCAAGGAGTAAGATTAAAAAAAACCAGCCAACCATGTCAAGTAATAAGATACATAGAACAATATGCGAATAGATAACACAAAAAAGTATTTGTCGAGAAAATGAAAGGGAGTTTTCTAAAATACCTCTCCCTTTAAATCACATAAAATCATCACATATGTCAAACACACCCATAAAAAAAAGGCAAAATATTCTATTTAGATTTATGTAATCGTAATCTAGCGGGAGAAATAAAACTTATCGGAGTTTAAAACTCTTTACCAAACAAAGATAAATTACAATTTTTCCTAAAAAGAAGCAAAAATAAACATTTTTCTAAATAATAAGATCAGTTCCTTGGGGGGAGAAAAAATACTAACTATTTTATTTTCCCCGTTCATTAGTTTTTTGGTTAATCAGCTTTTAGTTTTATCCTCACCAACCGTAAAAAAAGTTTTTAAGTTTAATAATTGCTTAATTTTTCCAAGCGAGGGTCGGGGCAAAGTCATTATTCCGTTATTAGGAGCAATAGTGACAAAAGGATAATTATCGGCATCAACACTCTTTTTTGGCTTGGTTAAAAAATTAAACAAAGAAGACTTTCCGACATTAGGCAAGCCAACTAAACCAATTTTATAAGGCATTTAATTTGTTTTTAAAAAAATTAAAAAAAACAACATTATATTAAGTAAAAATAAACAAATAAAAAATGAGTGTGAGGATTGGTATAAGTGTGGTTTCTCACATGTGAAGAGCCCATTGAGGAAAAGGAAAAAAAAGTTGAATAAAGTGTTGGATTTGCTGAATGTATTATTTGCTTGGTTGCTTAATGGCTTTTGTTATTCCTTGAAAAATAAATAATAAACATATGAATGAAATATTACAATGAGTTTTAGTAATTATCGCTATTTCTATCCCGCCTATTTTTGTGGCTTTGATTGATTATTATGCTAAAAAGAAGAAAAGGGCTGCTGAAACCGAAGAAATTAAGTTAAAAAACAAAATTACTAAGGACATCACCTACGAACAATTACAGAAAGAAGGCAAACAAAAAGATATTAAGGGCAAAATTGATATTTTTCAACGCTTATTAACCTTAGAGGGGGAAATCAAAAACAAAAAAGAACAGTCGCCTACCGACAAGAAAAAATTAGAAAGTTTAGAAATAATTAAAAAAGAATTTAAAGAAACTTTTGCGGTGGAGGTAAAAGAAGAACCAAAATTAGTCGAGGAAGAAAAAAAACTAGAAACCAAAAAGGAAGATAATGAAGAAATGAAAAAAATAAAATCTGTTAAAACTAATTCAAAGAAAAAAAGAACACCCAATAATAGTAAAGTTAGAGCAGGAAATAAAATTAAAGAGCGCAAAAAATAAAATGACTTTTTATTCAAGAATAGGCTCACCATTTTCTTTATTTCTTTCTGTGTTAAAAATCACCCCCCCGCCTAAACAAATATTATTCTGATAAAAAACGGCATATTGTCCAGGGGTAATTGCTCTTTGTTTTTCGGAAAATTCTACTTTTAATTCCTTAAAATCAGCCATGGGGAAAACTTTGACTGGGATTTCCGGTTGTCGATAGCGAAATTTAGCAGTTATTTTTTGGTTATTAAGAAAATTAACTAATTCTAACTCTTCAACTAATCAATTAATATTTTTCACTAGGCACCATTCGCTATATAATGACCTACTATCTCAACCACTAGCCACATAAATTATATTTTTTTCTACGCTTTTTCCTACTACATAAAGCGGTTTTTTTTGTCCTTGTAATCCTAATTTCCTCCGTTGACCAACAGTAAAAAAAGGAGTTCCGAAGTGCCCCCCTATTACTTTTTTGTTATCGATATTTATTATTTCTCCTTCTTTTTTGGGAAAATAATTAGCAAGAAAGTTTTCAAATTTCCGCTCACCAATAAAACAAATGCCGGTCGAATCTTTTTTTTGGGCGTTAATTAATCCAGCCTCTTCTGCAATTTGGCGAACTTCTTTTTTAGTTAAATCAGCCAAGGGGAAAATTATTTTATCTAATAAATTGCGGTCGATTTGGCACAAAAAATAGGTTTGGTCTTTGGTGTCATCTTTGGGTTTACTTAAACAATACTTCTTTTTTTCCTGAACTATTTTCGCATAATGACCGGTAGCAATAAAATCAGTAGCAAAGTTTTTTTTCACGTATTTAATAAAACAATTAAATTTAATCGCGCTATTACATAAAATATCCGGATTAGGGGTAAGTCCTTTTTTTAAATCTTGAAGAAAATTAGCAAATACTTCGTCTCAATATTCCTGAATAAAATCCACTTTATAGATAGGGATTTCTAGTTGGTGAGCAATGGCTTGGGCATCATTCCAATCCTGAGTTTGGGAACAAATACTTGTTTGTTGTCCACCCAAATAGTCATCTCAATTTTGCATAAAAACGGCGACTAATTCTCAACCTTCTTTTTTTAATAAGTAAGAAGATACTGCCGAATCTACTCCTCCACTCAAACCAATTACAATTTTTTTTTTGGTTTTAATAATCAAACAAGACATATTAGTAAAATTTTTACAAGGAATTTAATAACGAGAAGTAAACTTTTATCCTTTTAGAAAGGTAATGATCGAAGTAATTACTATGACTATAACTCTAATACCTCAGTATTATCTTGTTCTAGTAATTGCTGAATGCTTTAAGCTTTCATAAAAACTTAGTCAATTAGGAATTAAAGGAAATTTTCCTTTGTTGAGAAGTTACTAATTTCACTTAAGTAGTAATTTTTCTATTCTTGGACATTTTTACTATTAGTAAAAGCAAAAATATTATAAAAATTAATATATAGAATAAAGGTTTATAAAAATAGTAAACGAAACATTTTATATTATGAAAATTAACGTAAAGGTTCTCCTAAAGAACATCAAGAATTAGAAAACATAAAAATTATGAATTATGACAAACAATAATAAAATTTTTATAGAAAATAAAATACCTTTTGAAACAGAATATAAAATTCCTAGTTATGAAGAGTTTTTAATTAACTATGACGGGGATGAAAGAGTAAATTATGAAGACTTAGTAAATAGTGATATAGGTGAAATAAGAGGATATGGACCTTGTAAAAACTCTCATTGTGGTTGTTGTTGTTCTAATATCAAGTGTGATTGTAAAAATCCCGAGTTTTCAATCTGCAAAAAAGATAATCAGAAAATAGGCAATATTAATGCTTCCGGCAGTAGTAGAAATTGAGATGATGGTATGTCTGTTGAAGCTGACTTCACTTTTTTTAGAGAGACAAGACATGATGGCGATCTCAAAGTTTTGAGCGTTTCAGCTGGAGTAGATGTAACTAGAACTGGCATTTTGTTAAAAGGCGGAGTTAACGCATTTGATTTCAAAACGCACGGAGTAGGTGTAAAAGTAGGTCTTAATGCTGATACTGGTGGTTCAATTAGTGCTAATGGTCTGGAGCTTAAAGCAGCAGGTGTTGGATTTAGTATAGGTAAAAAGATAGGAGTAAGTCTGCCTGTTGGAGAAGTATCAGTTGATGTTAGCGAAAATTGTAATATTCAATAATGCTATGTACTAAATGTTATAAAAAAATACCAGAAGGGAAAGAAGTTACTAGAACTACTTGCTATTTCAGAATAAATAAACAAGAGCGATTGGGAAGTGGAATTTTTTGCAAAAAATGTGCTATTAAACTGAGCAAAAGGGATCGTGTTATTGGCTTCCTTTTATTATTACCAGCTTTTTTTTTATCACTGAGCGCTATTTTTGTCTCAACAAAAAGCAGCGAGAACTGAATGGCGAAAGATTCAAAAGGTAATGAATTCCCTCTAATTTTGTCTTTGCTTCTCTTTGTTTCTCTTGGAGCATTTTTTATTTTTTCAATATTTTTTATTTTTTTCAACTCGTCTGTCTCATCAAAAAAAATAAAAAATGCTAGGAAAAAAAATACTAAATAATAGCGATATTCAACAAATAAAGAGATTGTATTATCTTGATTCATAGTGTTTTTATTTAAATTTTTTTGAGGCCAAGAATTCTTCTCCAGCTTTTTCCTAAGAATCATTAGAACAATTAATGTTTCATAATATTGTTTGATGTGCAGTCAATATCAGAACAATAGGATAAAACAATAGATTAATATATTTAACAACAATAATTATAATTTCAATTCAAAGTAAAATAAAAATTTTTCTCTGAAAAGAAATCTTTGAAGCAAATTTTATGTTTTAAAAATATTTAAAAAAGGCTATTTACGTTAATATGTAAGTAACAACTAACTATAAAAATAGCATTATTACAGCAAGTTTCAAGTATTTTTTTTTATTTTGAAAATGAAAAGAAGCTCACTTTTCTTAATAATTTAATTTCTACAATTTTTTTTATGAGTCTTTTTGCTAGTGTTAAGTTTTCATCGCAATCGTTTGTGACTAATATTCCCTTAATTAAAAACGGATACAATGTAATTACTACAGAAAAGGAATGTAAAGAAAAAACTGATTTTTATACAAAAAAACCTATATTAAGAAAACTAAAAATATTAACCAACAACGAACCCGAAATAATTAAACTAATTGGTCTGTCTGACGAAGAATATGTTGATATCTTCTATATGAGTCCAATCAAAATTGGTGACCAAGAATTTCGGGTACTACTTGATACTGGTTCAGCAGATTTTTGGGTGGACTCAAACAAGTGCGAATCTAAAGCGTGTAACAAATCACGTGGTTTTGATGAAACATCTAAAAGTTTCTTTAATCTTGGAGAAAGCATTTTTACAGCCTATGGTAGTGGTGAAAGTATCGTTGGTATGATTAGTGGAAAAGATGATGTAACTATTGGTAATATTACTGCAAAAAATCAAACATTCGGTCGTGCAATCATAAAAACTGATGATTTTTTTGGTCCTCCAATTGATGGCATACTTGGAATGAGTCTCAATAGTCTCAGTAAACTGAAAGCGCCAAACGTTTTTTCTACATTGATTGAACAAAACAAATTTTTAGAACCTATCTTTAGTTTTTATTTACGTCGTAGTAAGAGTGACAAAGATAATAATTTTGCTACTTTAACGCTTGGCGGAGTTGACAAGGAAAAATTTTCTGGAGATATTGTTAATAATAAAGTAATCGGTGAATCCGGATTCTGGGTTATTAATTTAGAAGATGTATTGATAGATAAAAATAATCTTAAAATTGGCAAAAGAAAAGCTATTATAGACACCGGTTCTACGTTTATTTTTACTCCTTTCGAAGACGCTAAAAAAATTCATGAGAAAATTAAAGATTCAATTAACATGGGTGATGGAAATTTTGCAATACCTTGTAATACAACTTCTGTAGTATCTCTTCAGTTTAACGGAATTGTATATGACATTGATCCGCGAGATCTTTCAACAAATTCTGACTCATCTATACCTAAAGGATTTTGCGCTTCAGGAATTTTAGGAACTGAAACAATTTCTAATTCTATTGCTAAGACTGCAGAGTGGCTGATAGGAAATGTCTTCTTAAAAAATGTTTACTCGGTATTTAATACTAAAGAAAAAACCGTGGGGTTTGCTCCTAGTGTTCACGATTGATGACTAAATAAACAAGTGTTTTTAAATTGAATTACTGCGCAGTATTATTCAAAATTACTTTTAATACTTTATGACCTATAGCTTTACTCTGTCAAAAGCAAAATCTTATTAAATCTTATTAATAAAATTTACTAAAATAAAACTCTCTAACTCTTTTTCAACCTATTGAAGCAAAAGTTTCTTATATCAACTTCTCTTTTTTTTTAAAATATTCTTGTAGGTAAATAATAGATAACTGATCCTAGAAAAAATCATTAACAGTGATTGTTTAGTAACATTTTGGACATTGAAAAGAAAAAAGATTTTTTATCCTGTCTAGATATTTCCTTTTGTGATACATCTTTTTCTGTCATAATACCGATGTAAGAGTAATAAAATTTT
Source organism: endosymbiont GvMRE of Glomus versiforme (assembly GCF_003546845.1). Taxonomy (NCBI): domain Bacteria; kingdom Bacillati; phylum Mycoplasmatota; class Mollicutes; order Mycoplasmatales; species endosymbiont GvMRE of Glomus versiforme. Next base: position 431,232 of record NZ_NWVA01000009.1, on the reverse strand, counting down.
ACTATACTTTTATACAAATGAGTAAAGATTTATTGCTAGAAAAATTAAAAAAAAGCAAATTGGTTAGATCATCACAAAATCCTTTTCAACAAACTAGTTTTTCTAAAACCACTAACGTTTATTCAATTATTCAACAATTTTCTCAGTTTAATAAAGAATGATTAATCGAAAAGAATGAAAAGGTAAGTATTGCTGGAAGAATATTAGACAAAAGAGGACACGGTAATTTAATTTTTGCTGATTTAGTTGACCAAAGTGGAACTATTCAATTAATGGTTATTAAAAACAAAGATTTCGCAGAACAAGTAGGCAGAGGCGACATTATCGGAATAAAAGGAAGAGTTTGTAAAACTGATAAACAAGAATTAAGTATAAAAGTAAAAGAATTTATTTTATTAAGCAAGTGTTTAGAGTCTCTTCCTGGTTCATATTTCGGATTGAAAAACACCGAAGAAAGATTTCGCAACCGACATTTAGATTTTATTATTAATAAGGGAAAAAGAGAAATTTTTTTTATTCGTCATCAAGTAATTAAAGGTATTCGTCAGTTTTTAGAAGAAAGAGATTTTATTGAAATAGAAACGCCCATTCTTGTTTCTGAAGCTTCGGGAGCCCAAGCCAAACCTTTTGTTACTAGTCATAATAAGTTAGAAAGAGACTTCTATTTACGGATTGCAACCGAAATTCCTTTAAAAAAATTACTCGTTAGTGGCTTTGAAAAAATATATGAGATTGGTCGAATTTTCCGTAATGAAGGTACAGATGCTCGCCATAATCCAGAGTTTACTACTATTGAAGTTTATCAGGCTTATGAAAATGCTGAATATATGATGAAATTGGCCGAGGAATTGCTTCATTATTTAGCCAAAAAAGTTCTTAAAGAAAAAGAGTTTAAGTTTAAATTAAGAGAGGAAGAGAGTTCAGAAGAGATTTCTTATATTATTAATTTTCAAACTCCTTTTCGAAGAATATCAATGATAGAAGTGATTAAAGAGTATACAAATATAGATTTTGTGAAAATAAACAATTTAGAAGAAGCCCTAGAGTTAGCCAAAAAGCATAACTTAAAATTAGAAAAATTTCAAAAAACTATTGGACATGTCATTTTAGCCTTTTTTGAAGAGTTTGTAGAAAAAAAATTAATTCAGCCAACTTTTATTTATGATTTTCCAATAGAAGTTTCCCCATTAGCCAAAAGTAAATTGGAAAATAAAAATATTGCTGATAGATTTGAACTTTATATTGGAGGATTAGAGTTTGCCAACGGTTATAGTGAGTTAAATGATCCAGTTGAACAAAAAAAAAGATTTGAAGAACAAACTAGACAAAAAGAATTAGGTAATGAAGAAATTGCTAGTTTTGATAAGGAATTTATTGAGGCGTTGGAATATGGCATGCCGCCGGCAGGTGGGTTAGGTATCGGAATAGACAGATTAATAATGCTATTTACCGGTCAAAATAAGATTAAGGAAGTGATTGCTTTTCCACAGCTTAAAAAAAAGAAAATTATTTAAGCAATTTCAAAAAGTCTAAATGTTAAAACTATCAATATTGTATGAAAAAAAAGCAGGTCAATATTAGTAAATCTGGCTTTGGAGATTTACTTGAAGAAAGTGTTTTCTCTTTACCATATTACCAAAGAAGATACTCTTGACAAGAAAAAAATTGAAGAGATTTTATTGAAAGTTTAACAAACTTAATTAACGATGATGAAGAAGAAAAAACTAATAATAGCATAAAGTTTTTTGGAAATATTATCCTTCAAAGGCAGAGTGATGATGATGATGAGTATTATATTATTGATGGTCAGCAAAGATTAATTAGCACATCACTTTTTTTTCTTGTTGTTTACGAAATTTTAGATGATGATAAAAATGGAGAAGAGTGAGAAAAAAGATCAATTAGAGAGGAAATTAAAAATTATCTTCTCACAACAAAACAAGAAATAAGAATTAATTTAAATAATCCAGAGGACGCAGAAGATTACAGACATTTGTTAAAATCTTCCTTTGAACTCACAAATGCAAAAGGTAAGGAAGAAAGCGAAAGGGTTAAGACACTAATCTCAAAAGCAAAAGATTTTGTTCAGGAAACTATTGTCAATGAACTGATAGGAGAGGGTCATTCAGTTATAAAACTTTATAAAGCTGCTAAAAAACTTTATTTCGCAGTAGTCACCCTAACAGGAAATGAAGATGAAATTATTCAAGAGATGTTTATGAGTTTAAATAGTACTGGATTAAACTTGAGTATTTCTGACCTTCTTAAAAGTCTGCTTATTAAAAATAGAAACAAACTAAAAGCAGACGAAGTTCAAAAAATTTGAGATGAGGAAATAATAAAAGTAATAACTGACAATAGCGAAGGAACAAATATAAACAGCGAAATGAACAGATTTCTTTTGGATTTCTTACTTGGCAAAATTTGGACCTAACGGAATGGTAAACAAGACAAAATCTATAAAACTGAGTGAAGAAAATCTGTATAGACTTTTTCGATACAAAATCGAAGAAAAAAATCGTCAATTGAATCCCGGACAAATGCTTAAATTGCTAAAAGACTATGCAGAAGTCTATTTTCATATAAAGAAAGCTAGCCACCATTGGTGGATTCATGAAAAAAGTTGGCCAGTAGAAATGGTTTATGTTCTCGAAGATATCAAATTACTTGGTTTCAGGCAGTTATATCCTCTTGTGCTTTCAATTTTTTTTGAATTTAAAGATATTAAAGAAAAAGAAAAAAAATCCATAGCAAACTATTTAGAGATATTAGTTGCTTACATATTTAGAACAACAACAATAAAAGAAAAAATATCAAGGGGTATTCACCAATCTGTCACTACAAGAATTATAGACGAAAATGTTCTGGGAAATAATAAAAATAAGAACTTGTTTGATAATGATAAAATAAGGGAAAAGTTAAGCGAAGAATTCAATGATGAAGAAGACATAATTCTTTATAAAAAACTTGAAAATCATCATACGAGTGCTAACAAAACTTGGAAATTTGTTTTAGAAAAAATTTATTGAAGGAATTTTCAAAAGAGAATAGAGATGAGGGAAGAATCAAACTTCTTCAACAAACTTCGATGGAGAAAAGCATTTCAACTCGAACATATTATTCCTATCCGAGGGAAAAAGGATAAAAACTTTGTTGAGTATAAAGACGAAAGTATTAAATATTTAATAGGAAACACCACTTTACTTAAAAGAGATGATAATCTTAAGGTTTTAAACGAATCATGAAATAAAAAAAAATCTTGATTTCTAACTTTAGTAAATAACTGTTGTTTAAACTGAGAAAAATATGTAAATTATGAAAAAAACCCTTATGTTCCTAATCTCTTAAAAGTTGAAAATCATTTAAGTGAAAAAGATATTAAATACAGAACGCTTTTTCTGATAAATGAATTGAAAAGATATAAAATTTTTGAGGCAAAGATTTAATTAAAAATTTTTTGTAATATTTCATATCTTTCTATTCTACATTCAAAATTATAATGTTTTAAAATAATTCATGAACTAATCCTACTTAACTCTGATGAGTTTGAAGTAGGAGTTTCTAATGATTTAATTGGTAAAGACCAATCATGCTCCCATTTTACGAAGTTACATTGTTTCCAACAACCTAGGGGATAGTCGCCCATTGCTTTTTCTACTTCGCAAGAAAAAGAAGCTAATATCTCATCTTGGCTTTTCCATGAGATAGTTAAAGTTTTGATTTCTCTTTGAATTGGTTGGTTAAGTTTAAGAGGAATTTTTAACTCTCTTTCTGATTTTTTAACTTTCGCCCCTTGTTTGATTATTAGATAATTGCCCTCGATTTTAAAAACTCAAACCTTATTCACGATTGGTTGCGGATAATTGAAACTGCTATACCAACCCTTATCTGTTTTTATTCTTGGATAACTAGCATTGGCATTAGTTTTCTTATGTTCCTCATACTTTTTTCAAGCATTAGGAACTTTTACTCTTACTATCTCTGCAAGAATTTGGGGTTGAATGCTTTTTAATTCTTGATTAGCATCTTTGAATTGCTTTAACTGTCTTTTTTGTTCGTATTTGATGGGTTGCTTTTGTTTGTTTTTAGCACTTTTATTCTTTCTTTTAAAAAGTGATTGTAAACTTTTTGGCAACCGCGAGAAATTGTTTTTAGTGTTTTTCTTATTTTTTGATTAGGATAGATTTGATCCTGAATAGTTTTTTTCATTTTAATCTTAGATTTTGGATGTATTTTTTAATTAAAACTTTATTAAAATCAACATAAATCATGGCAGTTAATCTTGAAAAATGAAAAGAAAAATTAGAGAACTATATAGAAGAAACCGAAACAGTATTTAAAGAATGAAAAAAAGAGATGAAAAAGATACTATTTGAATCTCGAGAAAAGGAAATTAGTGAGGCCTTTGATTACTACTGTAAAGAAATTATAGAAAAAAGAATCTTAGAAACCTTAAAACCAAGCAAAAAAATTGCTCAATGTATTTTGGACTTAGAATCGGAAGAAAGAGATAAATGATTAGAAGCCGATAAAACTATTTCTTGGGCTTTTTATCCAAAAAAAACTGTTAGTGATAATATTGAGAAAAGATTTCGAAAAGATAAAGATGCAAAATTTCCGAAAAGCATGAAGGAAGTAAGTAATTACTTGGAAACCAGTGTTAAATTGTTATTTTTATATTTCTCTTTTGGTGAAGATAAATGAAAAGTTAAGATTATAAGAAAAAAAGAAAAATTTCAAGAATTATTTGACGAATATAAAGTTGAACCACTTTCAATTTCCGAAACTGAGGGTGAAAAAAAGAGTTACCAAGACTTAACGGAACGCAATATGAGAGTTGAATATAATTATCTTTTGCAAAGAAAAATTGGGGAATTATTTTTTTTGCCGTTCCCTCACGAAGCAGAAGGTTGAGAAAAAGAAATGCTATTAACCATGGAGAAATGAGATAAGAAATTAAAATGGTTAGCCAGAAACAAAAACACCCTCTTTATAAATGAAAAATATAAAATAAATTTTTATGATGGTTTTCAATTTAATTTTTTATCGGTCTGTAATATTATTCTCTATAATTATGCTTACCAAAAAAATAATGAATGAATAAAAAATCGAGCCAAAAAAGCTGTTGATCTTATTTTTTCTTCTATTGATAAAGAAGAAACTATTAACCAACATTTAGAAGCCGAAAATAAACTAAAAAAATTACGAGCCGACAAAGAAGAATTGCTGGTAAAATCTATAACTTTTTTTTGGCAAAATTGTTTTTTTGAGAAATTTAAACATCAAGGAGTTTTAACCCTTAATGACGAATCTTTTGGAGATTGAAGAAATAATTCAATAGGTAAACTTCCCGTATGTTGTTATTGTCTCAAAAAGGAAGAAGAAGATTATGTTAATGAAGATGAACTTGCCGTTAAAGGTTATAGGAAAATTGTTGTTTTTCCCGCACTTTTTGCTGTCGATAATAACGGGCAAAGAATAACCATTGATGAAGTTTTTACTTTATTTCTTAAATCAAGAGTACCAAACAGCAAAAGTTTTATCTACTGGGTTGATAAGTATATTGAAGAACTTTGCTTAACCGACCAGGATAAAGAAAAAAAAGAACAGTTAAAAGAAATAAATAAGAGTAGTGAATGACTAGTTTTTCATGCTAGTTCGTGACAAAGAAATTTTAGTTTTGTTTCTCTGACCGATGAAAATAGCCAATATTTAGGTCCAATTTTGGTTTATGAAGGCGAAAAAGAAAAAAGTGGAAAGTATTTTCTGAGTTTTAAGAAATATAAGGATTTAGAAAAAACGAAAGTAATTGATGTAAAGGAAACTATTGACAATCTTGATAATGTTTCCGAAAAACAAAAGCATTCTTTAGATAGCTTTTTTTATTTGTTTTCTCAAAAAAAACGCAATTATTCTGAAAAAATAACTAAAGAAGCTATTGAAATCAGTGAATATATCGAATTTTTGAATCATTATATTACAGATTATGAAGAAAAAATTGTTAATCACAAGGTAGTTACAGATAACGTGATGGAAGAAGTTTGTGAAAAAGAATCCTTTAAAAGATATCGAGTGATATACCGAAAGAGATATGAAAAAAATTGTGTTGAAAGTCGCTTCCTTAATTATCATGAAGAGAGTTATATCAAACATTCCCCAGAAAACTATTTTATTAAAGATGAAACCTTAGCTAATTTAATTACGACTTATATTATAAAAGAGGAGATCGATGACAAAAAAGTTCCCGAGGAGCTAAAAATAGAGGGAATAAGATATCTTAATTTTATTGGTGGCCGAGGCGGATGTTATGGCCAGCAAACCGAAGAAGCAGAAGTCCGTTTAAGAGACTGAACTGTTTTTCCTTTTTTATGTTTTGAAGAAAATTGAGTTGCGATTAATAAAAACACATTAAAGGACCATTGCCAAAAAAGTTCATTTTCTTTAAACGTGGTGGAAATTTACTCGGCTTTAAGTAATGACCCTTTAAAAATCCAAGACTTAAAAATTGAGGAAGGTAGTTTCTCTTATCGGGAAAAAGGTGATAATACTCCGTGATTAAGATTAGATAAAGAAGAAACAATATTCGATAATATATTAAATAAAAGTGTGGTGCTAAAGGCCAAAACGGTTGAAGGATTGTTAACTGAAATAAAGAAACAAGATTCAGAAGAAAAGCAAAGAAAAGAATTAAATAAGCAATACTCTCAATTGATAAGCAAAGCTGAAGATGAGTGAAAAGATTTAAAAACCTCTAATGATCTGCGAAAATGAAAACAAGAAAAAAAAAAAGATTTAGAAACTCTTCTGAAGGAATTCAATCAAAATTTTCCCAAAAAAGAGAGAATTGGATGGCAAATACTCTTTCATGTTCAGTTAAGAAAGAAAATAGAAAAATTTGAAAAATGAGAGAAAGAAACAGTTCTTAAACTCAGATCTGGTTTTGCTAAGGAAGACAATAAAAAAAACAAAAAAACCAAGTTAAGCAATAAAGAGCAACAAAAAACAAAAAATTTAATAAAGAAAAAAATTAGTGCTTTATTTAGGTATGCTGGACGTGGACCCACTGTTTTCCAACCAAACATTCATTGTTCGCTGTTTCTTTCTTCTGATGCTAAACCTGGAGAATCAGGTAAATATACTATTGAGATTAGAGATGATCACCCCGCTCTTACTAATGCTTCCCAACAATTTTGGAAAATTCTGACTGATCAAAATAAATATCAGACAGTAAAACTTACCTGATATAAGTCTGAAGAAAATAAAAAACTATTTGAAAAAGATGATTTTATTGAAATAGAAAAAGATGAACTAGCTCCTCTAATTAAACAAGCTCAGAAGGAAAATGACTCTGTGAAACTAGCAAAATTAATTAATGATATCAAAACCTATCACAACAAACCAATTTATTTAGACTATTCTCAAAAAATAAATGATTTAGTTAATAAACAAATAGATTTATCTAATCAAGAAACGTCGGTTTTATTAACTAATTTAAAAAAATTAAACATTAAACTTATTGAGAAAGAATTAAAAGCACTAGATAAAAGTAAAGATTTAAGCAATCTAATAACAAAATTAGCCCCTGAAAACCAAAATTTTGTTAATGAAATTAACTTAGCCGGAGAGCAAGACCAGATTGAAACAATAAAAAACCGAGTGTCTACAGATATTGCCAAGGTAAAAGCAACTATAGCTAAAGAAAAAAAAAATCTGTTAAAAAATAATAATGATAGTTTGACAAAAAACTTATTGTATGGATCATTATTTGCTATTATTGTTTTATTAGTCTGTTATCTAGTAGTGAAAATAGTAAAAAAACCCTCATGAAGGAAATAAAAGCTATGTGTTACAAAGTGTTGCTTTAAAGAATGACTCATTTTTGTACAAAGGAAATTAAAAAGAAAATAATCTTTCAACCTAATAAAATCTTGGGGCAGAATTTCCTCTTTGATAAAAATTATCTGCAAAAAATAGTCGCAATCTGTCCGATTAATTCTGACACAGTAATAATTGAAATCGGCAGTGGTTATGGAGATTTAACTAATGAATTAGTTAAAACTAATTGTAAAAAAATCATCGGCTTAGAAAAGGATAAAAAATTGTTTCAATGATTGGAAAAAAAAAACAAAAGCGAGCGAATAATTTATTTGTGACAAGACGCTTTATCAATCGATTGAGAGAAATTCTGCCTAGAATACAAGGACAGTTCTATAGTGGTTATTGGTAATTTACCCTACTGTATAGCTAATTCTTTGATAATTAACTTGCTATTCCAGCATCATTTATTCAAATATTTTGTTTTTTTGGTTCAAAAAGAAGTAGGACAAAAATGAGTGTCCAGTTCCACTAAGTATTCCTCTAAATATTCAGCTCTGTCAATTTTTATTAATTATTTAGCTGAAACTAAACTTGTTTTTGAGATACCACGAAATATTTTTAAGCCTGTTCCTAGTGTAGATGGATCATTAGTAACAGTTAAGCCTTGAAAAGACAAGAACGTTTGTGTATCTAAACAACAGTTAGTTTCCTTTTTAAAATTTTTAAAGAATTGCTTTTTTTTCCGTCGTAAAACTCTTTGAAACAATCTTTTGGCTTTTTCTGGTGATAGAGAGAAGGATTGAAAAAAATATTTTTATGAAAAAAACTATTCAACGAAGATTCGCTCTCAAAATCTAACCGTTGAAGATCATCGCGAACTGTTTCTTTATTGAAAAAAAATACTCAAAAAAAATCTACTAAATTAGGTGTTATGAAAAACCATTACAAAAAAAAAAATAGTAAAATTGTGAAAAATTTGTGTAATTTGATTATTGTTATTTTTTCAAAATGCATCAATGAGAAACTCCGCTATCCAATCAAACATCCATAATATCTTGTCCTAAAACAGTTTTTTCATTTATCAAATTTGGAAATTTTTCCCTCAAAAGCGGCAAGATACTACCATTAAACCAACAATCGGAACCACGACTGGCAACTATTTCAGCAACATAATCAATAATTTCTGAGTTAAGTATCGGTTCATCATTTTTATATAAAATTGGAATAGGCACACCTCATTTTCTTTGGCGAGAAATACACCAATCCTCCCGAGCCGTTATTATTTGCCACATTTTTTCTTCCGTTCAATTAGGATATCATTTTACTTCTTGGATATTTTTTAATAACTCCTTTTTTATTGCTTCTACTTTAATAAATCATTGTTTAGTTAGGCGATAAACCAGTGGACTTTTATCACGCCAATCATGGGGGTAACTATGAGTAATTATTTTTTTTTTTATTATTAGATTTCTTTTTTCTAAATCAGTAATAATATAATTATTAACTTCTGAATAATGTTTATTGATTATTTCTGGAATTCCAATTTTTTCATTAAAATAGCCATTAGGTTCTAGGGGACATTCAATAACTAATTTTTCTTTTTTTGCCGCCGCAAAATCCTCTGCCCCGAAAGCAGGTGCTAAATGAACTAGGCCAGTTCCCTCTCCTTCCTCAATAAAATCGCTACCATCAACAATATATCCTTTTATTTCTTTCCGATAAGGGTGAAGATAAGCCTTGCCTAGTAATTCTTCACCTAAGAATATTCTTTCTACTTTTGCTAACCTTTCTTCATTGTTTAACAAATTAAGACTTTTTTCGAGAGTTATTAAATATTCCTCATTATAGTTCACCAAAGCATAAGAAGCCGATTTTTTGACTGCTACCAATTGATTAGCAGGTATAGTTCAAGGCTGAGTAGTTCAAACCGAAAGATTAACATTTTCTTTACCAAAAAAGTTTTCTAACAAGGTAATTTTAAAATAAAGAGAAGTATCTTTTTTTTCGTAATATTCTATTTCGGCTTCTGCCAGAGCCGTTTCGTGTCCGCAAGACCAATGAATTGGTCTAAATCCTTGATAAATTAAGTTTTTTTTTACCATTTCGCCAAAAATTCTTAATTGCTCGGCTTCATAATTTTTATCCGAAGTTATATAATACTTTTCATAATCAGTGAATAATCCTAACTTTTTTAATTGTTCTCGCTGGATTTGGGCTTGTTCACAAGCAAATTGATGGCAAAATGGTCGCAAATCATTTTTTTTGTCCGGATAAACTTGCAGCATTTTGTGTTCGATAGGCAAACCATGAGCGTCCCAACCAAGTAGAAAGGGAGTATAATGACCCATTGAAGCCTGCCAACGGACAATAATATCCTTAACCAGGAAATTTAAAACATGCCCCAAATGAATTTTACCGTTAGCATAAGGAGGACCCGAATGGAGAATAAAAGAGGGATTATTTTTATTTTTTTCTAAAATTTTTTGGTAAATTTTTCTTTCTTCTCATAAGTCTCTAATTTTTTTTTCGTTTTCTAAGTGGTTTGCGTTTTTTAAAGGAAAATTAGTTTTGGGTAGTAAAAGAGTATTTTTAACTTTCTTTAGATCCATCTTATAATAGAACATTTTAATAAGAATTTAACAATACATAATCATTTAAAATCGCTCTATAAAAAAAATAGCTAAACTAAAAATTTGCATCACTTTGAATCAAAACCATACTTTTTTAATTTGCTCAATATTGTTGTTTTTCAGTTCTACTAGTTATCCTTGTTAAAAACCTCAAAATAGAGCAGTTAAGAACATTCAATAGTTCAATATTGTTACTCTTAGTGCTTTGTAAAAGTAAACTATGAGTCATTTAGTTGATCATTTTCGCTTTGTTTTTGTAATAGATCTTAATACTCAAACTATTTATACTCTTTAGGTAGTTACGATATTTTATCAAAATAATCATCGGTTTAAGTTTTTTTCTGACTTACTAATATCGCTCCTTTTTTGTTTACATTTCTCTCTCTATTATTACGTGATGGTTTAATAAAATAAATCTTTCCTGTTTAATTTTTGAAAGAACTTCGTTTTTTTGTTATTAATTTATTCTGTGTTACTTTGCTATAATTTATTTCATAATAATGACAATTACGATTCAGAAAGAAATTTATATATTGTTCCATGATAAAAAGCTTTAAGATCATTAATGAAAATGAACACTAAACTAGGAATATAAATATTGTTCTTAAATATTCGATTACCTTTATGGTTATTATTTTTTTCGTATCAAGATCAAGAACAATATGAGATTCTGCATTATTATGTCGATGAGAAAATGCAGAAAATCGTGAAAAACATTTTTTCAAAACTATTATTTCTTTATCAAATTGTTTTATCTAGACGTTTTAAAAAGCTATATAAATAAACAAAAGATTTTTGGTAACTTTTAAGCTTCAAAAAATGTTACAAAAAGATTATATTGCTTTATTTTTATGGTTTTTTACTCTTTTTTCTAAAACATCTTTAGTTTTATCTAAAGGAGGAGGCGCAGGTGCCGGCACTAATAGTGGTTATAGCGGTTCCTCTTCTACTACTAGCATGACTCGTTCGTCTTCAGGTTCAGGTTGGGTGTTTTTTTATTATGGAGTAGGCGGAGAAAAGCATTGCGGAAACTATTGTATTACTGTATTCTCAATATTGGCATTTCTCATTTTACTGGTAATCATCTGTGGAATTTGGAAATGTTATGAAATTAGCAAGGAATATAAAAAAGAAAATTCATTTGATATAGAAGCATCTTTGTTTTACGATGATAAAGAAAGAAATAATAACTCGCCTTCAATAAATTCTATATATCCATCGCTTTCGGACATTTATGGAGATAAAATTTTACCACCTTCTTATAAAGAGGTTAGCCCAGCTCCTGAAAAATCATTTTTTTATGGACTAAAAAATGAGTCTAAGCATAGATCGTACATTGCTGGAGAAAAATTTTCTAAGAAATATCCACCAATTGAAGAGGAACCATCTTCTGAACATATTCAACATATCAAGAAGTTAGGAGTAAAAGCCTGGAAAATTAGACCAGATAAAGAAGTTATTGATGCTAAAATTGTAACCATTTGCAATGACGGACTTATAGTAGAATTTAAAAAAAAGAGTTTAGAAGTAATTGTACAAGCAAATTACCCAATGTTTGATCCTTTTGGCAGCTTTTTAAATAAAGAAAAAAATAACGAATTATCTGTGAATACAGATTCAACACAATCATCGTATAACAAAGAATTTATTAATGACACAACGACACCAGTTTCAAATCAAATAACGGAAAATTTCTCATTTTTTTACTACGAAATAAAAATATTGTCAAATCCTAATAAAAAAAAAACCGCTATAGCTATGGGATTGGCGACGAGACCTTATCCCAATTTCAGGTTTTATTTTTACTTCTGTTAACTAAAGTAGATCTGCAAAAATACATAATTTTGTTGATTTGATTACTAATTTAAAAATAACTATTAGATTCCCAGGGTGGCATAAAGAATCTGTGGCATATCATTCAGATGATGGGAATAAATTTTGTAATAATAGTTACGGAGGACAATCTTACAGTGAAACATGGGGTGAAATTGGAGACGTTATAGGATGTGGTTACTATCCCCAAACCGGTATCGTGTTTTTTACTAAGAACGGTAAAAATTTAGGAAATGCATTTTGTGGAGTAAGACATACATGGTTTCCTGCTGTTAGTTCTGACAACAAATGCAGAATAGAATGTAATTTTAGCGGAGAAAAAGAATTTGAATATAAAGGAGCAAGAAATAATAATGTTGCTGGCTATTTTCCTAAAAAAGCTTAAAAAAAGTCGCGTACAAGAAAATCTTATTTTCAAAAATAAGATTTTCAGGTTATCCTGCTAAAAAAACGTTTTCTATCGTAGATCAAGAATTTTCCTAATAAAACGCTGTATTTTTATAAAAAATAACTAATAACTTTAGGTTTAAATTTTTTTTTTGTTGTGAAGGTTAACAAAGAAAAAAAACAACAATACTGACGCTGCAAATTATGGATAATATGATTAATAAAAAACAAATGATAACTTTATTTGTCAAATATTAAGTTGAATGTTATCATTTTTTCGTTTTCCGTTATTTTGATAACAATTGGAAAGTAAAAAAATAACTGACAGGGCAGAATAAAACAATCTTTACTGATCAAATTAGAGATTCTTATTGAACAAACTATTTTTTTTGCAATCACTAACATTTAGATTGGTTAAAAAAAGATTAAAACGTCTCTTTATAAACATTTATTTTTTTCTTCTATCTTTTACTAGTAAATAAGCAATTACACCTACAACAAATATTGCTACTATAGTCAAGCCAGTATAGAGACTTTTCTTAGAAAGAGGATTAGGATGATTATTTTGTTCTAAATCAGCTAAAAATAAAGAATTCTTATTTTGTTCTTCGATATAGCTTTTTATTTGTTTTAGTTTCTCAGTATTTATTTCTTCTTCTTCTTCTTCTTTTTCTTTACTCTTTATGATAATTTTGTTGTCTTTAAAAAGTTTAATATATTGAATATTGTGCTGTTTGAAATAGCTCAAAATGTTCTCCCTGTTTATCTTTGCCGTTTTACAGATGCAAGATTTATTCGTTTCTACCAACTCGTCACCATAAACATTACTAGAAACTGTTTTAATCACTTTACAACATTTTTTGCATTTATGAAGAGAAGTTGATTTTTTTTCCTGATTTGCTTCAGAAGAATAAGCATGAACATTATAATAATTATCTTTTCTAACTGGAGAGTCACAAACACACTTTTTTTCTAATTTTTGCTGTCAGTATTCTTTTCTTTTTACTTCTCAATCTTTATTTTTATCAAGTTGGGTTTGAATTTTTTGAGAACAAATATTACAGTTTTTTGCTTTTTTATTTAAAACATTGCTTTGGATTAGAGACTCGTTTGCGACGTATAAATCTCCAAATCTATTGAAAATATTTATTGCTACATTGTTTAAGTTATTGTTTATTACAATTCAAGCCTTTCCTTTATCGCTGTTGACATCGTTTTTATATTCTTCTCAAAAACTCTCAATTTTTTTAAAATTATCTAGTCGAAAGTTGTTAATTACTCTATTTACTGCAGCAGGAGTGTTCAAATTGGTTAGAGGCACTCAACCACCATTTCTTGTTTCATTTCTAATGATAGTGCGAAGAAGACTTAGTAATACTGCTGATTCTTTAATGGAATTAGTAGTATTTAGAGTAGTATCATTAATTACGTTTATTTCATTAACAGTTAAAGCTGTTTTTCCTCTTAAATCGTTTCGGGTTGGATGGGACCATTGAGCATTGGTGAAAGGATCTATTTCTAAGAATGTATTTCTAGAAGAAAGAATATTTCTCTCTGCATTATTATTTTTTAACAGATTTTTTTTTTCTTTAGCTATAGTTGCTTTTACCTTGGCAATATCTGTAGACACTCGGTTTTTTATTGTTTCAATCTGGTCTTGCTCTCCGGCTAAGTTAATTTCATTAACAAAATTTTGGTTTTCAGGGGCTAATTTTGTTATTAGATTGCTTAAATCTTTACTTTTATCTAGTGCTTTTAATTCTTTCTCAATAAGTTTAATGTTTAATTTTTTTAAATTAGTTAATAAAACCGACGTTTCTTGATTAGATAAATCTATTTGTTTATTAACGGCAGTGGCTGGTTTTTCATTAGCAGTCTTTAGTTCTTGACATTTTTCATTAAATATTGCCCTCCAATTGTCCCCATGGATATTTTTCAGAACTCATTTAGAATAAGGATTAGTTTCTAGTTCCTGCTCCGCCTTGGCATAAAACTCATGAGTATTCTGTAAATTAGTAGCTTCTTTTAAATTAGCGACAACGATATTATGATTACAATAAACCAGCAATCATTTAACTTTTCCAGCAACGTCTTTTAAAAGATTTTTTCCTCCGTCGATGAAATTTTCTAATCCAGTTAATTTTTCTCGGTTGGTAAAATCAGCGAAAATTCCGGAAATGTCAGCTAATATTCTTGAATAAATAAAGCCTTCGCCAGTTCCTGGTTGATTGAATAAGTCAGGGTGATAAAAAATTTTTTCTCGCTCTTCTTGGGTGATTTTGGGACTTATATTGGGAGCTAAACAGAACTTTTCTGTATCATTAATTTTTTTTATGGCTTCTAGGAATTTTCTTAATTTTTCATAATCACTACTATTTCTAACAAATTTGTTTATGCTTTTTCAGGTGTCAGTTTCAAATTGAAAATTTCCTTCACCAACTGCTTGGTTAATTAATTCCTTTATTTTTCTTTCTTGTCGTTCTTGGGCTGGTTGGTTGCTTTTTGCTTTAAGGTAAAAAGTGTCTTTTAAATCATTAAAATTACAATCAAAAAACATATCAGCATTTCGCTTTTTTCATTCTCAAACTGAAAATGTAATGTTCTTAACTTTTTTTCCAGGAACATAATCAATCTTTGCTTGCCCTCCCTGCGAAAGTGCTTGATGAAATTCTAATTTATCGGTGGGCAGATAACCATTATCGGCTAATTGTTTTAGATAACTAACGGCTCTTTGGTCATTTTCTAGCCAACTATTTATCTCATTGTCATATTCATCTTTCTCATTTATCAGGTTAATTAAATATTTTCCTCATAGTTCTTTTTCTTTGAAGTCGGGAAATACTTTACTTAGTTTATTTTGCAATTCCACTATTTTTTTCACTTCCTCATTAATATTAATTTCCGCCGGGGATGGTGTGAGTTTCGCGGTGGTTAATGCGGTTATTGTTCAATCACTCTGGGAAGACAAGACTAAGCCGTGGTGTTTTACTCCTTCCACTTCTCATTCATGACCCACTTCAATCGTATAACCATCAACCGGTCGGCCTATCACCTTTTCTATATAGTCAGCTTGAAGACTAATTTCTGTTCCTGGGGCTAAGTTTTTTAAGTCATTCTCTTTCTCACAACCTGCATATTTTCCCATAATTACTTGACCTATTAAAGCAATGCCCGAATCCTCTTGATAATTAAAAGGCTCAACATCAAAAATATAGTTTAAATCATTACTGTTATTTTGGATAATTTTAAATTTAAAATTGATATTCTTTTTTGGTGTCCTTATATAAAATAATTCTTCTTCTTTATTTTCTATTCTTTTTTTTTGTCGTTTTAAAGCACTTAAATTCGTACTAATCTCTACCTTGTGATGAATATTATAATCCCAAATATCCCAGGCTCAATTTTTAATTTTATTATTTTTATTTTTGTAGGCTTCTAATTTTTCAATATATCCATTAATTTCTGCCAAGTTATTAGAAGTGGTTAATCGTTTATCATTAATTTCATTTTTTATTTTTTCTAACTCTTTTAATTCGGCAGTTCATTCATTTTCCTCCTTCTCAATATTAATACCCCTAAAAGTATCTTCAAGGATAATTTTTAAAATCGGTTCTTTACTACTAATTGGACTTCTATCTTTAACTGCCTCATCACCAGCAAATTTCTCTATTACTCATTCATTTCAGAAAACTTTTTTTCCTGTCGCTTCTTTCTCAATAGCCTTAAAGCCTTCATAAAATTTAACTCTCTCTTTTTTATTGAAACCACCCCCAACCAATTTAGGAGAAACTTTATCGTTTCAATCGAATTGCGTAAAAGTAAATTTTTTCCCCCAATTAAGAGCCGAAAATTTTCCCGGTTCCACTGTTTTTCCATTCGCATCCGCACTTCGCTGACTTAAAAGAGGAACGCCACCCTTTCTTTCTCATACTTCTACTACTTCTTTTTCTAAAATTATGTAATTTACTTTTTGTTGTAGATATTTGGTAAATGTTTTCTCTCCTTGTTTTTCTATTTCTAGTAATAAGACTTTTTTTTGTTTGTCTTCACGGACTTTCAAAAGAATAAATGATATCTCTGTTTCTACTTTTTGCGCTGGCTTAACCCGCAAAGTACCTTCTCTTGCGGCATCTTCTAAAAGATATTCTTCTATTTCGAATTTAATTTGCTCGCGTTTTGGGTCTCCTTGATTTTCTTTTAATGTTCCTCCGCTGATAAAATTTATTGGAAGTAATAAAGTATTATATTTTTTCCCTCCTAGAAAATCTGTTCCGTCTGTCTTTTTGAAAACGACTCCGCCTGCTGATGATTCAGAACCGCCCGAGCCAATTTTTAGCGAAATATCTCAACAATCGTGACGTTCCAAAAAACTATTTACTTGAAAATTTAAATTCACTTTCATATCATTCTTGCTTTAAAGCTATTTTAAGCATTTTACTATCTTGTTTTTCGATACTCTCAAACGACTGCCGAAACTAATTATTAATAAGAAACTCAAAGAGAAACCTAAAAAAAATATAAGGTAATAAGTTTATAAACATCTATAAAGATTATATAAGTGTTTTGGTTTATAACAAGATCCTATCTATACATAATTTTTGTATTGTGTGCAAGTGAAACACTAATAAAAACACAATACTCATCTATCACTCCGTATTTAGTTGACTAGATTAACATTTTTATTTTGGAAATTCATCTAAACAAAAATGTAAGAAGCCAAAAATTTTTATAACACTAGAAACAAAAAATACTGGTGAATGAATAACTAGGATAGAAATCCTTCTTAAAAGGTAAATTTTTCAGAACCTTCTTATCAGCTTAACTTTTTGAAATAGATAACATAATAAGATCTTATGAATACTGATTAATATTTTTATAATTAGATTATCTTTTTGTGAAAATACACTAAAAAATTAGTACAATGAATGAGTTAATTTCTATGATAATTATCGCTATCGAGACTAGCTGTGATGAAACTAGCATTGCTATTTTAGAAAATAAAAAAGTTCTCAGTAATATCACTGTTTCCCAAATATTAGAACAACAAAAATATGGAGGAGTAATGCCAAGTTTAGCAGCTAAATTGCATGTTAAAAATATTCAAAGAGTTCTTTTGCAGTCTCTGAAAGAGGCCAAAGTTTCTCCTGAAAAAATTAATTACATTGCCTATACTGAAAAACCGGGATTAATTATTTGTTTACAGATTGGTAAAACAGTTGCGGAAACTCTCTCTTTATACCTCAACAAGCCGCTTATTCCCTGCAATCATTTAGAAGGACACGTTTATGCTAGTTTGTTAGAAAAAAATGAAGAATGAGAATTTCCGGCTTTGGCTCTGATTATTAGCGGTGGTCATACTCAAATTTATCAATTAAATAATCATTTAGATTTTGTTCTTTTGGGAGAAACTTGCGACGATGCTATCGGAGAATGTTTAGATAAGTCAGCAATTTTATTAGGCCATAACTACCCTGGTGGTCCTATTATCGAAGAATTAGCGCTATCAGGCAAAAATACTTATAAATTACCTTTGCCGAAAAATGACAAAAGCTGTGATTTTAGTTTCAGTGGCTTAAAAAGCGAAATTAGTCGATTGGTAAGCAAGGAAGGAAAAAATATAAATATTAATAATCTGGCTTGTTCTTTACAACATACTTTAGTCGAAATATTAACAAAAAAATTGAAAAATGCTTGATTAATAAAAAAGTCGAAAACTATTATTGTTGGCGGGGGAGTAATTGCTAATAAGTTTTTAAGAAACTGTTTAATAAAAAATATTCAAAAATGGGATAGAGAAATAAAAGTATTCATCCCTAAAAAAAAATATTCTACTGATAATGCTGCCATGATAGGAATATTGGCTTATTACAAAATTGTTCAGAGAACCAGACTTGAATCTTCCTACTAAAAATTATTTAATTTTTTTTATTACTTGTCCTAATGTCTATAATTATTAATATTATATGAGGTTCAACATGTAAAAGAATTAAAAAATGTAGTGTATCAAATTAACAAACTAAGCTATCAAGACGCTTATTTCCACTCGCAATTTTCTTGCTGAAATTATTCAAAATGATAGGGAGTGGTTGAAGCAAAACCAAAAAAAAGCTCTTTCGACACCACAAAAGATTTAGTAATATTTTTTTATTTGTTACTATTAACAATTATAGATATAAATTGATATTCATTATAGTTTTTCCCTGCTAATCATACTACTAAAATATTACTTATATAGGTTGTTGAAATGTTAAATTTAATGATAAAGAGCTAAAGTTACTTACTGTTATTTAACAAAAACAGTTATAATATGAAATATGAAACAAATAGAAATCATTAATAATAAGGGTGAGGCAATCGGGAACTTTCCACTTGGTAATTCAATTTGGCAAACTTCTTTTTCTTCCCGAAACATTTCTCTTTCTAATCGTTATTACTTAGCTAATCAAAGAAAAGGCAATAGTAAAGTAAAAAGTAGAGGAGAGGTTGCTGGCAGTACTAGAAAAATTTATCGGCAGAAAGGGACAGGTAATGCTCGCCACGGAGATAGATATGCTCCTCAGTTTCGTGGAGGAGGTATAGCTTTTGGTCCAAACGGAAAAAGAAATTATTCTCTCGATATCAATAAAAAAGAAAAAAAAAAGTCTTTTCAGTCTCTTCTAGGATTAAAAATGAAGGATAAAAAAATAATCGTAGTTGACAAGATAAACTTTGATTATTATAAAACTAAAGAAGCAGCAAATTTTATCAATATCTTGCCAGTTAAAATCAAAAATGCCTTAATAATTTTAGGAAAAGAAGAAGCAAACAAACAAGAAATAACGCGTGCTTTTCGTAATTTGCCTTACATAAAAATTAGTGACAGTAAAATGTTCAATTTTCTTCAAGTGCTATCTACTGATTACGTTATTTTTACCTATTTTGCTTTTGTTGAAACTGAAAAAAGACTGAGCTAATTTAAACAATAGGAAAAAGCAGTGAAAAATATTATTGATTTATCTGCACCCCCTAATTTTTCCTCTAAACAATATAAAGTTAATGACCCTCATTGCCATGCTCGAAAAAATGATTAGTTGGGAGAAGTTAGAATTAGTTTAAACCCTTTTACACATGAACCAATAGAATTAAAAGTTAAAATTGGTAAAGTTTTAAGAACCGACCAGACAGAAATAAGAAATTTGGTTAGTATCAACAAAGATATGACTAAAACTAAATTCAGAGTAAATTCTCGAATACTTTTCTCTTGATTGTGCATAAATTTATCAATAAATTATGTTTTCAAGACATCATAATAGAAATTTGACAAGATAATAAAAAGATATAGTATATGAAAATAAAAATGTACGTGGAAATACCAAAGGGTAGTTCTGATAAATATGAATACAATCCGATTACAAAAAAATTAGAACTCGATAGAGTTTTATCAGTGGCTATGCATTATCCGGAAAAATATGGTTTTATTCCTGAAACATTAGCACCTGACGGAGATGAATTAGATGTTATTTGTTTAACTGAAAAGAATACTCCGCCCGGAAATTATGTTAAAGTACGAATTATTGGAGTTTTAAGAATGATTGATAATGGCGAACAAGACGACAAGTTATTAGCAGTGGATAATGATGAACCCGAATTAAAACATATCCAGAATTTAGAGGATGTTCCGGAGAAAAGGAAAAAGAAAATTATTCATTTTTTTTCCCACTATAAGGATTTAGAAAATAAAAAAGTAGAGGTAGGTCAATTTGAAAGTAAAGAGCAAGCCGAAAAACTATTAAAAGAGTGTCAAGAAGCCTACCAGGAAGAGGCAAAAAAAAGTTAGTTAAATTGTTGAATAGGAAAAAAATTGAAAGAAGATGGTAGCGATTTTATTCTCACTTTTCATATTCTTTATAATTCGAATAATATCTATTACTTTCATCAATTCTAACATGGAAATAATAAACTCCTAATCCATGCGTATTTAACCAGCGAGGAGCATTGTCTTTTGATAATTCTTCGGATAATTTCTCTGCTACTAACTTTCAAAGTGCTTGTTGTTTGTGTAATATTTTAATTTTATCTCCCTATTTTTCTTTTTAACTCATATCTTTAAAAAAATACGCTCTTGCTAACAACAGCAAATAGCGGACGTTAGTAAAAATTATTCATAAACTAGCTTTTTTTGTCTATATTCTCCTGTTATATCATTCTGTTACCAAGGAAGTGTTTATTCCTTGCTCTAATTCCTCATGAGTAAAACGTCTCAAATAAGCAATCGTTAGTTCTTTTTTGTCAAAAGCAATATAAGAAGGAGTTTTAATGTTTTGTTCTAAACTATTTTTAATTAGTTCATTTTGTTTCATTTCTTCTTTTAAAATGATAACTTGTCCTGCTTCTACTTTATAAGAAGGAATGTTTACTGTTTTTCCATCAACTAAAATATGTTTATGACTGACTAATTGCCGGGCAAAGTTAAGAGTGTTAACTAATCCTGATCGAAAAACTAAGCTATCAAGACGCATTTCTGAAATCACCAAGAGATTGATGTTAGTATCTCTTGATTTAGCCTTAATTTTCATGTATTCATTTTTCATTTGTCTGTCACGTCAGCCATATCCATACTTAATTTTTTGCTTTTCTTTTAGTTGCAATTTATAAAGAGATTCTCTTGTTTTTTTTTTTTGGGTAATATTTTTTCTAAATTCCTTTTTGTTTCAAAGTAGAGAAAAGCTTAAGCTACGGGATTTTTTTCAAAAAGGACCGATATATCTTGACATATATTATAGTTTTACATTACAAAACTTTTCTTAAATAAATTTGCTTTCTATTCTATACAAGCAAAAAGTATATGGTAGAAACTAAAAAAGAAAAGGTCAACATTATTATCATAAGATTACCACAAGTCTAACAGTTGAAGTTTATTGTCTTTTCAAAACTGCACATTTTTTTAACTAATTTATTAATAAAATTATATTTATATAATGAGAATTGAAAAAACACTCTCCATTATTAAACCTGATATCGTTAAAAAAAATCAAATTGGGGAAATTATTAATTTTTTGGAGAAAAAAGGGTTAAAAGTAGTAGGAATGAAAATGGTTCATTTAACTATTCAAAAAGCTAAAAGATTTTACCAAGAACACCAAAACAGACCATTTTTCGAAGGAATGGTGAAATTTATGTGTAGTTCACCAGTAGTAGTAATGTGTCTCGAAGGAGAAAATGCCATCAAACTTAATCGTGAAATTATGGGGGCTACTAATCCTCATGAGGCTAAGGAAGGAACAATCAGAAAAATTTATGGCAAGAATATAGAGGCTAACGCCATTCATGGTTCTGATAGCGAAGAAGCTGCCGAGCAAGAGATTAATTTTTTTTTAAAGGCTAATTATTCTATAAATAAAATAAAAAATTAATCGCTACTAAAATCTCTAAACAAGTAAATTTATATTCTTCGTGATGTCCGCAGGTTTTTTATCAAGGATTTAAAAATGAGATTTTTTTAACAGACTAGACTGCTAGTTAAATTATAAATTTTTTTGCAAATAATTATACAACAACTCAGTAAAAGTGCTATATTTTTGAGATTCTTTTTTGCTCGTTCTTCACCTGATACTATCAGGAACATGATCACCTATAAAAGAAACTTCACCATGGTCAGCATGCTTGAAGAGATAAAGATTAATTTTTTTTTTATTAGTTCTTTTTAATCTATGATAAAAATTAAGCGAACACTTTCATTCAACAATAGAATCTTCTAAACCATGAAGTAATAATAACTTAACAGGTAGCCGCCATGGCATGTTAATAAATGGAGATATTTCTTTTAGGGCTTGTTTTGTACTTTTTAACTTATTCTCAATTAATTTGTCAACTAATATTTTTTTTCAGTAATAATTAATTCCTTTTCCTAAAATATATTCATAAGTTCCAGAAAAATCTTCAAATGAGGATTCAGAAACAACCAATTTTACTTCGGAATTATTCCCCCCACTGAAATAGCTGATCCAAAAAAGGCAGGTTGCCGCTCCCATAGAAAATCCATAAAGACAAATTTTTTCAGGCTGATAGGTTTTTTTTACATAACCAATAATATCCTGTAAATCACAAGATTCTTCTTGTCCTAAAGTATTGATGGAATTTTCGGATGATCCATGATTACGCGCGTCATAATTAATTACTTGATAACCCCTTTGGAGAACTAAATGAATAATATAAAAAAGTGATCATTTGTTATTAGTTACACCATGACAAAAAATGATCACTTTTTTATTATTACTATTTTTCAATATAGGATGGAGGCTAACTCCTTTAATGACTAAGTTACCACGTGTAGTAATGATAGAGAATTCTTCCGTTAATTCTAGTTCCTTAAGAAAGTTAAAATATCTTTGGTAAGAAGTAACGTTTATAGAATTTTTTCTTGTTCATGTTAATAACTTAATTTTATTGTTGACTAAATCAATAAAGTCCTGATCATTGATAATATCAAGATTTCTAGAAGAATTCGGAGACAAAAAAAACAACCTAAGAATATTTTTATACAACTTTTTGGCTCAGAGTCAAAGTTTGGACATTTTACTTTGCATATATCATTAATTTTTAATAGCATTTGATTGATTTTCAATTCAACCTTACCTGTTGAAGCTTGTTTTTAAATCTTTTCTTTAAATAATGTTCGTAAATTTACGTCAATCTCAAATGTTTTTTTATTTAAATAAGAGAATGGAAAAATCAAATTATTAAATAATACTTTGTAAGCAAACAAAAAAATCTTATTTTTTATTTCTATTTTGCTTTCATATTTTTTGTCACCGATAATCGGACAACCTAAATAGGACAAAATAGCTCTAATTTGGTGTTTACGACCAGTATGTAAAGTAATCTCAAGAAGCAGTTTATTATTCCCCCGGTCCACTTTTTTTATTTCCATAGAACATTGTTTCGTTTGTTCTTGTTGAGGATTAGGGGAAAATTTCATCCTTTTCTCTTTTTCATCTTTTCATAAATAGCCACTTATGTAATTAGGCAGTGCTTTCTTAGTATTATTTTCACAGACGGCTAAGTATTTCTTAGTTATTTTCTTCTTATCATTAATGACATTATATAACATTTTCTTAGCCGGAGGATTTTTTGGGTAAATAACTAATCCTTTAGTTAATTTGTCAAGGCGATGAAGAGCATTTATTATGAATAATGATTTCGTTTGTTCTTGATATTTATCAGGATCTTGCTGATAAAGATAGTATTTTACAGCATTATTTAAACAATCACTACTTTTGCTACTGTGAACTTCAATGTTATGTTCTTTTACTACTAATATAATGTTTTCATCTTCATAAATGATTTCGAAATTTACTTCAGTCTTAGTAGGGAGAGTAATCTTAGGTTGGCAAATTTTTAGTAAACTATCTCAAACAGTAATTTTTTCTTTTTTTTTTAAACGATAATGATAATAACGAATGCTTTTTCTACCGATTTGGACTTTTTTGTTACGAAATAACTTATAAATTAGACTTAGGGGAGTGGATCTAAATTTTTTTTTGAGGAAACTAATTATAGTTTGATCAGATTCTTCTTTTTTAATAATAAAATTAATCATTATATTAAGCGTAAATTTTATTTCATTATCACAACTAAAAAAATAAATCAATAAAATCCTGATCATTGATAATATCAAGATTTCTAGAAGAATTTGAAGTGCAATGAATTAGATATATTTTTTTTATGCGTATTGTTAATCCTAATTTTTTCACTGTTGACGCGGTTGAACTAGCCCAAAAATTACTTGGTAAAACACTAGTGAGAAATATTAATGGTAAAATTATCAAAGTTAAAATTGTCGAAACCGAAGCCTATATCGGAAAAATTGACCGGGCTTGTCATGCTCATCTAGAAAATAGGTCGAAATGAAAATCTGCCGCTTTGCATAATCGCGGCGGTTGTGCTTATGTTTACCTCATTTATAGCATGTATTACTGTTTCAATATTGCTTCTTCTGTTAAAGGAGACCCACAAGGAGTACTGATTAGAGCTGCTGAGCCTCTTGAAGGTCATACTATTCCAGTCAGTTCCCACCAAGACGAAAAGAAAAAAATTTACTATCACACTAATGGTCCAGGAAAATTATGCCGAGCCTTGAATATCGACATAAGCCTCAACCATGTTGATTTAACTACTAGTGATTTAATTTACTTAGAAAACCAATCTGAAATTAATCAGGATGAAATTATTGCTACCAAAAGAGTTAATATTGACTATTCTAAAGAAGATAAAAATCGTTTATGACGATTTTATCTTAAGGATAATTTTTTTGTTTCTAAAAAATAGTTTAATCAACATTAAATCAAAGTATTAAAGGAAAAATATTATGCTAGAAATTGATTAAATTTTTTTACTTTGAAATTTCTTTGTCGTGCTATATTTAGCAGTTGACTTTTTTCTCGAGGAGAGTTAATAAAGGTTATAGCCTTGCCGCTGGCTCCTGCCCTTCCTGTTCGTCCAGTTCGGTGGATATAAAATTCTCGATTTTGGGGAAAATCATAATTAATAACATAAGAAATATCTTTAATATCTAACCCGCGAGCTGCAACATCAGTAGCAATTAACAAAGAAATTTTCTTAGCCCGAAAGTTCTGGAAGACTCTTGTTCTTCTGTTCTGTGATAAATCACTATGAATACAATCAACTCGTAAATGATTATCGAGCAAATTATTTTTTATTTCTTCAACCTTTCTCTTAGTATTAGCAAAAACGATTACTGAATCTAGTTGGTTCGCCGAAAGAAAATTGACTAAATTTTGCTTTTTTTGTCGCGGGGAAGCGATTTCTATAAAATAATGCTCAGTATTACTTGGTAAATCGTTAGTTGGGTTGGTAATAAGAGAGGGATTTTTGGCAAATTTGCGGGCAAATCCTTCTACCTCATCGGAGACGGTAGCGGAAAAAAACAGAGTTTGGCGTTTTGCAGGAACCCTTTTTAGTATCTTTTCTACATCGGCTAAAAACCCCCGGTTAATCATTTCGTCCACTTCGTCCAGAACTACAAATTTTAGATAATCCAAGCAAAAAGTTTTTTGTTTAAAAATGTGGTCAATAACCCTCCCCGTAGTTCCTATTATTACATCTACTCCGCGACGAAACGATTTTGATTGCTCTCTGATAGAATCTTGACCAAAAACTGCCAAAACCCGTAAATTATTGTGCGGGGACAATTTGCGGGCTTCTTCGCTCACTTGCAAAGCCAATTCCCGAGTAGGAACTAAAATAAGTACTTGTGGTTTGAAAATTACTTCTAGTTTCTCCAAAATTGGAATAAGGAAGGCAGCAGTTTTTCCGGTTCCGGTTTGAGATTGAGCAATAATGTCTCGACCTTCCAACACTAGAGGAATGGTTTGTAATTGAATGTTGGTTAATTGTTGGTAGCCAGTTTGGCGTAAATTTTTTTTGGTTTTTTCCGATAAGGTTATATTTTCTAAGTTCATTTATATATTATGTTTATTAGTTGTTATTATTTTTCTTTTTCCGATGGATGAATAAGTAAGAGGAGGAAATGTAAATCTACTTTCTCATTTTTTCAACATAATTTTTGTTGTATAAAGTTAAGGAAAACACTAGAAATCCACAATCTAGGAAAAATTATTCTAAAAATATTTATAACGGAGATATACCCAAGTGGCTGAAGGGGGCAGTTTCGAAAACTGTTAGGGAGCAAAATCCGCGGGGGTTCGAATCCCTCTATCTCCGCCATTATTGACATTTTAAAAAATTCTTGTCATTTTTTTAAAATGTCAATAATGTTAAACTAATTAATTATTTAAAAAAAAATCAAACGCTTCTAAAATAACATAATTTTTATCTTGAAACTTTGGTTTTTTCAGTGTTCCAAAAACTAAATTATTTTTCATTAATGTTTTTTTTTTTTTGGCATTTTTGCTAGAACATGTTTATCTGCTCAAGAATTTTCTGTTTTTGCTTGTCTCTCCTTCTCATTCGATATCAAATTTTGTTTCAAAAAATAATTATTATTGCTACAAAGATTGCCAATAAAAAGATTGCTTTTGTTTTACTCAAACTTTTTTTTGTTTTACTCGGAAAGTAAATCGCTTGTGCCAAATCTCAAATAGTTACTCTTTCCTTGAAATAAAAATAGACACAGATTTCAATTTGATCGCCTTTGAATTCATTGTGAACATGTTTAGAATCGCCCTCTTTCCATACTGCTACTACAATATTTTCATCATAATCTGTTTTTATAGCATATTCAATGTCATCGCTTCCAACAATTTTTTCCCCCTTTTCTTTGCCAAACAATTCTTTAAATCTTTCTTTAAATAAATCAATGTGAGCTGCTCTAATAATTTTAAAAAATTTTTCTTGCTCATTTAAATTAGTTATTAACTTACCATTACTACCTACTTCTCAACTATCATTATTTTTTAGTGAATATTCTACTGTTCCTTTTTTGTCCTCTTCATATTCAATAGGAATTTTTCTATCAAACTCAAGAGTAATCCTCACTTTATCGTTATTAATGTCTAGATCGTTTCAATACTTAACTTTATCATCATTTTTATCAAATAGTTCTATTCTAAATTTGGAGTTGTCGAATACTTTTCCAATATTCACTTTATTATGATCTGTTTTTGATTTCTTAAAAGAAACTAACTTAGCTTTTTCCATTATTTTTTTTTACAAAAATAAAGACCATTTCGATATTTTTTTAAGGTGAAAGAAACAGCTTTCTTAAAAACAAGATAGGATAAACCTTTGTTATTTTTGTCTCTTACTTTTACTTTAATCATTAGTTAATTTTAATGGCGGTCCTGACGAGACTTGAACTCGCGATCTCCTTCGTGACAGGAAGGCGTGATAACCACTACATCCACAGGACCTTCTTGATTTGGTGCCCCCCATGGGATTTGAACCCATACCTTTATGGATCTTAACTCCACTGCATACTACCGACTGTGCGACGGGGGCAAATTAATTTTTTGGCAGGGGCGACAGGACTCGAACCCACAACAATCAAGTCTGAAGCCTGACGTTCTACCAATTGAACTACACCCCCTCCATGCTTCGACAAGAAGATTGATCAATATTTACCAATAAAAGTATTATGATTGAGGAACTACTGGTAAATAAGAATTAACAAGTAATTTGGTGACCCGTATGGGGATCAAACCCATGAATGTATGCTTGAAAAGCATATGTGTTAATCGCTTCACCAACGGGCCCCTGCTTAAATACCAATAAACTTTTTTAATTGTTGAACGCTCATGCTGCCACTGATATTTTTAATCATTATACCTTGTCGGAAAAGAAAAGTAGTTGGCACAGACTGAATCCTGAATTGAGCCCTTTGGGCTAACCGGGGGAATTTTTCCGCGTCTATTTCCAACACTACCAATTCTTTCTCCGGTTCCGCTGACTGTTCTAATTCTATCAACAATTTCTTAATATTTTTTTGTAATTCTTGGCAAGGGGGACACCAAACCGTAGAAAATTTTACTAATACTAGTTTATCGTGATTATTTTGAAGAAGAGAATCAAATTCATCTTCGTTACTTAAATTTTTCAGCACGAAATATAAGTATTAAATATCTTCTTCTTGTTCTTCTTCTTTGTTAGAGCTCATTATTCATCATGTTCCTAATCCGATTATAACAATTATTCCTAAAAAAGTTAAAGCAGGTCCCATATATCTATATTGTTCAGCTTCATGCTTAGCTTTCAGTTGGCTTGTTTTATCAGTACTGCCTTCAAATAATTTGAATTCGTCTATATAGTCTTTATATCATCCTTTACAAAACTTACCCTTTACTTTATATGCTACACTATCAATTTCTATTGTTTCATCAATGGATTTTCCAATTTTATCTTCTGGTAACTCTAGAGTTTCACTATAATCTTTTGTACCTTCTCCATCTTTTTTTGTTATTATTATTTTGAGTTTTCTATTTTCGTTGTTCATGTTTTATTTTGTATCCTTCTTATATATGTTTATTTTATTGGAGCGAATGAAGGGGTTCGAACCCTCGCTAATACCCAGCTTGGAAGGCTGGAGCTCTACCGGCTGAGCTACATTCGCAAGTAAAAAAACAGAGACAAAATGTCTCTGGCTTTATTCTTGCTTAATTAATTTATTTTTTAGTTCTTCATAAGTTTTTAAGCTAATTTTTCTACTTTCAGGAATGTTAATCTTTTCTTTTGTGATTGGATTTATCCCTAAACGAGCTTTAGTTTTTATCGCTTTTAAAGAGAAAAGACCCTTTAGACTCAACTTGTCTCCTTTTATTAAAGCTTTTTCTATTTCTTCTAAAAGATTGTCTACTATAATACTTATGTTTTTTTGTTTTTCGTTCAAAGAAGACGATATTTGTAAATTTTTATTTACTCTTTTAATTAGTTCTATTTTGCCTACTATTTTATCTTTTTTGATTTCTAACATGGTTGATTTATTTTTTTTAAGCGTTATATAACAATTAATTTAATGCAACAGCGCTTTAAATTGCAATGGTGGTTTGGGGCAGAATCGAACTGCCGACCTTCTGATCTTCAATCAGACGCTCTAACCAACTGAGCTACCAAACCTTTTAAAATTTTTTGTTATAATCTATATATCGCTACTACTCGTAATCGGCCTTCCCGATCAGGATAAACAGATACTTTAGCTTGAGAAAAATATTTTATTACTAATTTTATAATCTTTTCAGCCTGCTGATAACCTATCTCTACTATTAATAAGAATTTTTTGGTTAGAAATAAATGAGCTTGATCAAAAATTTTTCGATAAAAAAAATAACCGTTATTTCGAGCTACTACTGATATTTTGGGTTGCTGCTTAACATAAGATGAAATATCTTTATATTCATCTTTGTTAACATAAGGAGGATTAGAAATGATTATGTTAAATTTTCCTTTTATGTTGTCGAATAAATTACTTACAACAAATTCGATATTTTTCAATCGATGTGCTTCTGCATTATCCTTTGCTACCTTTAGCGCTTTTTTATTTATATCAGAAGCTACAAATTTTCAATTAGGTTTATTTTTTGCCAATGAAATTGCTATATTACCACAACCAGTTCCAATATCTAAAATTCTTAATTTTTTCCTATTTTTTCAACATCTATTTGTTATTTCTAGTGTTTTTTCTATTAGTACTTCAGTGTCGATTTGAGGAATAAAAACTCCTTTTTTGACACAAAAAAAAAATCCATAAAAAAAAACTTTGTTAATTAAATAAGGAATTGGATAGCTTTTGTCAAGATATTTATTTATATTTTTGCAAATTTTTGAGTAACATTTTTCACTTAATGATTTTTCAGTAAAATTAAGTCAAAATTTATTAGAACTTACTTGTAAAATACTGAGCAGATCATATTTTGAATATTCTTGATGATTTATTTCTTTTCGCGAAAAGAAATAATTTCAACAGTCTTGATAAGAATATTCTTTTTTGTTTTTAATAAGCATAAGGTAGAACAAGCAAACATATGGCTGGTATCAGCATGGAAATTAGTTTTGTTTTTTGTATTATTACTCTACCAATAATTAGCGATAGTTTTCTATAACTTTGTTTTACAATTCTTAACCTCCTAAATTTACACCACTTCCATAAGTTTTAAAAGTCAAATTATACACTTCCTCAGAAGTATCGCAATCATAATTATTATTAATAATTTTATGAATACCTTTAAAATTTAACTCTTTTTGGTTGCTAATAGTTCACTGATTTATAAACTCTGATAAAGAAAAAGAAGTTAAAACAACAATATTTTCCTCCTTGAATATCTTGAATAGCACCACGAGAGTATTCAGGAGTTATCACAATACAGTATTTAGCGTGGGTTTTAGCGATATATTGTTTAAGTCTCTCAGGATTAATTTGAATTAACTTTTTAGTAGTAGATTTAGCATCCACATTGAATTTATGCTTATCATTTGGAGAGATGATGTAAGCGCTTTTGTATTACGTGCTCCACTTATTCTTTCTGCTTTTACATCATAAAACAATTCATTGCTTTTTCGATTATCTTTCAAACTTCTCACTAGACCTTTATTCAATGTTTTAGGAGTGAGAAACAATTAATTTATGAATATCAAATAATTCTCTATCTTTTTTATCTTCTTTACTTACTACATTGTAATCTAATAAAACGTTAGGAAGTTTAGAATAAATTAACTTAACATTTTCAATATACAGAGCATTAGGGTCATCTAATTGAATAGGTTTTTCATCAAATCTCCATCATTTTCTAAAGTTAGAACATATTTTTTTACTACTTTATCAGTCGCTAATCGAATAAGTGTTACTTTATTCATGTCAAGTTTTTTTATTATAAATAAATTAAATAGGAGAATAAAAATGAAAAAATAAGAAACCAAATCCTACAAAGATGGATAAAAAAAATAAGGGATTTAAAGAGAATAACACTTAAAAACAGTAAAAAATAAAAAATATGATAATTCAAAAGCCAATTTTAAGTGAAAAAAGTAAATTAATTCACCAAAACAATAATAATGTTTATAGTTTTTATGTACTTCCATCAGCCAATAAATATCAAATAAAAGATGCTTTGCAAAAAATGTTTCAAGTCAAAATTAAAAAGATTCGTACTAGTCGCCAAAAACCAGTTTTACAAAAAACTAAATATTTGCAGAAGTTACCTGGAAAAATCTATACTAAACCAAGCAAAAAAGCGTTTATTGAGTTATCATCAGGGCAAAAGTTACCTAACATTTTCCAAGAATAAAAAAGCGGAGTATTAATACTATAAAACTATAAAAATGATGGGAACTAACTTTTTTTGTAAACAAAATAGTTGCTTGCTATATAGATTAATGAATATCATGAAATTGCTATATAAATATAAATTTCTGGTAATTATTTAAGATATGTAAAAATAATTTATGGAAAACCGATTTGAACTAAAAATTACAGAAAACGAAACTAAAATTGTTCCTAATAATCAGGATTATTTCTGAATAGAATTAGAAACCACCAAAAGAGGTTATGAAAAATTGTCACTAAAGTTAAACGGCGAACACTATATAGGTTTTTTAAATCAAAATGAACGAAAAAATAAAGATATACTGTGAGTGAGATAGTTGTGTTGTTTGTTGTCCACATCAAATATCCATTTAATAAAAATAAATAGAAAAATTTATGTCTCTAAAAGATAAAAAAACAGAAAATTATTTACATCTTCTTAATGAAAACATTCCTTTTTCTCAAGTTCTTTTAGTTATTAGTAAAGAAGAAAAAAAAAAAGTTACTAGGCAAGAGGCACTAAATATAGCGATTGAAAATAATCTAGACCTTTTTTGTGTTTCCCCCTCTGCTAATCCTCCTGTTTGTAAATTAATTGATCATAAAAAGTATATTTTTGATCTTAAGAAAAATAATAAAAAAAAGAAAAAGAACCTTTGTAAAGAAATAAGAATTTCTTTAAAAATAGGAGATCATGATTTAAAAACTAAACTAAACAAAGTTAAGAAGTGAATAGAAGACAATTTTACAGTGAAAGTTAGTTTAACTGCAGTAGGCAAGGAAAGGCATCGGAAATTATTGGCTAGAGAAAAATGTAAAAGAATAATTACAGAACTAAAAAATCAGTTATCCAGTATTCAGTTAGAGGGTAATATTAATCAGCACTCTTCTGGTAGTTTCTATTTTTTTCTTCATAAAGAACGTGTCCAAAGCGCGTCCGTTGAGGAATAATAAAATAAATCAACTTGTTTTTATCAAAGCAATCTAGGAATGATAAAGATGTTTCAAAATTTTTTTAGAACAAAGCATCATTCTGTCTTTAACTGAGAAATTAAAAGAAATTAAAAGAAATTAAAACTTATGATGTTTAATAATTACTCTATTTTTGATTAAAAAAAAGATTTGATGATCTTATTTATTTCGATAGTGAACAATATATTTATTCGAAGGTTTGTTTTTGCGTGTCTTTTTACCCAAAGTTTTTTTACCTCAGGGGCTAAGTGGCGAAGGATGGCCAATTCCCGCCTTTTGTTCACCACCACCATGAGGATGATCACAAGGATTCATGGCAGAACCACGTACAGTTGGGCGAATTCCTCGTCAACGATTTCGACCAGCTTTGCCTAATCTGACTAGATTAGCTTCGCTATTGCTGACTTTTCCAATGGTTGCTCGGCAAACTGCTAGTATTTTTCGAACCTCCTTGGACCTTAATTTGACTAGCACATACTTGTTTCCTTCTTCTTTACCGATTATTTCCCCATAAGCGCCAGCGCTACGAATTAATTGCCCGCCTTTTTTTGGCTTTAATTCTAAATTATGAATAGGAGTATTAATTGGAATATAGCGAAGAGGCAAATTATTCCCTACTTTCAATGGAATATTTTCTTCTTCTCCGCTAATTATTTTATCATTAACCTTTAATCCTTCAGGGGTAATTATAAACACAAAGCTACCATCTTTATAACTTATCAGAGAGATAAAGCAATTGCGATTAGGATCATATTCAATGCTTTTTACTTTTCCTTCTATTCTGTCTTTTTTATAGCGTTTAAAATCAATAATTCGGTAAAATTTTTTTCTACCTCCTCCTTGGTGTCGCGTAGTAATCCTCCCTTGGTTATTACGCCCTGAATGCAATTTAATCAAATGCAAAAGCTTACGGGGAGTTTTTTTGATACTAGGAACTAGTTTTTTTTGGTAATCAATTAAAACAGTGTTACGTTTAGAATTAGTTAAAGGTCTAATTTCCTTCATCATATACATCATATTTTAATAGGTTTTTGTTGTATATAGTTATGGCGAGTTGTGACACAGAAACTAAATTGCGTTTTTACTTTAGCATCTTTTAGTAGCAATTATTTTTTTTACTGGTTAATAATTTTATAAAATATTTTGCAAATATTTTAGAGGATTCATAAGCAATTTATAACAGCTAGTTTTTAAACTATTAATCTTTAACCTTTTTCTTGTCTTATCTACTAAATTTTATATGCGCTTTTGCATATGCTTATATTTAATCATGCTTCCGGTTATAATCAATTCACTTTTTTTTATATTCTCATTTTCTCTTTCTTTTCTTGCCACTATGAATCTTTTAGTAGCTGAATAAGGACGACTATTTTTAATTACCACTTCATCTCCAGGTTTTAAGTAAAATTTTTCATTATGAACTTGTCACTTTTTAGTTTTTTTAATTAGTTTAGAATATTTGGGATGTAATTTAAC
Organism: endosymbiont GvMRE of Glomus versiforme; assembly: GCF_003546845.1. Taxonomy (NCBI): domain Bacteria; kingdom Bacillati; phylum Mycoplasmatota; class Mollicutes; order Mycoplasmatales; species endosymbiont GvMRE of Glomus versiforme. The sequence goes on along the minus strand of NZ_NWVA01000009.1, from coordinate 397,365 downwards.
AGAAACTCATTTCACAGTCACTGTTTTAGCTCTTAATCCTTGAAAATCATTAGTTTCTAGTCAGTTCTTGATACAATTTTGAGAACAGAAGTAATTGTGTTTAAGTTCCCTAATTTTCCAAATTATCAATTTATTCTGCTTGTATTTTTCATAAAAATTATCGTTACATTGAATACACTCTTTTAAATTGTTTTCTTTCGAATAATCATTTTTTTCACTTATAAATATTAGCTTTTCAGCAAAATCCTTTAGACCTATCACTGTTACTATAAATTTTTGGCTCATATATATTAACTATTTTTTATTTCATTTTTTTTAATTGTAAGTAGTCGGGCAATTATTTTTTTTAATTGTTTTATTTCGTGTGTTTGAACTAATTGACCCATTTTACTTCTCATTTGCAAAACTGATAAAGAAGTTCGAGATTTGGCTAATAATTCTTCTGATGAAAGTGGTTTTTTAGTTTCTAGTTTATTTTTATTCATGTTTTAATTTGTTAAAAAGATATTCCTTTAAAATAATTTTAATTTTTTTGCTCGGGCAATTTACACTCATTTTTTCTAGTTTTAAATATTTTAGTGTTTTATGGTTTACGTAATTGATGATGTGCTTTCCTAGTTTGGCAAAAAAATATCTTTCTTAACATTCATTTGTAGTCAAAATCGCTATATGCTTAATTCTTAATGTCCTCAGCGTTAATTAATTGTTCTTTTACAATTTTGTTTTTATGTTTAGTTTCAATAACATTATCATTATTATTAATAAAACATTAAGATAATGTTAGAATGATAAATTACAAGAAGTTATAAAATCATTTAGTTGTTAAACACAAGATAAATTTTTTATTAATGATTAATAAAAATTCAATAAATCACTATGTTTTATATGCTTATCATTTTTATTTTGATTTTACAGATTTAAAGAAAGTGTATGAATTTTTACGTTAAATATAGAATTGATAAAATATTATCAGAAGTGAGAAGCGAGGTTTAATAAAAAAAATGTTAAGCCTTGATAAACTAGTGAAGAATTTAATTAAGTATTTTCATTTTTTTTCTTTAGTATCTCCTACAATTGCACCAAGAAAAGCTTCAAAAAATTCTTTTTTGTTGATGACCCCATCGTTGTTTTTATCGAAGGCATCAAACGTTTTTTCTGCTATTGCTTTAATTGCTAGATAAAATCCAGTCTCGAATTCTTCATAATCGATTTCGTTGTTTTTATCAACATCAATTTTTTTGAATGATTCTTTGATAGTTTTATGATTCACGAAACTATGACCAATTAATTTTATAATCACTTCTCCAAACTCGCTTTCGGAAATAGTGCCATTTCCATCCTTGTCGTAAATAGAAAACAAAAATCCGATGCTTGCTGTCTTTATTTTTAAAAATAAAGACAGTTTAAATTAGTAATGCTTATCAAAAAAATTAAAAATGTTTTTATTTCACGTCAAAAAAATAAAAACTGTATGAGTTACCATTTTTAATTTTTAAGAAAGTTTTACAGAAAGATATTCGAATTTCGAAAATTAGTGCGAGAGCTCTGGACAACAAAAGTTAAAAGGTTAAAAAGGACATTATAAATAATATTTCATACAATTAATTATTTTCTCCGATTGTCTGTTTAATTTGTTTTATTTAAAACAAAAGGATATTTTTTGTACAAAATTCTCTATTGTGTTGTTGGCGTACTTGAAAGACTTAAACAACAATCAATTCAATTGATTGTTGTTTGTATTATTATAATCCTTACGTAAGCTAAACGTTTGATTAATTAATTGTTCTTTTCATCGTCTTGTTATCTTGTTTTCGTTCTTTTTAAGCTAATATCTTCTTATAATAAATTTGAACGTTTTGTTTGCCTATGTTGGTTACATTTGATAATATTAATTAAAAATAAAAATATTAGCTATTGTTCTTTTGTTTTTGTTTCATTTAATAAACAGTTATTTCTAACTAGTTGGCGGATTACTATTATCATACATTATTTTTGTTCAAAAAAATAGAGCAAAGATCATTGAGATTATTAAAAAAGCAGTTATAATTCAAACTAAAAAAAGTCATTTTTTACTTTCTACTATTCATTGAAAAACTAAATAAGGATATTTTTTTAAATAGAGACTGATTTTTCCAACATTTTCAGGCTGGTTGAATATCGAAACAATATAAGCATAAAGAAAGTAAAGAGAAGGGTGAATAAAAGAACACAAAATACTCTTTACTATTTTTTTTCTTAACAGATCTATTCGAGCCAGGGAATAAAAACAATAAATAATTAGCGGCGGAGCAATAAAATGCCAAGAAATTAATTGAGTGTTAAGAATAGTATGATTAGTTCATTCTAGTTTCCCAAAAGGTCAATGAATAAGGCAAAACAAGAAAGTAGTTAAATTAAAAATTGCCGTTAAAAAGGGGATAAATTGGGATATTCAAGAGGTAGTTTGCTTATTTTTTTCTCACACTAGCACGATTAGCGTAATGATAGCCAAAATAGAAGCATGAACCGATCACCAAGTAAAAAGACGGAGTACTTGAAAATATGGACTAAAAGACAGTTCGTTATTTTCAGTTTGAAAAAAAGCTATTGAAATTCCTAATAGATGTAATACAAATGTGACAAACATTATGAAAGAACGCCATTTAGATGAATAATTATTATTTTTCATTTTCATAGCACAAAGCACTTAGTATTTTTACGTTTTGTTAAGTTCGGTGTTTTATTTAAGTCAAAATTGTTTAATTTTTATTTTACTGCTAATTTAGAATTTACGATTCGATAAGTAGAACAATGCAAACAAATGTGATGAAATATCTTGATTTTTTTGCAATTAGCGCACTTTGCTAATGGCCGAGCAAGAGATTTTTGGTGAAATTTTCAGTTTTTAGGTCCTCGGCCCTTTTTAATTCGAGTAGATGATTTACGCCGAAACGGAACTGCCATAATAATTTATTTTACTCTATTCTTGTTTGCTTAGCTTTATTTTTAATACTATGAAATTTCTATCGAAAAGTTGGTTTCTATCACTATTGCTATTGTTTTTACTACTAGAAATGGTAATTTAGGTTCCGATGAAATATTCTGATTCAAATGAAGTAAAATTTAAATATAACGATTATGAGAGAAATATTGATAATTGAAAACTGTTGAAGCAAAAAAAAATAAAAAATTTTCATATTTTCATAGATGAAATAAATGGCAGCACCAATAAAAACTAAAAAAATAAAAAAAGTTCCTGAAGGAAGAGGAATAATTCACGGCAAATTCAGCTTTAATAATACTGTTTTGCGATTAACCAAAGAAAACGGTGATGCGTTAGGAAAAACAATTAGTGCTGGAAGCATTGGTTTTAAAAATACAAAAAAAGCTACCCTTTATGCGGCTCAAAAAACTGCCGAAGAAATTATTAAAATGGCAGCCGAATATGGCGTTAATAACCTTGAATTACAAGTAAGAGGAATTGGGGCAGGTCGAAACGCTGTAATTGAAAAAATCCTCGAGTCGCAACTTTTAAATGTTGAAGCATTAGCCGATAGAACGCCAATTCCTTATGGAGGATGTCGTCCGCGCAAAAAACCTCGAAAGTAAGATGTAAGTTGACTATCTAAATTCTTTTTGATTTAGATGAGAGCTTTTTATAGTTCGACTATTAGATTAATCAATTATTCATAACATGTTTTAATATGAAAACATAACATAATAAATCAGCGTTTAGCTTTTTCGCTAAAGATAGATTATTAACACGTTTATTTTTAGAAATTTAGAAATGTTCATCAAACAAACAGTCATAATTAGATTGTTAAATTAAAAATATTAGAAACATAGAATTATTTAATTAGCTTACATCAGAGACGTAGTTAGTGAAAATTTCTATAGTACGGAACAATAAACTAATTGTTTATATAATTCAATAAGAGTAATAGATTGTGCTTTTATTAACTTGAAACTTCAGGGTTCACAGGGTTCAAACTAAAGAAATAAAAATTAGCTGTTTTTTTCATTTTCCTTTTATAAAGTATATAAGTCGGCATTTTTCAAGTAGATTCTAATTTTCATAATTTCTAATTTACAATTGCATTTATATTTTATAATAAAATATTGATTAAAATCTTCTGGAAAGATTCAACATTTCTCTTGAAAACTCTTCTTTTTTTTCTAATGAATGCTTTGATTATATTAACTTTCCTGTTTACTACAATAGGATCAATCTCTGCTCATATGAGTATGATGTTTCCTATACCTCGTTCTCACCCATTAGCACTTAAAAAGCCTTTCAATCTTTCTCCCGAAGAAACAGATAAATGCATAATAGGACCTCTTAACAAAGGCAGAAATCCAACTTGTGAATCTCATGAACTTAACTTCCCTTGTGGTGGTTATAAACCTAACTTAAAATTAGTAACAAAACTCAAAGCAGGCCAAGTTTTTAACGTATCTTTTTTAAGTCTACAATATGAAGATAGTATATTTTTTGACGAAAAAGAAGAAAGATTTTTTGTTAATAAAGAGTTTTATGATAATCATCATAAAAAAGATAATCAAGGAAGGCATAATGGTGGACAGTGTGAATTTTCTTTAAGCTATGATGGTGGTAAAACCTATTCAAAGATCGCTACCTATCATAAATCTTGTCCCGATATGGCTTACAATTGGACAGTTAAAATACCAGACAATGCTCCTTCTTGCAGAAGCAAAATTGATGGAAAAAAATTTGGCGATTGCATATTCTCCTGGACATGGTTAAGCAATACTACTCAAGAATTCTATCAAAGCTGTGCTGACATTGAAATTATTAGTAATTCAACTTCTCCTTTAAAAAAAGAAGATATTACAAAGGTAAATTTACCAGGAATATTTAACGAAACAGTGAATGTTCCTGGAGGTCTAGATCCAAGCAAATGTTTAAGTGATGCTGATGAAGATAGTGGTCCTAATGAAGGCAGAGCTGTTTGTAATGCAGAATTTTCTGGTCCCGACATTGAGGATATCAGAAGAAATTTGAAAAGCCAATAAAAGTAGTGAATTTTCTAAAACTAATCTTTAATAGCAAAGATATTCATGATTTTCTTGTTTTCCTTACTTCTTAATATAGTCTTAATATAAGCAGAGAAAGAACATTATTAAATTTCACAGTTCTGTTAGATAATGAAGAAAGCTTTGTTGAATTTGAAAAGCGATAATAAAATTTGTTCCTAAAAAATAAAAAAACTACCCTAGTTGGTGTGTTTGTTAATTTGAAAATAAAAGCTTTTTTAGGCAGAATAAGTAATGTATAATTGTTGTAAAATTATATTTTTCGTACAACATAATATAATAAAACATCTTTAAGGAAGACTTAGCTATAATAGCTTCCTTTCAGTACATGAAAACTGATGGCAGTTGTTAATTATATTAATATTAATAAATAATTGAGGAAAGTCCGTACTCACACTTGCTGGAATGCAAGTAGTTTTGATGCTAGATCCAATAAATCTAGGCGAAAATTTTTTCGACGGCTGATGAAAATATCTAAATGCTGTTTTTTTTTGGCAGATGGTATAGTAGTCTATAAAAGTGCTATAGTGACGATTACTAAGGAAACTTAGGAAGTGAGACTTCGTAAACCCCATCAGTGAGCAATCCAAACTATTTAAATTGGTAGGAGCACTAGAGAAAAAGAACAATAATTTGACTTTAGTAATTCTTAGAAAGAATTAAGATAAATCATCAGTTAAAAACAAAATACGGCTTATTTCATGTACTCTGAATAATAAATGAAAATGAATATATAGAAGAGGCGTAGTTCAATTGGTAGAACGTCAGTTTCCAAAACTGAATGTTGTGGGTTCGAGTCCTGTCGCCCCTGCCATTTTTACCAAAAGGTTTTTTTTAGAAATTCTTTTTAGTAAAAATAAACAAAAAAGACTAAAATCTAGAACATAAAGTTAATAATTTAAATAACATATTGTAAATGCCCGAAAAAGAAGAAAAAAGAAGAAAAAAGTATAGTAGTGTTCAGGATTACCAGGTCTTGGAGGACATTGAACATATTCGAAAGCGACCAGGTAACTATATCGGTTCTACTGATGAACAAGGTTGACACCACCTTTTTCAAGAGGTAATTGATAACTCCATTGATGAAGCAGTTGCTGGCCATTGTGATCAAATAAAGGTAATTCTTTCTCCTGATCAAAGGACTATTACCGTGGAAGATAATGGTTATGGAGTTCCGATTGAAACTCATCCTAAAACTAACCAAAGTGTTTTGGTTACCCTTTTTTCCGCCCTTAAGTCCGGTGGAAAATTCGATGACAAAATTTACAAAACTTCCGGTGGACTTCACGGAATTGGAGTAACGGCAGTCAACGCCTTATCGCAAGAGTTAAAGGTATGAAATAAACGGCAAGGCAAAACTGAGATTTTGGAATTTAGCCGAGGACTTTTAAAGTCGGAGGAAATTATTGACTCGTTTCAAGCGACTGATGGAGTTATCGTTACCTTTACTCCCGATCCCGAAATTTTTAAGGATTTTACTTATTTTAAAATTGACACCATTCAAAATCGTTTAAAGGAGTTAGCTTATCTTAATCCTAACCTTACCCTAATTTTTCAGTCCTCGCCCACCGCCGAAGCAATTATTTACCATTTTAGTAGCGGTTTGGCTGGCTGAGTAAAAGAAATTAATCAAGACGATTATTTAGCAAATACAGAAATTTGTAGCGAGGAATGATCTAATCCTCCCCATAAAGAATACTTTTATTTAAATTTTGCTTGACAATATAACCAAAAACAAAGGAAAAGTCAAGTTAGATCCTTTTGTAATAATATTGGTACTGCTGGTGGTGGAACCCACGTTGAAGGTTTTGAAAATGGTTTGGTTAGTGCCACACGAGATTGAATTAAGGACAAATACTCCCAGTTAAAAGTTAATGTTATTAGGGATGATGTAGGTGAAGGTTTAGTGGCCGTTTTAGCCATTCGCATGAAAGAACCACAGTTTGCAGGACAAACAAAAAGTAGTTTAACTGACAAGCATGTGCGCGAAATAGTTAAGAATGCTACTTACGAGTTAGTGAAAAAATTTCTCCAAGACCATGGTAATAGTGCCGAAGCAATTAGCCAGCAGATTATCACTAACGCCCAAAATCGGGTAAAATCCGAAGAATACAAAGAAACCTTGCGGGAAGGAGGAAGAGGGGCAAATTTACCCGGCAAATTAGCTCCTTGTATTTCCAAAGAGGTGATGAATAATGAACTATTTATTGTCGAAGGAGATTCAGCTGGTGGTAGTGCCAAGGCTGCCCGTTTTCCTTTTAATCAAGCGGTTTTACCAGTTCAAGGAAAATTTATTAACACAATAAAAGCTAGATGAAGTCAAATTTCGAAAAATAAAGAAGTTATCAATATAATGAGTGCCCTCGGATTTAGCACTACGGAAGCGGCTCAAAATTATTACAATCGTTTTCAAAATGAATTGGACACTGACTTTAGTCAAAATGAATTAGAAATACCTGAAGAATTTATTTATCAAGACGATGCTGGTCAAGAACAAATAATTCCAGCTCATACTGCCCTCACCCGAGAACAAGTAAAAACCATAGTTGAAAAAACCAAAGAAAAATTAATTAAAAAACTTCGTTATGGCAAGATAATAATTATGACCGATGCTGACCCGGATGGTAAACATATCGGGTGTCTAGAACTTGCTTTTTTTATCCGTTATTTTCGTTACTTGATTGAAGGTTGTCATTTATTCTTAGCAGTTACTCCCCTCTATAGTTGACGAACTAAAGAAGGAGTTAGATATTTTAACAACGACTATGATTGAGAAATTTATCGGCGGGAAAATAAAAAAGTTGCTGGTAGTTTACAACGATTTAAAGGATTAGGAGAAATGAATGCTAAGCAATTGCGAGAAGTCGCTATGGTCGCTGAAAAACGTTGCGTTAATGAATTAACTTACTCTGATCCTTTGGCTATTTGGAAAACAGTTCAAGATTTAATGGGTCCGAAAAGTGAACCCCGTAAAAGGCTTCTAGAGAGTGGTGAATACAAAAATGCTCAATCGAAGGTGACTGATGGTAAAGCAGATATTAGGGAAACCTTACTAGTAGATTTTTCTGCTTATGGCTATGAAGTAGTAGAAGACCGTGCCCTAACTCAATTACAAGACGGTTTAAAGCCAGTGCAACGTTATATCCTCTACGTTCTTTATTTATTAAATTGTTTGCCTAATCGACCTCACCGCAAGTCCTCCAAAGTAGTCGGGGATGTTATTGGTGGTTACCATCCTCATGGTGACCAAAGTATTTACCAAGCCATGGTGAAAATGGCTCAAGACTTCAATTATCGTTATCCCCTAATTGACGGACAAGGTAATTGAGGTTCCATTGATGGTGACTCTGCTGCTGCTTTTCGTTATACCGAAGCCCGTTTGACTCGTTTTGGCTTGTATTTCTTGAAAGATTTAGAGTTTGAAACTGTAGTAAATTGAAAAGACAATCATGATGGCACCGAAAAAGAACCCGAAATGCTTCCGCCTCACCTTAATTTGTTGCTCAATGGTTCCAGCGGTATTGCGGTGGGAATGAGTGCCAATATTCCTCCCCACAATTTAGGAGAAGTAGTGGATATGACAACTGAACTGGTTAATAATCCGCAACTTACTATTGAAGAATTAATAATTACTTGGGAATGCTCTAATTGTCAAAATAAAGGAAGAGGGGGAACTACTCAATGCTCTGTTTGCCAAAGCACTGAAATCAAATCAAACTATTTTGGACCTGATTTTCCCACTGGCGGGCAAATATTAGAGCGGGGGAAATTATTGGAAATTTACGAAAAAGGTGAATGTCCCAAGGGCAAAGGGACTATTTATATTCGGGCCAAAGCCGAAATTATTTCTAGCAAGAAAGAGAAAGAAAAAAAAGATTTAATTAGGATTACTGAATTACCTTTCAAGATTAATAAATCAAAACTAGTAGTTAATATTAGTCAAATAATCAAAGATAAAAGGATTGCGGGCTTGAAGAGTGTCGCTGACTATTCTAATTTTGAAGATCCAGTAAATATTCACTGTTATTTTGATCCGAATTATGATGGAGAAGTTATTCTTAACCAATTATACAAAAAAACTAAACTTCAAAGTACTTTTTCTTTTCAAATGCGGTCTTTGATTGGTGACCAACCCCAAGTATTTTCTTTAAAGGAAATTATCCAAGGATTTATTGTTCGAAAATCAGAAAATATTCGAAAAAAGGCTCAATTTATTTATTGCAAAACCCAAAAAGAATTAGTCAATTTAAAAACGCGTCATTTCATTATTAAAAATTATCAAGGAATTGCTCAAATAATTCATAATAGTTCTTCCGAAGAAGAAAGCCAAAAGCAATTAATCAACAAATTCCAAGAAGAAATAAAAGAATTAAAAAGTTTGACCATAGATTTATTTTTAATTGACCTTATTATCAAAGCCCAAAAGACGTTAGGTGAATTGCAAAGTAAAAGTTATCAAAAAAATGAAGCGGTAAGGAAAGAAAAATACCGGGAATTAGTCGGTTTGGTGAGACAAATTGATGTATACCGAGATGAGAAAAATTACCATAATAAAGAGAGTGAGATAAAAGAGATAAAAGAAAAAAAAACCAGCCTAAATATGGAAGAGAATGTTTTGTCTGAGATGCCTGAATTATTAGAAGATTATCTAAATCCGGAGCAAAAAGTAGTTAATCGCATTTTAGACACTCCTGCCACTTTTCGCCAATTTACTCCGGAAAAGCAAGAAAAATTACAAAGTGATATCGAAACTTTGAAAGGAAAAATTCTTCAACAGCAGTTATTAATTTTCAATCAAGAACAAAGAAAGCAACAACTAATTCACGAGTTAGTCGAATTGAAAAAAGATTATGCCGATGACCACCGAAGAACTGTTATTACTTCTCAATCCTACTCTATTGCAGAAAGACAACTGATTCCTCACGAAGAAAGAATTGTTTTGCTTAGCCGTTCAGAAAATAAAAAAGAAAACAAATTTAATAATTACTTAACTTCTTATAATTTAGCATCCTTAGATCCAACTAACATTCCCAGCCAAGGAAAAGAATTAAAAACCCGAGGGGACAATTGAACCATTGTTAAACTTAATCGCCGAGATGATTTATGATGTTTTTCTAATTATGGCAAACTATACATCCTTAATTTCTACCTTTTTGCTGCCAACAAAATCGCCAACCTAGATGAAGAGTGCTTTACTCGCAAGGGGAAGTCTACTATCCAAAACCAAGAATATTTTACCTCAGTTCTACCAATGAGAGAAGAACCAACCGAAAAATTCCTTCTAATTATCACCAAAAAAGGGAAAATCAAATGTTTGGAGCGAGAAAGATTTCAAAAAGCCAGTAAATCGGGAAAAAATGTAGTCAAACTAGGACGAAAAATGACTGAAGAGTGCTCTCTCCATCAAGCTCAGTTATCCGAACATAAGGCTGATTCCCATGTTTGTGGTATCAGTTGTTTGCAACGTCGAGAACTACAGAAACAAATTAAAGCATGTAATGATTGTCAGAAAAAATGAGTAAGCAGTGATGATGAAATTAGCAAAGTTATCCTTATTCATGGAAAAGAATTAAATCCTAACGAAGAAGTAGAAATTATTCTCAAAAGAAAAAGTAAAGGCGGAAAAATAAAAAATATAAAATTCTCGGCTTACCGGCAAACAAGAAAGAAAATCGAATTGGTGATTGATGACAAAAAGGAAAAAATAAACGAATATTGCCAAACACATCAGGCTCAATCTATAAGCCATTTAACTAATCATAAAAAAACTAACACTTATTGCAGTATAACTTGTTCTATGTCAAAAGGATCACAAAAACAAATTAAAGCATGTAATGATTGTCAAAGCCCTAAATTATTTACCAAACAACTAAGAAAGCAAATCAAATGCGAGCGAGTGATGGACGTATTAGTCAGCCAATCTGAAGAAGAAAGAAAGAATTCAATTTTACTTTTAATCAAAAAAGATAATACTTGTGAGAAAAGACCGCTAGTCACAGTAAAAAATTGAATTTCCGCCGATACCGCTCGACTAAAAAGAACTGATTACTGTAAAAAGCATTGAGGAGAGTGAGAAAAAGTAGAACAAGAAAAACAAGATAAGGAGCAAACTCTAAAAGAAGAAAAACAAAAAATTGAGGAAAAAGTCTTGAAATCTACTTTGCCATTAAAAAACAAAAAAGAAGTATTAAAAGAAGTAAAATTAATCAAAGGAGCAAAAATTTCCAAGGAACTAGAAAGAAAAATTGCTACTTCTCCAATTGACCCAACTATTGGAGAAATTGCTCTACAAGAGCAAATTAAGGATTTAATTAAAAGCGGTGAAAATTACCAACAATTACTACAAGAGTATCAAGAAAAAGAGAATGAATTTAACAAATTCAAAGAAAAAACTGAACAGTGCAAAGATTGTCAAAAATATTGTTCTAAACACAAAGAAGAAATAGAAAAACATAAAACATGTAGTTATTGTCACAAAAATGATAAGCAAATCCAGCAAGCAAAAGAACAAATTAAGGAAATAAAAGACAAATTAGAAGAACTAAAGAAAACTAATCCTGAAGCTAAGAAAGAAATCAAGAAATTAACTAATGATTTAAGCAAAAAAGAAGCAGAAAAGAAAAAACTACACTATGAAGCATTTACTAATCGCGTAAAATGCCTAACTATTAATACGATTAAAAAAGAAAGAAAATATTGCTCCGATTGCCAAGAAAAGATTAATAAGAAGCACCTAATTAAAACAGAAAATCCTCTTCAACACATTTGCATAGCAGACAAAGAAGCGAATAAATCCGAAATATATTTGTTATCCAAGAAAGATGTTTGTTGATACAACAAAAAAGATTTGATTGATTTCTTAAAAAACGACGAAAACCACAGTAAAAGCTTATTAAGAAATAAAACTCGCGAAATTACCGATGTTAAAGTTCATTCTTTCTAAAATTCTCTCGTTTGTTTTCTTAGTGATTACCAATAGTTAAACTAAGTTTATATAACGATGAGCAACAATAAAATTGAACTAACTAAGGAGCAAAAATTATGTGTTGAGCAGTCATTAAACAGTAATCTAGTTATTGAGGCTGATCCTGGAACCGGAAAAACCGAAGTTTTAAAATATCGCACTCTTTATATTCATCAGCAAAATAAAAAGCAAAGAAAACTAATTTTGATTCTGGCTTACGGACGCAACATTGCTACAGAAATTAGAACTAAGTTGAAAGCTGAAAAACTGAAAGTTTATGACCATCTAAAAAAAGTTTTGCCTGTTTTAGTCCACAAACATACTTGTTCGTTAAATGAATGTCCCGCTTACTTAGAAAATATGAAATCCTTAGTTTTAGTTTGCACTATTCATTCCCTTGCTAATGGTATAAATGACTTAGTGATTAAAAAATTATTTCAAGAGGAAAGAAAAACCAAAATACTAGTTACTACTCAAACAGTAGAAAAAAAACACGGATTTGTTTCCATAGAGGATAAAAATCAAAAATTTGTTTGAAAATCAAGAGGTGCAATAAGGTCTCGCAAAAAAAGACTTTTTAATTATCTTTTAAGTTCAATCGAGGAAAAACATTTGAATAAAACTAAAAAGAAAGTTTTATGAAAGATATTTCAACAATCGGAACCAGAAAACGTCATTCTAAGTCAAATTTCCAATCCTTACTTACATTATGAAATTGACTATTCTCGTTTTCTGTCGCAAGTGCGGGTTTTTTTGCCCGAAGACAAAGAATTGTTAACTAAATTAGCAGAATGTTGTTGCTATGACCAAGAAAAAAATGTTTGATTGGATTTCGATGATATAATTGCTAATGCTAATAATCTTGTTGCCCTAAAAAGTCAGAAAATTTGACCGGAATTTGATTATATTTTAGTAGATGAATGTCAAGATTTAAAAGTAGAAATTTTTCAATTAATTATTAAGATATTTGGCAACAATCAAACCAATTTTACTTTTGTTGGCGACCCCAAACAAAACATTATGGGCTTTGCGGGAGCCCGAGAGAATATTTTTTCTTTATTGCAACAAGAATTTCCTCATGAAATACACAATATCATTGCTACTAGTTTCCGTTTACCGCAAGAAATCGCCGAGTTTGCCAACAATTTTATTCAGAAATTTATGGATTATCGAGCTTCGATTAAAACTATTAAGTCTAATAACAACCATAAACCCCAGATAATTACCGTTGGTAAAATATCTGATTACTTACTAAATGAAGAGGAACAAGTGGCAATTGAAAAAGAGTTAGTGGACAATCCTGAAATTAAAAAATCAAACTTAGTTCAAGGAAAAATCCGAAGAAAAAAACTTGACCAACATTTAGAAACCATTTTACCTATTATTAATGGGTTAGGCAACGATACTTCCAAAGCGATACTTTATCGCCAAAATTGGATTGGAAATCTACTTCAAGAATGACTAAACGAAAAATGTGTTATGACTAATATAAGTGAATTGATAGTTAACGAAATCATTCGTAAAGTTCGGCGTAATTCAACAAGCCATTCTTTAAAAGAATTTCCTTCCTTAAAAAGTTTTTTAGTTAGTTTAAAAATCTCCGAAAATAGCATTTTTCAGTTAAAGAAAATAGTTCAAGAAATAGATGAAAATTTCGAAACCAGCTCTTTTCTTACTGAGAATGAAGTTAATAATTTTATTAGACAATTGGAAGAAATAAAAAAACACCAAGGAATTACTCTTTCTACTATTCACGGTATGAAAGGTTTGGAAGCCGACCACGTTTTTCTCATTTTTTGTGATAAAAAAATCTTACCTCGCAAAGAAAAATTTACTACTGATTGAGAAGAAAGAGAAGAAAAGAACCTATTTTTTACCGCCATAACTCGTCCTAAGGAGAGACTATACATAACTACCAGTTCCTCCGAAGAATGTTCGGATTTCATTGAATCTTCTAATCTAAATCTGGATTTAGTTGAATTAATTGTAAAATATAAATAATACTGCGATATGAATCAAATCATCGAAAGATTAAAGAAAGATTAAAGAAAGATTAAAAAATAAGTTTCTGCCGGTCGAACCAAAATTAAAATCCAAATACGAGATTTGTAAAGTGCAATGTCATCCATTGTCAAGAAAACTTATGATGCACTAAGTGGAAAATAAAACAGACGATATTAATGATAATAGTTAAAAAAATTCAAGACCTAAAAAAAAACAAAAAAAATTGAAAATAGATATCCGGAGAAGTTTAACAAAGAGAAAAAATAGAGAAGGTGAATCAAGAAATCCAAATCGAAACTGAGAAAACTGCTAATTCGCGAGTTACGCGAGTCAAAGAAATTACTATCAGATTACGATTACGAGAAAATTCTAATAATTAAATCATCGCTCATGAATTTGCTCATGCTTTTCTTATTTATCATTTAACAAAATAAAACATATGGCAAATAAAGAAAATATTATTAACAAGGACCTTCTAGCAATCAGAATAAAAAAGGCAATTCCAGAAGAAAAAAGATTGATAGGAAAAATTATTGGACAAGTAAAATCAGCTAAAAAGAAACCTAATGTTCGGTTAAATATTGATGAAAAACAACTGCGAATTCATTTAAAAGATATAATAAAAACTTGGGAAGAGAGAAAGGTTACCAAAATAATTGATAAATTTTTAGAAGAGATAAAGGCCAGCCTGCAGAAAAAGGAAGAAGTGTTGTTATGAGGTTATTTCAGCCTGAAAGTATACAAAACCTCTAAAAGAAAAAGTTTCAATCCGTCTATTATTAAACAATTAAAAAATCCTGAGCTTTCTTTGCAAGAAAAAACAGAACTTGAGAAGAAAAAAGTAATTGAAATCCCTCCCAAAAACCGGATAAGTTTTCGAGCAAGCTCTAAACTAAAAAGAGAAATAAATTAGTTTACCGAGTGCTATTTTTTCTATTTTTTAGCAATTCTAAAGAATCAATTTTGATACAAACAAAATAATATATACATGAAGAAAAAAAAAACAAATCTTAATGATTCTGCAAAATATTATAATAAAATGTTTGAATTAATGACTTTCGATCTAAGATTTTCTTCTTGTATGATTATAGCATTAGTTATTTTATTTTGTATGTTCATAATTTCCCAATTATTTTTATTTCTAAGACATTAAAAATTAAAAATATGGAAAAAAAAGAACTATATAGCAATCACAATCGTAACTATCAATGATATATTCTAACCGTAAGTAGTGGAAAAGAAGAGAAATTAATTAAAAAAATTAGGCAAGAATTAAAAAAAAGAAGTGAACTAGATATTCACGTTAAAGATTTAAAAGTGCTCGATACATTTGATAGTATTGGAAACAAAAAAAAATTGAAAGGTTATATAATTTGTTATTGTCATCTAACTTCAGATTTAGCACTATTTCTCCGTACTGTTGGTGCTTTTATTAGCAAGTTATCTAGTTCCATTTCTTCCAAAAGAGTTGAAAAATTTTTCAACAAATCTAAAAAAAAGAGAGATAGCGAGTCTTTTAGCGACAGTCATGATTTCGATTTGAATATTGGTGATCTAGTAAAAATCACAAAAGGTTCATTTATCAATTATGAAGGAAAAATTACTTATTTAGACAATAAAAAAAAAAAAGCCAAAATTGCTATCAATCTTCTCGATTGGGAAATTACCAATGTTTCAACATCTAGTTGCCAAAAATTGTCATGATAATTTGTTTATCTTAGAGATATTTGTTGGGAAAATTGACTGTGTAAAGATAAATTCGCCCAAAACTAGTCCAGAAATTCAAAAAGATCAGTAATTTCGAAAATATTTTTCCATCACCATCTATCCACCATCTATCAAAAACTCGATAAAAATATATTAAATATGGGAATAACATACAACTTTACACCAATAAATATGAAGACAGAAACTAGACCCCAAACCAAAAAAAACCAAGTGCCTTAAATGTCAAAAACAATTTTGAATTAAGTTCGTAGTTCCACAAAAGGACTATTCTAAAAAAAACAATTGAGGATATTGAAGTGGTGAAAAAGGAGATAAAAAAGTCTGTAATTCCTGTTTAAGAAACTTTTACCTTAATGAGAGAAAAACCTTTTTAACCATTGTAAAAGATTTAAAAAAAAGAAATCATCTATCCTCTTATGTTAGCCGTAATATTACCTAATTTGTAAAACTCCTACATTGAAAGCAGTAAAATATTACAAATATGGTAAAAATTGAAACTAGATTAAACGGCGAACCTTATATTTATAACTCTTGACTACAAATAAAAACAGAGGAGGTTTGACAATTTGAAAGTAGAACCAAAGATGGTAAATGACCAGGACACGGAGTATATAGTGAGGCTGAATGAGTTATTTTAGTTGCCAAAAAAAATCCTTGCTTTAAGGATATAAAAGTTGAATACAAATATTACACAGGAAAATTCCAAGAAATAAAACATGATTACATTTATGAAATAGAGTTTGAGGATAACCCAAACCAAGAGCAAAAAAAAGAGGACGAAAGAAAAGAAAACTTATTGATGAGTAAAAAACGGTTATTTTGGAAAGAGCATAATATTAAGATGACAAAAAAAGGTAGTAAAGATGATAACAAAGAGGGAAAAAACTCTGAAAAACCTACTAACTGAACTCCTTGACTAATCGGAGGAAGAATTATTTTAGTTTTGGTGCTTGGAATAGTTGCTTATTATTTATGAGGGAAAAATAAAAAAAAGTAAGATGATGAAGTTTAAAAGTCTATACGAATTTTCAAAGTTCAATCCCTCCGAACAAGATTGTATTAAACATTTGGAAGAAGTTATTTGAGAGAGAAAACCACCAATCTCTCCTCTTGACCCTACTTCCAAAGTTTATAAATGTACTGATAAAAAAGTTGGTGGTAAATATCCTGCTAAATATAGCAGATATAAATGTAAAAACACAGGCAGATATTTTAATGTCAAAACTGGAACCATACTTGAAAATTCCAATATACCATTAAGCAAATGGTTCCTAGCCTATTATGTTTTTTCCTTTCACAAGAAAGGCATCTCTTCTTATCAGTTAGTCAAGTTTCTTGGCATCACGCAAAAGTCAGCCTGGTTTGTATTACATCGCTTACGAGTTGGTTCTGAATGTTCTATTTTTAGAATCATGCTAGAAAACAATGTAGAAATAGATGAAACATTTATCGGAGGCAAAAACAAAAATAGACATAAAAATAAAAAGGTTCCTAATTCACAAGGTAGAAGTTTAAATGATAAGATAGCAGTTTTAGGAGCAAGAGGAAGAAATGGCAACTTAATGGCCTGAAAGTTCTCTGATACTAAAAAAAGCACTTTCTCCCTTAATAATTAATGAATAATCTTAAAAAACAAAAATAATTGAGGTTCGTGCTTGAACTATTGATTATTTTTCCCCCATTGCGAAACCACTTGAGCTAAGATAATTCCGGAACTGACCGAAACATTTAAGGAACCGATATTATTACTCATGGGAATGTAGAGAGAGTAATCACTTTTATTAATTAAACTTTTCCTAATTCCCTCATGCTCATTGCCAAAAACTAGACAAGTAGGAAAGTCAAAATTGAATTTGCTATACTCGGTTGCTTCTGGTTCACAAACAGTAGAAATAACTTTATAATCTCTTTTTTTTAATTCATTAATGACCTCTTTTAAATTTACTTGGCAAATAGGCACATAAGCTATTCCGCCGGCCGAAACGTTAATTACTGCATTAGTAACTGAAACTTGGTTTTCAGTGGAAATAATTATCCCGTCTACTTTTAAGGCCGCACAAGTTCGTAAAATTGCTCCAAAATTATGGGGGTCTTGAATGCTATCCAACATAACAATTAAGGGAAATTTTCTTTGGGGCTGACGAGATAGTAAATAGTCAAGAGAAGCATAATGATAATCGCTAATAAAAGCCACTATTCCCTGATTTTTTTTGTTGAAACTATAACGTTCAAATCGCTCTTTTTTTAATAAATTATAAGTTATTTGTTTTTTTTCTAAAAGTCCTAATAACTCTTTATCATTCTTATATTCTTCCTCTCGCAGAAGTATTTTTTCAAAATCAAAATAAGGGGAATTAAGCAAATTACGAACAGTATGTTTACCAAAAGCAAGAAGGAAAGGCATAATACATTTTATTTTTTTTTGTAAATAAACCTCTGTGTTAAACAACAAAAAATCCCTACTTTCAAAATAGTTATTTTTTTAATATCTTTGTTGTCTTCTCTCGTTTTTCTTTTCTCCGCGACCAGTAAGCAAAATCAAACAAATGATACCAATCAGCACTGCAACAACTCCTAGACTAATCTCCCGATAAACAAGTTTATTACCGCCTTCTTGTTTAGTCGGCGAGGGTTTTTCTAATAATCGGGCTATTTCTTTGTCTCGTTCGGCAATTTCCCGGGCGTTTTCGGCTAATAATTGGTCCTGTAGAGTCTTGTCTAAGTCATTAGTCGAAGTTTGGTTTTCTAACTTTTCTTTTTGAGTTTTTAACTGAGCCTTATCAGTAGTTAATTTTTTGACTGTTTTTTGTTTTTCCTCGGCCGTTAAGTCAGGAGAAGAAGTAGAAGTAGTACTTTCCTGCTCTAATTTCTTCTCAGCCACTTCTATTGTTTTAACAAAATCTTCCATAATCATTCCGAATCAAGTTTGATATTCTTCCTCAGTAAACTATGAATATAATATTACTATAAAAAAACAAGATTTATGGACGCAAATGCAAAAAAAAAGAATTATATTAAAAATTTCTGAATAAAGTTAAAAATTTTATGTTTTCATAAACCAAAAATAGTAAAAATTCTTTTTTTTGGTTTTTATGCTGGGGGCTTGCTTGCTGCTTGAATAATTTCGTGAAAAATTTTGAAAATTTTTGGTATCAGTTTTTCAGACGCGTGGAGAGTTCTTATTAGCCGATCTCATTATCTTCTTCCATTATTAATTTTGATTGGAACTGTTGTTTCTCAGTATTTTTATTGAGTCAATTTTTTCCTAAAAGAACTTACGAACTTTTCTTTAAGTTGAGATGAAATGTTTAAAATTTGGAAGGAAAAAATTGTTTCGTTAGCCGAAGAAGAAGAATATTTAGTGGTAGGCGGAAGAGATTGAAAAGGGGCTTATGAACAAGGCAATTTAATCCACCTCTCCGGAAAATTGATTTTATCTAACCAAAAAGAAGTTAATTTTCACTCCGTTTTTCCGTCTGAATTTTTAAAAATTTGACAAAAAGAATTTGCTACTAGTAAGTTTTCTGTCAACAATATTACTTTTAAAACCTACTCAAAATATACCACAGGCGGTATAATCTTATGAACATTTACAACTTTGCTTTTTGGGGTTTTCCTTGCTTTCTATATTAAACTTGTGGTTATCGATAATATTGACTTACGGAGTGCTTTTTCTGTTTTTCAGGACCAAGTTAATTTAGAAGAATTATCCAAGATAGCCCAAGAAGAGGGAATGTTTGAAAAGGTTATGCCGAATAAAGTAAAAGAAAGTTTTGCAGATGTCGGAGGTTATGAAGAAGCTAAAGAGGACTTAAAAGAAATTGCTCAATTAATAAAAGAAAAATCAGAAATATTTTTCGACAAAGGAACTATTCTTTACGGTCCGCCGGGCACGGGTAAAACTTTACTCGCGAAAGCCTTTGCTAGGGAAGCCGGTCTACCTTTTTTTAGAGCCACCGGTGATGATTTAGCCGCTAATGCTATTACCGCTGCCCTCGGCTCAGTCGAAACTCGTTTAAGGTTAATTTTTAATGAGGCGCGACGATTTAACGAGAAAAATAATAAAGGGAATAAGATTGTTGTATTTATCGATGAATTTGATAAAATGGGTGCTGCTCATATTAGTTACGGACAGGGGGGAGTAGAACTTTTAAAAATGATGGGAGGAGGATTTAAAACGGAAAAGTATGAAGATATTGTTTTAATCGTTACAACTAATCACATAGGATGATTTGGCGAAGGTGTTTTGAGATCCGGTCGACTAGATAACCAATTTAAAATTGATTATCCTAATTTCCTAACCTTAGAGAAAATTATTAAAATTTTTATCAAAAAATATAAGGCAAAAATTAGTTCTGACTGTTCCGAAGAAGATATAATAAATGAATTTAAAAAGGGAGTTGGAGCGGAAAATGAAACTAGATTTGTCGGAGCTGATGTTGAGAGAGTATTTAAATTGTTAGAATTCTGCCAACGAAAAAGTAAAAAAGATAATATCAACAAAAATATTTTTGATCTTGCTATCAATAAAGTCTTGAAGACAAAGAATCGATAACATTATTAATGCCTTGGATTTTTTTAGTAAAACGAAGATTTTAACTTATGAACGAAAACGATTTAAAAATATTTGCTTTAGGGGGTTTGCATGAAGTAGGGAAAAATTGTTACATTTTAGAAAAAAATGAGGACATAATTATTGTTGATTGTGGAATTAAATTCCTTAATAATAGTAACAGTTTAGCTGATGGAGTAATTCCCGACTTCTCTTACTTATTAGAAAATAAAAAAAAAATAAAAGGTTTGTTTATTACTCATGGGCATGAAGACCATATCGGTGGTATTCCTTACTTGTTACAACTAATTCCTAACATTCCTGTTTATGGATCAGAATTTTCTATTTTGCGTTTAGAACAAAATCTGAGAGACAAAAAGACAAGAAAAACTATTATTTTTCGTGATCATACTATTGTTAATACTAAAGAATCTAGCCAAAAAAAAATGATAAATATCACTGGTTTTTTATATTTCATTTCAATGCATCCAAAAAAGAAATAATTTAGGGTTGCCTTTTAATATGAAGAGTAAAAAAATAAAATTAAGGTATAGAGCGAATGTTTCAATCAGAATAATGTATAAAGATAGGAAATAATTATCTATAAGAAATTTTGTGCTTATAGCTCAGTGGATAGAGTGTTTGATTGCGATTCAAAAGGTCGGAGGTTCGACTCCTCCTAAGCACGCCATTATTTTAGAAACTTAGTGTTGTTTATTACTATACATGAATAATTTTTGATTTTATTTTAAAAGTCAAAAAAGAGGTTTGGCGGAAATTGAACTTGATAGTTACGAAAAAAGCATTCTTTTTTCTCCCTCAGAATTTCAAGAAACAAGATTTCAGAAGCTGATAATTTTACCGACCACTTCTCAGACACAAAAAACATTTTTAGAAAAAAATGTAGTTGGAGAATCAATGATCGTTAAGAATGTTCTAAGAAAAATCTTCCCTCCCTTTGAATTATTAACAAGAAGAAAATGATAAAATTAACTGCTTATAATTTTGAAACAGTTGAACATTATTGATTTGGAAGAACGAAAATCTTTTTTTTGCTCCTTGAAATAAGATCCAGATATCTAAGATACCTCCTTATTTTTGTAAAAGAAAAGGAAAAAAATGAAGAATTTGATGAAACAAACGAAATATGAAACTTTTAAATCCTTCATTAACTCCTGATGATCAAGAATATCTAAATAACAATGATAGTAATCAAGGATTCTGAAAAGTTTATAAGGATCAATTAAACTAGCAAAATCCTGAATTTAGACTTTATTTTCAAGCCAATAAGGTTAATAAAAATTGCACTAAGAAACGTGAAAGAATAATGAATATTAGAAATTTTTTCTTGGTCGTTCTTTGCTCTCTGTCAGAAATCGAAAAACTTATTAGTAATTTAACGACCATAAGGAAAAAAGTTTGCTAATTTTGTGGTGATAAGACAAGTAAAAATGGGCAATCTGACTGAGAAAGGCAAAACGGCAAATTTTGTGAGCAAAGCAAACAAAGCAACTTATTGAGGTAAGAAAATAACAATAATTTAAATCGCAACTAAGAACTTAGAAAAGCAACTAAAGTTGGAAAAAAGAAGTAGAGAAACAAAAAGATTTTGATTGAAGAATTTTCTGAACGATCAGCATGCTTTTATTAATTTTATCAGTTGTTTCTATCTATATAGTTATAGTAAAAAAAAGAGAAAAAATAGATAATAACAAAATTTATGGATAGTAATTTAAAAATATTTGCTTTAGGGGGTTTGCATGAAGTAGGGAAAAATTGTTACATTTTAGAAAAAAATGAGGACATAATTATTGTTGATTGTGGAATTAAATTCCTTAATAATAGTAACAGTTTAGCTGATGGAGTAATTCCCGACTTCTCTTACTTATTAGAAAATAAAAAAAAAATAAAAGGTTTGTTTATTACTCATGGGCATGAAGACCATATCGGTGGTATTCCTTACTTGTTACAACTAATTCCTAACATTCCTGTTTATGGATCAGAATTTTCTATTTTGCGTTTAGAACAAAATCTGAGAGACAAAAAGACAAGAAAAACTATTATTTTTCGTGATCATACTATTGTTAATACTAAAGAATTTCAAATAGGATTTTTTCGAGTAACTCATTCCATTCCTGGTTCTTTTGGCTTAATAATAGAAGTAATAAGTGATAATATTAGAATAATTATTACTGGTGATTTTAAATTTGATTGAACAGAAATTGGTGAAAAAACTGATTTGATTAAATTAGCAAAAGCTAGTGAAAAGGGTGTTGATCTTCTTCTTAGTGATTCAACTAACGCTGAAATAGAAGGCAATACTCCTTCAGAAAAAAAAGTAATCAGGCGTCTGGAAAGTATTATTAACGAAGCCACGGGACGAGTAATTATTACTTCTTTTGCCTCTAACGTTTATCGTCTAAAAGAAGTTATTGAAATTGCAAAAAGAACTCAAAAGAATATTGTTCTACTTGGTTCTACATTATTAAAAATGATAAAAATTATTCAAAAAGCTAGTTTATGAAAAATAGATAGTTCAGTTTTTTTAAAAGCTGAAAAAATTAGCAAAGTTCCCAATGATAAATTAATTATTTTTTGCACTGGATCTCAAGGTGAAGAAAAAGCAGTTTTGAGTAAATTAGCCCATCGGATTTATCCAGGATGAAAGGTAGCAAAAGGAGATTCTATTATTTTAACCTCTTCTCCGATCATGGACAATAAATCCCAAATCGAAGCTATTAATGATAAATTATTCGCTTTAGGAGCCAAAATATATGAAAATAGTAAAGAAGATTTGCTTCACTCATCTGGTCATGCTTGTCAAGAAGATTTAAAGTTAATGTTAAAATTAGTCAATCCTACTTATTTTATGCCAGTTCATGGAGATTTTAGAATGATAAAAAAACATGGTTATTTAGCTCAAGAATTAGGTATTTTAAAGGAAAATATTTTTGTTTGTCAAAATGGAGAAATGGTAGAAGCAAGAGATAAAAAATTTTTTTTAAGTAGAATTAAAATGCCAATTCAATCCAATTATGTATCTAATGGAAATCTATTATCCAAAGAGGAACTAAAAAGCAGCTTAGAATTAAGAAATAAAGTACTTGAAGGAGGACTCTTTTTAATTGTTATCTTTTGCAATAAAGAAAAGAAGATTCTAAATAAAATTCCTCACATTTTTACTTACGGATTTATTAACATAAAAAAAAATGAATATCTAATAAATGAATGAAAGAAAAAAATTAATGAATTTATGATTGTTTGTATTCAAAAAAAAAACGACTGAAAAAGAGAAATTAAAGACTACGTAGATAAAGAACTATTAAAGAATTGAACTAGGGAAAAACCTTATATTTGTCCTCTTATCGAAGAAATATAAGAAATTTCACATGATAAAAAACTTAAACAATAAAACATTAATATGGTAGATAAAAAAGTAACCTTGACTGTCACTATTAAAAAGGATAATTATGAAAAGTTAAAAAAGTTAGTTTCTCAGGGAGAAGTCAGTAAACTTATTAATAAATTAATAGAAGAAAAAATAGAAGTCATGGAAAAAGCAATAGCTAATGAATATCGTCAAGAATCTCAAGATAAGATTATTGATGAAGAAGCAGAAAGTTGATATAACATTCATCATCACCATAGAGACAAAAAGAAAGAAGATAATGAAAAAAAAAAGTAAAAATGATCAAACTGTTGTTAAAGGAGACGTTTTCTGATTTGATCCTTTAAAAGAAACAAAAATTGATGGTTCGCCACTTGCTTTAATCTTAAGTGGTAAATTACATAATGAACACGCTGATCATTTTATTATCACATTAGTAAGTAGCAAATCAATTGCGGATGTTAGGGATTTTTTTGAAGTCCTTTCTGAAGTAGAAGACAAAAAAATAAAAATAATCACTTATATTATTCATGCAGTTGGTAAAGAGTCATTTCTTAAGCAAGCAAAATATTTAGGAAGACTAAATAAAGAAGCACTAAAAAAGATTAATGAAAAGGTTAAATTAATTTTGGAATTAGATAACTAAGTATTATAATTATAAACTTAAAGTTTTGTTTAGCATATTGAATAGTTCTTGCACGATCACAATTTTGAAATTTATAATTATTTAGAGCTTTTTGGAGGCGTGGCCGAGCGGCTGAAGGTGATAGTCTTGAAAACTATAATACGGTAAGTATCAAGGGTTCGAATCCCTTCGCCTCCTCCATTTTTATTTGAAAAAAATATGTCCGAAATGATTTTAGCAATAGCAGCTTTTTTATTTATCCCTACTGCTTGTTATTATCTTGTTAAGAAATCTGATCGACGAATTTACAGTGGAAAAGATATCATTTGAATAGTTACTTTTGCTTATTTATGGAGTTTTCTCAACATTTTTATTCACGAATTTGGTCATGCTTTAACGGCTCGTGGTTTTGGTTATGTAGCAAGTAAAATAAGTGTTGGTGTGGGGTGGAAATTGTTCAGTTTCGGTGGAGGAGAATATACCGAAATGACTTTTCAGATTTTTCCTGTTTTTGGTTATACACATGCCAAAATGGGAAACGCGGGTCAAGAAATAATTGTTCTAGCCATGGGCGTTATCACCCAATTTCTTTTTCTTGGCTTAGTTTATTGACTACTAAAAAGGAATAAAAAATGGCAAGAAACATTAATCGGCTATTTTTGTTATCATTATGCGATTAAAACTGCTTTTTGATTAACCTTTGTTCTTAATTTCCCTTTTGTTTTGTCTGGTTCTGATTGAACAAGGATTGTTATACTAATAAGAGATTTGCTAAAGGATTCAAATTTTTAGTCCAGTTTTTTCGAACAATTTTAATAATTTTGTGTGAAATAATCTCTAAAAAGTTTATCCATATCAAATTTTACTAAAAATAATTTATAAAAGGATCCTTAGGTCTCAGTTGGTAGAGCTCCCGGCTCATAACCGGATGGTCGGAGGTTCGATCCCTCCAGGATCCACCAAATCTCAAGAATAATCTAATTCTTCAATAGAATCCTAATTTTTCGGGGGTCCATAGCTCATTTGGTAGAGCATCTGTTTTGCACACAGAAGGCGGTCGGTTCGAAACCGACTGGATCCACCATAATTATTAATGTCATTATGAAAATTTAAAAAGAAAAAAATTGTAATATGTCTACTATTAATAGTGATAATAGGAGTTTCTTTCATAACTTTTTTAGTTTCTCGGAGCAATAAGCAAAAATCTAAAAGTGGGAAAAAGCGCTCTTCACAAAACCTAAATGATATTACAAAACAAAGAGAAAATTTTCTAAAAAATGAGTTGGAAAAATTACCTCACTGGGAAAAACTAAGCATAGAGAAAAAAAATGAGTTAAAAAATGATTGCAAAGTTTCTCAGCCACAACAATTTCTTGGTATTTTAGAAAAGGCAAAAAAACTACTTGCGAAAAAAATTAAAGAGAGAAAAGAACCCGAACCAAAAAACCCAGATAAAGAAAGTAGGGACAAAGATAAAAAAAACAATAATCCTAATCCTAAAACTAACGAAGGTGAAGTTAATAAGCCCACTAACGACTGAGCAACAAAAATCGATTGAACTGCAATTAAACCTACTCAAAAAGAAAAAGAATATGTTAGAGGACAAATACTTCCTATCTCCTCAGTCGGGACTGAGTATCGCGATTGCTATAAGTTAGATAATATGCTTCCGCGAGGAAGTGCCCTATTGACGGAGGCAGGAAAAGGAGAACTTAAAAATAATGGCATTGAAAGCATTATTCATGCTGCTCCTGGTTCGACCGCGAAAGAACAAGAAGATGAGTATCATCCAATTTATAAAGGCATTTTACGAGCCATCCAAAATTCAATTATTTTGGCAGAAAGAGAGAACTATGATAAAATAGCTATTCCTTTTATTAGGGGAGATTTTTGAGACATGTTTGATGATATTGAAGCCACTGCTAAAGCAATTATTTATGGATCACTTAACCAAAGAGAAAAGTTAAAGGAAATCATTTTTGTTCTCTCTCCTGATAAAAAGCAGGATAGAAATAGCACTGAATTTAAGTTTATTGACTACTTTAAAAAATATTTCAAAGAATACCAGCGAGAATACCCAGACCGAGCCAAATTTGGAAGAGTGATAGAAGGGGATATTAGAGATTTCAGTATTCACAGAGCCAAAGTAATTGTCAATGATGCTAATATGGAAATGGAATGAGCCGATGGAGTTTCCGAATTAATTAGACAAAAAATTAATAATTATCAGGAAATACAAAATAAAGCTCAGGAATTAATTGGCAAGTTCAATTCTTCGCTTTCCTCACCATCACCTACTAATAATAACCAGCCAAAATTAGAATTTGAGGTTTGATTTGCCTCTATGTTTTTTGTGCCGAAAAATTATCCTGCTAATTTAAACGATTATTGTGGTTTCACCCTTCTAAATCAATTACCTGGCAAAGATTGTGATGATAAAATAAATTGATTTATTGTAAGTAGAAAACATCCTGTCGTGTCAAAATTATGATCTGAGAGCAAAATGTGTTATAGTAAAAATCACCCTTATAAACTTACTATTCTCCAAAAGGATAGAAACAAAGAGATTTTTGAAGTGGGTGATTTTTTTGAGTTAGAACCTAAAAAATAGTCATTAAAAAGTAAAGAGGAAAGAAAGACAAAAAATTGAACATATGGCAAAACAATATTTTTATGGAGAAGTTGATTATAGTTCGTTGGTTAAGGTTCGGAACACTTTAAATCGAATTCTACAAACTTCCCAAAACGAAGCAGAAAAGATGGGAGTAGTGAAAGCGTTTGAAATTTGTTATGAATTGTCTTGAAAAATAATGAAAAAAATTTTGGAATTCCAGGGAGTAGAAGTGGGTACAGCTCGCGATGTTTTTCGCGAAGCGGCTCGTTTAAAATTACTTATTGATGCTGAGAATTGGTTTGTTTATATCAAAAAAAGAAATATTACTAGTTCATGCCTACCAACCAGAGATTTTGGATGGTTTATTTACCAATACTGCCCAAGAATTTTTGCAAGATTTAGATTATTTATTAAATCAAATAGAAAAGGAAGCACCTAAATATGCTACAAATAGAAACTGGACACCGAGAAATTGTTAATTCAATTCTGTCCAAATATCCTTATCAATTCTATGCTTACGGTTCTCGAGTCAAAAACCGAGCCAAAAAATATTCTGATTTAGATATTTGTTTTTATGGAAAAATACCTTGGAATGTTCTTAGCCATATCCAAGAAGATTTAGAAGAATCTGATTTACCTTTTAAAGTGGAGATAATATCCTGAGAGTGAATGAGTTCAGAGTTTCAAAAATTAATTAATTCAGATTTAATACTAATAAAATAAAAAAGGAAGTGTACCCAAGTGGCTGAAGGGGCTGGCTTGGAAAGCTGGTAGAGATGTTAATAGCATCTGCGGAGGTTCGAATCCTCTCGCTTCCACCATTTACATTTGACTAAATTGTGGGTTTTCTGGCTTGTTTGCTAAAAAAAGTTAATCATTTATTCTTCTTGTTTAAATAACTTCACAAATTCTTGTTTATTTCTAATTTCTAGTGTTATCTACCTGTCTTGGAAATTTTTCATTAACTTGACTAAGGCGTGAAGATTTTTAACTTTGGCTGGCTACCACAAACTCAATAATATCAGGGTGTCAATCAGCCAACATAATCATTTGAGCTCCTCGACGAGAACCTCCTTGTTCAACTAAGTTAGTTAATAAAAAATATTATTATATGGCTGAAAAAAAAAGTAAAGAAACTCACTTTTTTAAAAAGGGTTATATTCATATTTACAAAGGCGAGGGAAAAGGAAAAACAAGTATCTTGAATGGCGCTGTAACAAGAGCTCTTGGTTACCCAGAAATGAATATCAAATATTTACGTTTTTTAAAAAACCGTGAATCAGGAGAAATCTTATTCTTTGAAAAAAGCACGAGCCTAAAAGTTGAAAATTTTTATCATTTCTCTAAGCAATTCATTTGAGAAATGAATAAACAGGAAGATAGAGAAACATTGATTAGTCAGTTTAAAGAAGAAACAAGAAAAGGATTTGAAAGACTAAAAAATTTGTTAAAAGATGATAATATTGACTTGATTGTCGTTGATGAAATACTTGGTTGCATTGAAAACCAATTTATTAGCGAAAATGAGATAGTTGAAGCTTTAAAAGAAAAAAAGGAACATATCGAGGTTATTCTTTCGGGTCGAGAACCTAAAAATGGCATGAATAAATTAGAAGATATTGCTGATTTAATAAGCGAAATTTCTTTAAAAAAGCATTATTTCGAGAAAAAAGTCTATGCTAGAAAAGGTATTGAATACTAAAAAGGACAAGAGACGAGAAAATAAAATTTCTTATAAGAAGTTTACTTCCCAGATAATTAAGTGTTTTCTTTTAGCTACAATGTCTGCGATTTTTACCAATAGTGTATGGTCGATTACTGGTAGTCTTTTTTACCAAAATGAAAAAGTGGAAGATTATGCTTCTTTTACGCCTCATTATTTAGAAATAGAATTTTTAAACAAAGAGAATTTTATTATTTTTAGTTTTCTTTGAGTTTTTTTATACTTTTTGTTTACCTATTTATATAATTCTTGATCCGAGAGATTAATAATTAAAGTTAGTGAACACATCAAAAATCGACTGCTAAGAAAATTTCGCGTTTTAAAACTAGAAGAAAAATTAAAGAGAAAAGGAGAAATTAACCATTTAGTAGAAATAGAAAGTGATGTAGTTGCAAATATTTGGGTTAATTTATGCAGAAAATTATACGAAGGGACTTTCAGTCTTTATTTATTACTTTTTTCCTACTGGAAAGCTAAGAATTCTGAAAGAGAAATTAGCAAAGAAACAATCATTTTTGCAGTTTTTTGACTAATTTTCATTAATGGATTTGTCTATTTTTTTAACAGACTAGGGTCTCAGTATGGAAAGTTGAGTAAAGAAAAAGTGGATAAAGAATACGAATTAATTAACAAAGAAATAAATAATTCGGTTCTCATCGACGGAATGGGTTTAAAATCAAAATATGAAAAAGAGCAACTGATTTTAACTAGGAGAACAAAGAGAAGCAAATTTTTTTATAAAAAAATACTCGTATTAAGCAAATCTGTACCATGAGAATTGTTAATTAATCTTTTTCCTCTTTTACTATTGTTCTTAATTCTAGATGAAAATTTTATTGGAGCCAACTTGCTTATAACTTGAAATATTCTTAATAATTGTGCATTACAATTTGGATACTTGTGAAACTATTCTGACTATGCAACTTCCCAGGAACGAATTAACAATTTTCTTTTCCTCCCTGAAAAAAATGATAATTCAACCGGGATTAAATTAAATAAATTCACTAAAATTAAAGCTTTGCACTTGCAAAATGTTACTTTTAGTTACTCTGGATCAACTCAACCTATTTTAGAAAATTATAATCGTACTTTTTTAAAAGAAGAAATTAATTATTTAACTGGAGCCAATGGGACAGGCAAAAGTACTATTTTGTATTTACTGTTAGGAATGTTAGTTCCTCAACGAGGTCAAATAATAGTAGAGACCGAACCAGGAATAACTTATAATTTACATCAAGATCTTAATTTGCAAACTTGACGAGAACAAAATGTAGTTTATTGTGCTCATGATAACTTAATTGAAAGTGGTTCAACAGGACAAAGGCAATGAACTAATCTGCAAAATACTCTCAGTACTAAATCAGAAGCTCAAATATTTCTTTTTGATGAAGCTAGCAATGCTTTGGATTCAAAACAGAAGCAAGAACTTCAAGGAAAAATAGAGAAATTAGTTAAGCAAAAAAACTTAGTTATTAATGCTAAGTGTTGAAAAAATTAGCGCTTTTATTTTCTTTTTTAGTACCTATCAATCAGAAGTTAAAAGTAAAGATATTGAGGTAAAGAAACAAGAAGATGAAATTAAGTTCTTAAAAGGTAAAGCAGAACAAGCACAAGAAAAGTTTTCTAGCGAAAGAGAGTATTCCAAAGAGGGAAAATTGGAAGAGTTTGCTATTCAGTTCGGAATTAGTTTACAACAACTTGATAGTTTACGTAAATATTATGAGAGATTAATTGTGCTTCTCGCAAGAACTATAACCAAGACAATATTGCTACTCATGAAAGTAATATTATGACAGTTAAGCAAGAAATGTTGAAAGCGGGAATTAGTATTGCTGATATTCAAAAAATCTGTCGTAAGTGTGAAAAATTGGCTGAGGTGCGTTTCGAGTTAGAAGGAATAAGGCAACAACAATATCAAGCTTATCAGGAACAACCAACTAATAATCAGTAATTATGACAAACTTTTACTAAATACTAGAAGTAGGAAAAGATGCTACTGACGAGCAAATCAAAAAAGCCTATCGAAAATTAAGTTTAAAATGGCATCCTGATAAGTGAGCCGTCAAGCCTGAAAGCGAGAAAAAACAGGCTGAGGAAAAATTTAAGGAAATCAGCCGTGCTTATCAAATACTTTCTGACTCTATAACTAGAAATACTTATGATATCTATGGTGAAGAGTTTGAAAATTTTGGTTTAGGTGGTGATACTTCTTCTAGCACCGATGAAATAAGAAGAGAATATGCCGAAGCTGAAGCTAAAAAACAAGAATTGAAAAAACAAATGCTAATTGCACAAATGCAAAGTTTGAGCATTTTACTAATAATTGATGAGTTTATGGAACATATACAAATAACTGAAAGTAGTTTAGATTCTAGTTTATGAAGTTCTTATAGTGATTGGAAAGAAAAAATTAGAAGTTTGCCTTTTGAAGAGGTTGATGCTTTTCGGGAAAAGATGATTAAAGCTATTCGTGAGGCAGAAAAAAATAGAGATGATGTTCCTGGCAATGATGAAATAACTATTACTAAAAATAATTCTGTTAAAAGAGTTGAAGACTTATTAAAAAGTCGAGAAATAGAAGCAGAAGAGTTAGAACCTGCTAATCGTAATTATAAGGAAGTTATTTTTAATGCTGGAAACACTTCTGAGGAAATTTTTGACATTGAGGAAAGAATAAAAGATGATATTATTTTGAAAGAATTGAAAAAGAGAAAAAATGATGAAGAAGAATTTCAACAAGAAGAGGTTATTATCGATGGAGTTAAGTATAATTATAATAATAGCCAAATTCCTTCTTTGTATCTGATAGGATTTATTGGTTTGTTAATAGTTGTCGGAATAGGATTTTTAATATACAAAGATAACGCTAGAAAAAGAAGAATATATTAGAGAAAATAAATATTTGTATTTGTTTAAATATAAAGAAAATAATTATGGTATGTAAACATATTGCTGAGGCTTTAAAAAAAATAGATGAATTAGGGAAGAAGTTGAGGTCAACTGATCCTTCTCTTTATGAAAAATTAGGTCCGTATGTCGAGTATGAAATGGCCGATAAACAATTGAATTTTTTAGTAAGAGCAGCAGATGAAATGACCGGCAAAGCAGCAGAATTTTTAAAAACAGATTTTATTGATAAATATGGGACTTTATCTCCGTTTCATATAAATTCAGTAAAAGCACAATCTCTTTCGAAATATGTTATAGAAATAATTGAAATATTGCAGGGTTGTAAGTGTTTATCTGAATTAAAATCTGAGGTAGTTGACAAGCATTATGATCCATTGTTGAACAAACATAATAACCTAGTTGTTAAGTATAATTCTTCATTAACCGAACATGAAAGTTTACAAAAATCTTTTGGAGAGTTAAAAGGACAATATGATGAAGTAAGTGTTAATTATAAACAAAAAGAGTGAGAATTAGAACTAAAAGAAAAAGAATACACATTAGCACAAATGCAATTGGTTAGTTTGAAAATTCAATCAGAAAGCTATTTTTCTCAATTGGTTGATGTTCGCAAATTATTAGAAGATAAAGAGGAAAAAATAACAGAAATGATGCTAATATTGCCTGAGAAAATATAACTGCAACTAAGGAAGGTTTAGTAGAAAGCGGAATAAGTATCAACAACATCCAAAAACTTTGTAAAAAGAGTGAAAAAGTTTCCCGATTAGAATTACAGTTGGAGAAAACTCATGAACAATATCAGAATAATCAAGAAGTTCCAACTAATAACTATTAATTTTCTTTAATTTTTTTTCTCATTTTGAGCATTCTGAATT
Source organism: endosymbiont GvMRE of Glomus versiforme (assembly GCF_003546845.1). Lineage (NCBI taxonomy): Bacteria > Bacillati > Mycoplasmatota > Mollicutes > Mycoplasmatales > endosymbiont GvMRE of Glomus versiforme. Next base: position 364,948 of record NZ_NWVA01000009.1, on the reverse strand, counting down.
CTTAATCGTTTCATAAATTTTCCTTAGTAAATTTTTATAATTTATAAAATTAATACTAACATATAAGTAGTTTATCTTGTATATGATCAAAGAACAAAAGAGTTGAGTTGATACATAAAAGGAAAATTTATTCCTTTCTGATTTTAATAAAACAAAAATTATGACCAAATGATGTAATAACTGTGAAATATATAGATCGGAGTGAAGTTCAGGGTATAAGCCTTCTAGTCGTTGTTGAAATTGTGATAAATGAACTTTGGTAGGTAGTGATGCAAAAAATCTTTATGAGTGGTGAGGTAATGATATTAGCGGAGACCAAAAAGACAAAATTGCTAAGTTTGGTGTCAGCACTAGTAGTTCGAGTAATCAAAAATATCCTTCGTGAACTTTGACAAAGCTCTACTATTATGATATAATATGAGAAAGAAACAAAATATTTATACCAAAAAAAAATCAATTTATGGTTTTTTTCTCTACGTGGTGAAATAATAATTGTGTATTAACTGTGAACGGAGATGACAACTATGCAGTAAATTTGCTGGTTTATGAAATGCCTTCGCGAGAAATGAAAGAAATATTAAAAGAATTTTATGTCGAAGGTGGTTATTCAAGTTTGTATAGTGCCAAGAACAAGGTAAAAGAAGTCGAGACAACCTTAAAGGGCGAAAATCCAATACTTTACAAAGGAATTAATCGAGAAATAGATTATCCTCCTTACAATGACAAAAGTTCTGGAGGTTTTTTTCTTTCTTTTTGGTCTTTTTTTGGAAGAAGAAATCATTTAAGTTCGGTTTTCTCAGAAGTTAAATCTACAACTTTACATTATTCTGATGACGAAGAAGATAAATTACCTTTTTCTTACTCCGGATCTTCTTTTTTGGGAAACTTTGCTTCCTCTTCTAGCAAGTTTTTTGAGTATAGCAAAGTTTCCCATCTATTGACTTCTAAATACCGAGAATTTCTAAATACCGACCCCGATAATTTTATCAAACCTTTGGACATTATTAAAACAAGCAAAGATAAAACCATTCATACCGGAATTTATCTCGGTAAAAGGAAAGTTGCTCATAATTTAGGAAATGGTATTGAAATTGCAAATTGAAAAGATTTTGGAGTTCGAGTTGGTAATCCTAATAAAATGACTCGTTATCACCCAATCATTCCTTTTAAGAAACCAGAGAAAATAATCGAACACATCGCTAAATGTGTGGTAAATAGTAGTTGGAGATTTGATATAATAAAAAATAATTGTGAACATTTTGCTAATAAGTGTATTTATAGCATTAACATATCAGAGCATATGGAGATGAAGAAAAACCCAGAACAAAATTATACAAGAAAGCAATTAAATGGTAGTCCGAGTATGTCATCAGAAATAAATCGAACTGACAATACTCTTGATGATTCAGTTAGTTATAGACCACAAAGCAAAATAGATAAAATAAATAATTATAAAGTTTATCATCCGCAAGGAATAGATATGGAGTGTTCTATTGAAGTTAGCCCGAGATATAGTTATTGATATCACAACGAAAACTAAACTTTTATAAAAAAAATGATTAATTAAAGATATAATAATTTACACATGACAAAGAATTTAAAAGAAAAAGTATTAAAAAATCCTGAAAAATGAAATGTAATTTTCTCTGAAAGTCAATCAGGATTTTCAGTAGATGATTATCGTGAACTTAAACGGGCTGTAATTGAGAAAGTTATTAAACCTTGCAAAAAAGGTGACTGAGAAGTTAAGAATGTACTTACAATGAATGGTGTTTATGGAAAACAAGAAGATACTGTTCTAATCCATAAGTCAGCAAAATTGAAATATGATAATGAAGGTATTTTGGTTTGAGATTTAGGCAAAATCCATTACAAGAATGCTTTTGATAATGAAGAATGAACTGAGATTGAACAAGTTTTGAGTGAGAAAAAATGATGAACAAACAAATTCCACAAGAAGAACACTCATTGAAAACTAGGAGTGCTTTTTCTTATTGTAAACATTAAGTATAGGAAATAGCACGTGAGAAAGCAAAAATTAAAGTAATATTAATATTCTCTCCTGAATATCATAATTGAAGCTAAACACTTAGCTTATTATTTAAACTATTTATGAGTATTTCTCTTGCTAACTAGCTGGCGACATTCTTATAAAACACGCACATAAACACAACGCTTTTCCTCAAAATTATTGGTTCTGCTAAACTTTAATCTTTATTTAAACATCGCATTTGTCCTGAGTTTGGCAATGATTACAAGTGTAACAACCATTAGCCCGAACTAATTTTCCTTCTCCGCAAGTATGACATTTATCCTCATTTTTCAAGTTTTCGGAACTATTATCATTTTTTTCTAAACTAAGCACTTGAAAATCCCGACTGCCATCTACATAAACAGTTCCGCCTTTAGCTCCTCTTTCGTACAATCTTTCATAGATTTTTTTTACCTGCTCGACACTATAACCACAAGGAGCATTAATAGTTTTGGAAATGGAACCATCTATTCAGCGTTGAATAACACATTGAACATCAACATGCTCCTCGGGCTTCAATTCCATCGCCGAAACGAAAATGTCTGGTAATTTTTCTGAGTTATATTCAGGATGATATTTTAACCACTCTTTAACTATTGGATAATCAACCTTAATCCATTTACCTAACCGCCCTGAACGATAATGAGAAAAAGCAAAATAAGGCTCTAAGCCGGTGGAAACTCCTACTAGAGTTCCCGTGCTACCTGTTGGAGCAACAGTTAATAAATGGGAGTTTCTTATTCCATATTCTCTAATTTGGTCTTGCATGCTCTTTGGTAAAGATTGAATAAAGGCCGATTTTTCTACAAACTTATTCTTATCTTTAAGGAAAGGAAAAGAGCCTTTTTCTTTAGCAAGTTCAATCGAAGTTTCATAAGCGGTTAAACAAATAGTTTCAAATAATTTATCCACTACTGAATTGGCTTCTGGTGAGCCATACTTTAAACCTGCATAAATTAAAAAGTCATGAAGTCCCATTACTCCCATGCCAACTCTTCTTTCTCCTTTGGCTTGGTCTTTAAGAGTAGTATCTCCTTCTCCTTTAATTGGAAAATAAAAACTGGCGTCAATTATGTTATCTTGAAATCTAACACATGTTTTTGCTGTTTCTTTTAACTCTTTTCATAAAATTTCAGAATTTTTTTTATTTACAAAAGAGGCTAAATTAATAGCACTCAAATTACAAACTGAATAAGGAGCGAGAGGTTGCTCGCCACAAGGATTAGTTGCTACTACTTTTTGTCCATAACCTCGCACATTAGTAAATTTATTAGCCCTATCAATGAAAAATATCCCTGGTTCAGCCGAATGAGTAGCACAAACAATAATTAAATTCCACAGCTCACGGGCTTTAATTGTGTAATGCTTTTTCAATTCATGTTTTTTTTCTTTTCATTCATAAGCATCACCTATTTTTTGTCATTCTTTTTCATAAAATTCTTTTTCTTTTTTTATATCCGGAAATACTAAATCTCATTCTTGGTCGTTTTTTACTGCTTTCATAAACCGGTCAGAGATACAAACTGAAATATTGGCTCCTTCCAAAAAATCAGGGTTTCTTTTCATATTTTCCAATTTATTTTTAATTTTCTCCTTTATCACTTCATTTTGACTTTTTATCATCAATTCAGTTAGAACCCGTGAGTTCTGCATTTTTGCTACCACAAACTCAATAATATCAGGGTGTCAATCAGCCAACATAATCATTTGGGCTCCTCGACGAGAACCTCCTTGTTCAACTAAGTTAGTTAGCAAAGAAATATCGTTTACTCATGACACTGCTCCGCTGGACCTTCCACCTACACTTTCTACTATTGCTCCTCTAGGTCGCAGAGTGCTACCATTGCTGCCTACTCCTCCACCACGCGACATAATTTCTAACACTTCTTCTCGATGACGAGCAATACTACGACGGGAATCAAAAATATAAGGCATTACATAACAATTAAAATAAGTGACTTGGTTTTTGCTGCCGGCTCCGTGTAATACCCTTCCTGCTGGAACAACTTTAAAGTCTCTAATTTGCTCGTAAAACAATTGAAAATAATTTTCTTTTAATATTTCTTCTTTTTCTTGGCTAGCTATTTCCTTCGCCACACGTCAAGCTATTTGTTCATAATATAACTCCAAGGGTTTTTCAATTTCAAAAGTCTGTTTAACTATACGGTTAGAAGTACTATTATGAAGGATATTAGGATCAATATTATTTATAAATTCTTCTTCAATTTCAATAACTCAAAAGTCAATATCATTATCAACAAATTTATCAACTATTTTACCAATTCCTTTACTGGGAAATTTGGGGTCATATTTAATATTAGTAATAACTATATCTCCTACTGCTAGAGATTTCAATTCTTTATCTTTTTGGGAGTAGCGATCCAGCATGACCAGACGGGATATTCCAGACAAGGTTAAGCGGAAATCTTTTTGAACCGGCGAAAAGTGGTTAAAATGGTTATCAATCAAGTTATTTAGGCGTTTTATATAGGCTTCGGAATAGATTTTATTTTCACTCATATAAAATCATTTTAATAAATCTAATCACCTCCCAAAAAGTCAAATTTAGTAAGTTAAAAAATTCGCTTGTTAAACTCTTTTTATTAGCCACAATATCTGTTTTTATTACTCATTTTTTTTGATATTATGTAAAAAAAACAGTAGACAACTATGCTATTTTTGTCCTCCCGCCTTCGCAAAAGGCGGTTTGTTACGTTGAGCCTTTAGTTGCCATTTCTTTGCTTGTTAGAGGTTCAAGGTGAAAGGTTAATGAATAAGACAAATAGTTGCATCTAAAAATTGTTATGTTGAGAATTAGGAGAAAAATTAAAGAGAAAAGGAGAAACTGCTTACATTAATAATCTAGTGGGTAGTGGCTGATATCTAAGTCAATTTGATCAAAAATGTATACAAAGGATTTGTTAATCTTGGCTTGCTAATTTTTTTTACGACAAGAGAAGAGGGTTTTAAGGGAAAAAGTATCAAAAAGACATCTATTTTTTTTAGTTGCCTGGATATTTATCTACTTTTTTAACCAAACAATTTTTCGATACGGAAAATTAAGTAAAAGAGCAATTTAAGAAGTTTTGAAGTACTTAAATAAGCGAGTAAGGATGTGTTTAATCTACTTATCACTAAGAACTTCGAGTTTAGCTTCGAATTTTGATTCCCTTTTTTTCAGGCGTCGTGCTGAATTTTTCATTGCTTTTTCTAAGCTTTTACCTCATATTTTATTTACCACTTCACGACCACATTTACATAAAACATCTCTTTTAACAAGTTCGTTCAATTCTTTTTCAATACTTAGTTCATTTTCTAAATTCTTGATAATTTGTTCTTGATTTTTAATAGTTTTCTCTAGTTTCTCACTCTTTTTTTGTCAATCTGAGGTTCGTTTTTGTAAATCAGATATATCGTTTTGCGAGCTGTTTTTTTCTTGTTCCATAATATATGTTTTATATTGTACAATGTTATAATCGTTTTTTAGTATCGGTAGCAATCGCCTTTCTAATTAAATTTTTTTACGACTAACTAGCTTTAGCGCAAACTCGATAAAACACAAATCAGAGCTAATTTAAACAACATGGTTAGTAGTTAATTCTCGTCGACAATTAATGCAAATAAATTTATCTTAGTAATAGTTTTTCTCTGTGTTAATCTTTTGCTATTTAGCTTCGATTATCAGATAAGTCACATCATTATCTTAAAAATTTGGTGCTTGTAGAAATATTTAAATTCTTTTGATCCAGAGAAGCTACTATAGCACTTTAATTTCTTTAGTAAATTGATTAATTAGATAAATTTAATCGATGTTTCTCACAATTCTTACATTTTTTATTAAAACATTTAAGATTTTTTTTTTTCATTCTTTTTCCAAAAAAGAATGAGGATTTTGTTCGCTATCGTTATCTAGAGCTAACGAACTTTGTTCACATTGAATATTTAACATATCTAATATGGTGTACCACTTCCCATTAGACAATAGATAGATTATTTCCTTTACTAGCTTCTTTGGTTTTTTACATATAACACGGTACTCTTTTTTATTCATAACATTCTATTTTTAAAGTCTTTAAAGGCTTCATACATAATTTATTTTTTTCTCTTTCTTTGCAAAATAAAAGATAATAAAAATAGATTTTAACATCTATTTTGAACTAGTTCAATACGAATGCAATCATCTTGAGCACCGCGTTTAGCGATTGGCATGAGTAAAGGTTGATGAGAAAAAGAACTACTCATAACACAAATTCTGTAGAGACCAGGATTTAGAAGTGATGTTGCATTGACAGAAACGCTTAAAATTCCGCTGTTGTCAGGTTTTTTGTTTAATCCCGCAAAAAAAACAAAGTCTTTAGCATCGGGAGGATTTTTATCATTGATTTTTTGAACAGTAACGTGCTGATGACCTTTTATTTGTCCTTTGTTATTAAGACATTGAGAAAATGAATAGTATCTATTATCAGCATTACTAAAATGTCCGAGCTCCAAATTACTCGTAATTACCGTCACATCAAAAGCCTTATTAGATGGAAGTTTTTGGTTAAAGTCAGGTTTTATAATGAGGGAGGAAACCATATTATTGATATTGGGTATTTCTCCCTGTTGAGTAGTAGAAAAAAATCCATCCCTAATTTGCTTACCTTCATTAGAAGGCAGCTTGGATTTTTTGCAAATGCTATCAACATTTTTAGCAGGAGCCAAAATTGAATAAAATAAGATGGCAACGAGGATAAAAAGAATTTTTTTCATATTTTAGTGAGTAAAAATATGTGTAAAATTTTTAAGAAAATACAAATTATTTAAAAATAAAATGGGTAGATAGCTTCAAACCATTATCAAAGATGTATTAGAAAAAAAGAGAGTTTATATCTAAAATGTAATACAATTGTATTGATTTATTAAGCAAAAGAATATGTTTCACAGCAATTTATTTTTAACAAAAATTTGAAACTAAAATGATGCTTTTTTTTGGATTTTATCTTCTTTTTAATTTTACATTTCATATTGTTTGAATTGAATATTAATACGGTATTGTTTTATCAAATTTCTTCCTGCAAGAAAGCTTGTTTCGAAGAATTCGATAGAAATGAGTTACAACATATCACGTGGTCTTCAAAAGTTTTTCACTTGTCTACGATATAGTTTTAAGCTTTAAAAAAGTGGCTAATTCTTTTCTAAAATCATGATTATCCAACTATTTACGTTATTTAGATAATCATGATGATAAAAATATTCTCTATCGAGTTCAACTAGGAATCTTTAGAGGCAAAAACCTTTTTTTCTATGAACTCTTTAAAACTTTAGTTAAGAAGCTCTTAATTTAAATCTTGTTAGATCACAGGTTTAATAATATGCCAAAGTTTTTAGGATTAAGTAGAGAGAACAGCTATTTATTGCTTTTATTTCCAAAATTTTTGCTAAGTTTTTTTGATAAATGTAATTAGATTTGCTTTTTTAAGCTCTACTAGTAGTAAGTAGTTAAATTTATAATAATAAAAAAGTAAAACTAGTAATAAAATAAATATAAATATGAATCTGTCTGATCCAGTAGCTAATATGCTAACAATTATACGTAACGCAAACATGAGAGGATACCGCACAGCGATTTTTCCCTATTCTTCTTTTAAATGAAAGATATGCAAAAAATTAGAAGAAAACGATTTTCTTTTGCAATGCTGGTTTGACGAGAAAAATAGAAATATTAAAGCAGATATTAAGTATTCTAATCAAAACAGTCATATTCACCAAATAAAAAAAATCTCTAAACCCTCGCAACATATCCACTTAAAAGCTAAAAATTTAAAAAAACACTGCCGCAACCGCGGCGTTTATCTTATTTCTACTTCTGCCGGATTATTAACTCATCGAGAAGCTTTAAAAAAAAATCAGGGAGGAAAAGTTATTTTTTTTATTAGTTAGGTTAAATTAAGATACCATAAATGTCTTGTGAAGTGAAGATAAAATTTTTCAATCTCTACTCTATAGAAAACATTATAAACTGATGTTTTAACTATGTTTTTTCTAATAACTTTTCTGAAGAATAAAGTATAAATCTGAGCCAAAATGTTTCTAATTCATAACTTACTTCTAAAATCTATTCAAATTTCATAGGCAGTTTTTTTGGCTCAGAGAAACTCTTCTATTTCTTTGTATTATTCCTGAATAGGAGTCTGTTTTTTCTCAGATCAGATTGTAAGATCAATATTCATATTATGAAAATTTGCGTAGTAAAATTATATGTTATTACCTAATATTATCAAATATATCACGCACTCAGCACAGAAATTATTAAAATCATAGTGAGAGCAATTATTAAAGGCAGGGTTTAGGATAAATAGAATCAGTTTGATTAGCAGCAACGCAGAATTGGAAGTATTGCCGTTTAAAGGTCAAGGTTGTTTGCATAATCTGATACTTTTCATTGTTAATGCTAAAGTACTTTTTAGATTTTTTACATAGTTTTTTCCAACATACTTTGTCAAAATAAGGACCAAAAAAAATAATAATAAATAATTTTGTAATACATTTAAACTTACTAGTGAGAATATTATTTATTACAAATAAAACTCTTTATTCTTTTTTAATGAACACAAGTATTTATTTTGATGTTTCATTTTTTCGTTTCAGATAGAAAACTAAGCTTAAAGTTATTGTTTTTTAGCAGTGTATAAATAAAGTATAAAAAATCAACTTGTAGCAATCCTTTTTATCATCAAAAACTTTTTTTTGTTTCCAAAATAATTCCGATTTCCTATGTCTGATATCAAAAAAAAAGAATCTCTTGATTTTGACAATTTTGAAGACATTTGTTTAGTATATAATGACGACAAAAAAAAAGAAGTTAATGAAAACAATACAAAAAGGATTTCCTTATTTTTTTTCCTTAAATGCTTTAAAAAAGATCCGTTAATTTTTTTAGTCTATTTTTTTATTTTCCTGTCAACTTTATTTTTAATGATATTAATGATTGGAAGTTGCAGTTCTATTTACTTGTCGAAATTTGAATTTGATGACAAAGTCAGAAAAATTATTAAAAAAGATAATATAACTTTTAAACTGTATGGTTATTGTATTGATAGCAAGTGCTCTAAGTTTTCTTTGATTAATAATTTTGATAAAGGTGAGAAAAGTTTAAATTAGCATTGTTTTTTCATTTCAAAATTAGCATGCTCAAGATTTTCATCTTTTTTTTATAGTGCCGACTTCTGATGAAGTATCTTCTTCAGATAAAGAAACTAAGAGATTTTTTAATCCAGGTACTACTGTAGAGGATGTTGGCAATGTAATTGAAGAGGGATCAAAAGAGTTATTGGCAAATTTACTTAAAGGACTTGAGAATTTCCAACCAAAGAATCCAACCAAAAAATTGTCTGGAATATTTTCTATGCCCTACTTAATTTCCATAGCCACTAACTTGATTACATTTGTTTTTATCTACTTACATCTACCGTTTTTTGCTACCTTTTTTTTACTTGCTTCAATAATTCTAAATGGTTTAGCTCTAATTTTTGATATGATATTATTTATTTGGGTATTTAATTTAATTGCTATTTTGCCTGGCATTAACAAGCAAAAAACAGGATCCGGCGTTTATTTAGCTATATGGAGCTTGTTCTTTCTGTTAATTGTTTTAGTTCTTATTTATGTGCGTCGTTGGTTAAAATTAGCAAAAAAAGTTTCTGAAATGAGAATGAAGTAAACGTTTTATATTATTATCTATTAAAATTAAAATGAATTTCTTTTTTTATCCTATAATATAAACACTATCGAGCAGGATATAAAACTAGTTCTTGTCAATATAAGACTTTTTTAAACCCTTTGTCTAAAACTAAACAAATTTGAAAAATATTTTCTAATATCCCTTTTATCCAATAAAAATCTATGCTATGAATTAATTGATGCAAGGGTTGGTTAACTATTTTACCAGTTCCACTCAAAACAAGCAACTCTTCACTTTGAGAATAATTATAAATCGAACTAATTTCAAAGAAAATTTTTTACGGAACATAATTACAAAAATTTAGATCCAAATTAGTTAAATTTTTTCTATTTTTTTCATAATAATAAGAGATTTATTTTGATATACTACCATCGATAACAATATTACTTTGTCTAGTTGTATTTTTTTTGGTTTTACTTAGTAACATATGGAATAATTTAGCTGCTATCAAAATCATGGTCGTTATTATTAAAAAAAAAGAAGCTTTTTTGAAAAGTTGACCGTAAAATTTCTCACGATATTTATTCTTTTTGTTATTGCTTTGTGACATTTTATGTCTTAAAAGTTCTAACTCAGCAAAACTTTCTTCACTATCTATTTTTAGTTTTTCATCACTACTTAGCATAAAATTAAATTCTTGTTTAATTTTTTCTTTAAATTTAGTTAAAATATGCTTTCTAGCGAGTTTTTTTTTATTTTTTATTTCCTCTTCAGTCTTTATATTTTTAATATCTTCTTTAAATTTTTCAAAAGGATCGTTAACATCTAGTTTCAAATTATTCGCTTTCCTTAATCAATTATCAAACTTTTTACAAGCATTAAATTGTAATCCTTCATTTTTTTCTTTATCACCTAAATTGAAAAGACGATTATTAAGCACATTGATGACTTTTTTTACTTGACTATCTTCTCTAACATGAGTAGGAAGAACTCCTAATTTTTTAATAAAGAAAGTAATTTCCTTATTTGAACATTTTCTAGCTTTGTCTAAAACATCAGAAAGAGATTTTTCAGCTCGTTTATTCTTTATTTCTTGGATAATTTGCTTTTTAATGTTTTTTTTTTTACCAGGATCTAGGTTTTTGTAATTCTGGAGATAATTACGATATTTAACATCGAGCTCATTAATACTAATTGGAGGAAAAAAAATATTCAAAATATCTTGTATATCTTGTATATCTTGTATATCTTGTATATCTTGTATATCTTGTATATCTTGTATATCTTGTATATCTTGTATATCTTGTATATCTTGTATATCTTGTTTATCTTGTTTATCTTGTATATCTTGTATATCTTGTTTATCTTGTTTATCTTTCAATAACATAGATAAAAGAAATACTTTTTCTTCTTTAAAGATGTCTAACAAACTATCGGTTCCATAATTTGAATAGAAACTTTTTCAAACAATAATAGTTCCTTTGTCAATAAAATCAGATAAAGAAGAAATCAAATAAATAATTTGCTCGCAATGTTCATCTTTTAAAATTGCTTTGCTAGGTGAAAGGTTAAGTAAAATTGATTGTCTTCTAATATCATCAATAGCTGAAATAGTACTTTTTATATTATCATAAAATTCCTTATTGGCAGATTCTAGAGAACGAATAAAAATTTTTCATTCCTTATCTCATTTTTCAATACTATTTCTAATAGAAAGGCTTAAGAAGTAATCTTTTCGATGGCAATCACCACTACCGCATAACTTTCAATTTTTTAAACGCCCATCGATATTTTTATGTTTTTTTTTGTAATTACACAAAGGACAACCATGACTTTCACAATACATACCTTCTTCAGTTTCGATTAAAGCTTGGCATTTTAATTCAAATTTATCTTCCTTCTGAAGAATTACTTCGCATCTTTTAGTTTCTTTCATATCAATATCATTGATTTTAACAAATGTTTTATCTGCTAGCAAGAATCTTAGTTTTATTATCTATTGTCTCCTGACGCATTAAAAAAAGATCAAGACAAGATTCACTCTAACAAATCTTTTAACGTTTTTCTCTTTTAATAGATTTTTAGCAAATTTTTATTAATTAATGGAAAAGAATTTTTGAAACATAATAATCAAAAAGTTATGTTGCAAAGGTTACATACAACTCTATAACTCATTAAAAATTAGTTATATGGTTCGCATTAGTAATAAAGAAATACCTGACAAAAAAAACATTCGGGCTGGTCTAACCAATATTTATGGTATTGGGTGGTCGACCGCGGAAAAGATAATTAATAAATTAGGCATTGGTAATAGTAAAAGAATTCGTGATTTGTCCGAAACAGAGATCAAGTCTATTAGCGAAAAAATCAAACAATTTTCTATCGAGGGAGAATTAAAAGAAAAAATCCAGAAGAACATTAGTGAGCAAATCAGTCTTGGTACTTATAAAGGATTAAGGCGTTCTCGTAGACCTAACCCCTTACCAATTCATGGGCAAAGAACTCGTCATAACGCTCGCACTGCTAAAGGACACAAACGAATAACTATTGCTAATAAAAAGAAAGCTCCCACTCCGAAATAATTTTATTAAGTGTTTTTTTTATTATTTTAATAATAAAATGATATATGCTTAACTCGCCTTATTCAATATAAAAATAATTGGCCTCAATGGTTGAGATTAATTTCATTCATTTTTTTACTACTTTCTAAGCATTACAAAAAAGGCATCTTTTTATTATCTAGACAAACTATGATAACTAACAAACCAAGAGCTAAATTGATAAGAATCTTGTAACAATTTCAAGTGAGTAAGCGAAGTAACTTTTACAGATTAGTCTTGGTGCTTTTTCATGTTTTTCCTCACCAACTAATAGATTGCTATTTATTCATTACTAGTAAACTGATTCACCTAATTCTGATTTATCAATACCTTCTTCCTCATCCTCTTTCTTACTCCTAAGTGATAGACCTGGAGTTATATTCATGATCAACAAAATCGCAGCAGTTATTAAGAGGCTGTAAACTATTCCAACAACTGAAGCAGTGAATTGGTAAATAATTTGCATCCAATTACCATCCAATAATCCTCCAGAAATGTTGATGTTGTCTAAGGCAGCAATTGATTTTTGAGCAAAAATTCCAGTCATTAAGTTTCCTATAAAACCGCCAATACCGTGTATTGCAAAAACGTCCAATGTATCATCATAGTCAAAAAAGTATTTTAATTTTACAGCGAATCTACAGGACGCAGCAGCAATAAATCCAAATATAACAGAAGAGGGAATGCTAACGTAACCAGAGCCTGGGGTTATAGCAACAAGACCAGTAATAGTTCCTGAGCAAAATCCTAGAATCGATAACTTTTTTTTCGTTCTATAATCAAAAAACATCCACGTAAGTCCTCCAGATACAGCAGCCAAATTTGTTACGGTACATGCTATAGCTGCACGTGAATTAGCACCTAATGCAGAACCACCATTAAATCCAAACCATCCAAACCAAATCAAAAATGTGCCAAAGGTGGCATTTATAATGTTTTGTGGTTCAATTTCTTTGTTTTTTTCATAACCATGGCGCCTGCCGATAATGATAGAATAAACTAGAGCTGCAATTCCTGAAGAAGTATGAGCAGGAATTCCTCCTGCAAAATCAAGACTGCCCAATTGGTAAATCCATCCATTCGGATTACAAGTCCAGTAGGCAATAGGATCATAAACAACAGTCGTCCAAATAAATATAAACACTATCGAGGGAACGACACGATCTCGTTCAACAATTGATCCAAAAATAAATGCAGGTGTAATCGCAGCAGACATTCCTTGATAAATAGCAAATATTATACTCGGGAGGGAATCAGTTACCGGCGATGGGTGATCATCAACCCCTATAAAAAATGCATTATCTAAGCCGCCGATGAATGGATTTTTTTTTTTGTTAAATACTAAAGAGTAACCTATCATCCACCACTAAAAAAAAGACAAAAAAAATATTATATGAAATGCTTAATGTAGATAGTTATTTTAAAAAAACAACTGAGAAAACCACACCTGAATCGATACGATAGCTAATGATAAAATGCTTAACACGATAAACGATAATGCATTTTTGTCACGAACCATTCCACTATAAAAAAAACCAACTCCTGGAATCATGAAAAATACTAAAGATGTTGAAACAAGCATCCATGCTATGTCTCCAGAATCATAGTTGTTCCCAATTCCTTCAAATCTAAAATCCACTGCAGAAGTATTATTTGACATTTTTGTATCTGAAAAAACTCAAAACAGATCGTAAAAGTATTTAAATTATGATCTGAGTTATTTGCTTCTAAAAAAAACGAAATTTTTGTTGTGAATTGCAAAATTTTATCAAAAAAAGTCTCTTGATCTAAGCGCATACAAAAATTAATAAAGACCTCTTAAATAACTCTAGTTGCTATTAAAAATCCTGAACAATATTATACTCTTTTTAGCAAATTTATATTACAATAAAATTAAATTGTCAAAGCGTAAATTAACACAAAGAGGACAATCAGTTTCAATCTTTTTTTAGATGTGTTTCAAATGTTATACACTAAACTATAAAATTAGTAATATGTCTCGTTCCTTAAAAAAAGAATTATTCATTAATCCAAAATTAAAAAAAAAAATTGATGAATACAACAAGAAAATTGCTGAACTTTTGAAACAAGGTGATGAACAGAAAGAAATAGATAAAATTTATAGTAACCCTATTAAGGTCTGAAGCAGATCTTCCACTATTTATCCAGAAATGATTGGTTTTACGATTGAAATTCATAAAGGTAAAGGTTTCACTAAAAGACAAATTACTCAAAATATGGTTGGGCATAAACTGGGTGTTTTTTCTCCTACTAGAAAAACTGGAAAAAAAGGAAAAGCAGGAACTCATTAAAACCAAATTGTTCTAATTAAACTCTCAATCTTGCACTAAATAATTCTTTTATGTGGTGAATAATATTATTAATAATTATTTCTATTTCTTTATTTTCTAGTGTTTTTATTTGACTTCTAAAAATTAAATTAAAAGATACTGATTTTTGATTTAATTTTTTCATTTCAACACTTTGATAAATGTCAAATATAGTTATTTTTTCTAGATAGCTTCCTCCTATTTTTTTTATTTCTTGCGTAACTTCGTTATAGTCAATATTATTAGAAAGTAAAAAGGATATATCTTTTTCACTAGCCGGAAAGTTAGAAATAGAATGATAGGACATCAAAGGTGGAAAATTTTTGAGATAACGGAATATTTTGCTTAAGGATATTTGAGCGACAAATATAGTATCGTTTATTTGGTATTTCTTCAGGATCTGAGAATTAACTTGGCCAAAAAAACCTATTTTTTCTCTTTCTAAAATTATTTCAGCACTTTTGATTGGATCTAGGTAATCTAAAAAACTAGAAGAAAAATGAATTTTTGAATTAATTAAACAAATTTGAAAAATATTTTCTAATATCCCTTTTATCCAATAAAAATCTATGCTATGAATTAATTGATGCAAGGGTTGGTTAACTATTTTACCAGTTCCACTCAAAACAAGCAACTCTTCACTTTGAGAATAATTATAAATCGAACTAATTTCAAAGAAAAATAAGTTTCTGTTTCCATGCAACAAATTGTGCTTTATTATTTTCAAGTGACTTGAAATAATCCCTTGTCGATAGTATTCATGATAACTATTTTTTGGCGCTAATAATTGACAAAACTTGTTAATTGATGGATAAACAAAATCTCTTCTTTCTTCTTCTGAAACCAAAGAATAAGTAACAACTTCCTGTCATCCATTATTAGTTAGATAAGTGTTAACTTTCTTCTTTTCTGACTCATATTCATTGTTATCATTATCAAAAAGAACGACTTTGTCACTAGCATAAAAAGAACTGTTTAATTTATTAAAACCATAAATTCTCAATAATTCCTCTAACAGATCTTCTGGGCCATTGATATCGAGGCGATAAAAAGGAATAGTTATTTTATAACTATTCTCTTTTTCTTGATAGGGAAATTGCAATTGTTGTCAAATCTTTTCAATAGTTTTCTTAGAAATTTTCTGACCAACTTTTTTTTCAATGAACTTTTGGCTAATAATAACGGATTTTTTTCTTTCTTTCTTTTCCTGATAAGCAAAAATCACTCCTGAGTTTAAATCACCATTATAGGTTTTAATGATAAGTAAAATGGCTCGACAAATTATTTGTCTGGGTGGTAAAGTCAAATTTGCCTGTTGAACGAAGGAATCTTTAATAAAAACAGACGTATTTAAGGGTTGAGAAGTTCTTTTAATTTTTTTTGGACTAAAAGAGACACATCCGATAATAATATTTTTCGTTTGTGTAGTCAAAGACACTTCTTCAGCGTTAATAAATTTTTCTCCTGTGCTCATTACAATGTCACTAAAACCTAGAAATAATTCTTTTTTTTGAGAGACGCTAACATTTTTTTTACTAACATCGTGGATAATGTTCAGCTTCTTATTCAAAATATCATAATCAAAAATATGAAAACGATACCCAGTTTCTAACATTACTAAATTAACAGCATCTGTTATATTGTTGACAGAACAAATGCCATTTGCTGCTAACCATTCCTTTATTCATGAGGGGCTTTGTTTAATTTTAATGTTTCTTATTAAACCCAAAAAAAAACCATGACAATCACTGGTGTTAATCACTATTTTTAGCTTTTTCTTGCTTTCGTTTACAGCTGGAAAATCAATCAATTTGGCTTTACAATTTAATAGAATTCTTATTTCATGAATAATACCTCGTCAAGATAACAAATCATTTCTATTAGGAAAGGGATTAAAATCAAGATAATAACTCTTTTTCTTTTTAACTATTTTTAATTCTATACCAAAATTGACCAACTTTTTCTCTATTTTTTTGGGGGAATATTTGGATAAATAAAGATGTTCTTTTATATATTTTCAGGGTACTGAGATCATACACTTTTTTGTTAGATTTTTAAATATCTTAAAGAATTAAAAATTATTTCTATGATTATCAAGTTAATCTAATTTTACTAAAAATAACTCTTTGTTAGAGATATATTACAATGTTAGAATTAAATGTCAGTATTCTAAAATCTAAATCTCTTAGATAGTAAAGGTTTAGAGGAAAATCAACTGACATTGATTATTGGTAAAGTAATAACTTATTAAAAAGTTAAAGTTAAAATTACATTTTTGATAGTCGTAACTCTTACGTTAATTGGTTTTTAGATAATATTCCTAGTTTGCAAAGTTTAAGATTTTACATCTATACAAAATAGTATGATATCGAAAATTATGTTCTAAGTAAAGTCACTATAGTCACTATAATTTAAGAAAAAATAATCACAAACGCATCAAGTTATTACTTTTATCATTAATATAAATATAAATCAAATGTTTTCCTATTGTCTTGTTTTCTTGTTTAATGATAAAAGTAATAACTTATTCTATCTTGCATGATTCAATACAAATTTAAAGAAAATAACATAAGTCTTAGTCTTTAGGAAATCTAATAAGAAACAACAAAGAAATTTATAACAGATCTAGAATAGAACTGAGTTACCTTATCAACTTCTTATGGTTCCTCTACAAATCTTGTTAAGGCTATCAAAAATTAATTACGCTTAATAAATGCAATTAGCTAGACTATTCTCAAACTAAACAATTAAACAATAACCGTGAAAGTACTATTTTTAAAAAAATCAACTCTTAATTAAAAACTTATTGTCTTTTTATCATATTCAAACGTCAATCAAACAAAACAGCATATTTGTATTATATAAAAGGAATAAAATAATCAAATTATTTTTTAAAAAGCAAAATGTATCTCAATTTTATCAACTCTTTAACCCTTGTTATTGTCTTAATTTTTCTAAACTCTTCGGCCGCTGAACAACCTGCTTCCATCGTTCCTAAGGCCGAACCCTATAATAATATGTTTTGTTCTGTCAATAAAAATAATCCCAACGATCCTAACAATGCTCGCTGTGATAGCAAATATCCTACCATTATTTTTAACTGTTCATATAGAAACAATGGTGTAAGGGTAGATGCACAATGTCCAGATGGTTATCTGTGTTCTCCATTTTATAAATCAAGTGATCTTTTTTGCGGAAAAATTTACAGCGCCTAGTTTGATATATAAAATTACTCATGAGCCAAAGTTGAAATTTACGGCGTTTTTTTTAACAAAAAGTCATAAAATTATTTCCTAGATCTTTTATTTAAAGGCAATTTAATTTCTTGCCTTTAGCTCAATATTTTTTCTAAAAGTCTAAAAGATTAATCATAATTACATAGTTCCCCTGGAGATTTCGAACAATCAAAATACTTCTGATTTAAGTTAAACCTACGTTCAGACCATTAGGATAAGCATATAACTAAGATCTTAACAAATAGTCTTTATTAGCTGTCTTACATAAACTTTAATAAAGCATATGGTTTAGTTTAACCCTTTTAAAATAAATAAATAATAAATAATATAATAAACTAATTCATTTTATCATTTGTGAATAATAAAAATATCTTGAAAAAATAAGTTAATGAGAAAAAAAAAAATAATTAAAGAGCATTTAATAAAACCTGATTTAAAATATTCTTCAGAAAATGTCAGTAAATTGATTAATAAGATAATGAAAGATGGAGAAAAAAGAAAAGCAAAGAAAATAGTTTATCAAGCTGCTCAGTTAGTTGAGAAAAAAAATTCTTTACCTTTCTTAGATGTTTTAGAAAAGGCGCTAGCAAATATTAAGCCTACTCTAATAACCATAAGTCGCAAATTTGGAAGCCTTAAACAGCGAATTCCAGTAGAGATTAAGGGACGACGTTCTATCAAATTAGCTTTGAAATGATTAATAGAAGGGGCTAGAAAGAGAGGATCAAACAAACCTATGTCTGAAAATCTAGCTGAGGAGATAAAAGATGCTTATAATAAATCTGGAGAAGCTTTTAAAAAAAAAGAAAACATTCATAAGGAAGTAATGAGTAATATGACTTCCACTAGCTCTTTGAAAATAAAATAACGATAAAAGAACTAATCATTCTTTAAAACTTTCCCTGTAATTTTACTGATTTATCATAAGTTATTAAGAACCTTCTATCTTAAGTTTTTCGTCTTCTAAAGCGTGGATAATCATAACAAAGAAAATAAATTAATATTATTCGGAACGTGGTCCAATGATACGATTCTTGGTTTGGGACCAAGCGACACAGGTTTGATTCCTGTCGTTCCGACCATTATTTACAGTTATCATTATAAATTATAATTATACATTTCGAAATTTTAAAGGCACATGAATTGACTAACTTTTGGTTTTCCTATCAATATTTGATTATTTATTTTTCTGCTGATGGGTTCTTTTATATCTGGATTTTTTGCCTGTTTTTTATGAATAAGTAAAAAAATAGGAAAACTACAAAAAATCATGAAAAATCCTTACAAAGTAGATAAGTTACTTAAAGATCCTTTTTTACAAAAACAGCTGGAAGATTTGAAAAAAAAGATAGAGGGTGAATTTTCTAAATAAATGTAAAATGTAAAAAAATAATTAGCTTTAAGATTTGTGTTACTGAAGTTATATTTCAAGATCTTATGTTTTTATAAACATTCATTTGCCTTCATTTTTAATGATTGCAATTTAAAAGTAGCACCAGCAGGAAGACAAATAAAATTATTTTATTAATGATCGTTTCTAATAAACCGCGTGGCACTCAAGATATATTTCCTCCTCGTTCTTTCTTATACTATGAGATTCAACAGATTATTACAAAAATACTTCGCAAGAATAACTACTGGCCAATAATTTTTCCCACCTTTGAATACAGCGGATTGTTTACTACTTCTTTGGGTTCTACCACTGATATTATTCATAAGGAAATGTATACTTTTTTAGATAAAAAAGGTCGAGAATTAGCATTGCGACCTGAGGGAACCGCTAGCACAGTGCGTTTGGTTTGTCAAAATAAACTAATTAGAGAAGGTTATCCATTGAAACTATATTACTGGGCTAATATGTTCCGCTATGAGCGACCTCAAAAAGGGAGATATCGAGAGTTTTGGCAATTAGGAGTAGAATTAGTTAATGCTCAAGGGGTTATCGCTGATTATCAAATATTAAAACTCGTTTCTGATATTTTAATTGGTTTAGGAATTAAAGACTTTGTTTTTAGCTTAAACTATTTAGGAGATAAAGAAATCAAAGAAAAATATAAAAAAGAATTAGAAAGATTTATTAAAAAAAATAATCCTGATTTATGTGTGAATTGTTATAGTCGATATAAGACGAATCCTTTGCGGATACTAGACTGTACGTCATGTAAAAGTGAAAATATTTACCCTTCTTATAAAGATGTTTGAAGTAGTAAAGATAGTGATCACGTAAATGAACTTAATTATTTTTTAGACAAATTTAATTTACCCTATCAGTATGATTATCGCTTAGTAAGGGGATTAGATTATTATACCGGATTAGTTTTTGAAGTTATTTTGAATCAAGAAAAAGCCCTGGTGGGAGGAGGGAGATATGATAAACTTTATTTCGAAATGGTAGACAAAAAGATACCAGCTCTCGGTTTTGCCTTTGGAATCGATCGCTTAGTAGATTATTTAGAAAATAAACAAGTATTAAAAATTGACAGTCAAATTGATATTTTTTTCTTAACTCTCATCTCTAATGCCTACCATGATATACTAGCTTGAAAATCGGAATTAGAAAAATATCCTTTAATAGTGGATTATAATTTGAAAATTACAAAACTGAAATCTCTGTCAAAAATTATTGATCGTTATCAACCAAAAGTATTAGTCATATTAGGAGAAAAAGAACTAAAAAATGGGAAAATTATTGTAAAAGATTGTCTAAAAGAACAAGTTTTTTTTGTCAAAAGAGAGAACTTGACAAAAAGAATAATTGAATTATTTTCATTAATTTAGGCAAAAAACTCCCGCAAGAACTTAACTAATATGCGTCGAATTTTTATCATTTTTTTTACTTAAGTCTTGAATTGAAAATTTCACTCTAATCATGTTAATTATAAACTTAGTCATTCCTCCTCAAAAATTTAGTAAATGATTACCAACACTTCTTAAATTAAAAAACTTCATGAATGCTAATATAGAAAGACACATAAATAAATTAATGGCTCAATTTTTTTTTATATAGTTTTTTAATTCCTGAGCGCTTAGCAATTGTTTTCGATGCAAAAATTCAGTAGATAAATTAGAACAAAAAGTAGAAAGATACAAAGGAATTGTTCAAAAAAGGAGATCAGCATTTTTCTTAAATAAGTGATTATTTTTATCAAAAAAGGCAGGGTGAATAGGGAGAAAAAAATTAAATAATAACATCATAAAAGTGTTAAAGAGTTTGTAGCCCGTTTGTAGTACTATTTCTTTGTTAATTTGTTCTTTCTCCTCTACGCTTAAGTAAAGATCTTGAGATCTTTCGATACTTTTTTCTTGTAACATTGTTGTTTCCGAAAAACTAACTAGAATCAAAAGAAGTTCGATTATCGTTAATTTAAAGATAATTTCTGAAAAGAGAAAACTGTCTAATTTTAGTCATTTACTAAATTTTTGAGGAGGAGAAATGATGAAGAATTCCAATGGATCATAAAGCATCCTTTGTCATCAATTTCTTCCATCGTTTAGTTCAAAAATCTCTAGTCTGTTACTCTTCAATTCCTTTTCAATATTTTTAATAGTGTTTGTTTTTTCTTTAAAAAATTTCTCACGATAAACTCTAATTATTTTTTTTAGTTCTTTCTCCTCTTCTTCGCTACGATTTGTCTCTTTCAGCTTTTCTATTTTCTCCAAGTATTTGTCAAATTCTTTCGTTTTAGTTCTTCATAGATATTTACACTTAGTTTGTTTTTTTTTTTCAATTTGCTTTAAAACGTCTTCCTCAATTTCTGCTATACTCTTTTCTTCTGGATTGTTAAACCATCCAGAATTATAGTATTTGTTAGTTTTCTCATTGTGAAATTCTATTTTTTCGTCTTTTATTGCTTCATAATAACTTGTGCATCTAGCATAAGAGACAAATCCAGTAATTCAATAAAAAAAAATAATTAAATAAAGTATTCGCAAAACATTCCTAATCAAATTTACAACTACCTTGATTTTTTTATACACTATTATATAATTTTTTTTCATTCCCAATCGTATTCCCAAAAATTAAACAAAACAAATTATTCAAATTGATCTGATTGGTAGAAAAATCACTATTTAAATAATGATGGCGAATAATAATTACTAAATTATAGTGAATATGATTAACAGATGTTCAACAACTATTGTTATTAAGCTTCAAGTAGCGAATAATAATTTCACGAATCTGCCTCTTAAACTTATTTCTTTTGACACTAAAGGATTTTTTTTTATTCTTAAAAGATCCTTTAAGCATTTTTTTAGGAATACTAATGCCGAATTTACAATTGTTTAGTGAATTTTTAGTTGCAAACACAAGAAAGCTAGAGTTGATTAATCTTTTTTTACTCTTGTCCTTAATTATTGCTTGAAACATCCAATTTTTCCGCAAACGATAAGGTTTTCACAACATCATCATGTTTATTTGACATGTATTTTATAATAATACTAAAAACAACATAGTAAAAAGATTATTATAGTACATACAGTAATTTTATGAAAAGAACTTACCAACCTAAGAAAAAAAAAAGAAAACGTAAGCATGGCTTTCTTTTCCGTATGAAAAAAAGTCATTCAATAATCACTTTCCGTCGGTCTAAGCATCGATGAAAATTAACAGTTTAAACAAAGCTAATGATCAAAAATAACGATGAGATTTTTAATTGTAAATTAAATTTTATATGAACCAAAAAAGATATAAAGTAAACAAAAACGATACTAATAAAAAGTTAGACAAAAAAATTTTTAAGAGAATAAGTGACAAGTTTCATGAATACTGGAAATGTTTATTTAGATTGATAGGCATTTATATTGTCGCTTACTTATTTTGATTCTTTATAATAGTGAAACATGGTAAGAGACTTACAAATAAATACAAGTTAAATGGTAATGTGTTGTGATTTACCATTATTATGATTTTAATTCAAGGGCTTTTATTTAGTCTAGATGGGTTCGTTACTGCTTTATTAAAATCTCCTTTCAATCAAATGTGTTTCGCCGTTAATAAAACAGAAGGAATATCAGATAAAAAAAAAGACTTTATAATTACTAAAGCTACCGAGTCAAATGAACATTGCAAAGAAACGTTAAAAAAATTTGGGATAATAACAATTGCCACTGAATTGTTTAAATCATTTATTAAATCACAAAAGGAAGAAAAAGGTACTGATTGAGAAGAATTAATGGTTTTGAGTTATTTGGTTCCAATATGTTTTGCTGCTTTTGACATTTGATTAATTTATCAAGAACTTCAAAAAATGAAAAGATCAATAAGTTATTAACTACTCTACTAAAGATAGAGAATTTTTTAATAGACTTAATATCTTTCTAGAAATCATCATTTTGAGGTTATCTTTGAAACATCACAATTTTTTGTGGCAAAGAAGTATAATTATCTTGATATTTGGTGGCAGAAACGCTATTAATTGAAGCAAAAGCAAATATTTTAGGAGAAACCAGAGGCATGATTATGATTCTCGTGCAAAAAAAAGGCTGTAAGTTTATAAGGAACCTTATATTAGAAGACAAGGTAAATGAAGAAACTGTACATTTAAAACTAACTTTACCGTTTTTGATAAGTCAATGTTAAATAACATAAAATTAAATTCTTTTTTAGTGATTTCCTGACATTATCGAATTAGAAAAATAAATAATTCTCTGACCTTGTAATATTAATTTTAGCATTTAGTAAAATAGTAAAAGTAAAATAAATAGTATTACAAATGGGACCGTGGCTCAGTGGTTAGCGCGCTCCGTTGATAACGGAGAGGTCGGTGGTTCAAATCCACCTGGTCCCACCATGATTATTAAAAATGTGGAAGGAATTAATAATTTTTATATTAGGAATAACTTTAGGAATGATAGTGAATATTCTTCTTATAATTTGAGGGATATTATCTTTTTCTTTAGATGTTAAATGTATTAAGTGTAAAGAAAGACAAGTACTTCAAATAGCAGTTTTTAGATTGAAATTAATTAATTATGATACTAACTGTAAAAATTGTAGAGACTTAATACCTCATACAAAAATAAAAAAATGTTAAATATTGGGAGTGATACTCAAGTGGTTAAGAGGATTTCCTGCTAAGAAATTAGGTTGGCCTAATAGCCAGCGCGAGAGTTCGAATCTCTCTCACTCCGCCATTTTGCTTTATTTTGATCGGACTATACAATTATAATAAAAGTTCAGAGAGTGTTTATATTTAATTTCGTAATTTCGAAGAAGAATGCTAGATGAATTTTATTATATGTTATCACTAATCAGCTAAATTATAATAAAATATGAACAAAAATATTACGAAAGAATTTTATAAAAAAATTGATCTTCCTTATAAACTTAATGAGCTAGAACCAATAATTAACTTCTTGTCCATGCATTATCATTATGATGTTTTGCATGAAAATTATAAAATAAATCTTAACGAAAAAATACTAGAAGAAATAGAAGAAGAAAAGCTAAGGAAAGATTTTCCTACTCTAGAAAAATTAATGAAATGTTGAGAACAGTTACCATCTAAACTGAAAGAAGATGTGCGTTTTTTTGGAGGTGGACTAATTAATCATAATTTCTTCTTTGCAAATCTTACTAAACCTTACAAAGAAGAGGAGAAAATTGATCCAGATCTGTTAGCGCTTATCCAAAAAAAATATACTAGTTTAAAAGAATTAAAAGCAAAACTAATAGAAAGTTCCTTAAAAGTTCGTGGAAGTGGATGAACTTGATTAGTGCTAAATGAAGATAATCAATTACAAATTGTCAACACTGCCAATCAGGATAGTCCATGATTGTTTAATTTGCGCCCACTTATTGCTATCGATGTTTGAGAGCACTCCTATTATCTTGATTTTGGAACTGATCGCAAAGAGTACGTGAAAAAATTGTTAGGACATCTATTAAATTGGAAGTACATTAGTAATGTTTATCTTGACTACAAAAATTCTTAATTATTCTCTGGTCCTCTTCACTTTTTTTGAGAAATGTCGTCATCAATTGGTAATTAATGTTTCTATTTCTTCTCTTCGCACCGAAAAATTCAAAAAGTTCTATTTTTTGTCTAAATCCTAGCAAGAGTAAAAAAAACTTCTACTTCTCTAAAAAATGAATTGCAGAAAAGATTAAAATTGAGCATAACAGTGATAAAACTACTAAGCTTTAGTAAACTTCCAATTTCAAATCCTTAACAGTTAAATAGGAGCAGTTCGCACTCCTGAGTTTTTTTTTATTCTTAACAAAAACTGAAACAAAGTAGAAAAATAACATATCTTTCTTTGTTCGTAAAAAACTCTGCTAAAAAAAATCAGTTCCTGTTGACGTCAATAATAAGTAATGCTAAATAATTTATTTGTCATTTTCGACTTTACTTTTATTAAACTTTAAAACTATCTAATATTTTTCTAATTATTGACAGCTTCTTAAAAAAAACATATAAACAAAGAAAAATAGATATTTAAAAAAATTAAGTAAATTTATTGTTAAAAAATAATTCTTGAAACAATAAATCGAAACTTATTCAAAACAAAATATTTTGTTACTGTTAAAGTTATCTTTGAATACACAAGTTGATTTTCCGGCGCAACTTCCTAACAAAACCAAACTCCCAGAAGAACAAGTAAAATCTTTTTCAAAACAACCATTATTATTGGGAGTACAATTTTGAACTGAATTTGAATCACTAAGGCAATCTCTTATTTGCTCTTTAGTTGCACCATTTATACCTACAAACTCTCCTAGTCCATTATTGTCAGTGCTGGGCGGAGTTGGAAAAGCTCCAATTTTACAGTTATTAGTAGTAGTGCAAAAACCAATAGAACAAGCAGTTGTGCTACTAGAAGTGAAGGTGGTAGTATCAGAACTAGCGCTACTGGTTGTTGTAAAAACCGAAGTGCTTATACTTTCGGTTTTTTGTTTGTCTAAAAAAACAAGAATATTTTAAGACAAAATAAACTTGTAAGCTTGAAGATTTAGCGTAAAAAAATCAATTTTGTTACTTTCACTACCTTCTACTCTAAAAGACTTAGAAAACTTTATATTTGTAGCATCATTTTTAAAAGCAACAGCGCACTTAAATATGCCTGGTGTATAATTTTCGAGGAAGATTGCTAATGGCGATATGGTTAAAGCTTCACTTCTGATATCCTTTATGTTTACAGACGCCACTTGTTTCCCAGGTGTACCATCATCGTTAAGTGTAAAAAACAACAAAAGGCCTTGAGTATATGGAGTATCTTTACTTACTATCCAAGTAAATTTAACAGAGTCGGTTTTTTCAAACGCCATTCCAGGAAAATCTACTTTTAACACTTTGTCTTACAACAAAAAAAACACTCTTGCTTTTAGTATTTTTATTTTATTATGAAAATAATAAGTGTTTTGTTAAAAGAAGATAACACCTACGAGAAGCAGAAAAACCAATAAAAATCAAACTTGCTAAGAGAATTGTAAACTTAGACATAATTATTTCTTTTAATTTTAGATCAAAAGAAAATAAAGTAAAAAAAGATTGAATAAATCAAGTCAAAGTGTTTTTTTTGCATTTATATACACTTATTATAAACAAATTATTTATAGGAATAAGGGGGGAAAATCTATTTTTTCTGAAGCATATTCTGAAACATAATATAGAAAAAAACTTTTTGTTTTTCAAACCCAATAGAAATAATTAATTGATAACTTTAGGACAATAGAAAACTGTTTTTTTAAAAACGGACCTTTAGTCAAGAAAATTTTAACATGTCATCTTGTTTTTGAGAGTAGTTACGCACATAGTACTGAGTTCATTTTTTTAATACTATTTTTTTTTCATATCAGCGTCCATGTTAAACATATTAATAAAACTTATAATAATAGATAATAATTTAAATAATTTAATTAAAGAAGACCAAAAATTTTTGTAACTTATTTATAGATGTAAAAAAAATGAAAAATTCGCACTCCCGTCGTTATCGAGAAATTAAAGAAAAGATCTCTAATAAGCATTATAATTTATCTGAAGCAATAGAATTTTTGCGTGCTAATAATCCTGAAAAATTAAAAAACATTAAAGTGAGTTTTTCCCTTCATTGAGTTAATCAAAAAAATATTCTGAAAACTAAATTAATTTTGCCTCATAAGGTTGAAAAAGAAAGAAAGGTGGCAATAATAAAAGAAGGACTACCAGAGGATATTTTAGAAAAATGTCAAAAAATTAAGGAAGTTGAGTTATTAACTATACCCGAAGTTCGTCAGAGGGTAGAGAAAAAAAAATCCCATTGAGATTTTACCAAAATATTAGTTCATTCTGCTAGCGAAGAAACAATTAAGCCATTACAAAAATTATTAGGTCCTAAAAGTCTTTATCCAACTAAAAAAAATAGTTCATTAACCGAAAATATATTAGAAGAAATTGAGAAATTTCAAAAAGGAGAAATTGAAATAAAAACTGATAAAGCTGGTAATATTCAAATGGTAATTGGCGACAGTAATTTTAGTTCTGAACAATTAGAAGAAAACTATAAAATTTTGTACAGCAGTATAACTAGTTTAAGACCTAGTAGTTGAAAAGGAGATTTTGTAAAAAACATAACTCTTTCTACTACTATGGGCCCGGGTTTAAAAATGTTTAAAACTTAGAACTTTAAAAACAAATTAAATCTTAACCGCTGTTTTAGAAGAGTTAAAAAAAAGTTATGTAAAATTTATTTAATAATATTCATAGTGATTATGCCTGCTATTAGCAAAGAAAAACAAAAGCAATTTATCGTTCAAGATATTAAAAATAATTTTCATAATTCTAAGGCAGTTATTTTTTATAACTTCTGTAAAGTTGAAGATAGAGAAATATTCTGTTTAAAAAGAGAATTAAAAAAGATTGGAAGTTATTGAAAAATTTATAAAAATAGTTTAGTAGAAAAAGCTTTTTTTGATTATTCTTTAAAATTAAAAGAATCTAATGCTTCTATCTTTTGTCAGGAAGACGAGTATAAACCATTAAAAATTCTCAATAAATTTGAAAAGGACCATCCTGAAGTTAGGCGATTTCAAGGTGGCATCTATAATCAACAACTAGTAGAAAATACCTTGCTAGAAAAATGAGCCAACTTGCCAAGCAAAGAAGTACTAATAAATACCTTATTCTATTATCTTAATTTTCATACCAGAAGACTTGTTGATGTTTTAGAAAAAATTAAATCAGCCCAAGAAACAAATCAATAAAATATGTCAGAAATAAAAAATAGCAACGAAGTAAGCACAATCAAAGAAAATATAAAAAAATTAAATTTAGGGCAAATCAGCGAATTAATAGATGGTTTAAAAAAAGATTTAAATATTGAGGAACAAGCCCTGGTTCAGCCTATAGCCGCAACTAAAACCGAAGAAAAAGTTGAAGAAAAAGGTAATGTTTCAGTTAAATGAGTGAAAATGAAAGATGAAAAGGCTACCATGACTCCAATACTAGAAGATATAGTGATTGCCGTTAAAGAACTAGAAGAAAAGAATATAACCAAATTTGAAGCTATGAAACTTGCTAAAAAAGGAATTGTTCTAGAAAATATTCCATGAGACAAAGCCGAAGAATTTAAAAATAAAATGGAAAAAAAAGGGGCAGAATTTGAAATTATTAAATAAAAAATTTTTTTATAAATGTCATCGTATCGAATAATTAAAAGTGGGAAAAATCAGCGACGAGAATACTTAGGTCCCAATCATTCACCGCTTTTTCAGAACCTACCAGATAAAAACTTTGCTCAAGAGCGAAAAAAAAAATATAACGATCTTTTTAATAGATTGTCAAAATTAATACACTTTTACTTTCCTGAGAAAAATCCGATCGAATTTAGTGATTATAATAACAAAATTAAGATAGAAATTAAGAACATAGAATGCCAAGAGTTAACAATAAAAAAAAAAATAGGAGATAAAGAAATCGAGGTTAAGGTTACCGAAGAGGAAGCGCGGGACAATTTTCTTACATGGAGTAATGCAATTTCTTTCTTTTGAAAAGTTATTTGAGATTGTGAAAGAATTCGAGAAGTTAAACTCCCAAGTAGTAATTTAAAAGAATGTATCACCCAATGAATAGAAGAAAGTTTTAAAATTGAAGAATTTACATGTGAAAGAAAAGTTTTTTCATCAAGCGAATTAACATTATTATTAACTCAAACTAAAAAAGAACTTCGAGAATTTCTGCTAGATAAAGAACAAAAAAAGAAAAAGTCACATGAGAATATTTCTTGACGTTTAACTAACAAAATTAAATCGTTAGAGAATAATGAATATGAAGAATGAGAAATAAAAGAATTAGAAAGCAAAGATAAAAAATTGAGGATAACTCTTGAAATTTTAGAAAAAAGGCAGGATAGTATGTCGGTTGGATTTCGTTATGAGCAAACCGCAAAGGTAATTTTCTGTCACTTACCTAAAATGAACTCTTGCGGGAATTTTATTATTAACGGCCACGATAAAGTGGTAGTGTTTCAGTCAGTTCGCGCACCTTCGATCTATTTTTTTACAAATGAAGCAAATGGTTTTTATGGCGAAATTATTCCTCTAAAAGGTTCGTGAATTCGTATCTTTCGCAATGTTAAAAAGCCACGAGCTATTGAATTAAAATTCCTTAACTCTAAACTTGTAGTTGATTTGCTAGAAATTTTTAAAAGTTTTTCAGTTACTCAGGAGTTACTAGAAAACTTATTCAGTTATGAAGACCTAAATATTGAAGATTATCAAAAAACTAAACCGTTAGAAACTGGAAAAGATGGTTTACCTAATTTTTTGTTCACTAATTATAACTCTTACTTTACTGTTGGAAAATTAGGGCGGAAGAAAATTAATGAAAAAGTAAATATCCTCAAACAAGCCTCTGGTCAAGTACTAGCTGAAGATATTTACAATAGTAAAGGAAGATTACTTTTAAAAAAAAATACTCTTCTTGCTGGAAAAGAATTGAAATTGTTACAAAATTTTCTGAATAAAGACGAATTAGTGGGCATTTCTATTCCTCATTCAACCAACGTTTTATATATTATAAAAATAATAAAATCATCTCAAGATCAAAAAGTTATTGAAGAAATTAAAACCAAAATTGCTGAACTAGAAAAATCAATAGACAACTTAGCTTTAACATTATCCAATCCAAAAATACCTATTCAAAAAATTGAAAACAAAACTGATAAAGCTTTTGAAGTAGTTAAATTTGAAATGGAAGAAGAGGTAATTGAGTTAAAGAAACAATTGAAACAAGCAGAGTCAGCTCAAAAAACTATATCTATAATTACCAGCAAGGATCTACCAGAAGAAAAAAAATATTTTGATCTAGCTGATCTGATATGTATTGTTTCTAGTTATATTAATTTGCATCATGGATTAGGCAAAACAGAAAAAGATGAAGACAAAGATAACTTAACTAACCAAGTTGTTCGTAGTGTAGAAGATTTAGTATACAATATTTTTGATAACAAATTGGGTAGTTTTCTTCAAGACATAGATAATAAGTATTTAGCCAAAATTTCACAATTAAAAAAAGCTGACTTGTTAGCAATACCTAACTTAAAGGATTTCGATAATATAATTAAAACTTTTTTTAATGATTCAGCTTTAGTACAACTCCAAAATCAAAATAATCCTCTAGCTGAAATTTCCTACATTCGAAAATTAAGCGTGCTTGGGCTAGGTGGATTTAGTTCTGCTAATACTACTTTAGCAGCACGTAATATTAACCCTTCATATTATGGTCGCTATGATTTAATAGAAACTCCTGAAGGACAAAAAGTTGGTTTAATTCATAATTTAACTATTGGGGCTGAAATAAATAATTATGGACAAATAACTGCTCCTTATTATCTAGTGCAAAATGGCGTAATTTCCCCCCAGTTAGTTCATTTGACTAGCGAAGAAGAGTGAAATAAATATATAGTTCATGCTAATATAAAAATTGACGAAGAAAACAGAATTTTAGAAGAAACATTATTGGCCCGTTATCAAGGGGATTTTTTAAAAATAAAAAAAGAAAAAGTAAATTATATTGACAGTTCTTTTTATCAGTTAAATTCAGTCACTAGTGCAACCATTCCTTTTTTTCATCATAACGATTCTACTCGTATGTTAATGGCTACTAACATGCAACGCCAAGCAGTAATTTTATTGAAGAGCGAAGAACCTTTGATAACCAGCGGGATAGAATCTAATCTGTTAAACAATTCGTCTTTTGTTATCAAAGCTCAAGAAGGAGGAACAGTAGAATACGCAGATAACAAACATATTATAATAAAAGAAGACAATAACAAAAAAGAAAAATATTATGAACTAAAACAATTAATAGTTTCTAACAAAAATGTTCTTAGTTTCTCCCAATCTTTAGTCAAAAAAGGCGAAATAATTGAAAAAGGACAAATAATTGCCAGTGGTAATTATGCTAATAATGAAGAATTATCACTTGGTTATAATCTGAGAGTAGCTTATTTATGTTGAGAAGGTTACAATTACGAAGATGCGATTATCATCAGCGAAAGGTTGGTAAAAGAAGATATATTTACCTCATTCTTTGTTAAAAAACATACTATTGTACGTCGCAACACTAAATATGGTCCAGAAACTTTTACTTCTTTTTCTTCTAGTTTAGAAAAAAGTAAGTTCTCTCATTTAGATGAAGAGGGAATAGTAAAGTTAGGTACTAGGGTAAAAGGGAATGACATCTTAGTTGGTAAACTTACTCCCGAACCCAGCCTCCAAAAGGAAACTGAAGAAGAATTGCTCTTGATGAATATTTTAGGAGAAAAAACTCGACGATTTGTAAATTCTTCTCTATTTTTGCCTTCTGAGGAAAAAGGATTTGTTTACGATATCAAAAGAAAAAACCTAAATAAAAAAGAGGATGAATTAGAATTAGTAGAAATATACGTAGCACAAAAGAGAAAAATAGAGCCAGGTGATAAATTGACCACTCGATTCGGTAATAAAGGAGTAGTAGCTAAAATCGTTCCTGAAGTTAATATGCCTTTTGATGAAGAAGGAGAAACTATTGACATAATTTTTAACCCATTGGGTATTCCGACTCGAATGAATCTTGGCCAGTTGCTCGAAACTATACTAGCAAAAGCAGCTCATAAGCTTAACAAAAAATTTCTTGTTAGACCCTTTTCCACTCTTTCTTTAGAGACAATCAAAGAAATAATTGAAGAAGCAGGAATAGAAAATTGAGGGTCCCAGAGATTATTTGATGGCAAAACCGGCTTACCTTTTAGGAAAAATATTTATAATGGCTATATATATACTATAAAACTAAATCACATGACAATTGATAAACTTCACACAAGAAATACGGGTCCTTATTCATTAATCTATCAACAGCCTTTAAAAGGCCGATCTCAAGAAGGCGGACAAAGAATTGGAGAAATGGAGGCTTGAGTGTTAGAAGCTCACGGAGCTGCTTACAATTTAATGGAGATGATGAGCGCTAAATCAGATGATATATATAAAAAAAGGTTAACGCAAAATGCTTTATTATTCGACAATCGTAAAATCGATCTTCGAAATAGTCAAAGTGAAAGTTTTAACCTTTTGTTACAATACCTACGAGGAATTGGTTTCGATCTTAGAGCTACTGATTATCAAGGGAAAGAAATCGA
This sequence comes from endosymbiont GvMRE of Glomus versiforme, assembly GCF_003546845.1. NCBI lineage: Bacteria > Bacillati > Mycoplasmatota > Mollicutes > Mycoplasmatales > endosymbiont GvMRE of Glomus versiforme. The sequence continues at coordinate 332,492 of NZ_NWVA01000009.1, read as the reverse complement.
TTTTTACGAGACTTTTAGTAAAAAAAATAAGTAAACATGAATTTAATACAATCATTACGAATTAGTTGGCTTTCGCCACAAAGAATTACCCATCTTTCTTTTGGAAATATCACTAATCACAAAACAGTGAATATTCGAACTTTTAAAGCTGAACCAGGGGGTCTTTTTGATCCAAGAATTTTTGGTCCCTCTATTAATTATGAATGTCATTGCGGAGAGTGCAAGGGTAAACAAAATGAAGGTCAAGTATGTGAAAAATGTAAAGTTTTGGTAGCTGAAAAAAATATTCAACGTTGAAGAATCGGTCATATAGATTTAGTTACTCCTGTAGTCAACATAGCTATTTTTAAAAACTTGGCTACTAATTTAAGTAGGTTGTTAGGAATACCAGCCAAGACTCTAGAAGATATTATTTATTTTCAAGCTTACGTAGTTATTGACAATGGCCTAACTAGTTTATTAAAAAAAAAGCAAGTTCTAAATAAAAACATGGACATGAATCTAGTTAGTAATATTTTGCAGGAGATTATAAAGGACGAAAAGTTAGATAAAAAAATTATTTCTCAAGCTAAGGAATTAAATAAAGATGTTGAAAAAGATAAGCAAGAAAATACAGGAGCAAGTATCATCTTTTTAGAAAATTATTTAAACTTTTTAGAAGAACATTGGCAGATAAAGATCAAGATTGGAACTGAAGCTTTTGCAGAGTTAATTAGAACAATCAATATAAAAGAAGAATTAGAAAAAATGCGAGAAAGTGACGAGAAATCGTTGGGAAAATCCGATCTTGAAAAACTGAGATTTTTACAAGCTCTGCAGAAAAATAACATAGAACTTGAATGAATGATCATTCATAAACTTCCAGTAATTCCTTGCGGTCTACGACCAGTTACTAAGTTAAAAGAAGAAAATACTGTTTTTATTGCTCAACATAACAATCTTTACCATAAAATATTATTCATTAATAATAGATTATCTGAATTTCTTAATAGCGAATTTTTTTTTAATGAGATAATTTATAGCGAAAAGAAAAGACTACAAGAATCAGTTGATCAAATTATATATGGATCATCACGTGGTAGTCAACAAAATGAGATTAAAAGTTTGTTACAAAGTCTGAGTGGCAAAGAAGGAATAATACGTCGTTACTCTTTGGGGAAAAGAGTAGATTATTCAGCTAGGTCAGTAATCGTCCCTAATCCTAATTTATCTTTTGACCAAATAGGCTTACCAACAAAAATGGTTCTTGCTCTTTACAAACCATTTATTATTAGAAAAATACTAAAGGAGAAAATTGCTTTCACGGTTAAAGAAGCCGAAAAATTATTATCAGAAGAAAATCCCATTGTTTTTTCTTTTTTAAGCAAAATCATTTCAGATCATCCAGTACTAGCTAATAGAGCTCCTAGTTTGCATCGTCTTAGTATTCAAGGATTTTATCCTCAACTATCACTTAGTAATTCGGTTGAATTACATCCTTTGATAACTACGGCTTTGAATGCTGACTTTGATGGAGACCAGATATCTATTCATTTACCTTTAACTAATGATGCATGTAAAGAAGCTAAAGACTTTATTTTATCCTCTCATCATATTATTGATCCAAAAAACGGTTATCTTATATCTGTACCTAATCAAGATATGATTTTAGGAATTTATTATTTAACTAAAGAAAGCAAAAACAAAAATTGACATTACTATGATGAAATAAGCAATCTTTGAAAAAGTTATGAACAAGGAAAGATAGATATTCATGACTTAGTTGTTATTCCATCTTGTCTGGTCAATCGTAACTTTGCTGATAACAAAGACCAACTTTTTTTTACTACTTTAGGCAAAATTATCTTTAATGAAATTTTGCCTTCAAGTTTTTCTTTTTATGTTAGTGACTTAAGAAGTTATAACGAAAAAGAAGAACAGTATCAAGGAATGATAACAAAAATAGATAAAAACGAAGTTGATGAAAAATGAAGAATATACCAACCTTTAGCAGGGTGAAAAAAAAAAGACATCATTGAATTTCTCAATAAACTAGTTAAAGAAGTGTCACGAAAAGAAATGGTTTGTTTTCTAGATAAATTAAAAAAAATCAGTTTCACCTATGTTACTCGTTCTGGAATTAGTATTTCACCCTTTGAATTGGATGAAGTAACTTCTAAAAAAGAACTATTAAGAAAAACCGAGAAAAAAATTGAGCAAGTAGACTATCATTACTCTCAAGGTTTTTACACCGAAAAACAAAAAATACAGAAAAAAATTGAGTTTTGAGGAGAATGTAAAGATGAATTGCAAAGACAATTAATCAACAACTTAGAAAAAAATAGCAACAGTTCTTTTTATCACATCTGGAATTCAGGAGCAAGAGCTAGTAGCGAAAATCTTGCACAACTTTTTGTCATGCGCGGTCATACTACTAACTATCTAGGAGAAATTGTTGAAACACCCATTATTTCTTCCTTATGAGAAGGATTATCACCTTTTGAGTTTTTTACTTCAGTTTATGGAGCGATGAAGGGAATGATTGATTTAGCTCTAAAAACAGCTATAGCAGGTGATTTGACTCGAAGACTAGTCGAGTCTACTCAAAGTATCTCTATAAATTCTTCTGATTGCCAAACTGATAAAGGAATACTGTTAGAAGAAAATGATGAACTACCGTTATTCAAGCAATTATACGGGCGCTATTTAATTCGTAATATTTGCAACAAAAAAGAAGAAATTATTATAACTAGCGAAACTCTTTTGCTAGAAAAAGAAATAGGAATTATTCAAGAAAATCAAATAACTTCAGCATGAGTTCGTTCCCCATCGAGTTGCGAATCAGTCAAAGGCATTTGCCAAAAATGTTATGGATCAGATCTAAGCAAACCTGGTGAAGTTGTGACAATTGGAACAGCTGTCGGAATAATTGCCGCTCAGTCTCTAGGTGAGCCAGGAACTCAATTAACCATGAGAACATTTCATACTGGAGGGATAGCGGATAGCGAAGGAGACATTACTCAAGGATTACCAAAAATTAAACAAATACTTGATAATATAAAGGTAAAGAAAGAAGAAAAAGCCATTTTAGCAAAAAATGATGGTGAAATAATAAATATAGAAGAAAAAATAATTAAGCAAAAAGATGGGACAAAAATAATCATTTATCCAAGAAGTGAAGACAAATTAATCAGAGTTAGTCTAGGAAACAAGATAAAAAAAGGCGAAAAAATCACTGTAGGAAAAGTCGATCTAGAAGAATATTTAAAAATAGCTGGAAGGGACAATTGCCAGACTTACATCAAAGAAGAAATAAATAAAGTGTATAGCAGTCAAGGTATAGAAATTAATGGAAAGCATATCGAAATATTTTCTAGACAAATGTTATCTTTAGTAGAAATAATAGAAACAGGTGATAGTGAATATTTAACAGGTGATATAATAAACTACTACCAAGTACAAAAAGTTAATCAGTCACTAGCAGCACAGCAAAAAAAACTCATCATCTTTAAAAATATTATTTCTAGTTTAAAGGATTTATCATCTTTTCCTTCTTCTTTTCTTGCAGGTATTTCTTTTCAAAATTCTCTAAAAAACCTAATTAATTACTCCTTATACAGACCAGTTGATGAATTGTTGGGCAGTAAGGAAAGTTTAATTGCTGGTCAACTAATTCCGGTTGGCACAGGATTCAAAGAAAGAGAAAAACACTTGATTAAAAAACGCAGATTAACAAAAAACATAAATTAAAAAATTAAATAGGGAAAATATATGAAGAATTCCTTTAACAAAAGAAACTTTAAGCTTAGCAATAAGTTCAAAATCAAAATGAGCTTTCCTCTTATTCATCGTATTTTTGTTCGTCAATCTGTTCGTCAATCAAAGAAATAATTTGTCCTCTTTTTAAATCCTTTAGGGTTATCTCCACTATTACTTTTCTACCTTCTAGAAATTTTCTTCTTGCCTTTTTTTTTCCTTGAGCAGTGCGAAAGCGAGCAGCAATATCGGCAACGATTACTTTTTTATTAGCAATACATTCAACTAAAAATGTATTATTTACTAACGAATTACTAATTATTTTACCCTGTACCTGAAAAAAGTTTTCATTAGAGTTCTTATTTTTTTTGACATAATTGCCAGCTTTCATAAGAATATTTTACTATTCTGAGAATAGTTTTTATTTAATATAATCAAGATCTTATTACAACATTGACGAGAAAATAATGTGGCTTATGTAGCACACGAAACCTTATTAGAAGCAGGTTCAACAGGACAAAGGCAATGAACTAATCTGCAAAATACTCTCAGTACTAAATCAGAAGCTCAAATATTTCTTTTTGATGAAGCTAGCAATGCTTTAGAACAAAAAAAGGCAAAATCAATTTTATCAAAAGTTAGTATTCATTTTTTTGACGAGTTTAATAAAGATTTAGAAATTATAGAAGTCTAAAAATTAGTATCTTTTTGATATTTTTTTCAGCAAAATACTATACACAGAGATGCAAATTAATTGAAGTTGTAAAACACACTACTAATAATCAGCATAACGGGCCATCGCATCCTCACTGCTTAACCCTGATGAAAAATTAGCAGAAGAAATTTTTGAACTAATCTCTTTTAAATAAACAAAATTATAAATTAATTCTAATGGAACATTTTTTTGTCATTTGGGACTTTTAATACTTTCTCCTGCTTCTTCCAAAGGAGCGTATCCATTTATTTCTTTGTTTCAAGGCAACTCGGCTTGGCGGGCAAATTTTTTATAATCGCCCGCTCTTATTCGATAATCCGAGAACTTTTGAAATTTAGGAAGATTTAAAAGTTGTAAGGCGGGGCAAATAAGATCCTTAAAAGCGGCGTAAGTAACTGAATCTTTGAACTCAAATTCTCATCTGATTATTGGCTCTAAGTGATATTTAGCAGTGATGGGACAGAGAATTTTCCACCCCTTCCCTTTGGTTCAAATAGAATCGTCGCTCGTGTCGCAAGCCTTTCAGTAGCAATTTTTCTTCATATAGTTACGGTTAGAAAAACTCAAACACATTTTAATAATATCGGTCAATTGTCAACTTTCTTTGGCTTGTCAAATAAACTCAGGTAAAGAACTTCGAATATCCTTTTCAATTTGTTCGATATAACCATAGTCGTTATTGATAAATACGTGCGAGTAGCACTTGGGCTTACGGACTCTTCCACTTATATAAGTTAAGTCTATCCCTTTTTTCTTATCCTGATAACAGTCATAAGTAACTCGAAAGAATTTATAAATCCTCATGCCTGATAATAAACCAACTTTCTCTGCTAACTCTTTATTAGATCGCATTTGAAAGGATTTGGCTAAATATTTAGTTAGGTAGGTGACTACTCCTTCTACAGACCCAATTAGCTTGTCGCTAATTTTCAAATAAGACAACCGCTTAATATCAACTAGTCCATGGTTTCAAATATCATGAACAATATAAGCGCGATGGTCCCAACAAACTTGGGAATTGCCCCGCTTATTATATTTGCCTAATCCACAAACCTCATGGTTATATTTGGGTGGTAAAAAATTGGTTGAGAGCATATGAATGTGCCAATTGCGAAGACAATCATGTTTTGTTGGACAACAGCAATGAGATTTATCGTGGTCTTTTCAAGAACTTTTGCGATGTTTTTTGCCCAGCCAATGACAAGAAGTTTGGCACTTGTGAAGTTCCGGAACTGCAACATATTTAAAACCATTTGGTCTTCAAATTTTCTGAATATCATTAATAGCTCGTTTAAAGAGGTCATTTACTCCTTCTAAATTTCTCCCCAATCTTTTTTTAGCAATTTTTTTCTCGGCTAAGAAGGAAGAAATTAGACGGGAAACTCGACGGTAAAAATGCTTGCCATTACAACCAGGAACCAGACATTTTCCTTTTTTTCGCCAGGGAGCAAAAGAGAAGGGCATTTTATTCTGATAATTGTTGAAAGTAAAAGTAGAAAAATATAAGCCTTGGTCAAGGTCTTCCGGAGTAAAGTTCATAAGAACTTTTTGTTGAAAATTCCGCAAAGAAGCACAAAAACTACCTTTTTGAGTTAAATTAGTAGCCAATTGGTATAAATCTTTTTCCTTTTCTTCATCATGAAAGATGGGCTTTCTTTTCCTTTTGGGTCCTTTTCGGTAAATACCTAAGGGAACCTGACCAAAAGAAATTTTAACTTTCTGAATTTTCTCGCCAAAATCCGTGATAGAAAAATTGATTAATTTGCCAGAACTAGCCGAGTCAGTAAATAAATTAGTAAGATTTTCCAGTTGCAAAATAGAGACAATATTTAAATAGATTTAGGCATGATCTTTTTTTCATTAGGATCAGATATGATGCTTAATAGTTTTAATAAAAACTCCCTCGGAGTAGTAAGCAATAACTCTTACTTCAACTTACTTCAAAAGAATTCTTTTGGTCTCCGACAATGCTTTGCATTTCATAACTGTTTCTTAATGGTTGGATATTCCTTTTTTGATTAGTCGAGAACTAGCAGTCTTGTAAACATTAATGAACTTACTTAACTTACTATTCGGATAGGCTTTGAATAAACAATGGATATGGTCGATATCATGTTCTATTCATGGAGAGTTATGTAGTAATTAGGAGCAATGTATTTGAATATCTCTCTTTTAGTCGGTTAGTACGAATACAGAATGATTGTTGCTATCTAGTTCCATATACTATATTATATAAAAAAATATTGTTAGCATTAGTTTAATGTTAAAACTTATATATTAAAAAATAAAAACAAAATATTATTAATGACAGAAAGTGTAAGACTCAAAATAAAACAAATAAAAACTATTGGTTTTGAGGAGATCAAAGAATCCAAGTGGTTTAGAAAAGGTCAGGAGGGGAAATTTTTTTTGAAATTAAGTATAGAAGAATATAAAACGACATGACAAGATGAAGATGAAGATGAACCACATGAAAGAGGAATTCATCAGATACTTATTGATTTAGTTTATAAAGAAGGAGAAAAAAAGGGACAAGTTGATGTTCTTTACGAACCATTAGTTGCTTCTAATCCCATAGGTAAAGAATTTATTATTCAAGATTTGAACTGAGATAAAGTGTTGCTTGAGGAATCATGATGAATAGGAGAAAAAAACGATGTTCTCATTATTCCAAGAGATTCTTATCATAATTTAATTTTTAATCAAGGTGATGAACCTCTGCTAGAAACTAATAGTATAAAAAAAAAATGAGATTTTCCCAAAGAAGAAGAAGTTAATAATGCTAATAAAGAAAAGTACAATGAAATAGTTAAAAATTATAGAGAAAAAATGGATAACGATCCTGTTTTGAAACAATATACTTTTTATTACGAAAACCTTACCTCGAACAGTTCTTATTATGAAATTAATGATGAACACAAATTGAACGATTATTTTAATTCAGAGGTAGAAGAAATCGCAAAACAAAAACCGATTACACCAGCAACATTAAAAGATGATGATGATGATGATTTAGTATCTAGAAGAAAAGAAGAGCTAAAAAAATATATTAAACAATATGGCGAGATAATAATTGCTAAAAGAAAAGTAATAAAAAAATTAAACCAACACTTTTATAAATGGAGAGCAGAAGGAGGTTTAACTGATAGAGAACATAATAATGAAGTTAACGAATGTGAAAAACTATGAAAGGAAGATCCTAATGAATTAAGGTTTAATGAATTAATTAACAATTTTGAAAAAGATGAAAAATTTGTAAACATAAAGAAAAATTTTGAAGATGAATCTGCTCAAGAAAAAGATGTTGGAATAAGAGCTGATATTAAAATTTCTGAAATCATTTCTGAATTATCATTACTTATTATTAAAGAAGACGAAATTCCAAGATATGATGAAGATGTAAGAGAAACAAAAAGGAAAAAGAAGAATGATTTTAAGAAGTTAAAAGAAAGAAAAGAAAAAATCTTTAACTTAAAAAAAAATATAATAGATAAATATTCTCAAATTAAAGAACAAAAAGAAAGGTGTTGACATTGTAATAAAGAGTACTATTATACTTTAACCAACATTTGAAATAAAAGAAATTTTTGCAGCGTAGAATGTGTAAATTTAGGAAAAGCAAAACTAAAAGAAGCTAAAATTGAATCAATTAAAAATATTAAAAAAGCTCTTAGAGAAAATTTCTTAACTAACAGTAATGATTTCAAGTTAGATCCTGCTTATCAATCCTGAGAAGAAAAAATTGAAAAATGTAATGACACTACTAGTCTTTCTTTTTTCGAACTTAATTTATTGACAGATATCAGAGAAAAAATAGCGGTTTTAGAGACCAATTTATTAAAAACTTCACTTGAAAACAATGAAAAATTAAGAGGAACGAAATCCTTTAATAGTTCTATAGAAAACTCTATTAACTCTTCCATTAAACAAATATTCTTAAAAGATCCTCAAGGACTTAAAGAGACGTTTTTGAAAGTAATTAAAAACAAAATGGCTGAATCTAGAGTTACAGAAGAAGATTTAGCTAATAAAGAAATAAAAGCATTTAAAGAAATAAAAACCAGTAAAAAAAATATTTCTGAGAGTCGACTAAAAAATATAAAAGAACTCCTTATTAAGTCGATTGATAATATGAGAATAAATAGATTAATGAGCAACTTGAAAACAGAGACAAACTCATCTCTAAAATATGACGATAAGAAAAAAAAAGAAGCTCTTAGAAAAAAACTACAATTACTATTAGAAAGAGATGACACAATTCTCATTAAAGAACAAGGAGTTAAAATAAGAAACCTTCTAGATAAAGTAGAAAATGATTTAAGTAGAGAAAATGATTCTTCCTCCTTGTTTCGTAATCTTCCGTGAGGAAAGATTTCGTTAGCAACATTGATAATAGGAGGAATAATAACTATCGCGATAGTAGCAACAAGAAAAAGAAGAGAATTAGTAATATCTTTGGACGATTCAGATAGTCAAAATCTTAAAAATTAAGTAAAATATATACTAATGCATGCCTGAAAACGAGAGAAAAATATCTTATATCCGTAATGTTGGTATTATGGCTCATATTGATGCCGGTAAAACAACTACCACAGAGCGTATACTTTACCAAGCTGGTAAAATCCGCGACGTAGGGGAGGTTCATGAAGGAGAGGCTAAAATGGATTTCATGGATCAAGAGCAGGAGCGAGGAATTACTATTCAATCGGCAGCTACTACTGTGTACTGAAAGGAAAACCAAATCAATATTATTGACACGCCTGGCCATGTCGATTTCACAGCTGAAGTAGAAAGATCTTTACGAGTTTTAGATGGTGGAATAGTGGTCCTAGATGGAAAAGAAGGAGTCGAGTCCCAAACTGAAACGGTTTGAAGACAAGCCAATAAATATAAAATACCCCGTCTGATTTTTATTAACAAAATGGATGGTGTTGACAATATAGATAAATTTGATAAATGTTTGGAAAGTGTTGTAAAGAAACTTAACGCCAAATGCTTAGTGGTACAATTTCCTATTGGAGCAGGTAAAGAATTAGAAGGAATTGTTGACATAATAAAAGAAAAAGCTTGCTATTTTCAAATGGGAGATAAGAAAGAAAATTATCAAGTTAAAGAAATTCCGTCTAATTTGTTAGAACAAGCCCAAAAAAGTCGCCGAGAATTAGTCGAAAAAATAATTGAGGTGGAAATGGAAAAAACGATTGAGGAAAACCAAGAAGAAAGTTTAGTTCTCAAAAAATATTGAAAAGGCGATAAATTATCAGAAGAAGAAATCAAAAAATTAATACGTCAAGCCACTTTAACTGGTCGATATTTCCCAGTATTTTGCGGTTCAGCTTATAAGCACGTTGGGATAAAATTACTTTTAGACGGAGTAGTAGACTATTTACCTTCGCCGTTAGATATTGCCGAAATACCAGTCTTTACCCTCTCGAAAAGAAATGAAACAAAAGAAAATGTTGTTATTGAAGAAATTAAAACCAAAATTGCTGAACTAGAAAAATCAATAGACAACTTAGCTTTAACATTATCCAATCCAAAAATACCTATTCAAAAAATTGAAAACAAAACTGATAAAGCTTTTGAAGTAGTTAAATTTGAAATGGAAGAAGAGGTAATTGAGTTAAAGAAACAATTGAAACAAGCAGAGTCAGCTCAAACTAAAATTAATTGCCAAAGTCCTTTATCTTGCTTAGCACTCGCTTTCAAAATCACCGTTGATAATAAATATAAGAGTAAATTGACCTTTTTTCGGGTTTACGCGGGTAAAGTATCTACAAACTCCTATATCTATAATGTTAGTCGAGACAAAATAGAAAAAATTGGTCGAGACCGATTGGTTCGAATACACGCCAACGAAAAAGAAAAAATTGAAGAAGTAGGAGCGGGTGATATTGCCGCGGCGGTCGGATTAGAACATACTATTACGGGAGATACTTGGGGAGAAGAAAAAAAACCTCTATTGTTAGAAACAATCGATTTTGTCGAACCAGTAATTTCCCAAGCCATTGAACCTAAAACCGACAAGGACAAAGACAAATTATTTGAAGCCTTAGATAAATTAAAAATCCAAGACCCTAGTTTTAAATACTGAACCGATAGAGAAACTAGACAAATAATTATTGCAGGAATGGGAGAACTTCATTTAGAAGTTTTAATAGAAAGGTTAAGAAGAGAATATAAATTAGATGTGGAAAGCAAGCAACCAAAAGTATCTTATCGGGAAACCATGAAAGAAGAATTTGAGAAAGACGAAAAAGGTAATAAAAGATATAAGAAAATTGTAATTTCTCATCTTCATAAAAAGCAAACTGGAGGAGCTGGTCAAAGAGCCGAGATCAAACTTGAATTTAAGCCTAATCCCGGAGAAGGGTTTAAATTTGTAAATGCTTTGCGGGGGGAAAAAGTAGGAAAAGGAAATTGCTACGTTCCAGCAATCGAGAAGGGTTTACTATCGGCTTTTTCTGAGGGACCTTTACTTGGCTATCCGGTAGTAGATATAGAAGTTACTCTAATTGATGGTGCTTACCACCCAGTTGATTCTTCTGATTTGGCTTTTGAAACAGCCAGCCGAGACGCTTTTCAGGAAAACGTTAACAAATCTAACACTAGCGATAAAAAAATTAACTTAGTTTTATTAGAACCAATTATGCAAATAGAGGTAGTAGTACCCAAAGAGTACATGGGAGATGTTTTAGCTAGTCTTGGTTCAAGGAGAACGATAATTGAAAATACGGAAGAAAAAGAAAATAATATTCACATTCGGGGAGAATCTCCTTTAAATGAATTACTTAATTATTCCACTATTTTACGTCAGTTAACAAAAGGTAGAGGCAGCCATTCTATAACTCCATCTCATTATCAAGAAGTTCCTAAGAACTCACAAGAAGAAATGTTAAAAGAACAAAAAGCAAAATATTGCTAAGCATTCATCTAAAAAGTGACAAGGTTTTTTTACTTCGTTTGCGAGTTAAAATGAAAAAAATAAATGTACAAATATGCTTTATTCGCCCGAAGAAAAAAGAAAAATAATTTTAGATAATTACAATAATCCCAGCAAACAAGTAGAATTAGAAGAGTTGAAAGAAAAAAGTATTGATTGACAAGTTTCTTTTGTAACTTTTCGTGGTTTGGATGCAAGTTGTGGGGATACCATTTATCTATTGATAAAAAAAAAGGATAATTTCTTGATCAAGTTATTATTCTCAGGCCAACGATCCTGTCTAATCACTGTTGCTGTTACTAACATTTTTTTCTCTTGCTTAGAAGGAAAAAGATTAAATTTTGCTCAAAAAACTTTGGATAATTGTGAAGCTATGATAGAAAGAAAAGAATATGATCTAGAAAACTGCCCTGAATTGCAAGTATTTAATGATATTTACAAGTTTCCTCATCGTGTAGAATGTATTAAGATGATAATAAGAGGAATTAGAAAAATATTAAATCTAAATTTATAGTAAAACAAACTATCATGAAAGAAAAAAACGAAAAAAAATATTTGCCTCTTTACGAAACTATTTATCATTGTATTTCTTGCGATAAAAAATATCAAACTACCTCCACTTATGTTCGAGACAATCTCATTAATAATTGTAGCAATTGTAATATCTTTTACACCGGTTCTTTGGCTAGTGAAGTAAAAACAGGAATGGTGGAGAAGTTTCATCAAAGATCCCAAAAAGTTAAAATGAAAAATAAAATTACCTAAATTAGTAGAAAAGTTCGCAAGAAAATTACTCATAAAACCCCTAATTTTCTCTACAATCAAAATGATTATTTATTTAGAAAAATGATTTGTCCTAATATAGTAAGTTTTCTAAAAAAAAATAATGACTATCAAAATTGGCTTAGTTGGTTTACCCAATGTTGGAAAAAGTAGTTTGTTTCATTTTTTAACCCGAAAAAAAGAAGGAACTAAGATTGCTAATTACCCTTTTGCTACTATTGATCCTAATCATGGTGTGGTGCTTATTCCTGATTTTCGCTTAGAAAAATTAGGCAAATATTGGCAGAGTGAAAAAATTACTCACAGTACGGTTGAAATTGTTGATATTGCTGGTTTAGTGAAAGGAGCTTCGCAAGGTTTAGGACTAGGTAATGAATTTTTATCTCATATTAGGGAAGTGGATATGATTTGGCATGTTCTCCGCTGCTTTCCGGACCAAGAAATAATACATGTGGAAAAATCGGTCAATCCTATTCGGGACTTAGAAATAATTCAGTTGGAATTAATTTCGGCTGATTTACAACAAGCGGAGAGAAAGTTAGGAAAATCAAAAGTAAAAAACGAAAAAACTCAAAAAGAAAAAGAAATTTGCGAATTAATTAAAAAAAATTTAGAGCAAGAAATACCAGTTAGTCAATTAGGTTTATCGGAAGAAGAAAAACAAATAATAAAAGGCTATAATTTTCTGACTAATAAGCCCGTTCTTTTGCTGGCTAATCATGGTGGAAACGAAACAGAAATCGCAAAATTAAAGGACTATGCTCAACAAAAACAATTAACTTTATTTCCCTTAGCGATAAAGTTAGAAAAAGAAATGGAAGAAGAAATGGAAAAATTATCTAATGAGGAAAAGCAAGAATTAGGTTGACAAAGTGTTGATTTTTCAGTTTTAACTGGAAAAATTAAGCAATTATTAAACTTAAAAACTTTTTTTACAGTTGGTGAGGATGAAACTAAAAGCTGATTAACCAAAAAAGCAATGAACGCTCGTGAATGTGCAGGGTTAATTCATTCTGATATTCAAAAAGGTTTTATTTGAGTAGAAGTGCATAAATATAATGATTGACTACAATTTCCTGGTCAGAAAAATTGAAAAGGGCTGACAAAAAAAGCAGATTATATTATTGAGGACGGGGATATCTGTCACTTTCTTTTTAGAAAAAAAAAATAAAACCAATTTATGAAAAGATTTTTTCTTCCTCATTTGAATACCCAAACAAATTCTAACCTTAGTTTTTCCTTTCTTAAAGTTTCTGAATTAGCAAACTGAGCTAGTGAAAAGCAGTTAAGTTATTTGGCTATTGCTGATTATCATCCCTATGAAATTATCGAGTTTTTTAGCTTTTGCAAAGCCAAGAAAATTAAGCCAATTTGGGGCATAAAAATTTTTTTTCAAGAAAAACCAGAAGAGGAAAAATATTCCGCAACTATTTATCCTCAGAACAATAAGGGATACAAGGAAGTCCTCCAAAAACTATTTTCTCCAGACTCCCCTAATGACCGAACCTTTTCTCTAAATTACATTCTCTCTAATTTGAGTAAAAATTGCCTAGTTGTCTTGGAAGCACGAAAGATAGAAGAAATAAAACATTTTGCTGCCGAATGAATCTTAACTCGTCTTTCTCAAAAAGAAATCAATTACAACAACCTTTTTATTGGATTTAATTTTTTTCTCCTTGCTCCCTCTCAATCTATTCCTCCCAAGGTTATTCCTCTTCTGCTTCCTTTCTTTTCGATAAAATGTTTAACTTTCCAAGAAATTGGATTATTGAGTTTATGAAGAAAGACCAATTTTAATCGCTATTTTTTTCCTTCTGATACTTATAACACTTTTCTTCATTATCTCAACACTGATGATTACTTTTCTCATTGCACTGATGACAAAGCTTTTTATCAACTGTTACTCGTCCAATGACAGGCTTTTCTTATTAGAATCAAGCTTAATCCTTCCTTTCGCAGGGAAAAATTAAGCGAGACTAAAAAAGAAAATTCCCTTTTGTTGTTAAAAAGCAAATGCTGGCAAAAATTAATATCTCTAAAAAAACAAAAAGAAGGAAATTATCAAAAAATCCTCGAAGAAGAATTAATTGTCATCGAAAAACTTGATTATTCAGACTATCTTTTAGTATTTAGTGATGTAGTAAATTATTTGAAAACAAAAAACATAATGGTGGGGCCTGGAAGAGGGAGTGCTGTTTCTTCTTTGGTTGTTTATTTGTTAGAAATAACTAGTGTTGATCCTTTACAACACAAGCTGTTTTTTGAAAGATTTTTAAATGAGGAAAGAAAAAGCCTTCCTGATATTGATCTAGATGTCGAAGACCAAACGGAAATATTCAACTACTTGCAGCAGAAATATCCAAAAAATCAGGTAGCTCGCATTGTTACTAAAGAAAAAATTGGCTGGAAAAACTCTTTAAAAGAAGCTGGAAAAATTTGTGGAATAGGAGAATTAGTACTAGGAGAAATTATCTCAATAACGGGGAAAAATCCTGATTTTGGTAATTTAAAGTTACAAAAATGGCAACTTAGTTATCCAATTTTTTTTGCCCTAGTTGAAAAAATTAACAACCTATATTATAATAACAGCATCCATCCTGCAGGGGTTATTATTACTGAAAATTCCTTGACAGGTTTGGTTCCCTTGAAACATGATAAAAACTATATATTAGCACTTTTTGAAGCTGAAAAACTCAATTATTTAGGGTTAAAAAAATATGACTTTTTGAGTCTAAAAGAGACCTTTAGTTTTGTTAACTTTAGTTTTATTCGTGAAGTTAAAGAGTTTCTAAAACTTAATCTACCTAGTTATCAAGATATAAATTTTGAAGATGAAAAAACATGAGAACTATTTAGTAATTTTCTTCTGGCTGATATTTTTCAACTAGATACTCCTTCCGCTCGCGAATTACTTATAAAATTCCGTCCGCAAAATTTTTCCGACTTAATTATTTTTTTGGGCCTAAACCGTCCTGGAGCAAGAGCAAGAGCACAAGAAATATCTCAAGCAAGGAATACTAAGAAAAAACTTAATTTTTCTTCCCCAATAATTAGAGAAATATTAAACGAAACGTACGGATTTATCATTTTTGAAGAGCAAATAAGTCAAATTTTTGTCTTTGTTTATGAATGCTCTTTTGCCGAAGCCGAAATTAAAAGGCGAGGATTAGCAGAAAAAGGATTAGGAAAGGACTTTCTGACCAAAGCGGAAAAAAAAATGCCTTCCTTCGAAAGTAATCTGCTTTACAATCAAATAATCTCAGCCATTGGCTATACTTTTAACAAAGCTCACGCAGTTGCTTACGGTTACTTAACTTATTATATTTCCTACTTGAAAGCAAATTTCTTTCCAGAAATTATTGTTCATCTGCTAAATGAGAAAAGGGGAGATAATCTACCGCGCTTACAGGAAGCCTTTTTTTATGGATTTCGAATAAAAGGGCCGGATATCAATCATTCAGAAATAAATTGAGTTAAAAGTAATAACAAAGAGCTGATCATGGGTTTAAATAATTCAAAAGAATGCAGGACAGATTTTTTTGAAAAAATAATTATCGAAAGAAAAGAACATGGAATTTACAAAAACTGGGAAAATTTTCTAGATAGAACGTTTCATTATTGAGAAAACATAGAAAATAACATTTTAGAAGCGTGAGTAAAAAGTGGATTATTTACGAGCTTGCAGATAGATATTGATACCCTGTTAGAAAATAAGGAATCTATCCTTCGCTACTTACAAATAAAAAAGAAGCTTTCTAATACCAATAAAGACTTACCTTTTTTACATTTACCAGTTAAAAAAATTGAAGAGAA
This sequence comes from endosymbiont GvMRE of Glomus versiforme, assembly GCF_003546845.1. NCBI lineage: Bacteria > Bacillati > Mycoplasmatota > Mollicutes > Mycoplasmatales > endosymbiont GvMRE of Glomus versiforme. The sequence goes on along the minus strand of NZ_NWVA01000009.1, from coordinate 316,503 downwards.
TACAACAATAATTAACAAAAGAGAATACGAAAATTTAGGCTTATACGTTAGTTACTTTTCGCGTTGGAAAGAACTTTTCCAAAAAACGAACGATGAACTACATTCTCTGTTAGAGATTTTTCAAAAAATTGAAAAGTATAATAATAGAAAAACTCTAATAAAAGTCTATGCTATTATTTACCAAATAAAGAAAAAAGATGAAAATAATCATGAGCTTTTGCTGCAAGATGTAAAAACTTCTTTCAAATTAAATATAAACAAAAGCATTTACCAATTAAATAAAAAAATTTTGTTAATCCACAGCGAATTACTATTTGATCTAAGCATAAAAGTAAAAGAAGGAAAAATTTATTTTTTAGCTTGCGAAAAAATAAGCAACGTGTAAAACGAACTAAAAAATGAAAAGAAAGAAGAAAACAAGAATAACGTGAGATCCTGAGACGCAAACCATTTTAGCAAAAATATATTATATATGAACGATATCAAAAAAACTATTGTATTAACCAACGTTTCTATTAAAAAAAAAGATAGCGTTAAGGGAGAAGAATATTATATGATTATTGATCAGAATGCTGATAGAGCAGCCTATTTTTGCTTTCAAAATCTATTAAAAAATGATTGAGAAGATTTAACACAACATTATCAAGTTATCAAAGAAATAGAGTTTGAATACTATAAAAATGACCTTGGTAATAAAGTGACTCGTATTTTGCATCATGATCATTCTGAAGGAATTTTAATTTAAATATAACATTAACTAAAACGAATTTTAAAAAGAATAAATATTTTTCAATATCTATAATAGATTTCTTTAATAAGAGATCAAATAAAGGCTTTGGGCTGTAAAAGGCGTATCTTCACGTATCTGTTCTAAGTGGAACTACTTTATCTAATCATTGTTTCTTATAATAATAATGAATATTTTTAGATTTCAATGGGCGTTAATATTTTGAAATTTAAACAATAATAGTGACTTTTTGGTGCTGCTTGTTGTTCAAAAAAGGCAATTAAAATCAATCAACTTAGATGATCAAAGGATAAACGAGGGTTCTACTTCTTACTTTGCAAAGAAACAAATTTTCCAATTTCTTTTCTAACTTTTTTTGAATCATCAGCTTAGTGCGTGTGCGTTTCTGCGTTTGCTATTTTCCTTCCTTCTTCCTTACGAATCAAATAAATTTTTATTACCAAATAATTTATTTGTCGCTATGAATTTTAATAATCGGCAAATGCGAAATATTAGAGAAGAAGCAAACAAACGAACTGATTCCGCTTACGAACAATCAAGGATAAGCGAACATAATAGCCAAATACTACTAATGAAGGCATGATAATTCAAACAATCAATTCTTTTTTTTATTATTTGTTTTAATAATTTAAAACTTATTTATTTTATAAACAGGAAATTGTTGTAGCTTTCAAATGTGAAGAGTTTTTTGTTTTTGCTATTACTACTTATATAAAAAAAACAAGCAGATTAGAACATGAAAAACTTCATTTGTTTGTTCATACTTGCACTATACCGGCTAATAACGATTCTCAAAATCATTTATTAAACACAACGATATCGTCTAGTGGTGAAATAATAATGTTTATTGAAAGGCATAATATCTATAACGGACAATTTGTTGAGGATAAGAATCCAATTCAAAGATTAGCTAGGTTATTTGGTGATAAAATTTTGCCCACTATTTGTAATCTTACTTCAGAATTTATCAAAGATCTCCTTATGCCGCAATTAATTTCAGAAGCTAGAAAGGAGTTAACAACATTAGCAGATAAACCAAACAACATTGATTTGCAAGAAGTTGCAAAATTAATAGTTTTGACAACTATCGAGTTACTTAAAGGACTTTCGGTTAGTCAAAAAAATCTTTCTCAATGGCTTTGCTTGACATAATTTAAGTGCAAGATTAATGTTAACAATTTTGTTTTATTTTTATTTAAAAAATTGCTAGTTTCGTTCATAATTTATGAATCTGAGAGCTGATTTTTTTATTTGCAGGTTTTTTATTCTGATTCGATTATACATAACTTTTAAACATTAGATAATGATTATCATTGCATCTTACCGCGTATCATGTTTTTTCTTCCTTTTTTTTATTCTCACCTCGTGTATAATTTATACTCTTAAAAACTTATCTAATTAAGAGAACTTGAGAGTTCTACGTATATTTATGCAAATAAAATAAGATCTTTAATTAAAGCATGGTAGAAGCCTCGTTAATATTTATGCTTTCTCCTTTTTTATGCCTCTTAATTGCTTCTTTTAAACTCTTTTTGGCTTGCTTAAGTATTCGTTCAGCATTTTTCATAAGCAGCACCGCGAAATTTTCCTCCAAAAGCGGCAATGGTGCCATTTTGTAAGTCTTGTAAGCATTTTTTAGCATTGTCAATGCTGTCTGCTTCTAATGTTTTGCTCTGTCAGCCTTTGCGAAAAACTTTCTTTTTTCAATTGCTATTTTTTAATCCTAATTCTTAGCTTTGTTTGGTTATATGTCAGCGATAATTGGCTCAACGACCCTCGTCCGGAGTCTGTATTTTTCAAGTAAAGTTCATACATTTTGCTATTTATTTGACTTTTCTATAACATTTTTTAAGATTTCTTGATATAATTCCGGATTTTCGAGCAAATAGTCAACTGCATTTTCCTTGCCATTGCCTAATTTTTTTTCTTCATAAGAATATCAATTGCCACTTTTTTGGATTATATTTATTTCAGTCGCTAAATCAATTATTTCTCGTTCTTTTTGAATGCCGCCCTTAAACATTACTTCAATCAGTTTTTCTTTATTTTCTTTGGAAGAAAGAAAAGAAGTAATTGACCGATTTTTTATAATTTGAGCCCAAAATTTCATTCCAATATATTCCCCCTCTTTTTCAATTTTCTCCTTTTTGTTCTTCAACTCTATTCGTAAACTAGCATAATATGTCAAGGCTACTCCACCAGTAGTAGTTTTCGGATTACCCATAAAAAAACCAGTTGATATTTTGTTCCGAAGTTGGTTAATAAAAATTATAACTGTTTCTCGATTTGTCATTTCATGGTTAATTTGTCTTAAACCATTATTAATCATTCGAGCATAAGCACCGATGACTTGTTTGTCAAAATCCCCTAATAATTCAATAGGTATTAAAGGTGCTAATGAATCAATAACAATTATACCCGCTCCTTTATTAATAAAATGAATTAATAATTTAAAGGCTTGTTCGCCATATTCAGGATGAAGGACAAACAATTTATCAATATCTACTCCAATATTTTGGGCGTGCTTGACATTTAATGCATTTTCTATATCAAATCAAACTGTTTGCTTACCTAATTTTTGGCATTCTCTAACTGCATGAAGTGCCAAAGTAGTTTTGCCGCTGGCATTTTCTCCATAGATTTCGACAATTTTTCCAAAAGGATAACCTCCGCCAATTTCTCGGTCTAAAATAATACTTCCGGTGGATAAAGTAGGTTGATCTTTAAATTTACTTTTTCCCAAAGTAGTGATAATCCCTTCACCGTATTCCTTAGTAATTTCTTCAATAATATTTTTTATTTCTTGGGAAAGAGAAAAATCTTTTTCGTTTTTAGTTTCTTTTTTGGCTGTCATTATGTTTAGTTTTTATTTCATATTTTTTTAAATTTACGGCCTTCAGCAGATTTCATAATCATCTCACTTATCATAAAAGTATACTTTTTGTGCAAAGGTCCGTGATGTTCTCCATCCGTTTTTTCATAATTATTATAATTAATCAGTATGCTATCAATTAAAGCGTGAGCTAACTCATGAGCTATAGTTTCTAAAATTCCTTTATCTCAACTAATATCAGAACTATTTCATCTAATAGTTTTTTCTTCATTTTGAACATTAGTGATTCATTCTTGATATCCTTTGCGATTAAAAAGCAATTCTTTTCTTAGTTTTATTTCGATAGTGCGTTCCTTGTAATAACATAACGAAGTTTTGTCACTATCATAATAGGATACTTCTTTTAAGATATTGTTTTCGTCTTTATCATAAAAAACTAGTCCTTCATAGACTAGTTTTTTTTTATCGCTAGTAAAAGTTGCGCCTTGTTTTACCGTTTTTTTTTCTTTTTTATCAACAATAAATCCTTTAAACCCTTTAAATTTGACTTGAAACTCTCTTAACTGCTGAAAATTGCTTTGAAAGTATTTTAAGTACTCAGAGGCTTTAGTTGAACTAATAATCTTTCCCTTAAAAATTTTAGGATCAATTGATTCTTCTCAGTCACTTTTAACTTCTCCTTGTTTTCTAATTTCTTTAATAGATCGGTGATAAAAAGTTTTCATTAATTTATCAATATCAGTTCATAATTCCTTAATTTCGTAAAAAAGTTTATATCTAAGTCAATTTTTTTGAACTTCATAAAATCGTTCCCTAATTAGTTTTGGTTTCATTATAGAATCCTCTATTTTTTTGAGTTTTTCTATTCGATAAAATGGGCAAGCATTTTTATCTGTTTTAAGTATTTCTTGCTTTAATTCATCAGTTCTACTTTGTGTAAGACAGTAAATACTAGGATTACTTAATTTTCTTCATATTTTTCTTCTTCTTTCGGAACAATGAGCAAGTATTTGATGATCATCATTATTATAAAGAAGCATCATTTTCTTTTTCGTTTTGTTGATTTTTTTTGTAGAAGGTTCTAATTCGTTATTATTAGATTTACTATAAGAGAAAAAAACTAGTGATAAAACCAAAAGGATAATTATTGAAGACATTAAAGGTCAAATAGTCGAGCTTCTACTTTTTTGTAAATTTTTGGAGAATTTTCTCATATTCATTATTTAAATATTTTGATATTTCATCAAACTTTATTCTTCTTTTTTTTTGTTTCATGGTATCACGACAACGAACAGTAACAGTATTATAGTGTTGAGACTTTTTATTAATAGTTAAAAAATCAACTACCAAGCAATAATAAGTACCAATTGCGTCTTGACGACGATAACTTTTACCAACACTATTAGTTTTTTCATAGGATAAAGAAAAAATACTTGTTTTTAACAATTTATGGTATAACCGATAAGCTTTTTTTTCTAGTTTTTTTTCGCCCTTTAATTTACTAGCAGATAAAGGAATTATAGATACAAAATAAGGTGCTAGCAACGGATGCAATTTTAAGAATATTCTTTCTTTATCTTTTTCCTGTGTTTTTTTTGTTATTTCTTCATGATAACTGTCTTCTAATATAGCTAAAATTATCCTTTCTATTCCAAAAGACACTTCAATTATCTCTGGAATAATTTTGTTAACACTCAGGTTTTTTTGGGAACATTTATTATGTTGTGATAAATCGTAATTTCCCCGATCACTAACACTGCATAATTCACCCCAACCAAAATGATAATTGAAGTAAATATCTAAAGTTTTTTTAGCATAGTGAGGCAATTCACTGGCTTGTAAATTTATCTTTTTGATTCTTTGCTGATCATTAATAATAACTTTTTGAAGAAAATTCCAGGCCTTTTCATTTCAATAATTTCACCACCTTTCGCTTTCATCGGAAGTACAAAAAAACTCTAATTCCATTTGCTCAAATTCACGAGTACGAAAAATTCCGTGATGGAGAGTTATCTCATTGCGAAAGCTTTTACCAATTTGACCGACACCAAAAGGCAGCTGCCGGTGAGTGCTTTTTTGCAGAGCTAAAAAGTTAGTAAATATTCCTTGACAGGTTTCCGGTCTTAAGTAGACAGTATTTTCTTTCCCATCTGCAATTTCTAAGTTAGTAGTTAAAAGCAAATTAAATAGTCGTGGAGAATGAAAATCATTCTTACCACATTTAGAACAATTGACTTTTACTATATAATTACTTTTGTTTTCTTTTTCCAAAAAAGCCGTAAATTCCTCAGCACTGATTAAATTGTCTAATCGGTGCCTTTTGCGACATGAATGACACTCTACTAACCAATCGTGAAAATTTTTCAAGTGACCTGAAGCTTTAAGAACCAAAGGATGAGTGATTATACAACTATCACTTCCTATATTATAAGGGTTAGTGGTGATAAAATATTTTCATCAGAGATTTTTCAGATTTCTCTTTAATTCTGCTCCATGTGAACCTAGATCTCAAAAATTAGCTAAACGACCATAAATTTCCGCATTAGGAATAATGAAACCGCAGTTTTTTAAGTAACTAGTTATGTCTTTTTTAATCATTTTACTAGAGCTGATTATTTTATTTTATAAAATAGTGTTTATATGCTAACTTTCTATGAATATTTTCTCTTCCTCTTCTTAGAATTTAGTTTTGTTTTTTGATAGAGAGAAACAAGCTTTATTAGCAAAATTAGCAAAACTGATAACGTTATGAGAATAAATGAATGTTTTATAATCATTGCTAAAAATTCTGAGCTTTCAGAATTGTTCCTCCTTTTGCTATTATAAATTATTTGATCTTGGATTGATTTTATTATTCTACTCTTTTCAGTTTCAACAAAGTCTAAATCGTTAGAATTAGAAAAAATGCTTCTATAATCTCCTAATTTTTCAAAGTCTATCTTAACGTTTATATTTTTCGTAATAAGTTTGTCAATTTCTACAATACTTTTCTGAATAATCTTATTTATTTTTTTTTGTTTTTTTTGTATAATAAAATCACAGATTTTATTATTTAAATCGTAAAGAACTTGTAGTTCTTTACAACTGTCTAATTTCTCTTTTAAATTTTTGTAGGGACAAAGAAAGTTATTCCGAAGACATTTTTCTTCTAAAACTACTTTTCTTTGTCCCTCTTTTAATTTACTAGTAATTTTTTCCAAACAAATTTTTCTATGTTTAGCAATATTTTCTTTTCTATTATCGTTATTTCTCTCAGCCATGACTTTATTAATTATTGCTAGTACTTTTTTTCTTTCATTAGCTAATTCTCTACTATTCTTATTTCTAAAATTATTCCTTCAAGAAGCTTTAAGAATATCCTTCTCTTTAACTTTTAAGTATTTTAAACGATGTTCAACTAAATCGATAGAGTCTTTTATATCTTTAACTAAATCAGATATTTGCTTAATCATTAATTTTTTTAATTTTTTTACTTCAAGTTCTCCTTTTAAGTTCGTAAACTTTTCTTTTCATTCATTTCCTAAGATCTTTTCATAGCAATTTTCTAACCTATGTTTACTCAATAATTTCTCAATTTCAATAACAGAATTTTTTATAATTTCACTTGTTTCACGTTGATTTTTTTTTTTATCCTTCTCTTTAGCTTTTTTTCATATCCCTTCGAATTTGCTATCTTGATTACTATAAATTTCTTTAATAAAAAACTTTTTTTCTTCCTCTGTAAGTTTGTCTAACTCTTTTATTTTTTTGACATATTTTTCTCCTTCGAATAGAGTATTTCAACAGGATTGGCAAAAATATTTATCTCTATTTCCTTTTTTTCACCCAACCGCTTTTTTAGCATCACATCCAGGACAAGTTTTACCTTCTGGATTAGGGACTAATTTTTTTTTTATATCACTATTTTTAGGAAATCTAGATTCGCAAGAGTTATTTTTGATTTCAAAGCATGGTGGACAATACCCTGAGCCATTTTTTAATTCTTTTAGAAAGGTATTGCAGCATTTTTTACAACAAAAAAGAGATTTTTTTTTGAATTCTTTCAAGCAACTTGAAGAACAAAATAAAAAAATACTACTTTTTTTTCATCATTTTTTCCTGTCTTCTTGTCAATAGTTATCATAAACTATATTTTTTAATTTGTAAAGACTTGATATAAAACAATCTCTTTTGCAACCATTTTTTTCATTATTACATTTGTATCGTTTAGCGTTTCAAGAGCTTTGGCTACTACTTAAATCTTCTTTGTCTGGTTTTTTAGAATCTGATAAAACTTCATACGCTTCATTAATTTCTTGCATTTTTTTTTCAGCTTCAATTTTTTGTTCATTGCTATTTCCAGCCTGTTTATCTGGGTGATATATCAAAGACAATTTTCGATAGGCCCTTTTAATATCTTCTAAGTTAGCAGTAGAAGAAATTCCGAGGATCTTATAGTATTTAAAATTTGACACTGATTTCATAGTTGTGTTGTATTATATTTCAATAAAGATGTGTATTTGATTTAGAATTTTTCTTGTTTTTAACAATTTATGGTATAACCGATAAGCTTTTTTTTCTAGATATCAAGATACTTCGTAGTTTTTAACTTGTTTGTTCAGTTAGTTTATTAATAAAGTTTTATTTAGAAATATTTTTTTCTTCCTTGCATTTAACTCTAAAAAAATATAAGTATGCGGCGTAACATTGTACCTATGATTGTTATAATAGGAACTAATGAAATAGACAAAGCTATCCTGTTTCAAAAAATGATAAAGTTTTTCTCTTTTTGTAAAAAAAGAGAAAAAATAATCCGCCCGATAATTAATTATTCTGAAGCAATGATAAAAATAGAAGGCAATGTTTACAAATTAGTAGATACGCCAGCTTTTGTTCTTTCTCCTAAAACTGAAATAGAAAAAGGGATTAAAACACAAACAGAAAATTTATTAAAAACTAGCGACTTAATTTGCTGAGTAATTGACAAAATAAACGAAGAAGAAATTTTAACCAAAAAATACTTAAAAAAGTTTTCAGCTCCACAAATTTTAATATTTAATAAGATAGATTTAACGGATGAAAAAGATTTTTATGCTTATCAATCTCTCTGACCGCAATATTTTTTAACTATTTCGGCTGGAAAGGAAATCAATTTGGACCAATTAAGCCAACAAATAACTGAAATTTTACCTCACTCTGTGGTTGAAAACACCAATCAAAAAGAAAATCAGTTAAGATTACTTATTTTTGGTCCACCTAATTCAGGCAAATCTACCCTCATGAATTATTTGCTAAAAGAAAATCGTTCTTTAGTTACTCCGATTGCTGGTACTACCCAGGAACCAGTAATTAGCAATTGAAATTGACAACAAATTAATTTTCAATTGGTCGATACAGCTGGGATTACTAAGGAACAAAAAATAAAATGAGAGTTATGAAAAAATTGCGATTTAGCTTGAGCAGTAATTGACGCCACTTTGCCTCTAACTAAACAAATTCTCCAAATAATCAATTTAGGAGAAAAGCATAATAAGCCACTTATCATAATTATTAATAAATACGATTTAATAGCAGACAAAAAAATACTCAAAGAGGAATTGAGAAGTCGCCTTAAATCGTTAGGTTATGCCCCAATAATTTATCTCTCGGCTTTAAAAGGAAAAGGAATTAGTTCTCTAATAAAAACTTTGGCAAAAATGCTAGAGCAATCACAAAAAAAAGCCTCCAAAAAAGGACTGGCGGAACTAATAGAAAAAATGCTGCTTAATAATCCACCTAAATATTTTAAGGGCAATAAATTAAAAATCTATTTTGCTAAACAAGAATTAGGATTAGTTCAACAATTTATTTTTTTTGTTAATAATCCACAATGGAGCCATTTTTCTTATCAACGTTATATTATTAATTATTTGCGGAAAAATCTTGAATTAGAATATCTTCCTATTAGAATTATTTTAAAAAAAAGTAGTTAATTTTGTATTTTTCTTGCTAAAAAAAATGTTACGAAAAAGCAAAGTCTTGTTCTAAACTTTGTGTAATATCTCTTTATAAAAAGGTAAAAATATCCAGCTTGATTCTTTTTGTCTCAGATTTAGCATTACTTTTTTTTCTTCTCTTTTTATCCTTTAAAAACTTGTAAAATTTATCATTAATGTAATGAAAAACACAGCAGTAAAAATCGTGGAAGTTAATTATGAAAAAATAATTTTCAAAACTACCTATCCTTGAGCTTTTTGTTTAAATGCTAGCTACGAAAAAAAAATGAAACATTATTCTCTTCTCAACAATTTTCTTAGTTATCAGAAATTACATAAATTGATTCCACAAGATGATCTATTGAAGTTTAACGAAAATTATAAGTCAGAAAATATTCCCCTTTTTTTTAATTTAAGAGGTTATCAAAAAAAAGACGTTGATTTTTTTTCTAAACTAAAAATTGCAGCGATTTTTAGCGAAATGCGTACAGGAAAAACTCCTACTGCTCTAATGATTTTTAGCAAATGACCTGTAAATAATTTGTTAATAATTATTCCCAATATTTTACATCAGCAGTGACAAAAATCAGTAGAAAATTGGCTAACCAACCCAGCGTTTATTATCACTTTTTTGAGCAAAAATCAACGTCATAATTTTTATCGCAAGCTTTTTCAAGATGAAAAATTAATCATCATTGTTTCTAAAGATACTTTTAAAATTGATAGTATTTATTTTAAAAAACTAAAAGAATTAAGAAAGGATAGTAAATTTTATTGTGTCATCATTGACGAAGCTCATTATCTCCGTAATTATAAATCTCAACAAAGCAAAAGTATTTATATTTTGCGTGATTCTCCTTATAAAATAGTACTAACAGGAACTCCCATTGTTAATCATCACACCGATATTTTTGGCATTTTGAAATTTCTGCAACCCGAAACTTATTCTTCCTATTGGAAATTTGTCGAACAATATTTTTACGTTCATAAAACTGAATTCAAAAAAGGAAAAAAAACATATAAACTTTTTCAAATAAAAAGTTTTAAGAATGATCAGCTGCGACAAGAATTGCAAAAACAAATAGCTCAATTCTCGGTAAATAGAAAACAGAAAGAAGTTTTACCTTGATTACCTCCTATTATTCATCAAAAAGAGTATTTATTCATGGAAGAAGAACAACAAAATATTTACTCTCAATGAAAAGAAAAATGGCAAAAATACCAACCTCTTGAGGTATTAGCTAAACTAAAAACTATTACTCTTTATCCGCCAGCCCTAGGATTTAGAATTTTAGGTAGTAAAATCAATTATCTAATTAGTCTTTTTAAGGAGCAGAAAGAACAAAAAATAATTGTTTTTTCTACTCGCAGCGAGACATTTTTAGAACCTCTAGCTCAAATACTAGAAGAAAATGGAATAGAAGTAGGAATAATAACTGGTAAAATTAACTATCAATTAAGGGAGAATTTTATTAGTAAATTTCAAAAGGGCGAACTAGATATTTTACTGTGTAATATTCAAAGTGCCGGAATAGGTCTAAACCTTAGCCGAGCCGAGACTATTATTTTTGCTGATCGTAGTTATTCTCTAGGTGATAATGAACAAGCTGAAGCTCGTTTTTTGCCTACCTTCAGTTCAAAAGCGCCTCGAGTTCGTCTAATAATTGACCTCGTTTGCAAAGGAACAATTGATGAAAAGATACTTCAATTAATAAAAAAAAAACAAAACATACTCAAAATTCTGGACGATAATTCAAGCTACTTCTTTTCTTAGTTATAATGCTTTTGTGATTTTAATATTTTTATGATGTTTTTAACTTTTTGTCTTTTTTAGTATTATATTTCAAACTTCCGTAAATATTTCTTCTTCACTTTTGTCAGCATTAATAATATGTATTCTTTCAGGAAAATAATTTTTTAATCCTAAGTAGCCTTCTTTAATTTTTTGGTGAAAATTTTCACTTAAATTATCTCAATTAGTATTTTTATTTTGTCGCTTGTTTAACCGCTCACGGGCTTTTTTTACTTCAATATCTAACACAAAAGTAAGGTTAGGAAGAGGAGTTTGGATAGTTTTTTCTAATACTTCACTAATTTTAGTTATTCCTAACTTTCCTTGGTAGACAAACATGCTATCAATGTATCTGTCACTAATAACTACTTGCCCTTTTTCTCAGGCTGGCTTAATTACTGTATTAACATGCTCGGTTTGAGCGGCCGCATAAAGGAACCAGTAAGTTCAAGTATTAGTAATAGTTGAAGGCCTGTCTTTATTTATCTGTTTATCAGTTAAATCATGGACTATTCGACCCAATTCAGTGCCACGGGGTTCACGAGTTAGTAAGGAATTAGCAATTTTCTGGTGTAATTTATCTGCCAAAGTAGATTTACCACAACCGTCAATTCCTTCAATAGTGATTAGTTTTATTTTTGAGAATAATTTGTGCTGATTACTTGGCATATTTGGTTAATTTTTGTGAAGAAGAATTGTGTTTCGTTGGCATATCGTAGAATTTTCATGACTAATTAATGACTTATTAAAATAACTAACTTCTTTTTTGCTATTTTGTCAATTCTTTGCTGAAGCTCTTTTTTATTATTCTCGTCCAAAGCATTATCAGCTTCATCAAAAATAAATATTTCTTTGTTTTCGCTACTAGCAAAAAGGCTGTTCAAATCGGCTAACTGCTTTTGACCGGTCGATAAACCATTTTCGATTAAGTTTTCATGCTCGGCGTAAGCAATTTTTTCCTGCCGTCAAACTAACAAGTTAATTTCATTAAGATTGTATTTTTCATTAACGATTATGTGTCCTTTATTAGGTTGATATAAACCCACTAGTAAATTAATAATTGTTGATTTGCCGAAGCCATTTTCTCCCGATAGGTAGTTTATTTTTCCTTTTTCAAACTTTAAATTTAGTTCATTTATTACTAATTTATTTTTTTCATAACCAAAAGAAACTTCTTTAAGTTGTATTTGGGTAATTGTTTCATTGATAACGACATTTTTTTGAATATCGTCTCGTTCTGGCAATTGTAAGAAGTCATTTAATCTTTTTTTGGCGGTAAAGTAATAAGGATAGTCTCGTGTTCTCTCAATCATTTTTTTTATTCCACTAAATATTTTATTAAATACTCGCAAGGCTAAAAAAGCGTTTTCTCCCCCCTTATACACAAAAGGCAAGAAAAAAAATTCTGAATAAGGAATTAAAGAGAAAGAAGGGATTACTCACGAAAGAGTATAAGTTCATTCCTTTTTATCTGCTTTATCCCAAGTATAATTGACAGTTTTTTTGTATTCTTGACAGAAATCACTAGTTAAACCTTTTTTGATTATTAAATCTCGTTTATTTACCGCAATATTCTCTTTTTTAGTTTGATTTTCCGAGGCTTTTTGAAATTTTAAATCTCTTTTGTATAAAAATTTATCAATAAAAATTATAGTGGCTATAATTATTAAAGAATAACCCAAACCAGCCCAAATAAGTTTGTTATTTTCAAATTTGATTAAAATTAAACCAAAAATTACGCTTAAAACCAGGTAAAACAATTGATTGGGAACAAAAACAATCATATTTACAAAGCGTTCTGTATCTTTATTAAATGCATTTAAGGCTGATTTTTTGTCATAAGCCACATTACGCAGGCGGAATAGTTTATTCATTAACTTATCTCGCAAATTACGACTAATTTTATTAGCAAAATAAGGGGCATAATAAACATGAGCGATAACAATCAAACAATAAATAATAACTAATACAGCCATAAAAAGCATGAAATATGATAATTTTCCAAAGTCTTTAATAACTACTCAATTAAATATCTTAAAATTAGGAGTTCACTTTCCTTTGCTTATTATTTTCCACTCTCCACTAATCGCATTTTGGTCGATAATAAAAGACAATAAACAACTTAAAAAAGTTAAAAAGTAGAATATTATCTGTTCTTTTCAGTATTTTTTGGTTATTGTAAATAAATTGAGTTTCATTTTTTTAGGGATTTTTTTGGCATACTATTTTTGGATATTTTCTAATTTATGGGAGGTAAACTTATATATTTCATCAGCATAACGCAAAGTTTCCTCATCATGACTGATAATGATAATGGTTTTAGCTGATAATTCGTTAAAAATAGTTTTCAGAATCTTGGTTTTTAAATTAACAATGACATATATTTATTGTTTTAGCAACGTAGAAAATGGGCTTTTTTCCTGAAAATAAAGGGCTTGGAGCAAAAAAAACAGAAAGACTTATAGGGTTTGTATTGACAAAATAAACGAGAAACTTGTTTTTTGCTTGTTTTTTTATCCTGAAGCAAAAAAAAACAAGCTCTTGGATAGGTAAATTTTTGTTTAATGCTTTTCGTTTCTGTCAGGTTTTTATTCACTTTCTTTATTTAAATCTTTTTCTAAAGGCACTAACGTAGATTTTATGAATAAAGAGGTAAAGAAACAAATCAAACCAAAAGGTTTTAATTTCTCTAAATTATTTTATTTTGCTCCTTTTGTTTCTCTTATCTTACTAATTTTCTTCTTTTTTAAACTTTTTTATATTTACCACAATTTTAGTGAAGAAAATGAAAAAAAAGGTAGAATAATTGAAGCCATGAAAGGACTGTAAGATACAGTAAAAATTACTTAAATGTCAATATTTTTTTCTTGTATGTCTCATAATTTTTATATTAATCTTATTTGTATTATTATCAAGATTTGTTTTCTTTATCGCAGCTAACTAAGCACGCTACTCTATATTCTCCATATGCACCAAGTGCGCATACAGAGCCACCAATACAAACAGCTAAAAATACATTTCCATTTAATCTGCAAGAGACTCTAGTGGTGAGACAGTTGTTATTAGCAGAATCAACATCGGGACATGCTAAGATTGCATCAGGATTGAAAAAACAGTCATCAAATCCATTTGGTGTTTCAGCAAAACCGTCTCTCACGCAAAGATTGGGATCGTATATTGGAACTTCACAAGTTTGAGCCATCACCCAATCTAAAAAAATTAAAGAATAAGTTTATAAATCTTTATAAATATTAATAACTTATAATCTTTACTCACTCGCAATCATTAAATTAATAAAAATTAAGTTAATCACTGAGTAAATTTTCATTTTGCAGTAAATTAATAAAAAATGTTAATAAAAATGTGTATTTATTACAGAATAACAATCAGTAACTAAGTATTGTTGTATTTGACAATTCTTGTGAAACTGATATTGTTTAAAATGCAAGTAATAATAACAAGTATATGATTTTGTGATAAAACTTTATTTATAAAAAATAAGTGCTAAATGTAAAAATAGAATAAGCGAAAAGATGTGTTAAATTTAATTTTTCCAGTGAGATAAATAAAAAATTACTAAATTTTGATCAATTCTGTGAAAAATAATGAGGAGATTACATATCACTTTGTATAAAAATAAGCAATTATAATAAAAATAAATTTATTGTGTCACACAATTTTTTAAAGTAATTCACTTTAATAACAACCGAGATGGTAAAAAAATGAAAAATAATTAAATCTTCTTTAAAACTTGGTTTAGCTAAAATTCTATCTTAGGCTTAAACTACTTATTTATTAAAATGCAATGTATATAAACAGACAAAGATAAACAATTGCAAAAAGAATTATCTAGCTATCATCCTACTTCGATTTCTATTTTGCTGTGAATTCAAATAACTTAACATAATTGACAACAGGAAAAAGAGAATGACAAAATTAACAAAAAAGCTACAAAATTAAAAATTTATTATTAAATGTTAATGAAAATTTGAAGTACAAACAAACTTTTTGCTAAACAATTGGTTTACAACCTCAATTTTTTCAAGTCGTGTAAACATAAGGTTAGCAAAGCATTTTGCGTAATCTTCTAGACTTAGCGTTATAGATCCGAGCGTTGCATCTAACATCACTTCAATTTCTTTACAAAACGGCGGAATAACAAAATCATCTAAAAATTCTATGTTTCCTTCTCTACACAATCGAGCTATTCTATCTATTGGAAAGCAGTCATTTGAAAATATTTCATTTGCCGACAAATAATCACAGTTTTTTGTCCAACAAAATTTTTTTGTTATAATAGTTTGTAGGTCAGATATTGCTTTCTTTAAGTCTCCATTTACAGGTTTTTTTATGTCAGCGCCAGTTTGTTCTAATATGTGTTTTTTTGCTGCTTCTCCACTTACTAAACGTTTGATAGAGATAGACTGAAAATGGTCATTTGCTGGCACTTCATAAATCTTTTTATCTACTAACTTGACAAAATAAGTTCTATTTTTTTCGCTTTTAAGTAACCAAATGTTCATGGATAGCTTTGTTACATTGCACTTTTTGATTTGTGAACAGTAAACCGAAATCTTTTTTAACAATTTTAAGAGTTGATTATTAAAAAATTCTATTTCAAATTCAAAGTACTCAAAATTATTAATAGACAAACCTTATAATTTCTTCCTGATGTTAATGCTGCTTTTTTCATTGATTGTATTTTATCCGAAGTAGGAAAGATATAGTACTCCATCTTTTTTTATCGTGAAATTCAAAAAAAATGTTATTGCTAGAGTGCCTTGCAATACAAAGCCAGTGACGAAAAGAAAATTTTATAAGAGTGATGGTACATTTATGCTTTACGAAAGTTCTTAGCAAAAACCTACACAAAGACAAGTCTCAAACAAAAAAAGAGTGTGTATGTATTAAACGTTTTCATGTTTTTAAATTTAGTTTATTGCATGCATTATATTAAAGTGTTTCAATAAAAAAGCTACTTGCTTTTTAGTAGAAGAATTTAGTCGACAATGTTGCTATTATCATGTTTTGGTTTGAAAAATAATTAGTTTCATAATTTAGTTCTAGTTTACTAGTTGCCTTAATTAAGACGAACTAACGCTTAACAGTAAATCTAGACTATGTAAAGTACTATGATTATTTTAAAAAATAACTTCTTCATGATATCCATTATCAATGGAATGTTTTTAATTTAATACATTTTTGTTTAATATATATTGTTTCATATTATTAGAGCACTTGGTTAGCAGCATCATAAAAGAATAAGTAACATTTTGTTCTTTTTTTAATTCTCAAAACGCAACAATTCATAGTTAGTTCAGCATTTACTGATTAAATCTACTAATAGCTGAGATATTTTAATTTGAAACTTAGAATGTAATCCTTGACATATTTCTAAACCTAAGTATACATCATGAGCTCTTTCATAATAAGGAGGCAACCCTGAAAGCATTTCATAAGCTATGATACCAAAAGAGTAAATATCAGCTGCTTGGGTATATGGTCTACTATTTAAAACCTCAGGAGCTACAGGCATTACTCCGTAAGTTTTTTCTTGTTTACTGGCTTCATCAGCTGGCTTACATAAACCTAAGTCAGTAATAAAACTATTGATATTATTATTTAAGATATTCCCTAAATGAAAGTCTCTATGGACTAAGTTCTTTTGGTGAATATCTTTTAGTCCTTGAGCTATATTAACTAATCTTTCGAGTTTTTCTTTGAAACTTAGTTCTGGGCTATTTTTTAGATAGTCTCTTAGGTTGCCTTGAGGTATGTATTGCATGACCATTAGGTAATTGCCTGTTTTTGAGTCTTGTGAGATGCCATAGCAAGGCACTATGTTATCGAATCAGTCATCAATTATTTTGTGCTTAGCAGTTTCTTGAAGAAAGTCAGCGTTGGTTTGGGAGTTAGTAAGGCTTTTTAGGACTACTGTTTTGTAATTATGGTATTTTTTATTTAGTTTAAATTTATCTCTATTTTCGTAGTAATGGTCTTTTTCTCTTATTCATTGGTTATTAGTATCTCGGTAGAGAATATTGCCTTTGGTTCATTGGGATTTATAGACTTTACCAAAGCCGCCTTGGGTTAAATACTGGATATTCTTAAATTGTTCATAAGGAATTTATTCTAAGAATTTATTGGCTTCTGTAGCTTGAAGTTGGTGTTTTTGGATGAATTTATTGATTTGGGGATTATGGCTGGTCCAGTTAGGGAAGTTTGTTTGTAAATGAGTAACATTATAAGTCTGACATCATTGTTCTCCAGTATTTGGCTGATTGCATTTTGAACATAAATCATATTTCTTAAATCTATCACTTAGTATTTCATAGTCTTCTTTATATAGCGATTCATTCTAGAGTCTCTTTTTTAATGTTTTTTAATCAATTAATAAATTTAGCATCATCTAATTTGGCTCCAGAGTTTATTCAGGATTTAATTTCTTCTTCAGTGAAGTTGAGTTTTATTCAGTTTTTATATTCTTGAATATTTAATCCTGCTTCTATTCATTCTTTAGTTTGCTGAGGATTAAAGACTTGGTTTATTCAGGTTTTAGCTTCTTCATAATCACGAGGATTAAAACTAACCTCTGTCCATTTTTTAGCTGCTTGGTAAGTAAAGTTTAGGTTTTTTCAGTCTTTTTGGTTATATTTACTAAAATCCCTATGAATATCTTCCCAATCCAAATTACTCTTCTGTTCTTCTCTTAGTTTATTTAAGTTTAATGCTCGATTAGGACTAATACCTTTTCTTTTTAGATAGTTAGCTAAATCATAATCAGTAGGGGTTAAGCCTTACTTTATTCATTGTTTAGTTTCTTCAGCAGTAAAGTTTAATTCTCATAATTCCTGTAATCTATCAGTAAAATCAGGGTGTATGTCTCTCCAATCAGTCATATACTCTTTATTACCTATCTTTCTTACTTTTATTTCTAAATAATAATACTATTATTAATAACCCTACTAGAATACTTGCTCCTACTATTCAGGGAGTGTAGTTAAAAGGTTTATTAGATTCTTTAGTTTGATTATTTTTATCTAACTCTGCTAATTGTTTTTTTTAGCTTCTAATTCTGCTTCTTCTGTTGCTTTTTTATTATACAAATAATATTAGGTTTATCTATTTTAACAGAACACTTTTGACAATAATTAGTTTGATTTGACTTTGATTGTTCTTTTCTTGACTGTTTAATTCTTTTAAGAGTTCTCGATAGGTTTGTTTAAATAATGTATATTATTTTTTATGTCTTTTAATTTTTTCTCAATAAAATTGACAAGGTTGCTGTACTTTTTCTGTTCAGTCAAAAAATTCTCTTATCTCGTTTTCAGAGGAATTTAAATTTGCAAATTTAATTTCTAATATTTTCCCGACCTCTTTGATTTTTATCTCCCCTGAATATTTACTGACCTGGTAAAAATAGCCTTTTCAGTGTTGATTTCCTTTCGGTAAATTAGCGTAAAAAATGTTTTTGATGGCTATCAATTTTAGATCTTCCGTTACCAAATTAGTCTCTTCAAACACTTCTCTTTTGGCGGCCGCTGTGGGGCTTTCATTAGGTTCTATTTTACCACCAGGAAAATTCCAACCTCATTTTTTATCTTTTACTAACAAAAATTCGCCTTTTTCATTTTTAATTATTACCCGAGAGTGGCTGGGAAATTTTTTTTCGTTTTCTGGTAAACAAAATGGTTCGATTAAACTTTTAACTTCGGCTAATATTTCGGTTTCGCTTTGGTTGGCATTAACAATATAAATCCTTTCGGGAAATTGTTTTTTTAATTCTAAATAATAATTACGTATTCGCTGATGAAATTCTAAATCTAATTTATCCCAATTACTATATTCGCCAGTTTCCTCTTGTCTTTTTTTTAATCTGGTTTGGGCTTTTCTGGGGTCAATATCCAAAATAAAAGTAATATCGGGCATTGGCAAATTAATTGTCTTTTTGGCAACTTCTTGGACAACATTAGCTCCTGTTCCTCCTTCTAGCCCTTGGTAAACCAAAGTGCTATCAATGTATCTATCAATAATCACTACTTTATTTTCTTGCAAGTTAGGTTTAATTATTTTTTTAATCAGCTCATCAAAAGCCGTTAAAATTAGAAAAATATAACTTCAATTACTCGGTAAACTATCCTTGCCTTTGGCTTCGTTGAGTAAATGTCATATTTTTTGGCCTAATTCGGTATCTCGCCAATTGTGAGTTAGCAGATTTAATTCGCCACTTTTTTTTAAATTATTAATAAGAGTAGTTTTCCCGCTCCCGTCAATTCCTTCAATGGTGATTAGTAAGGACATTTTGTTAATTATAATTTTAGGACTTTGTTTAAAAGAAGCACGATTGTTAAATGAAAATGCATTTTTATAGCAAACTGGTTAAATTCATCCCATTTAATTTTTAATAAAAGTTTTTCTATAATTCTATAATTTTTTTTTATTAAGCAATAAGTCAAGTACTTTATTAATATATTTATACTTTTCTTCTTCTAAGTAAGCTTTGCTGAAATTAATTGTTTGATCAATTATCATTCTCTCATAGCCAAAATTTTGGTTAAATAACATTTCATAGCCAGAATAAGTCAGTATTGCTTTTTCTAAAGGAGGCAAACAAGAAAAGGTAAAAGTCCTTTTTAAATTTACTCCAATTCTTTCTTCTAAATACTTCTTTTTTGTATTGAATTTATTAAGTCAGATGATTCTTTCTTCATCGTATTCATTTTCAATTTTCGTAACATTATCCAGTAGATAATAGCGATAAAGTAGAAAAATTTTTCTTTTGTCGAGACGAAACATTTATCTAATATCTAATTTTTTAGCAAAACTAATCTTTTTTTCTTACAAATTGATTACAAATCGAACCATGAGGTTCAACAAGAATGAAGTTTAATCTGGACAATTTTGGTCTTGAAGAACTTAAGTCCCCAAGATTCTGAAAAACAAGCACTAAATAACTGACCTTAATAATTAATATAGTTTAGTCAAGCTTAACAAAACCATGACTTCATTCATGAAGAATGCCAAGACTGAATCAATATCCTAGTCTCTCCTGAACAAGTTTTAAACGTTTAGCAGATTAAAAAAGCGGGTATTAGGAATATATTACAGAAGTGTTTCCGAAATAATATAGTATTCTTGTTAAATAATTATAAGTGGTCTATTGTTTTATCCTATTGTTCTGATAAACAATATTATGAAACTATTAAATTATTATATTACAATACTCAAATTAAATGTCGGTATCTTTAACGATAGCTTATTCAGCAAACCCATTAAATATAAGGGTCTAAGCAAAAATTAAACTGACACTAATTATTTAGTGTAATTTAGTATAAAATAAGCATTCATAAAAGAGGAAAAAGAAGACAAAATTAAAAAACTGTTTCTTCAAAAAAAAAAGAATCAAAATGCATTTTGTTAATTGGTTAAATTTGCTTTTTGTTGCCTTCTCAGTTTTACACTTCTCAATCAAAGTCACTGCTAATCAAACTGATTCTGTTCATCCTAATTCTGAATCCTGGGACCCTAATTCAATGACTTGTATTATTGATAAAGGTAATCCGAACGATCCTAAAAATGCTCGCTGTGACTCTAACTATCCTAGCATTATTTTTAACTGTGCCTATGATAGCGGTGTACGAGTAGATGGGCAGTGCCAAAATAACGAAGTGTGCTTTGTTGGTAGTGGTGGAGGAAACCGTCTAAGACCAGTTTTCTGTAAAATGCCTTCTTAATCATTAGCACTTTTATGATGTAAATGTATGTGAAATATTATGGATAATTGATGATGTTTTTAAATTTTTTTAATCACTCTTTTATTCAATTCGTTCTTTTTGTAATTTTCATACGGTTGGGCTTAAACTAGTAATTAGAATAATTCAATTTATTCGAGATGTTTTTTTTAGCTTTTGGAATATCTTTTTACGCTCTAGTTTTATTAATTATTATAATTTATTAATCTATTCTAAAAGAATTAAAAACTAAATTTCATAATTAGAGACAACATTTCTTCTTAAGTAGGAGCTTTATTTTCAAATTTTTTTTTTTATTTTTAGTTTTTAAGATTGATAACCAATGCTAATATTTATTAATAAAAACATAAAACTTTATATACAGAAAGTAGTTTTATTAAGTTTATTATAAAGTTATATTAGAACTTTAGGTTTTTTAATCATTTTATTGTTTGTATTTTTTCATTATTAATTGTTTTCTACTACCAATATTTTGTTAATCTCCTAAAGTTTTTACTAGCAGATGAAAATATTTATTTTGATATTAAATTTAAATAAAGAATTAACCAATAAAAAAAAATTGTAATGGTAAACATAAATGAAATAAACAACGCAGCAGACGCTAAAGAACAATTATATGGTAACAACAATATAGATATAAGTAAACTCCCAGAGAGCTTTATATTTGATAATAGTAAAATATCAAAGGATATCAGTAAAACTAGAAAGACAGCTGAGATATTAGATAAAGTTTTCACAGCTAAGTGAACAAATTCTAGAAATGATAAACTCTTAGAAGAATTAGAAAATCATATGATTAATGATTATGATTGTTGTGAAGCTATTAATAGCTTAGGTAATTATAAGAAAATTGAAGAAGCTATCAATAATTTGCAAAGACTTAAAGATGGATTAAAAACTGAAGCTGAAATTAGACGTTTGATCAATGAAAAGGAACTTGAAATTAATTTTAAAGAATTAGAGATAGAAGAAACGAAGAAAACAAAAAACGAAGGTTTTTTAAATTCTGAAGAATATCAAAAAATTAAGTTAGAAGAAATAAGAAGACAAGAAATTGTCGAAGAAGCTGTAAGATTTAGAGATGATATCTTAGACGGAACTTTTGAACTTGATGATAATGCGATGGAAATCTCTGCTAATTATAAAAGATATTTCAATCAAACTCATTATTATTGAGAAGCTAATTTCGATAATATAGATGATTCAATCAAGCATTTGCTAACAGATAAACAGAAAGAAAAGAGATTTATAACTAAAGAAAATGGTGGAATGGTGCCTATTTTAGGGCAAATTATTGTTGCATTACAAGAATTTGATAGGGACGAATTTGTACAAGCCCTTACAGAAAGTACATTAGAACAAAATGTTGAGAGACCTAGAGCAATAGAGCTTTTTGAACTTGTAAAGGCTTCTTCTTATTCCCTTATGCTAAGCGAAAATCCTTATGGAAAAAAAACACAAGAAATAAGAGAAACAAAAGGCATTAAAGATGTATTTCAAGTTTTCCCCGGTAACTCTTTTGGGTTTTACAAAGATGAAGAAACAAGAAAGAGACTAGAAGGTAAGATTATGAATATCACTGATGAAGATCTTATTGCGGCTACCCCAGATGAAATGCTAGAACTAGTTCAACTGATATTAAATGACAAAAATATTCTAAGTCCTGATAACAGATCTGAGGCTTTCAAAGCAGTGTTAAACAAAAAAAGACTCTTCATTTTTCGAGCTTTAACTGAAAAATTTAATGATGGTGCAAAAAGATTTTCTTTAGAAAAATGAATTATTAAAAACAGAAATAAAAAAGTTCTAGAAGGAGAACTGATTAGTACTAGATTTAAAGATGTAAATCTGTATCAGATGTTTTGTTTTGCAGAGGTTTATGGAGACAATATGACTCCTAAAGATTTTAAAAACAATTATCTTTGTCCTTGTCTGGAAGTTACTTCAATGAATAATGTCGCTCTATTGAGATTTGTAAGGAAAATTAGAAAAGAATATCCAAAACTGTCAGAACTTGATGACAATTTCCTAATCTCTTTGAGTGCAGAAGTGAAAATGGGACATTCTGAAAGATTCGCGGCTTATAATAAAGAATATAATATGACAATTTCTAAAAAAGATAATTTTTACGAAACGACTGAATGACCAGAATCAATGACTAATCAAATAGTTAAAATCAATGTAGAAGATATGCAGCTTGATTATGAAGCTAAAGATGGAGAACCAACCAAATATATCAGCGTAAATTTACTTGAAAAGAAAATTATTGAATTAAAAACACTCGAACAAATGGCTTCAATGGACTCCAAGAGAGTGTTAAAAGAATCTGAGATTTCTTTAGTAAAGAGCAAGTTAGAAAATAAAAAGGTTTCAGAAAATAATATTATCAAAAAAGAAGAGGAAATAATTGTATCAAAAAATGAATTAAAAGTTTTACAGAATTCTCTTATAATTTGTAGAGATAAAGATGTTGAAGAATTAGAAGAAATTATTGATAAGATGGTTGAAGGAGATGAATTTGAAGCTAAAAATCATAGTTTATGAGACTTACAAAGAATAAAAGAGACTGTTCATGAACTAAGTATTAAGTGTAGAAATAAGAACAATAGTTTTAAAGAAAAATATGAAAACATTTATGAAGCAATCGAAAGATCAGAAAAAGAATTATTAAAATCAGAATCAAATTCTTTAGCCTTACAATTCCGTACATTAGGGGGCAATCTAAATGAAGTAATAGAAAAAATTATCTCGTCAAGAGATAAAGACGAATTACTAAAAAAATACATTGATGCTTTTGAAGACCTTGGTAATAATTACCGTAAACTAAATGAGATAGAAGATAGATTTCTAAAATCATTAAAAAAAGCCCAAGAAGGCACTTGAGAACCTGAAAAAGAAGAAGATAATGATCACAAAAGTAATGATGGTGATAGTGATAATGATGAATCTAATGAAGATAAACTAAAACAAGTATTAAAAATTAGTAATAATTCATTAATAGATCAAGATTTGCTTGATGAATGAACTAATGAATTAGGTGAATTAGGTGAAGATAAACTAAAAGAATTAGTTAATCAGGTTTATGGAGATAAAAACTCATTTGTTGATTATATGAGAAGCGAAAACGCAAATTTAGATGATTGAGAAAAAATTATGATTCAAAGACCTGAGGAAGTAATAGACAGTATTTTTTCCTATAAAGTTAATCATCCAGATTTCGATATAGAAGCAGTAAAAACAGAAATGGATGATTATCGAGATGATGATAAAGAATTAGACAAAGAAGAATATGGTAATGGTGAAGAATATAGTCTAGAAGGTATTAAAAAGTTTTTGATTGAAAAAGAAAAAAAACAAAGTCATTCCACTAGAGAAGTTGAAGAAGAAGAACATAATGGTGATGATAACAACAGCTTATGAAAAAGATGAGTGGTCGATCAAAATTATTTAACTCTTATAATTCCAGCACTAGTAGTTCTCGCTTTATCAGTAGTATTCTGAGACAAAATTAGTAATTGATGAGAACCAACTAACGAAGATGATGAAACCAAAGAAATAGCTAGTGAGTAGAGATGATAGTATTATTGCTTGCTCTTAATTGAGCAGGCACTAATTGGTAATAAAAAATAACATCATTGTAACTCAGGTTTTAAGTCTGAGGGACATTTTTATTATTAATAAAGTGGTAAAGTTAGAGACGAAAAATTCTCCTATAATGGTTTAAATAGTGGTGACAGTTGGAGAAAGTAAATGGTATAGTCCTCGTGGTTGAGATAATCCTGATTGTGTGAATATTATATAAGTGAGAATATACCTCTATATGTAGGTTGTTCAACGGATTATTGTAATGATATAACTCTTTGATTAACTAATATGTTTGTTGTAAAAAGTGTGGGGGGGATTAATTATTAAAGCAAAAAATAAACACTATGGCATTTGCTAGATATCGGTATAATATCAAAGAAAAAAGATGCTTCGTTCTTTACGAAAGCACCAAGGCAACCAAAGAGGAAATGGTGGAGGAGTTAAGTCAAGTTCTTTTGCCCAATGGAGTGAAAGACCTAGACCAATTCAAACAAAAAGATGACAGTTTAGCTTTTGAATATGAATTGGAAAAAGTGAGTGGTTTCAGTTTTAAAACTACTTTCAAGCACGAGAATGCTTTGTTGGAAGTTGAAGAATTAGCTCCAACTATTATTACGGCTACTTTAAGGAATGTCGAACAACAATTTGATACCATTTATAATTGACCTATTAAAGTTGAGGATGGAGTTCAAGAATATATTTACCCAGATTATGGTTCGGTAGTTTTTAATAGTAAAGATGATACCTACCAAGTGGAATACGGCAAACCTCAAATCTTTAACACTTATTGGGATGAGTTTGACAAAGAAAAAGATTGGTTATTCTTTTTTGATTATGCTATCCACCAAGTAAACAAGGACAAGGACATGAAGAAACCTTGACTTTACTATGCTGATGATTTCAGTCCAGCCATCAGTAAGTTTATTTACAAAACTATTTCACCTCATTTATCTATCCTCAAAGGAAAGGAAAAAGAAGTTAAAAATGCTTTCACTTTAAAAGAACAAAATGCCCTTAAAGGTCAGATAGTTCAATTACCTGGGCAAGATGGAACCATGTTAAAAGATTGAAGAAAAAATGGTTATTCTACTAGTTATTGGAGATATGTCAGTCTTGATGAAAGTTGGTGAGAGGAAGTGGATGAGGAACAACGGCAAAAACTTGGTTTTGAGTTCTTTGATTTTATTAGAAGAATTCCCTATGAAAAGAGAGAGGAAGCTGTTAAAATGGCTATTAAAAAAGGAGTGTTTGGTAAAGATGCCGAACAATTTATGATAATGGAAGAAGTTATGAAATATTACACTGGGGAAGAAGCAGTGAAATATACCGACCCAAGAATATTGGATTACGACTTTGCTTTTGAAACCAAAGACACTTGAATAAAAAGTATGGGTGAATTACCAGCCTTAGTGATTTCTTTTTTACCCACTATGTTCTACGGAAGAAAGGTGCCGAGAGATGCCAAATTAACTGGAACCAAGTGAGTAGAAAAACTTTGAGAAGTATTTATCCAACACGATGTTCCAGTAGTATTAAGATGCTATCCTGGCTTTATCTTTGAAAATGTGTGGAGATACCACAACGAATGAACCAAAAGAATTAGTGCTATTACGGAATTACCTAAATGTATTGATAACCGAGAGATAGGAGGTTCTACTTTGTTAGTTTACTTCAATTGTCCTTGAATAGGTAAAGGAATTAGTGATAGGGTTAAATGGGACAGTGATTGTGATTTGTTTAAGAAAAAAGATAGTATAAATCGTTTGTGGAATTTAGGAAAAATAACTGCTAGGCAAAGACTTTGATATGCCAAACCTCAACTAGACCCAAGATTTAAAGATGCTTTCTCTCCCTTTGAATGTTTAACTGAAAAGCAACAAAAGGATTGAATGATTTGGGAATTTGGGTTCTCAGAAATGAAAAATAAATTAACTAAGAGTGAAGTTGATGGTTTTTACAAAAAAGAACAAGAACTTTTTGGTGATACTGAAAAAATCATTGAAAGCAAAAAGGAAATGACTAAAACCATCAAAAAAGAACTAGAACAATTAACTAAATAATCACATGACAGGAAAGAAGCCATCTCGTTATAATGCCGAAGCTGCTGAGAGAAGAGAACAAAGAAAGTTCGAAAAAGAACAAAAGGACATAAGAAAGAAATCAAGAAATTAACTTTATTATTAAGAACGCCTATCGAAATTGAAATAGACTAATTACTCACCTAACCGAGCACGCTCAAAGTTTAAAAATTACTAATGAAATGTGATAGATGTCAAAAAAACTGAGAAAATAAATTACTGAATAGCAGGAGAAAAAACAAGTAAATGTTACTATTTTAAAATTAAGTGAGGAGAAGTCCTTGTGGACTTATTGTAGTGATCGAAAGGAAGCCTTGTAGCTTCATTAATAAATCTACTGATTTTTCTTTGATTTATTAAATCTTTTATTTTGTTGTAGGTTTTTCTCAAAAGTAAATAAGCATTTAGGTAAGTAAGCTATCGTTATAACTTCAGTTATAAAAAACCGAAGCAAATCTTTAAAAGTTATAGAATGACATAAACATTGAAATATGCTTAGATAAGTAGATTCTACATTGTGAACTACTCACCACTTATAGAAGTGGGATTATTCTTGCTAAAATTTTGTTCTAAACTTCTTGTTTATCCATTTTAATTTCAATTAATTTCAAAAAAAAGCACGATCTGAATTACTGTAGTTTTTGATTTCTTTTGTTAAAAACGTTTTAGATAATAGCATAAAACACTCTATTTGATTGCATTATTCTACGATGAACAATATAGTTCAACTGATTAGCACTAACGCTTTGCTTTGATAAATATAGCATGTTTTTTTGCGATAACTTATAGAAACATATGTTTTTTTTTGAAAAAGGAAATAATTTTATCTTTCAGAAGTTGGTTAACAATCTGTACACAAGCCAATTGTTATATTAGATTATACATTTCTGAGAATGAGATGATCCATATTCATTTTTAAGCATAACAAAAAGAAAAAGTTAAAGGGTTAGGGTTAAGTTTGTGGACATTTAGGCTAAATGATTTATAGATATAATTAATTTGTTTTCAATTATTCTTAATTAAGCACGTTTCAAAGCGAAATTTTATACGAATAATAAAACTTATTGTTATTCTGTCAACAATTTATTTCCGATTTGTAATTTTCTAATAAAAATTTATCGTATTTAATTTCTCGATCAATAAAAGAAGAAAATTTACTAGTAAGATCTACAAAATGCACTATCTCATGACAATAAGGATCCAAGAATCAAAATTAATTTTTTAATTGTTTAATTTCACGAGTGTGTTTTGATATTTTTTTTTTGCTTCGAAACTATTATGATACTTGATTATCAAATCTGATTATTTTTTTATTAATAAGTTTATTAATTTTCTCAGCGATATCGAAGATCCCTATCTTTGCTTTATTTTATTTATAAATACTGGCTTTTTTAATTACTCCTACAGCCATCAATTCTTCTGCTACCCTTTTTTACAAGTTATTTTTGCTATTATTTTACTAATTACTGTTTGTCAACTTTTATTTGTCGTGCGAACTCTTCTTCTCTTTGTATTATCATGCCTTCAGTTGTCGTTTCTAGTCTGAAGAATGATAGCGATTTTACAGTTCGTGTTATTTTTTTTATAACTTTTCTCGATCTTGAATTACTTATTTAATGTTTTTTATTTTTTAATTTTTTATTGATAAGATCACAACTAATTTTTCGAAGATTGAGGAGGAAGGAATCAACAAGATGTTGGTAGAAATTTGCTTTCCTATAATGATAACAGAAGAACTTCGCTCTCATTCAGTTGATGTTAAGCGGTATAAGATTTATAATATACCAAGTAATAGCATACTACAATTTAACTCGTTGAACAATCTAGTAACTGGTAATTATGCACGAGAATACATTCTAGAGAAATTTCCAGATATGAAGAATATCAGCAATGAAGAAATACAAAAAGAAGTTGATAGAGTGAAGGTACAAATGGCAAAAGGATTCTGCCAATGTAAAAAGTCTTACGAGGCACCAGAGGATCATTTTTTTAGCGATAGAATGGCTCGATGTCTTGATTCAGAACTTAATAATGGTGAAAAGTTTCTCAGCGATATTATTTTACCAATCGTTTATCAAAAAGTTACGGAAAAAATTAATTTATATAATCCTAATTGGGTGAGTGCCTTGGTATATGGAGAGAAATTTGCTGAATTTATGTTTTTAGAATTAGATGAACCGGTCAGTAAGTCACATTTTTATCATGTTTTTTCTTCTCAACAATGTTTTTGCTTGATTAACTTTTTCATTTTTCTATTTATAATCCAAATCCTCCATTGACGTCTTAATTACTTCTTGCAGCTTTTTTGAAACAATAAATGAAGATTGTTTTTTTTCTTCTTTATGAGTTTTTAAAATTCAACCCATTCCTATAATTGTTCAATTTTAAACAAAGAATCCATTAAACTATCCCTTTTTAGATTTATCAATCTCACTTATCATTTTTTATCTAGTCTAAATTAGGTTTATTATTTTTAATTTGGAATATAATACTCTTCAAAAAAAGATTATTGTTTAGAAAAATAGATGATAATTATTACTTTTCTCATTTTGACATCTTGTTTATCACTACTAAAACAATCACTTTATGCTTTACTAGATTTTGGTTAAAAACATAGTTCTAACCAAGAGAGGTTAACGAATAAAAACATTTTCTTTTTACTGTTCTATAAAAACAATAACATGAAAAAAATAACAACTTGAAAAAGAAAAAAATAGTAATGATATTCAGTTTTTATTCATTTATACTGTTTCTGTTAAAGATTAAATAAACATAAAAACGATTAAGTTTGTGTAAAGATCTTGATAGATCTCATAAAGATAAAGAATTTAACTAACTAAGTCTAAATTAGGATTTTTTTAAATTTTATCTTTAACCTATGCGCAATTGCAATTGTTTTTCTTACAATCTTTGTAAATAAATTTCACTACTTTCTTTCTAAAAAGATGCATAATATATATATTATCAATAAGAAAAATGACAAAAATAAATGTACACTTAATACCGCTAACAGAAGAAGTTAGAGAAATAGAAGCCGAAGAATTAGAAGCTAGAAAAATAGCGAATAATGAATTCATTCGTAACAATGTAGATAAATATTTAGTTGATGTTCATGGTAATTTTTGCCACATTGATTCAGATATGATGGACACTGATTATTATTACATTGGTAAAGGTTTGGTTCATAAATATGAAAGAGTTAAAACAATCATGGCTATGATGATTATCAATGAGAAAGATGATGAAAAAAACTATCTTTGAGAAATAAAAGAGAATGGTAATTATTACCACAAAAAAGATGGTAAAATAATGTTCGCCAAAGGTTTTTCTGATGAACAAAACGAACGAATTAAAAAAGCTTTCTCGAAAAGAGTCAGTTTTGCTAATATTTTAATGAATAGAGGAAGGGAAGGTCGTTCAGACAGAAACGGAGAATGAGTTAGTCTAGTAACCTCCCAAAACAATGATAATGAATAATATTTTCAACAAGCATTAGAAAAAATAAAAATAATGAATTATGACAATTCCCGTAAAAAAAAGTACTGGATAGCGGGTTCTTTACTAATAATTGTTTCAATAATAGGAATAGTTTATTATGTTTTCTCAAAAGATAATAAAAAGCAGTCACAAAAAAGAGAAAAAGAACAGAAATCTGTTGATATCCAACAATTAAAAACTCAACTAAACTCAGTTAAAAATGAACTTAGCAAATCAAATACTAGTCAAAAAAGTCAGTTAGAGGATAAGTTAACTGAGATAGAAAATAAGGTAAAAAATCTTTCTAGTCTAGATAAGCCAAACATTAAAAAATTGGAGGAGGAAATTAAAGAGATTAAGGAGAAGTTAGAGGAGAATAAACCTGATAAAGACAAGCCCAAGAAAAATCCAAAATCAAAAGATAATCCTCCGCCAACTTCCAGCCTGACCAAATACATTTGCACTAAAATAAATGACAATACTTATAAATATCGTTTTACAGTTGATAATAATAACCAAAATTGTCGAGGATATGACGAGGTTAGTTTTGGGAATTTTCTTGGTCTTTTAAAAGACCCAAATTATGGTGGACTAGACAAGGATTTTTTCCAGAAAGCATTCCAAGGAGCCTTAAAAGACGCCAATTCTAAATTTCCTGCCTACTTTTGAAAATGCCCGCCGGTATCTCAGAAAGCCCTCGATAAACCTTTTGAATTTGTGGTAATTAAGTCGAAATCACTAGAAGACATTAGCCAAGATTATTATAGTTTTGTTCCCTATCTTACCCAACCAAATGTCAAAAAACTGTCTGCTACTAGTTTTCCCAACAACAGAAACCCAAGCGACGCAATTCTTGTTATTCCTACCTTAAGACCTGCGAGTGGTAAAAAATATGACTACAAAAATATTAGCCAGTTTACTAAAAGTGCTCCCGAGGAACAACAACAAGCACTTTGAAAGTTAGTAGCAGAGAAATTATCCGAAGAATTATCAAAAGACAATGCTCCTCGCTGGTTAAATACGCATGGATTAGGAGTTTATTATTTCCATGTTAGAATTGATGAAAGTAATAGATATTATTCGAATTATAAAGAATATGAAAAGTGAGAATAAAATCGCTACCATCTTCTTTCAATTTTTTTCCTCGTTTAGTAGTTAAAAAAATACAAAATATAATATATAACAATTAATAATTATTATGACAAGAACATTAAGCATTGCCATTAAAGAAAATACCTACCAAGAATTAAAACAGAAAATTGGACTAGGAAAAATAAGTTCCTTTGTTAATCAAGCAGTGGAAAAAGAATTGTTTGAGTTAGCCCAGGAAGAAAAGAAAGAAAAGGAAGAATTAAGACAACAACTTATTAAAGGATATCAAGCCCAAGTCAAAAATAAAAAACTACAAAAGGAATTAAAGGCAATGGAGGAAACCCAATTTGAGGATTTAAAAGATGAGTAAGCTATTAGACAAAAAAACTAAGAACAAGCTTCCCAGGCGGGGGGGAAATTTGGTTAATAAAATGTGATAAAATTAAGGAATTTTCCAAAGATTACCGTCCAGGCTTAGTGATTAGTGGCGATATTCAAAATGAGTTTGATGATTTTATAACTGTCGCTATGATGACGACTGATGATTTAGAAAATATTCAACCGTTCGAAGTTTTTATTAAAAACACTCTGCAAAATGGTTTAGATGAACCCAGCAAAATAATTCTTAATCATCCCTTTACTGTTTTTAGGGAATTAAGGTTAGAAAAGTGTCTAGGGATAGCTAGTAGGGAGGTAATGGAACAAGTTAAAAAAGCCTGAAAGATTGTTTTTGATGTTGAGGAGTGGTAAATCTAAATTCTTTTTTTAACATTCAATTAGTTAAACTATCATAAGCTTCTACTTGCAAAAGTAGAAGTAGTTCACTTCTCATATGGATGTTGATATGAATTTTAAAATTATAAACATGGTAAATGCAACAGAATGGGAATTAGAGTCAGAATCTATACTTAAAGAAAGAGAAGAATTAACTAATCAACTAAAAGAAGTCGAGTCACAAATCCAAATCCCACCTAAAAAATAATGAATTATGACAAACAATAATAAAATTTTTATAGAAAATAAAATACCTTTTGAAACAGAATATAAAATTCCTAGTTAAATTATATAATGTTTAAAAATTGTTCTAAATGCTTAAAAGAAATAGCTTCAGGTAAATTCTATAATTTTTTTATCGGGAAAAAAGGGGGCAAAAACATTCAAGAGTATGATAAAAAAGAAGTAAAAGGGGATAATTTTTTTTGTCCGATTTGTGTTGACCAAGAAAAAGCGAATCCACAAGGTGTCTATATACCTGAGGATTTAATCAAAGTTGAATGAGAAATTGGGAATCTGACTGATGAGGAAATATTAAACTTTGAGAAAAAATGAAGAGATTTCAATTATGAAAATAGCGTAAGGATCAATTTTAAAGAAACCAATCTTACTCTTGATTTTATCAAAAAAAGCAGACAAGAACTTGAGCCCTATCTCAACAAGCTGAATGTAGTGGAAAAAAGCTTTGGGGGGAAAGTGAAAAAAGGTTATGGCAAAAGCTTAATGAATTTTTGTTATTTATTTACTAAGTCAGCCCTGGATGAGAATTATCGTAAAGAAGTAGTTGTTCCAACTGTCGCCAAGATTCTAGGAGGAAACTCTAACCAAGAAATTAATACTACTAATGTTGGTGGTTCGCCAGGAGTGCCTGGGGAAACCAAAGGAACTTGGCAAGTTGACAACCAACTTAATATAAATTATTTTTGAAATGATGGTCCAGAAAGAATTTGCCGGCGAATAAGTTTTCTTTTTTGCGACCAAAAATTTGCTTTAGAGTCTCTCTGCTGAGCCCTAACAAATAAAGAAAAGGAATTGCAAGAAGAAATTAATGATCCTAACGATGCTTTACCAATAAACTGGGGCATCGTAAGTATTTTTCTATTCAGTTTATTATCTATCATTTTATTTTACAAAATAAATACTAAAAAGAAATTTTTCATAAAACGATAAAGTAGGAAATAATTTTGATAACCCAAGCAAATAAATTAATTACACCAAAAAAAAAAATTTCGTGTGAATAAAGATAACAAAATATTTAGCAATTAGCAAAAATTTGCATAGTTATTCTTTCACATATAAAAATTTAATCGTGTCTAATTTATTTTGTCATTAAGCTTCCTATTTTTATCATTCTAGTTACATTTAATTTTTTTAACTTAGTCAACAATCTACTAATAGTTAATAAACTTACCAACAATAAACTGGTAAAAATTACTCTTTCTGACTTTTGTTGACTAATTAATTTATTTTCCTTTTTTTGCCAATCAATCTTACTTACAAAATGCTTATCTATCAATTCTAGTTCGAGGTTTTTAATTTCTAAATAGTCGTTTAAACCTTCTAATTTTTCTGAAAAATCTTTTTTCGATTCATGAGGAATTAATTTTCCGACCCTCTGGACACTAATTCTTTTGATAGTTTTTAATTTTACTTCTTGTAAATTAGCAATAATTTTCTGGGCTTTGCTTAATCTCTTTTGTGTTTTTTTTAAACTAGCTGAATTGTCGGGATGAAACAATAGTTTTTTAATTTTGATAATTGTTTTTTCCAAAGTAGATTTGTTAGTCAGTCCAAGTTCTAATTCAGTGTTTATTTTTTGAATAATTTCTTTCTCTTTACTATCTAACTTTTGTTGGGTTTGTTGATGAGCTTGTTTTTCTTGATTTAATTTACTTTGTAAGTCATTAATTTGGGATTGGTTAGGAGTATTTAATAAATCATCAAAGTCATTATCACTTATTTTACCACCTAGTTTAGTAAATATTCTTCTATATTTATTACTTTCATCGTCCCTGTCATCATAATCAGCGTGAACAGGAACATGGCATTTTTTTTTGGCATGGTTAATTAACTGGATTAAACTTTTTCCCGTGTTAGGTAGATTACTTAGATCAGTAATTTCTAGGTTATTTTGGAGATAATTTTCGTATCTATTTGCTTTATTTCTAACACTAGGTAAGTCGAGGTAGGCATCTTTAAAAGGTTGTAAGTTGGCAATAGTTAAATCCCCGATATTTAAGTAGTGTAAAACAGTATAAATAGAATCATTAACATCATCCAAATCCTTTCGGGTGTTAGCGTGGCTAGCTTTTTCGGCAGCTAAATCATCTTGGTATTGATCACGATCTTCTTCAGCTTTTTTTAGTTTAGTATCTACTTGGTTGGCATCGTCTGTGCCAAACTTTTTTTTTCAATTTTGTAAAGTGATATCAACCACATCCTTAGCTTTATTAGCAGCGGCCAATTTACTTCTGGTTGCGTTATGGTCATTTTGTTCTTGGATTAGATCATTTTTGGCTCGAGCAAAAGGTATTAAATCAATGTTCTTCAGCGGATTTTTAAAATTGTCAATTTTATTTTGGTTTATTTTGTTGTTTTCTGCTAAATCGGGATTGTCGGTAAGCAATAATTCATAATGTCTTACTTTATCACTAATGTTTTTAAGTTTATCAGTATCTAAATTACCAAGATTATCAAATAATTCGGGGAATCTTTTTTCAATCTCTCTTTGATCTTTAAAAAGCTTGGCTTCTTTTTCCTTAGTTTTATTAACATTATCTATGTTTCCTAGGATTTCTAGTTCATTAATAATTGTCTCTATCAAGTCATCTTTTTCTTCACTTTTATTTAAAAATTCTGCTGCTTTTTCTTTTAATTCTTCTAATTTGACATTTTCATCTTTTAGTATTTTAATATCTTTATCTTTTTCTTTAATATTTGTTTTTAATTTCTCGACAGTTTCGATTGTTGCTCCCACTTCACTGATGTAACCATTAATCTCTGTTTCTTTAATAGTTATGTTGCTTTGCAGATTTTCTACTCTGCCTTTTAAGTTTCCTTTTTCTCTTTGCTTTTGGTCTAAATCGGTGTACAGTATTTTGATTTCTTTTTCTAAAAATTCTATTGTTTCTTTTAACTCTTTGGTCTCAATCTTTTTTTTAGTTAAGTTCTTGTTGTATCCTTCTCGGAAATCGATGATTATTTGTTCTTTTTCAAGCAATTCTTTTTTTAGTTGTTCGATTTCATTTTCTGATTTTTTTAAGTTATTTTTTTCCCTTTGTAGTTCTAATTTTAACCTTTTTAGTTCTTCTTCTAATTCATCAACAACTTTCAAAACTAATAGAGACTTTTCGGCTATTTCCTTTTCTTCCTTTAATCGCTTATCTTCAGTGTCTTTTAATATTTTAATCTGTTTTTCTAATCTAAGCGTTTCTTCTTGTTTTTTTCTCAAGTTTTCATTGAGTGTTTTGTTATATGAATATAGTGCTCTTAACTTTTCAGGAAAATCGGTGAAGATTTTTCCGTCTTTCAAACCTAAACCATTTTGCCCAGCAATATAAATGATTTTGCTTAATAATTTTGTGTATTTTTTTAATCCTTCTTTTTCTGTTGTAAATTTGTTTGTTTTTTCTTCTTGATGGTAAATCTCTTTTTCCTCTAATGCCTTTTTAGTAGTTTCTAAAACATCTTTTAAATTGTCGTACAGATTTCTAAAGTCGATTTTGTTGTATTTTTTGACATTAGGATCAATCAATGAAAACAGTTCTCTCAATCTCTCGTCGAACTCGTTTTTTTTGTTAGTTAATTCCTCAACTCTCTTGTTGGAATCATGTTTTTCTCTCTCTAATAAGGTGTTAAGCTCCTTGATTTTTCTTTTTTCTTTCTCTAAGTTGTTTACTAACAACTTAGTATTTTTTTTATTTTTATCTAGTTCATCATCTTTCTTTTTCAAACTTTTATTAAAAGTTAATATGATTTTTTTTACTTCTTCTTCCAAATTGTTCTGATAATCGACAAGTAATTCCTTGCCTTCATTAATCATTTCTTCTCTATCTTTTTTTAGATTTTCAAAGTTATTTTTGATAACATTGTCTTTTTTGCTTTTAAGTTCATCTAATTTTCTCTCTAGCCCGATTAAGTGATTTTTTTTTCATTCTAATCGTGTTTCTTGATTTTTTATTTCTTTTTCAAGTTTTTCTCCATCGTTGAGTCCTTTAACTATCTCTAGTTCTTTTCTTTTTTTCTCTAAATCATCTTTATCTTTTTCTAATGTATTTTTTCGTGCTTTGACTTCTTTTTTTATTTCATCAGTAGTTTTATCAAATTCTCTTTCTCTTTTTTCAATTTTCTCAATTTCTTTTTCTTCCTTTAATATTTGCTGATAAAGTTCATAATATTCAATATAAGCTTCAGTTTTTTTTTTTCTTAATTCTGCTTCATCATTGGCGCTTTTCTTTATTTTTTTTTTAAAGCTATTTATTTCATTCTTAGAAATTTCTATTTTTTTCTTTAATTCAGTTAATTGTTTTTTTTCTACATTAAAAGCATCTCTAGAAACTAGTTCATAAAGTTTGTCTAAATTTTTTTCAGTAATGTATAAAACATTATTGTCTTTTAAATTTTTTAGGAGTTTTTCTCATTCGTTAATTTCTTGGTTTTTTATTTTACCAATATCAGAAACTTGATCTTTTAATATTTTTAGTTCCAATTCAAAAGCGAGGTTTTTTCAGGCATTTTTGTTGTTTATTTTTCCCAGATCTTGGCAAACGTTAGTAAAATGGTTGTTATTTTTTTCGTTAATTACCTTAATAATGTCTAAATTATTTCTTTCAAATTCTCTTAAAATATTGAGATTTTTTCTTTCTTTCTCGGTGATCAAACATTCTTTATTGTTTTTGACTTTTTTTATTGTTTTTTCAACTTCAATGATCTTTTCTAATATTTCTGCTGCCTTTCTAATTTTATTGATATCATTTTCCTCTAATAAGCTAAAAATACTTTTTTCTTCCTCGGTTAATTGTCTATCATTATAATAACAAGTGTTTATCGCTTCTTCTTTTGTTTTAATATTTTTGTATCATTGTTTTGTCATAGTTATTTATTTTCTTGTTGTACCTTTTTTAAGATTAGCAAAAAAAACTAATTTTTTCTGGTGCAAACAGCTGTTTTAATTTATGATAAATACTTTCTTATAGGATAGATTTTTAATATCTTTTTCATAATAGCTATTATATAATATATTATTTAAAAGATAACAAAAACACTTATTGAGAAAAACCTTAGCTATTTAAGCACTAGATATAAAGAAAATTGAAAAAAAGAGAATAATTAATGTTTCTTAAAATACTCTGAGAATATTTTTAAAGAAAAGCAAGCTAAAATTTTTAATGAAACTATATTGCAAAAAGGTTTTTTATTTTCAAGCTTTAAATATCATAGATTAGCTGTTTTTACTTAATTAGCTATTCTTTTTGATCAAATAGACAAGTTAATGATAGTATGAAAGGATTTAAAAAAAGAACTAATCGCCATTATGAATTTCCTAAGAACGTGAAATACAGCATAAAACCTTATTTTTTAAAATGTAAGTCTTCAAAGATAAGGCAAATTATTCTATAAAAGTAGAAATAAAAAGTCTTATGATGTAAGATCCGGTATTGATATTGCGGAAAGTTAGTCTCTTGCATATCAAGATTAGTTAAATGATTTCCTCTTTTCTTTATTTGTTTTAATTAACAAAAAGAATTAATACATTAAATAACTAATTTCGAAAAGATAAAAAAAAACAATTTGATCTTTTTTATTATAAATAAGGTTTTATTTTGACATAGATCTGATTTTTAATTATTTTTTTAGAGGAATAAACCAGTGAGTAATGGCAAATATAAAGTTCTATCAGATGTTCTATAAATCTATAATTTTCTAATTATAAAAGACGTTTTTTAACATTCTCATTTTATAGATTAATAATGAATCCTGATTTAGAAGCAATTATTGTGGAATATCTCATAAAATATACTGATAAAAATTCAATTATTAAGTTGCAAAATGCTCTGGAAAATAATGGTATTAGTTTCGAAAAGGATATTCATGTTTCTTATACCAACGAAAAAGAAGAAGATAAGAATAAAAAAATCGCAAATAGAATTAAAAAGATAACTAATAAAATGGGAAAAAGTAGCGGAAAGAATAACGAAGAATTTGAATATTATAAAAATGGCAACAATATAAAAACAGAGGAACATATGCTAAAAATAAAATGGGGTAAAAACGACGAAGTGATGATATTCTTTTGGTGCCTTATTGCTAATAACAAGTTTATTAAATATAAAGACATAATGATTAGTGTCAAGTTCTTTTCAAAGGAAATCAAAAACTTTATCAGTAATCATCGTAGTGGACTAGCTTTTTTGTTGTTTCCAGAAAAAGGAAATATTATTAACTTACTACCAGATAATAACCTGTATACTAGAAATTCGGTAAGAGTTTTTATTTTTAACTATTCGTCATTCAGATTATAAACCATGTTATTAAAAATTGGTGATCTGTACCAATTTTTATAATTTGGGCTATTTTTCGCTTTAGAAAAATTTTGCATTTATTTTACTAATATAAGTTAAATCGATATTCTTCTATCAAATTTCCATTTTTAGGCGATTGTTATTGCATCCTGTTCAGGTAGCGATCACGAACAAGAATGAAAATAAATTGATGCAGAGTATTAATTTGTGTACTTTACTTATGTCACATCTTTATATCATAAACGTGTTTCTATGATAAACAGTAAAGCACTAATTTTAAATGATTTAAAGTTCTTATATTATCCTGTTTAAAATTTATCTCTTATGTTTATCTAATAAAATTAATAAAAGATAGTCCTTTTAAAGCGTGGGAATTATTAAAAACATCATGTTACAGAGATTATCCATTTTCAGTACAAAATAAATGTTTTTTTAATTTGAATGCACAATAGATCTTAAAAAAATGGTGGGAAAATAAAATATCATAAAATTAGCAAAAATAATAGTACAAATGCCAAGTAATTTTAACCATTTATGGAAAATTTATTGTTTCTCTTATTTTGGTTTCGTTTATATTGAATAAGAATAGCTAACAAATTTTGAAAACTCTGACCTAGTTTAAAAAGAACATAATATGATCTTATTGTTGTATTGTATTTGTGTTATTAAGTATAAATATTCTGTATAAAATAAAGTACTTTTTGCTACTTATCAAAAATTAAAATGTCTTCTAATTGTGAATTACAAGAGATTATTATTAATGAACAACAAAAATGTTTTTTTGTCTCTAAAATTTCATCTTCTTCCTCTAAAGTTATTTTTAAAAAAAAAGGTGAGTAAATAAATCTTTCTCATTATTAGCAATTTTTTAAAATTTGTTGCTTAATTTTAATCCGTCCTTTTTACAGCCATTTCTTTTTTTAAGTCTCTTAGTGGAAGCAACTATTTTTTTCATGGATTATATGTATTTTGCCCAAGTGTGCAAAAAAAAGCGGAAGCTTATGCAAAAAAAACTTCAGACGATGATGAATATCTAAAAAAAAAATTAGGTGAAGAAGAATATAAAAAGATTATTGTAACGGGAATGAAGGACGAGGAGCAGAAGAATATGATAAAAGAATTAGAGTTAGAATTTTATGAAAAAGAACGGTGGTAAGTTTATGGTTCATCAAAAAAAATAAATGTTTCAAATTTATTTATTATATTCTTTCGTTTTTTTTTCGTTAGCGAAATAGGAAACTTGACTCAGGAAATTGTAAACATTGTTGACAATAAAGAATATAGTTATTATTTGTTAAAAGAGGAATTGAAAGAGAAGCTCGATGATGAAAGAGTTCACGAACATACAACAATCGTTCTGCTAGCAAAAAACGGTGAAGTTTATGTCGTAAGTAATTTTCTTTGAAATAGTTATTCATATCAGCCCTTATTTTATTATGCTAACAGTAAAAATGACATTTTTAAAAAAGGCAAGTAAAAATAAAGAAGCAAGTATGTGTGGCTATCTTAGAATCATTAGAGAAAGAGAATCTCAAGGAGAAAAAAAGAATGAAATCGATGTTCTATCTACTAGATACCAATTATTAGAAAAATTTCCTTCTAAAATAATTGAAATTCCTTGTGCTTCTCCGTTTGACATCCGCACCTATAATTCTAGTGAAATAGAATTCATTTTGTTATCATCTACAAGTAAGTTAAAAAAAAATTTGTTTTGTTAGATTGCAATTTTGAACTTATTAATTTGTTTTTTTATTTAAATTCCAATTTTTCAGACTTAGATTTTTTTAGCGGAAAACTTCTCGATTCTTATGAAAAAGCCCAAAAAGAAAAAAAAAAAGAAGAATCGTTAAAAACTGCTTATGAAAACATTTCAAAAAAATTTGAAGCAGAAGATTTTGAATTTTTTTATTTTTTTAAATAGTTTTACGAATCCTTTCTTTATAATATTAACTTAGAAGTACGCTTTATTACACACACAAAAATATTAATTTCTTTTCTTTTTGCCATTGTTTGTTATTTTCAAAAAGATTAACAATCAAGTTGTGAAATTTTTACAAAGAATAAATTTTAACTTTTTTTTATTATCGCTGTATTTACCGTATTTTTTTTGTCTTTTCTAGTCTTCTAATAAAGCGTTAATTAGATAAAAAAACTAGAAAGAATGCGGCTTATATTTGTGATTATGATTAAAACTTATTACTTTCATAATGTACAATGTGCAATGTAAAGTATATAAAACAATATTATGAAACATCAATTTTATGAAACAATCAATAAACAATTTGAAAGATTCTTTGATACTTTCCAAGAATTAAAAATTGAAATTACAGATTTAAAAAATCAAATAGAAGCAGTTAAAGAAGACTCAAAAAGTGTTGCTTCAATCCCTAACAGCAAACCTGAAATTTCATTATCGCCAGACGTAGAATCCAGAATGGCAGCTTTGGAAGAAATGATCAAGCATCTGAGAACTGGTGACACTCAATTTAATCTTCAAAAAGATGATAATTTGTTAGAGTATATGTTTGTAAAGAGCGAATTAAAAGTAGATCGTAAAAGCAATCCACCAACTGCTGATCTTCTTAACAAATTACTAATAGGACCAATAGGAAAGCATGTTTTTGCAGACAAAATGATTAAACTTCCTAAAGGATATGCAGAATACTCTTTTGGAGCTAGAACGTTGAATGATGATTATACTCCAAAAGAATGAATTACTGGAAAAACTTCCCAAATTTATGCCAAAGATAAAAGTGGAAATAAGATTGCTTCATCGCACTATGATAATATGTTTGATACTAATAAACCAGTAGAGAAGAGAGTGATGTTAGGAACCGGAGCTGGTAAATCAACTTTTTTTCTGAGATGTGTAGCTCATGGAGGCAAAGAAAATCAGGGCAAAGGAGCAACTTTAGTAGTTCCTTACTCTTCATTAATAGGTTCTGTTTTAGATGGTCATCGTAAATGATTATCATTAGGAAAAGATGTTGTAATAGATCAGAGCGGAAAAACAGTTCCAGACTTACAAAAAAGAGTAACAAAATGTCCAATATGTGACGGTTTTCACACTGCTAAATTTAAAGAAGACGGCATTACTCCTGATATTGATCCTGAAACTAAAAAACAAATAGGTAAATATGAAATAGCTACTTATGAAGATATTCATGATAAACGAGAT
This sequence comes from endosymbiont GvMRE of Glomus versiforme, assembly GCF_003546845.1. Classification (NCBI taxonomy): domain Bacteria; kingdom Bacillati; phylum Mycoplasmatota; class Mollicutes; order Mycoplasmatales; species endosymbiont GvMRE of Glomus versiforme. The sequence continues at coordinate 274,719 of NZ_NWVA01000009.1, read as the reverse complement.
GCATTGATTTCTGTATTTACTTGGTGAGAATTTTTGGACATTTGAGTTAACGATAAGAAATATAAAGATGGTACTAGTTTAATAAAACCATGAGTAATATTTGACGAAGCGCATACTGATTTGCCTTGTGATCGAATTCTAATTGACAAATTAAAACCTAAAGAAAAAAAAAAAATGCGCCCAAATTTCGACATAATCGAGATGTCAGCTACTTTTGGTGATATACCTACTTCGAGGAGATTAGCAGGAGATATTACTGATTATTTAATAAGTGATTTTAATAATGTTCTTAGAGATCATCCCGAAATAGTTAAAAAGAAAATCATTATCTTCATTGACAAACCTAATAAGGACAGTTGAGAAACATTCCTCCCTGGCTTAAAATCCTTAGAAAAGAAATGCAAAGTTTTGATATTAAATGATGCAATTAAAGATTATGCTACCGACATAGTTAGTAGTATGAAAGCACCTTTAATAGTTATTGCTAGTCGGGATTATTCAGTAGGCTTTTCTTTTGGTGATGTTGTTGTTATTTCTACAGGAATTTCAAAAAGAACTATTAGAACAGGAGAAGTAGGAAAATGAACCAAAGAAGAAAGAAGCGGAGTTAGTAGCTTTGATGATTTGCTTCAAGAAAGAGGTAGAGCTTGTCGAAATAAGAATTTTACTAGTTTTTGGTTATCGTTTGTACCTACAGAAAAAATGGTAACTTATAATCTCTTAGTCAAAGCAGATACTTCCGCATTAAAACTAGCAGAAGAGATTAATAAAGGAAAAATCGAAGAAAGCTTAAAAAAATTAGCCGCGAAACTTTTTGAACATTATAACAAACCTGAGCCACTACCACCAATAGCTCCAGAGGATGGAGAAAGATATCTTAACTTAATACTGGTAAACTTTCTTAGAGAAAGATTAGATCCTACTAAACTATTTGGTTCACCAAGTAATAAAAAAAAAGATGAACTAGGGAAAGTTATTTTTTGCAACAAATTAGTGGAATTTTTTGATAAAAACCAAGTAAGTGATATACTGATAGCAGCTACCGAGGAAAAAATAAAGTCAATTGCTGAACAGTGTGAATGATGAACAGATAATTGTCTGGACTCATCCGATGCAATTTTAGAAGGTGATGATGATTGTCGTCACATTTATAATAATGAACAAGATGCTAAAACAGTTGGTTTCTTACTTCAAGCTCGAATAGAAGGAAAAGGATATAAATTAGAAGTTGAAAATGCTAAAATCAAGACTGGAACAGAACCTGGTGAAAAAGAAGTTCCTAATAAGTTAATATTTACATTTAACCGCTACAAATTTGACAAAAAAAAACTAACTGAATAATAAAATAAAGATTTTTATTTAAACTTTGCAAACTAGATAAGAAATGATTAATACTCAAATAAAATATGAAAAATAATGCTTTTAGTACTAGAGAGGAAAACAAATGATTAATACTAAGAAATAAAGACTACTCTAGCGCTATGTCTATTTTTCAATGATGAACGATAGCTGAACAAGTTGTTAAAGAAAATCTTTTAGCCTTAAATAAGAATAATCATGGAGAAATACCCGAAATCATCAAATGCAGAGAAGAAAATAATTGAATTTATAAAGAGTTAGAATCTTTTTGAGAAGGAACTTTCATTGAAGAAAGAAGAAGAATAAATCTTCAAATGTCTGATAGAGAAATAGAAAAACAAATAATTGATGAATTAGAAAATTTCATAAAATCAAAATCAGAAGAATTTAGACGATTAATGAAAAATATCAGAGAAAATAAACTTGATGATGATGAAATCTTAAAAAATGAGAGAAAACAAAAGAGATTGTCGCAAAAGTTGACAAATGATCATAATGAAGAAACAAAGAACGTTTCTTCCTATAACAATAACAAAAAAGCATTTAACATGGAAGAAGAAATAATTAAAATAACAAAGGAATATCTAAACAAAAGTATAACAAAGTGACAAAATGATAAATATGAAAAAAAAAATAAAACAATAATAGAAATTCTTCTGCCAATTTTTGAGGATATATCGAAGGGAGGAGATGGTTTCGAATTTAAAGATGAGTGTGAAAAATTATTAGCCGAATGAACAAAACACAAAGCGTGGGACGATATAAGACTAGAAAAATATGAGCTAGAAGGTATTTTAGATAACTGAGACGAACCTGAAAACTTATTAGTGGATCCTGAAGAATTAAATGATTTAAATAATCTTATGAGCACGAACAAAAAAAAGTTAAATAAAATATTAGCTGGAAATAGTTTATCAGAAAGCAAAGAAGAAGATAACTCCTCAAAAAAAGACGATTCGATATCGGATAAATCTTCAGATTCAGAAGAAGAAGAAAACAAAAAAATAGATAAAGACGCCCAGGAATGGCTAGAAGAAGAATACGGAAATGATAAAGACAAAACAGAATGAATAGAAATTTATGAAGATGGTGATGGAAAAATAAATCTAAGTGGAGAGTTAGAAATTAAAGATTTTCCTGAATTAAAAGTAATTGATTTAAAAGAAATGAATTTGAGCAAATTGATTATTGAAAATTGCCCAAAATTAGAAAAAATTCAAGTTTATAAAAATGAAATCACCGAAATAGTTGGATTAGAACATTTAGCAAATCTGAAAAAATTGAACGTTGGTGATAATAAAATTAAAAAATTGAACGTTGAAGGAAATCCTCTGTTGGAAGAACTTTCGGCTTTTGATAATGAAAACATTGATATAATTGGTCTTCAAAATCTTTTCAATTTAGTTGAATATAGTGGTGGTTCTAGTCCACTTAATCTGTTGAAAAGCACTTTCAAAGAATTAAAAGAAACAGCAAAAGAATTGAATATTGATGAAAGCGAATTAGAAAAATTAAAAGATGATTCACTAAATAAAATAAAGAAACTTTTAAAAGAGGAAGGAGAAAGAAATAAACAAAACAAGAAAATGCTTGATGAAGAATTTCCTAATTTAACAGATAACAACAAAAGAATTATTGGCGAAGAATTAACAAAGATAAAAGAAAATTTCGACAAGGGTGAAAAGTATGCAAAATTGGTAACAAAAAATACTGAACTAGTTACTGGTGACGAAGTTGATCAAGAGAAAATTGATGAACTTAAAGTCGCTGGTGCAGATGCAGTTGAAGCTATTAAAAGATTGTGTATAAACGATTTAAAAATGACTACCTTGGAAGAAAAATTAGGAGACAATACTAACTTGACTCATATTCCTGTGAATCTAAAAACCTTATTGGAAGAAAAAAAACTCTTAGAAAAAACAGTAAAAGATTATGAAGAAAAAGAAGAGTTGTGAGAGGCGGAGAAAAAAATAACAGAAAAAGAGATAGTGCTTAAATCAGGAAAGGACGCTTTAAAAAAGCTTAAAAATAAAGCAGAAGAAGAAGTAGCAAAGATAGCAAGAAACAAAGAAAGGAAGGAAAAACAGGCACAGCTTGAAGCCAAAACGGAAGCAAAATTAAAATAGATAATTTATACGCTAATATATTAACAAAATTGTTTGCAAGACCCACAACGATTAAAATAAATTTTAAAATTACGTAAGATAAAAACATGACGACAAATGCACAAGATTGGCTAGATAGCCTGAAATCAAAATATAATAATAAGGAAGAAATTACAGAAATTAGTGTAAAAACAGATGAAGACGATGACAATGACGAGACCACAGTAGAACTAAGCGGCGAATTAAAAATAGAGGATTTTTCTGAATTAAAAAAAATATACTTAAACGAAACTTCTGAATTAGACAAGTTGATTATCAACAACTGTCCTAAATTGACAGAAATACACGCTCAAAATAGTGGAGTTAAAGAAATAGAACTAGGCAAGGGCCTAGAACAATTACTTTTTTTGGATTTTAGTCTTGAAGCCGACGAAAATCCCACAAATAATGAAAGGAAATTAAAAAAACTTGATCTTAGTAACGTTATTAATTTGAAAGTTCTTGTGGGTTTTGGAATCCAAGAAACTGAACTAACAGGAATAGAAGAATTAAATCAGCTCCACCACCTTTATAGTGGAAATTCAATTGATGATGAAAAAGTTATTTTATTTCCCAATGAGATCTTTCGAAGATGAAAAAAAGGCATTAAGGACATTCTAGGTGTAACTAGCGTTTCTCTGCCGGATGATTGAGAAACTAAGCTATCGAGTAAACTTGGTAAAAAAAATTTGTCTGAAATACCATCTGGTCAAACTTTAAAAACACTGATCGAGCATTTTAATAATAGTAATGAAGATGAATTAGAAAAAAAATCAAAAGGAGAAACTGAAAAAATAGATGAATTATTGACTGAAATAAATGATTTAGGATTGAAATTAACTCCAAAAGATATTACCAAAGATAAGGTTTGCGAGAAAATAAAAGAGTTAATTATCAAATCTCTAATTTCTTTCTGTAGTAACTGCGATAGATTAAAATCAGAGAACGTTAGATTGAAATCTAAGTTTAACGAAAAAGACTTTATTACAAAAAAAATTCTTAGAAAAAATGGTAAGGAAATTTTTAGTAAATGGGGGAGATTTATTTTTGATGAATATAATGAAAAAACTATCAGCGCTCCGGCTTTGCAAGTAGAAAAAGTTAGAAATGAACTGATTGAAAGACAATTTAAACAATTAAAAGAGACAAAACACAACGCTTTTTATTTGAACACTATTTTAATGACTTTAAGTATTGGAAATTTATTTTTGTTAACTTGATCTATTATACAAAAAAGTAGTTTTCAAAAAACAAACAAAAATATTGTGAAAAAAAATCTGAACAAATAAACAGATCTAACTTATTATCAGGATTTTATTTAATTAGCGCTTTTTTTTCTCATATCTAAAAATCATTCACTAATCAAGATTAAGAAGAATACCAATTAACAAAATTATTGATACAAAAAGAAAAAAAATACTAGTAAAATAGATCCTTTTCATTCTATAAAGGTAGTAATCATGCCATCTTTGGGCTTTTTCTAATTCCTTTAGCAAACTTGATTTTAGAAGTGAGTATGAAATTAGAACAAAGAAAAAGAAGTAATCAGAGAAAAAGAAATAATAAAGTTTTAATAAGGAGGTTTACTTTTGCTGCAAAAGTATATCTATGATAGTCTGTCAAGTGCTCTATTGCATGTTTGACAATCCCTATCGTAGATAGTTCTTATTTTATGAAAGTCATGATAAAATCTAGCTTCTCCTTAAATTTTGTCCTTTATTTTTCTGTAAATATCAACTATTTTTCTTCTCCAAAAAGGCGTATCATTAATCTATTTCCTAGTTTTTTACTACAAAATAAAATTTAGCAGTATATTTTGTAGTAAGAATAAAGAAAATTGAAAAAAACAAGAAAAAGATAAAGAAAGACACAAATATCTGTAATTGTTACTTATTAGATTAAGGATTGGAAATTTTAAACTTGTTAAATATAAAACGTAACTAAAAACCGCCATAAAAATCGTTAGCGAAAATAACAGAGGTATTGATTGACACGTTCCTTTGTTATTTATTCTGAGAAATGTTACTCGAAAAAAAAGGCCTCATTATTATTGAATATTACAAGTTTCTTCTAAATCTACTGATGCTCATCTAATGGCGTGCTAAATCCCATTTTTTTCCAATACTAAGACCAACACCGTTGACTTTAAGTTCTACACCTCCATTACCAGCTGTAAGATTGCTACCGAAATCAACTCCAGAAAAGAACGGTAATGATTAATGGAAATGCAAATTATTCAGCATTTAGGCATAGTGACGAAGCTGCTGACTTTAGGATTGGAAGTATCTTTCTAGGAGGTGAAGCTGGAATAGGTGCAGGAGGCGCTACGCTCGGATACTCATTAGGTGCTGATGCAGTAAATGTCCAAATAAAAGACTTTCGAACTAATATTAGAAATGCTCTCGATGAAAGTTGAAAATTATGTGCTTTAAAGTTATTGATTTCACAAACCGATTCATTTTTATTTAATTAGTCATATTTATTCCCTCTATCATTCAAATTTTGTTAATTTTATTTGTTGTTATTAGGTTTACTTTTACTTTTTTCTTTTGTTATTTTCCTTTTCTTTTCCAGGACCATATTGAGGACCGTGTAATATTTATCTTCCCATTCAACTTCGATAAGTTTTTCTATTTTTTCACTCTGTTCATAGGTTTAGATAAACTCTTCATAACTAGGAATCTCATAGACTGTTTCTACTTTTCTAATCTCTTCTATCTTTGGATTAAAATATTATTTTTTTTGTTGGTTTTTTACTACTATTTAGCTTTGATAGTAATTAGAATATATTAGGAATAATCAAAGTATGAAATAAGAATAGTTATTAGTCTTGTTCTATAACTTTGCTTAACTATTTTCAAATTAATATGTTTTTCTTTTTTTCAAAGTTGAGGCATTTTTTTAGGTCATTCGATAATATTTATATTTCCTACAGCGAATTCTTGAAAGGCTAACAAATTATCATTAATATTAACATTTTTTAAATAAAAAAAATCAAAGTGATTTAGGTAATAATTATTTTTTATTTGGTACCTTTGCAAAATAGTAAAAGAAGGAGAAGTTATTTTTTCTTTAATTCCAAGATTCTTTGCTATTAATTGCGTTAAGGTAGTTTTTCCTGCTCCTAACTCACCTTCTAAAGTTAAATAAAAGTTTGGTTGAAGAAATAAAACTAAAATTTTACTTAATTTTTCTAAATCTTTCAAGTTTTTTATTTTTACGGTGAAAATCATTTCAGTTGCAAATAAAAAAATGTTCATAATAGAAATAGAAATTTTATACATTTTTTTTTAATAGAATCAATGATCCTCGAGAGCCAGGAACTGATCCATAAAGGAAGATAATTTTATTTTCTTGATCTACTTTCGCTATCGTTGATTGTTTGGTAACTTTTTCGTTACCCATACGTCCCGGCATTTTTTTACCTTTGGGAATTCCTTGGTTAGTGCCTCGACCACCACCCATAGAGCCAATTAAACGATGAGGATAACCACCGCCATGAGTCATGCGACCACGAGAAAAGTGATATTTTTTAATCACTCCCTCTGTTCCCTTACCCTTGGAAATACCAGTAATTTTAATTTTATCTCCTACTTGAAAAAGTGCTAAATCTATTTGGGAACCAACTTCTAATCCCGACATGTCTCTTATTTCTCGTAAATGCTTTTTTAGCGAAATATTATTTTTTTTTAAATGACCTACCAGAGGCTTAACAAGACTTTTTTCTTTACAATCACCAAAAGCAATTTGACAAGAATTATAACCTTCCTTTGCTTCGGTTTTTACTTGAGAAACTACATTATTGCCAACCAGTATTGGGGTGACTGCTTTTAATTCACCCATGTCGGAAGGTAATTGCGTCATCGACATTTTTTTTCCTAATATACCAAATTTTTCCATATTAACATTTAATTATATTATTTTATTAGTAATAAAGGAGATACAATAAGAAAATTTTAGAGATTATTCAATTACAAAAATGATAATCATAGTCATGTCCTACAAAATTTTTAAGATTAAGAGAATTATAAAACTGATACAAATGTTCTCATTTTCCTTTTAACACGTTTTTTATAATATTTTACTATTCCATCATATTGGGCATGAACAGTGTAGTCCCTACTAAAAAACACTCCTTTACCTTTTTTGTATTTAGTTCCCCTTTGTCTGATAATGATGCTTCCCTCTCTCACATGCTCGTTACCAAACTTCTTTACTCCTAGATTCTTAGGATTGTAAGATTTGTGACTACGATTTGTTGAAGCAGAACCACCTCCTTTTTTATGAGCGAAAAATTGTAAATCTAACTTAAACAATTGGTGTAACATAAAATATCTCATTTATTAATAACAACGTTAAAAAATGCATTCTCTTTTTAATAATTTTTTTTGTGAAGATTCAGAGCATTTTGTAACTAGTATTATACTATATTTTATTTACTTATTATTTATATTTGTTACTATTCTCTAAATCAAAAAAAAGCATTTAGTGATTATCTTTTCTCATATAACGATCTGAATGGCACGTTTAAATGCATCTTGTAAAGGAACTAGACCAAGAAATAAAAACAAATTTTTCTAAAAAATTTAGTTAATTTATTTACTTGGTTCTTACAAATTCATTATTACTTTTAATATTTTCTCTTGTATTTCTCCTGAGAAAATGTCTTTTTCATTATCAACAGTCAAGTTAATTATATTCGAGGTTGTGATTTTATTTTCTTTAAGAAGTTTTTCAATCGTTTTTTTAGAATTTACTAAATGGTTCTCGATAGCAAATTCATGGAATTTTTGTATTTCTTCTTTTAAAAACTGAAACTCATTATCTTCGGGACAAACAAATTTTTCATTATCCTTCATTTCTTCCTTTTTAAATAACCTTTCGCAAATAGGGCAAGTTAAATAGTTGCTTCTTATTTTTTTTATTAAGTCATAATTAGAAGTACTGACAATTATTATAAAGTTTATTTTTCTATTTATTTCAGACAATTCAGCTTCTAATGATTCAATTTGATTGCTATTAAGTGGGTAATTAAAAAGTATTGAATTAGTCAATTTTTCTTCTAAAAGTAATTGCTGAATGATAGTTTTATTCGCTTCCTTTTCATAATCACTACTGCTGATTAAGTTATATAATGCTTCGTTGCATCGCTTTTCTAAACAATAATCTTTTTTTGAAGTAAAGTTTTTTTTAGTTTTTGTGTGCTAAAAAATCACACATTTTCTTTTGAGTGTAAATGTAAACCACTAGCAATAGGAGGAGCCAATAACAAAATTATTTTTCCTAGATTATTATCTTTTTTATTTTCCATGTAGTTACAACGTGTTATTATTTGTTTTTATTACTATTTTTTTAGCTATTTTTTATATATTCAAACTTGGTTCTTATTTGTCTAATTAATTCGACACCTATATTAACACCTCCGAATCAGCTCATAAAGTTTAGTTTTTCTGCATTTTTGCCAGCGTAAGCAAAAATATTGTCAAAGATGATATTCAAAATAAGTATTGAAAAATTTCAAAATATAATTATTTTGTTAACTATTTTTTTTAACAGTTGGCGAGTAGAATTTCCAGGAGAAATATAATTGATATAAATGCCTCTTTTTTGCAGATCTTTGCTAATCTCTTTAGTTTTTCATGGACTGATTTTCCTTGCTTGAAATCAAATAACTAGTCAACGAAATAAAACAAGAAAAATAATAGCCCCAACAATCATTCACTTATTTCTACTTAATAATTTTTCCAAGTTTTTTCAATTGAAAATTCACTTATCTTCGTTAAGTGAAAAAAAACAATATCAAAATCCTTTTTTTCCTCTTCGATGTTTTTCATTCAATATTATTTTATCTTTGTTTGCTTTTTCTAAATTGCTAAATATACTTCCAAGGCTGGTTCAATCAGTTCTTCCTCTCATTAAAAAAAAGGTGTAGACGTGTCTAATGAAAGTTGACAGGTAAATTAACGGAATGAGACTAAAATTAAGGCGAAATCCTAGTTTAAACTCGCTATTTTTTAATAACTTGTTGTTTTGATTGTAAAGAGTGTTAATTTCAACAGGCATTTCTAATTTTAAGTTGGTTATTCAAATAAAAAAAATTGTTATTAAATACAACCAAACTATTCAAATTCTGCTTCAGTTTTTTTGTAATCATCCAAAAGGAGTAAATTCTGTAAAAAGTACTAAATTAAGAAAATTACATATTCCGTATTGGTTCATCAATTGAATAATTATCTCTAGTAAGCAGCAATTTATCACTATGATAATTAAACACAGAAGTAAAATATTACCTAAGCTGTTTTTTATCTTTTGCCAATAATGATATAGCCCTAAAATCAAAGAAGAAATTAGTATCAATACTTTATTGATTCAAAATCTCCATTTTTTAATCTTAACTCAATCTTTTTTTTCACTGTTCAATAAACTAAAAAGAATTCCAAGAAAAAAATTGACTTGCAAATGAATATCAATACCAGAAAAAAATAAAAATAATTTTTCTTGTGATGGTTCATTGACTCTAGAGAACCATTGAACAGGAAAGTAAATGTATCTAGAGAAAAGAACATAAGATAATAATCCTAGTAAACTAACTGAGCAAGCCGAAATAAAATTAAAATACTTTTGTTTAATTCTTCTTTTTTTACTATTATTTATCATTAATTATTCTTTAATTACTTGTGTTTCTCCTCCTTCCTGGATGATTTTATTTGACGCTGTTTGAGAAAAAGCCGCTGCCTTAATAGTTAATTTTTTGCTGAGTTTTCCTTTCCCTAACACTTTAACAGAAAATTTTTCTGATGAAAAATTTACTACTTGCCCTGCAATTATCCCCTCGTTTTTCTCTATCTTTTCTAAATTGATTATCCGATAAACTATCTTTTTTTTTCTAAATCCTCCTCCTCACTTAGGAAAAGCTCGATAAACCGGAGTTTGTCCCCCTTCAAAGCCAAGACGCACGTTACCGCTTTTACGTGACCCTTGCCCTTTAGTTCCTCGTCCAGAAGTCTTACCACGACCTGAACCAATTCCTCGACCGTGCCTTTTTGTTCTTTTTACTATCTTTGTTAAATAATTATTACTCATTGAGATATTTACTAATTTGTTATAACAATAAAATTTTTTTCTAGACTTTGTAAGTTATGATTTTTGTCAGCAAAAACAAACAATCTTTTTTTTTGTCTGTTTCCTAATTTTTTATGGGGGATCATTCCTTCTATAATACGCAAAACTAATTCTCTAGGATGTTTTTCTAGCATTAATCTAGCGCTTCGCACTTTTAATCCACCTGGGTAACCAGAATGATTATAGTATTTTTTACTATCTAACTTGTTCTTACCGGTGAAAGTTATATATTTAGCATTTATTAACACTACATAATTTCCCAAATCTAAATTAGGTACAAAATCTATTCGATTTTTGCCACGAAGCAAGTCTACAATCTTTTCTGTGGACTCTCTACCTACTATTCTGCCCTTTAGATCCAAAAAATATCATTGACGATTAACTGTCCGGAGAGAAGGAATAGTAGTTTTTTGTAATTTCTCATTTTCTTTATGTATTTCAATAATATTCATAGTATTATTTTTTTTGCTAACGAAAGCAAAAAGACTTTGATTTATATATATTATATACCTCTATTTTATACAAAAAAACGATAACGATGTTAATGAGTTATATTGGAACTAAACAAGAAAAGAGCATGACTACTACTTTAATAAGTTTTACTATATAAGCAACCAATTTAATTGTTTTTTTTTATTCAATCCTCACGTTTTTTTAGAAATTCTTTCGCTTGTTTATTTTCTTTAGATGCAGTGTTTTCTCTGTTATTATCACTAATTTGGTAATCAGGATCACCTTCATCCTGCACTTGCATTAAAAATAATTTAGAAAGCATATATTTTATTGCATAAGTGTCAGCTGCTCCCTTGGCTTTAGCAGGATCAACATTAACGCCAATAGCATAAAAAGAAAAAGTTTTAATTTCATCAACAAAGCTGTTTTGATTGTTCCTGTTTTCGGCGAAGTCTTTTGTAATAAGATTATCATCATCACTTATATTTATTATCTCTAGTTTTTTTAAATATTTAACTAAATAAGAATTACCTATTTGTTGACACTCAAAGTTACTATCAGGATCATCACTTATTAAGATAGCCATTTTGTATTTTTGTAATAAAGGTTTTAATATTTCAAAAACTGCTGATTCATTAAAAAAACTGTAATTCAACTTTTCGTTTTCCTCAGCACGAATTAGTTCTTTAACCTCTGATTGAATTTTTTGAATCTTATTATAAATACTTAATTTTTTCATAGCGACTTGAATTTTTATATCTATTTTTTAATTGAAACTCTAAAACAAACAAGCTATCAGGATGTATCTTTTCAAGGCAATATTTCATTTCTTCTTCGTGACTTAAAAACAAAAAATAGCTGTTTTTTCAACAATTAGCAATTGATGATTGTTTTGATTTTGGGGTTGTAAAACGAAAAAAAAATCGTTGTACTTATTCTTTCTGTTTAGAGTTATTTTCGACTTTTGGGCGATAGAAGAAGTATATGCTACCGCCTTGCAAAACACTAACTTTCTTTGTCATAAACTCTGTTTTATTTATTTTAATGTTTGTTGCCTTGTTGTCTATCTCAATTAATTTTGTTTTTTTTCAGATAAGCCTCTTCAATATCCTTTTCACTCTTCATTCCTAATTTTCCAGCCAGTTCTTCAAATATTAATAATCAACGATAGAAAATAGTTTTATTTTTCTCGATTTCAATTGCTTCTAAAAAACTACTACTCATTTTTTCAATAATTTTTTTCTGTCCCTCTTTTATTTTTTTGAAAGTTTCTATATTTTTTTGGTAATCTTTATCCTCAGGATTTAATTTTTTAATTTGTTCCTCTCAACTTTTTTCAGCAGTAGCAAATATTTTTTCCTTAGTTGTATGTAAAGGAGTTTTTAAACTAAACATTTCTGTTTCCGAAAAAAGTGCCAGTAGTAATTCGTTCTCGTCAGGTTCGGGGACTAATTTTCGAAACTGGTAATCAGAAAAATCAATTTGAAAGGCATTAACTCAACTTAAATAAAAATGTAAGCAATCAATTAATTCCTCTTTGGCCTTTTGTAAATCATTTGGGTCTTTCTCGGCAATTGTTTTTTTTCCTTTTTTTCAATGTTTAAAGGTTTCTAATTCATTAGCCAATTCGCCAATCTCAACCAAAAGGGCAATTTTAGTGCGGATAAAACTTGCTTTGGTTTGACTATCAGTAATATTATTTTTTTGGATAATAAATTGGTCTAATTTCTCCTGTTCTAGTTTTAATTTTTTTATTGTTTCAAGGCTCAACATTTTATTTTTTTTCCACTATGCATTGATTTTTTTCTCTTCTTCTTTGTTTAACTTATTAGATTCAATAATAGTATCTGCCATTAATTCTGCAAAGAAGTCAATCGAACCTGTATTTTCATCATTACCAGGGATGACATAAATATGTTCAAATGGTTTTGGATTACAATTACTATTACAAATGGCAATGACTGGAATACCCATTTTTTTGCACTCCTTAAGAGCAACTTTTTCCTTGCTTAAACCAAGAATAAATACAACATCAGGTTTCTCTTTTAATTTTATTACTCCTTCGTAAACACTTTGAAGTTTAGCTTTATTTTTCTTATAGTTCAACTGCTCTTTTTTGGCCAAGTTTTCAAAATCAGGACTTTCAATAAAATTATTTAATCATCACAATTTTTTTAATTTTTTCTTTATTTCTTCAAAATTGGTCAAAAACCCTCCTTTCCATTTGTTAGCAATATAAGGCATACCGCATCTGATTGCGTGCTTTTTGGTAATTTCCTGAGCCTGTTTTTTAGTGGCCAAAAACAAGATAGTTAGCTCTTCTCCTTTTTTTTTAATCAAACAATTTACGTGATCACTTAGTTTTTGACAGCTGTCAAAGATCTTGTTTAGATCAAAAATGTGAGTTTTATTCCTTATATTTTTCCCGTAAATGTAAGAAAGCATTCGTGGGTTTAAATACCTAGTTAAACTACCATGTTTAACTCCTGCTTCATCCATTTTTTTTCAATTAAAATTTGTCATGAATTATATTAACATGTTTTACAACAATTTTTACTAATTTTTAGTGATAGGTTAATTGTCTCATAAAAATTGTTCCATCTGTTTTCTTCTTCAATAAACAACTTTTTTTAGTGCCATCAAAATATATTCCATATTTACTGTTAAGTATTTGCATTGCTGGGATCAACTGATGCCTGATAGCTGATTCCATGTTTTTTTTGTTATAATTTTTTTTTACTTCAGCTACTATTAAAAACCTATTTTTTTTTTTAATCACCAAGTCAACTCGCAAAGTATTATGACCTTTATGTCCGATCGGTATTTTATGCTCAATGATAAAACATTTTTTAGCATAGCCTTTTTTTAAAAGATGTTTGATTAGTCGTACTCTTTGATGTTCTTCACTATAATCACCTTTTATATCATATTTTTTTGCCCGCAAATCTCCCCGAATAGGACAAATTAAAAAAGGTTCGTTAGGTTTTTTTTTCTTTGAAAATAAAAGAATACAAACGGTAACAGTAAGAAAAAAAAATGTTATTATAATATATCACATATGCCAATTTTTTACGAGAAGATCTTTTTAATTTCATATATAACGGATAACAATTGTTATAATAAATATACAATTTTGTATATGAATCGTTTCACTACAAACAGTTTAGGTTTAAGTTAATTTTTTTTGTGTCTATAAAAAGAAAAACGTAAGTTAGGAATTACTGTCTTGGTGTACTATTTCATAGTATGAAAATTAGAAAAAAAAGAGAAAACTGTTCGTTAGTTAATAAGAGTTTTTTGTTTTGTTAGCAAAGTAGAAAGAAACTACTGAAAATCACTAGCAAAAAAAACAGGAACCAACTCGAGCCTGTTTAATTTTCGTGCTTTGGATACAAAAAAATTATATTTCAACAAAAATAACTTAATATTATGCTATCAATAATTCTTTATAGTTTAATTTTGTTGTAAAACCTTGTTAAACAAGAACTTTTTAACTTTTATGATACTATAAATAATTTCTGATATTGTAATAACTTAAATCTAAAATGATCTGCTTTTAAGTCAATAGACCAACTTATATTGATGAATAATTAAGCTGGAGCTTTTTTCTTTTGAAACAAGAAAAAATTTTTCTTTTTCATTTTTTGTAGGCTGTTATTTGCTTATTTTAGTTTTGCTCCGTCAGATTTAGAGAAAATGGACTATATAATCAGCTATGTTCTTTATTTTAGATACTTGATGAACAGATGATAATAGAAAATTAGATTACTTATTTGACCAAAAAACAATAATAATTAATTATATGAAAAAAGTAATAAGTCGTAGAAAAATCCAATTAGTTTGTGGACAAGCTAAAGCTGGAGCCAATTTGGCGTTTTTAGAGAAAAAGATGGTGTTGTTTGTTAAAGATTTTAATAATGATGAGAAAGCAAAAAAAAAAAACGGCGAACTTGTCAATGTAGAAATAACTATTTACGAGGATGGAAGTTATGAGTACACTATCGGCAATTCACCAAGCAGTTACTTAATAAAAAAAGCTATTGGTGATAAAAAGGAGATTAGTCAAGTCGACTTGGAAAAAATTGCTAATGAAATAATGCCGAGTCTAAATACAGACAATTTAGAGGAAGCCAAAAAAACTGTAGCGAGTACAGTGCAAAGTTTTGGCAAAAAAGTTAGTGAATAACATTTCTTTAACAGGAAGAAAAAAATCTAACAATTTTAATATATCAGAGATAATCTTGGTTTATGAATAAATTGTTATTATATCTCTTCAAAAATTTTAAGTGAAAGATTTCTGTCTTTTTCTCTTTTCAATTTCTTGTTGATTATGTGCTTTTTCTTATTCGTTTTAATTTGATTAATAATTTGTCTTATTATACAAAAAACCAAAATCGAGGGAATTTTTCTTTCTTATTTGGTAGATTTTGCTTATCAAAAAGTGAAGGAAACGAGATACTTATAGATTGAAATAAGTTACTTTTTCTTCTTTTTTTGCTTTATTTTCCAATTAAATTAGTTGTTCATCTAACTCTTAATTACTGAAAAAAAAAGTGTCAGAGAGAAATCAACGTCTATCTAATAAAAAAACTAATAAATTATGCTTATAAAAATGACAAAATAATTAATATTGTCACTGAATTTTCTTATAAATTCATCAGTATTTTAGCCAGTTTATTTGAAATAGTGACTGGTGTTTTTTTTGTTATGGTTAATCTACAATCTTTAATCAGGTCTTGTTATTTGTTGAATTTAGTTATTTTTTTGGTTTCATTTGTTCTAGCGAATATAGCTTGATTAATCTCTTTTTATTTTTTTTTAACTCTTTTTATCAAATTAATTTAGCCCGCAAAGTCAACCAAGAAGAGCAGGAAAAAATCCAAATAAAAGACTGATTGAAAAATTTTTCAATTAGCAATAAGTTGAAAATATATAAGCTACTAGATGATAGCTCTTGACAAATAAATAGATTTAATCTATTTATTTGTTTTTGTAAATTACCTGATTTAATGGTTTCTGGTATTACCATTTTGTTTTTGTTTCTTTACTATCAATTTTATTGCAGAGGAAAGGGAAGATTTGATTGAAGTATTTATTTCGTTGCTCTTTATCTACAATCTATGATTCTAAAGTTGAAAAAGGGATTTGATCTACTACCAACTATTTTTTCTTGCTGAAAAGATTACCAAATAATAAATAAATCTTTACAGACTAAGCTCTTATAAGTATTTATATATACTCGTATTTTTGACATAAAATTAAGTATATTAAAAAAAAGTATAAAATATTTATCAAATGGCAATCAAAAAAAATAATTTTTGCTTATTGGCCTTTTCAACTTTTTTACACTTATTTTCTTCCATCTGCGCCTTTTACTTAGATTCTTATAGATGACCTAGCGGATATAAAGAAATTAATTACTGATGTAATTTTCTTTCTTATTGAAGTGTCCAAGCATCCTTGGTTACCATTGTCTACTTTATTTATAGATTATTTAAAAAATCTCCTACTAATTATTTTGATAAAATTTTTGATCTCCTGGTGATTAATGCTAATGTTACTTCTATCGGCATTTTTACGATTTCGGTAATCGGACGTTGAACTCTGGCTCCTCAACGAGAAGGAATGATTAATATATTTTCTTTTCCAGTTAATAGAAAAATATTTTGGTGATTTTACTCAACTCTTTGACACTATTTAGCTCCGCTTTCAAATATTGCTTATTTCACACGAAGAAAAACTAGTTTAGTCAGTACTTATTTTGGTCGCAGAAGATTATTTTGATATAGTTTTATTCATCCCTTTTTTTATGTTTTATTTGTTCTTTTTAGACCATACATTCCTGGATCAGAGTTTTATCAGTTTGGAAGTAGAAATAAGAAATCACTTTATCCTTACTTTTTTTTTGGTTGAGTAAAACATGGTAAGAATAACATCTTCTTGTGGTTTTTTTTAGTAATTTCTATTATTTTTTTGGGATTGTTAATATTTTGAACCTCAACCTTATTTTTTTGGTGGTTTGCTGGCTATAAATTAAAAAATAAAATATATGATAAAATTAAATAAATGTTGAAAGCATTAATTTTTGACTTACTTTATAGTCGCTATTATGGAGTAATAATTTATACTCGTATTTTTAAAGGAGAATTGATAAAAGGGCATAAAATAAAATTTCATGCTAATCAACAAAAAGTTTATCAAATAGAAAAAGTAGGAGTAAAAACTCCTCGCGAAGTTTTAAAGGGTAAATTAATCACAGGAGAAATTGGTTGGTTTACAGCTAATATTCGAGATATGCGAGAAGTAAAGGTTGGTGATACTGTGTTCGATTTAGATAGTAACTTTTTACCTTTTGCGGGCTACCAAGAAATAAAACCCAACGTCTACTCTAATTTATATCCGAGTGAAAGTTCTCAATTTAAGGAATTTGAAAAGGCTTTGAGAGAATTACAAATCCAAGATAGTAGTTTAAGTTTGGAAACTATTGATTCAAAATTGTTAGGTCCAGGATTTCGGTGCGGTTTTTTAGGTTTATTACATCGAGAAGTTGTTTGTGAAAGGATACAAAAAGAATATGATTGTGAAATTATTACTACCTCTCCCAGCATTACCTATCGGATAATTTTTTCTGATGGTAAAAGTTTAGAAACTAATAATCCCCAAAAAATTCCTCTCAAAGCAAAAGCCATCGAAGAACTGTTTATCTCTCTAAATATTATTACTCCCGAAGAATATTTAGGAGACATTTCTCAATTGTGCCGAAATAAACGGGGTGTTTATCAATCACAAGAGTGAAAAGCAGGTTTGCTTTATCAATTAAATTATCATTTACCTTTTGCGGAATTTATTATTGATTTTCATGATAAAATAAAATCTATTTCTCATGGTTACGCTTCTTTTAATTATCAACTAATTAGCTTTCAACCTAGTGATATTGTCAAAGTAGATATTTTGCTAAATAATCAATTAGTTCCTGATTTATCTTTTTTAGTTCATCGAAATTTTGCCTATGGGCGAGCCAAGTTAGTATGCGAAAAATTAAAAACCACTCTCAATCGACAAACTTTTATGGTTCCTATTCAAGCTATTATTGGTAATCAAGTAATTGCTCGCGAAACCTTACCGGCCTTGAAAAAAAATGTCACCGGCAACTTATATGGGGGAGATAGAACAAGAAAAATGAAATTGTGAGCCAAACAAAAAAAAGGAAAAGCTCGAATGAAGATGTTAGGAAAAGTGAATTTCAGCTCTGATAATCTAAGAGATTTTTTAAAAAGCAACAAAAATATGTAAAAATTCTTGAAATTTTTCTAATATTATTCATTTAGTCACTATGAAAAAATTATGAGATCAATTATTTATTGGTTAACATTAATGATAATTCTTCCGCTTTTTTATTTATTTAGATGAAATGAAAAAAGAAGACTATTATTAGGAATTGCTATCGGAGTATTTTCAATTCTTGGCTTTCTTATTTGCCCTGATGAAGTGGCTTATTCTATAGTGCATAGAGAAATAAAAAAAAGCTTTGAAAATAGAAACATACAACTAAAAAGAATAGAAAAAAAATTTGAACAGTTACTAGCTAAACCTCACAAAAAAAGAAATATTTTTAGAAATAAGGAAAAAGAAACACTAGAAAATGATTTGAAGGAAATAGTTAAGAATATAAAAAGAGATCCTATTTTATTATTAGGAAATGAAGGAAAGCTATGAGGAGAAAAATTTCAAGAATGAAAACACAAATGAAGCAACGAAAAACCATTGTTAACATTATTTTATGGCAAAGAATTAGCTAGTAAAATAACTGAAGAACACGATTTTGGGAACAAAGGGTGCAAAATTGATTCTAATTTTGTCAAAATTGATAAAAAATCTAGTCCTGGAGCTATTAAACGAAAAATTGTTAACATTATAAAAAGTAGTGATTACAAAAAAGATCCAATTCTTTTTTTTAAGGATATTGACAAACTGAACGAAAATCCAAGATTAAAAGAAATTATCTTATCGTTTTTTAATTCTCAGCAAAATAATTCATGAAAATATGAAAAGGAATTATTAGTGGACGAAAAAAATAATGATAAAACAATAATAACAATAACTCCTGATTTAAATAGATTTGTTTTGATTGCCTCCGTTTCTGAATACAATTACAAACTACCCAAGGAGATACAAAAAGAACTTAGAGTACGATTCATTAAAAGCATTTTTGACGAATATAGTTTTACTATCTTCTTAGTTTCTTGTATTGTAGAATTTCTTGTATTTTTGTTTTTAACAAAAACAAAAAAATCTTCTATTGTTTAAACATGAAGATATTTTATAACTATTTTTAGTAGATTTTTTTAGCAAATTGAAGACTTTTTAGTAATGGTTAGTAATTTTAGTTTTGAGTTAGCTTAAGATCTTTTTTTTGTTTTTTCTTCGTTTGTGAAAAACAAGCTTTCAAAAAACTGATCAATGTGTGGATCTATGAGATATTACACTCTCTTTCTATATTACTTTTATTATTTATTCAAAATAATAATATACTACCTAAGGTAGAAGAAATTAGAAGTGTTAAAAAGTACAGAAACAAGTTAATAATAATAACTGAGGACAATAATTATCAAAACAAAGCAACTAGTGAAATATTTAATACTAACAACTTCACTCCTAAACAAAAACCTGGAAATAAAAAAATTCTTGGAAATGTTGGAGATTGTAAAACAGAGGGGCAGAACTGGAAAAATAAGAAAAGATAAAGAATATGCAGAATTATATTATGCTATCAATAATTCTTTATAGTTTAATTTTGTTGTAAAACCTTGTTAAACTAGCAAATACTTATAGAAATAGCAAAAATCTTTATGATTTTCCTTGTTTAAAGTACCATTTTTTTATTTTCTGTCAGTATTTTATAATAAAAATAGTTATTAGACTAAAAAAACTAAACCAGAAAAAGATTAAGGTTATTTTTCAAAAAAAACGATATCTATGATTAATCTCTAACTTAATAATCATTTTTTTACTACTAAGAAAAGGAAGAGTTCATCGCGATTGATCAAATTTTTTAAAAAATTCTTTATTTCCTATTTTGCTACGAAGAAGACAATAACTATAATAAAGTGTAGGGTGGATTAGACAATAAAAAACACTCGATCCTATTTTTTTTTTTAGTAAGTCCATTCTTCCATAACGAAAGAATCAGTTAATAAAATAAAGGGGACAATAAAAATGTCAAAGAGGGGAATATAATCACCAATGAATTACTTTAAATGTCTGTGAATAAGAGTCTATTATATGACTAGGTATTGGAACTAACTTAATAGTTTTTTTAGTAGATCCATAGTAAGTAGTTAAAATAGTGACTAGTCAAATGAACAAACCAATCGAATAAAGGATCATGGTTAAAAAATTACTGATAAAAACCACTAAATAAAAAATTTCATCCTTGCTTCTTTTTAATTTTTGTCAAGCAATAAAAAATAAAGATAAGAGACTATTTCAAGTACATCATCAAGATAAAAAATGAAAAAAAAAATGAAGTGGAAATTTTAATTTTTCCCCTCCGTTAAACCAGCCTAAAATTATGCAATATATATGAAAAAAAAATAGAGGAACTAATTTTTGATATTTTTTTTTCATATATTTAGGAAAATTATCTGTAGTTTATTTAAATAAGAAGTTTTATTTATGCTAATTAAATATAATAACTTCTAAATCTAAAACTAGGTTACTCTTTCAAAAATTTGTGTATTGCTAATTTTTAAATAATCAGGATAAAAATTAGCAATATTTTCCAATTGATAGAACATTAATCGTAAACATAATTGACACTCAAAATTATTGTTTAGAGGATAAATACTTATATTAGCAGACTGATAATAAATTTTACAATCATTTTCATAGTGAAGCTGGAGAAAATTAACAGTGCCGTTAGTAATAGCTGAAATCGCTGCACAAACTATATCTTTTTTTGTTTTTGTATAATTAGCATGACCTTTAATGGTAATGCATTGAAAATTATTTTTCTTATCTAATTTATAGAGAAGGCAAGTCATTATTTTTTCATCATCATTATTATTATTATTTGTTTTTTGTCTTACTTTTTATTTTTCTTCTACTCTTATTATTTTAATTAAGGTAAATCTCGCACGATGTCCCCAAGTTCTTTTTGTCCTTTTTTTGGCTTTGTATTTCATACCAAAAATTGTCTTATTTTTTATATTTTTAATCACTTTACCAATCAATTTAATAGGCAAATAAGGCTGACCAAATTCTTCCACATCTTCATCTCTTTCTAAAACTTTGTCAATGATTATTTCATCGCCAGGTTCAACTTCTATTTTTTTGCCTGACTTAACTTCTATTTTTTTTTGTAAAGGAATTCGGATAGTTTGTTTTTCTTCCCCTTTTTCTTTTTCTGAAAATCAGGTAACTTGCGTACCCTTAAAATCGAATGTTATACTCATTAGTATAGATTTTAGTATAAAAAGTTCTTTTTTTTTGAATAACTTTATAATAAAACATAAATAATAAGGAACTGTCGCCAAGTAGCTAAGGCCGTAGACTGCAAATCTACTATCGTCGGTGCAAATCCGACCAGTTCCTCCATAAATAAGCAAGCTATCATCTAAAAAGAAAAATCAAAGAAAAGTTAAAACTTTGACCAGTAAACATTTTTATCTATCGCTTTTTTATATGAAATAGCTAAGGTTTATATTTTTTTTAATATATCAGTACGAGAAGATAAAGAGAGTATTTTACGAAAAAAATGATTATAGAATCCTTCAATCAGGCAAATACTAATCTCTGTTATGATCACTTATAAGATTAAAAAAGATTAAAGATGAAACTATCAAATATTGCGCTCGTAGTTCAGCGGATAGAATGTTTGACTTCGGATCAAAAGGTCGGGGGTTCAAATCCTCCCGAGCGCGCCAATATGCTAATATGTATCACTATTGTAAAAACAGCATAAAACCTTATTCTTTAATGTAAAAATTTATTTGTTGATTAGTGTGGTTATGCCCGGTAGAACAACATACTGAACTTTCTCTTTGATAATTATCAGAAGATAATTTATACCTTGATCAAAAGATCTTGTTCATTTCAGGGATATTGATATTAACACTATCTTCTATGAGATCTTTTGTGTTAGTATCATCAAACCATAATAATTCGTGAATAATTGCCTTGAAATTCATTTTACAACTAAAAAGCGCTTTGTTCCTATGTCTGTTGGATTTAATCTTTATCTATCACTTTCTCATTATATGACTTAACAATTTTAATAACTGTTTCAATCCTCATCTTCCGAAAAAAATTTTACAAAAACAGCGAAAAAAACGTCAACTCAAGTACTTACGCTGACCTATTTTTAGTTAAGCATAAGTTAAATATAATTTAACTAAGCTGTATCTTTTTCTTATTTTATCAGCTCGACCTTTTGCACGATACATTATATTCTTCTGTACTTTTCCTTGGTTTATTTCTATTTTTCTAAGATAAACATTCTCGATTTTTTGTTTTTCTAAACTTTTGGTTACTCCTTGAAGCAATTTAAAAAGTATTCTTCCACCTTTTTTAGGTAAAAAAGACAAAATTTTTAATGAGTGATACAATCCTTTTTCTTTAGTCGATCTTACTATTTCTGCAACTAGATTCAGTTTTTGAGGAGAAATAGCAATTTGAGAACTTTTAATGATTATTGATTCCATATATATCTTATTTTTCCTGCTTTTTAATATGTTTAAAGGAGCAAGAGAACACTTTCATTTTTCTTTTCAGCTTATTTAGATTTAGTTATTTGTTTCTATCAGATACTCTTTATCTCTACCGGACAAAACTTTGCAGTCATTAATTCAGCACTTATTTTCTCTTCATCTTTCACTTAATGATCCAATACACAAAAATACTTAAAATGCCTGCTCCCAAAATTCTTGCTGTTCAAATTATTGGGAAATCATCCTTTGAAGAAACATCAGAAGAAGCAGCATTTTCAAATTGTAATTTTTCTATTTTTAGTCGCTGTATTTGTTGAATGTTTTGTTGAATGTTAACATCATCATCATAACAAAAACTGGTTAAGCTTTGTTGTTCAGCAAGTTCATTAAAAGCCTCTTTAATAACTCTTTTATCTCCACTAACTAGTTCAACTAAGGATTTCATATCGTTTAATTTCTCCTCCTCAGAACTTCTTTCAATAAATTTACCAATAACATCTTTGAATTTTTCTTTTAACTCTTTTTTTTGTTGTTCTTGTCTTCTTTTTATTTCGTTATCCATATCCAGCTTTGCATTATCAACTTTCTCAATAAAAGAATGCACACAGACTCCAATATGTACTTCATTTTGTGCAGTTTCAATTTTATTTCGCCAATCGTTATCTAAAACTTGGTTAATTGACTGTCCATCGATTTTTTGCCACTTGTCTTGATTTTTATCCCAATGAGTTTGAACTTTCCTAATAGCCTGAACTCGATCAACCACTAATTTTTCTTTGGCTTCTTGTTTTTGTTGTTTCTCTTTGGCTCTCTGTTCCGCCTGCTTTTTTTCTTTTTCTGCTTGCTCGCGGGCTTCACTGGCTAATTTTTCTTTTCGTTCTCTTTCTTTTATTTCCTCCTGCTCTCGAATTTCTTCCTCTTCTTCTAGCTCTCACTCTGCAAAATCATCAGCAGCTTTTTTTCTTTTTTTCTCTATGACTTGTGGAAAGAAGTCAAATTCGTCATGATTAAGATCCCAAGATATTTGATTAAAAGATATGTCTCCTTGTCTAGAATCACCATCAAACCTGCTTTCAACCTCTATATCTCGGTAAGTTTTGCCTTTCAGGGCTTCTCCCTTCTCTCTATTATTATTCAAAGGAACTTGAAGAGCAGCAAACACTTTAATCACATCTCTTGGATCTACTTCTCCATCAATTATTTCCCGAGTTTGCTCAACAATTTTTTCTCCTCTTCCTTCTAGTATCTCATTGATCTCAAACAAATAATGCTTTAACTCTTTTGGACAATTATTAACATTAATTCCTGTCGCATTAATTCATTTGTAAAATTCTCTTTTTATTTCTTCTCTAAAAAATTCAGGTTTATTATTAACTATTGCCTTAAAACAAAGCAATTGAGCTAAAAAATCATCAGCTAAGTCAGCTGGAGACCTATCTGGACTATTGATAGACTGGTCAAAAATCTGTTTTCTGAAACCAGGTAATCCAATTTTTTCAATATACTCTTCTAATGATTCTATCGCATAGTGAAAATTTTCCAATACTAATTTTTTTTGATGAGCCGTTAGTTGAGCCTGCTTTTGTATTTGTATTTGTCGTTGTTTTTGCATAATTACTTAAATTCCTTTCAATCAACCAACTTTATCTCAAATCACCACTACTAGCATTATAACCTTCATTATCCATTAACTTGGTTATAACCTTTCTTACTACTCTCTTTATCTTATCAGGTCTATTTGGATAAAGCCTAAGTACTGTCCCTAAAGCATTTAAACAATCATCATTAGTTGTTTCTAAAAATTCTCTGGATGCTCCGAACATTTAAAACTTCAATTGGTGATATAATCCTGTTTTTGACAAACCATACATTTAAGCTCAGCATTGCCCTAATGCATATGAGTTCGTTATATTATCATAAACTCGTCGTTAGTAAGATTTTTACTTGATTATTAAAACCTTCTCCGAAAGGTAGACGCATGTACCTTGGTACTAGACCAACAATTTTACGCATCGCATTTTCTAAAGTTTTCATTTGATAAATAATTTCTTCTCTGTTGATTTTTGTCATGTTAGGATGGGACCAAGTATGAGATGCTAATTGATGTCCTTCGTTTACAGCTCGTTCGTCACTACTACGATTTATAGCAGGACAAGTCAAATTATACTTTTTATTTGTTGTAATATGATAAAAAAATTATTAATAAAAAAGAAAATGGTTCCAAAAAAAAGTTCTGATTATAAATAAACAATATTATATAATATGTCAGTTGAAAAACTTCGTTCAAAAAAATCTTTTACTAAACGTTTAAGATTTTTATCAAAAGGTAGATTAATAAAACATCGTCATGCTTGCACTTCTCATTTAGCTTATAGTAAATCTGCTAAACAAAAAAGGCATTTACGCAAGCATTCTTTATTAAATGCTCGAGATAAGAAGCGAATAAAAAATATGGTGCCATATTTAAATACTTCTCGACATAATTATTAACCATTAGTTATTTTCATGATTATGTTCTAGCAGAACATCGAAAAATTTTAAGAAAAAAGTTAATAATTAAACTAAAAAATAAAAAAATGTCGTGTATTATAGCTCTTGAAAGAAAAACAAAGACAAAGACGGAAAAAGAAAAAACATCAAATTTTCAGCTTACTCAGAGAGCGAGAAAAAATCGAAGTAATTCAACATGTATATTAAAATCACGTTATAAAACCTTAATATAATAAATGAAAGACTTTAGAACATACCTTACATGCTTTAAAAATTGAGTCAAAGACGGATATTTATTTCTGATTAATCTAGATATTGAAAAGATAGAAGCTCAACATTTGTTTGCTCTTTTATTGGCTTTTATAATTCTGTATTTTTTTTCCATTATTATAGTCAAGATTTTTAAATCTTTAATAAAATTCTTTATAATAGTATTATTAGGATGGCTTTTATGGATGATGTTTTTTGATAGAAGCAAATACAATCAATTATTTTGTACAAAATGTAATCCTACTGAAGAATAGCAGTGAACAACACAGATTTGTAAATAAGAGAGAACATAATTTATGCTTATAATAAATGACTGATGAAAAATCAAAAGAAAAGAAACAAAAAAAATGGTGGGGGAGAGATTTAAACATTCTTCTTCAATGCAAACTACAGACATCAAAAAAATAGTTTTGAATAGCGGAGTAGGGCAAACCATTGAAAACAAACAATTACTAGATAATACTAAAGAAGCGCTTGCCAAAATAGCTCGAGGGCAAAGACCAATTTTAACTTATGCTCGTGATTCTATCATTAATTTTAAATTACGAGAAGGAATGCCTATTGGTTGCAAAGTAACTTTGAGAAAAAATAAAATCTGGGATTTTTTATTTGAATTAATTAATATAAACTTACCGCAAATTACTAATTTTAAAGGTTTTTTACTCGATAAATTTGATAGAAATGGTAACTATAATCTAGGATTAGATAATTTAAATATTTTTCCTTCCATTCCTTACGATTTAACTTTTAAAAACCAAGGTATACAAATTGCTGTTGTTTTTAAATCTAATTACATCAAAGAGAATGCTTATTTTATGAGTTTATTGGGTTTTCCTTTTAAAGAAAGACAAAAATTGTTGGAAGAAAAAAGCATAACTATTGCTAACGACTAATAAATATACTAATAAATATGATAATGTTAAATATTTATTGTTTATGCTTTTTAAATACATTTATTTCATTACTCAAAAATTTTCCTTAACCGCTCAAACCTTTGCATTCAAGAGCAAGATTTATTCTTTCATCTACATCTTTTTCAGGAATACAGTTCGTAAGAACTCCGGGTTTTTTCAAATTAGGAACAGCAGCACAAATCATTTTTGTAGAACTTGTTTTGCAATCAGCCATAAAAACATATATACCATTATCGCACTTGAAAAGATTGCCTTTATTGTCACAAGCTAGTCCTTCAGTAACGCTGTCAATACTTTCTTTGCAACTAGCCTTTGAACTAACCACTCCGCTTTTAAACAATTCATTGACTCTTTTAGAATCTCTGGCGTTGGTTTCTTGTAAAGAACAATTACCAGAATTAGCAGTTGTAGTTCCAGTGATTTGTGTAGTCATCAAATCAGTTACTGTTACCAAGTTAGTTACTGTCTGATAAATAAAAAAACTTGATGAATAGAATATTTGATTTAAACTGATTATTTTGCAATTTATTTTATTAGTTAACTTACTTGTGTTGTTAATATTGTTTGTGCTGTTGCTAGAATTTCGAAAAAGTTATTCGTTGAAAAAACAACAAAACAATAGATAAAGGTAGTAGTAATAAAGATAGAGGTCCTCATTTTAAGATTCACAGTTAAAAAGCTGGTTTATGTTTACAATTTTGCTGGCTTTTTATTATGTAACAGCAAGAAAAATTTAGTTTTCTTTTATAACCTTTTATAACTAGGAAGGTGATTTTTTGCTAACTCGAAAAAAACTATTAGATCAAAATAAAATAGTTTTATTACCTCATATTAAACAATACTTTTTATTACTATTCACACAAACTCTCTACCTGAAAACAGAATCTTTCAAACAAAATGATTATTGTTGTTTATCAAACAGGAAAAATAAAAAAGGTTTAAAAATTTAGATAATAGTTGTTTGTTCATTGTTTATAGAAGAATAGTAAATTTTTGTATTATTGTTATTTGTTGGTATCATTTCATTTTCTTATTATTTTATGATTAATCATTTTTTTTTAAGGATTTAGAAATGATTTTCTGGTTGTTTTTATATTTCTTTTTTTTATTTTTAGTCTTTGTTTGACTATTTTTTTGTCGTCATTCAGCAATTTTTTTGTGGTCACCTGATAACAAGACTTCGGGAACTTTTAGATTCTCATATACAGAAGGTCGAGTATAGGTATCAAAATCTAATAAAGAATTATGAAAAGTTTCTTGTTGATGAGATTCGAATTTAATAGCATTTGGAATGACTCTAATTAATGCATCAGTGATTGCAAGAGCAGGTATTTCTCCTCCCATCGTGACAAAGTCACCAATAGATATTTGCTCATCAATATAGTATCAAATTCGCTCGTCAAATCCTTCATAACGTCCACAAATAAAAACTAAACTAGAATTTTGATTAATTAGTCTTGAAACATCTTTTTGAGTAAAAGTTTTTCCTTGGGGAGAAAGTAAAATTAAGTAACTATTTGGATAATCTTCCTGGATAGTCGATAAAGCATTAACTAATGGCTCGATTTTTAACACCATTCCTGCCCCTCCTCCATAAGGAGAATCATCTACTCTTCTCTTGTCTGCAAAATCTCTTAGGTTATAAACTCGGTAATCAAACAGTTTTGTTTCATAAATTTTTTTTGCGAGAGAAATTTGAAAATAATTGTCGAAATACTGAGGAAAAATAGTAAGATAAATAAATATAGGTTTCATAAAACTATTTTTAGTCTTTGTATTATTTTTTTATTTTCTGAAGATATATTTAGCGGTTTTTCAACAATTATATAGATCTGTAGACATGTTAATAATCAAAAATAAATTATAAAAAAATAAATAAATAATAGCCTATGATTAGTATACAATTTTTAGCCACGACAACTTTTTCATCTACAATAATTACTCCACTAGATTAAGAGGAATTTGATAAAAGTTAGATTAGACAGTGGATGATAGTTCGCGCTATAAGTTATTATGATTTATGTTTACCAACAATAAAACGCTTGTTAAAAAAAAATTATACGTTCTCGCTGTTTCAGGTGGTCCCGATAGTATGTTTTTATTAGATAAAATGCGCTCTGAAGGATATAATTTAGTGGTTGCTCATGTTAATTACAAAAAAAGAATCGATAGTGATTACGACGAAAAAGTAGTAAAAAATTACTGCCAAAAGTATTCTCTACCATTAAAAATTTATCAAGTAAAAAGTTCTGAATATGCCTCTGTTCATAATTTTCAGGACAGAGCTCGTCAAATTCGCTATGATTTTTTCCAGAAATTAGCCAAAAAATACCAAACTTGGTATATCGTAGTCGCTCACCACGGCGACGACCATTTAGAAACGTATTTACTCCAAAAACAACGAAAATCGTTAGTAGAATATTGAGGATTACCCGCCGCTACTAAGCAAGGAAAATACTGAATACTGCGTCCCATTTTGTCACTCAATAAACAACAAATTTTTCGTTATTTAATCAAAAAAAAAATAGATTATGCTATCGATACTACTAACAAATCGTCGATCTACCAAAGAAACGCCGTTCGGCACAATTTGGATAGAATAAGTTTAAAAAAAAAAAGAGAATTAGAAAAAGAAATTAAGGAAGCAAACCAAGAATTAAGAAAAATTAGAAATCTGGTTAAAAATGCTGTTGAAAAATTAATTATCTTTCCTCATATTCTTAAGTTAGATGACAAAATCGAATACTCTTCGGAAGTATATTTACGCTTGCTTTATTTCTGAATTAACCAAGCTGTTAGTGGTACTACACTCGTTAAAAAAAAAAAAAAACTTCTCAAAGAAACTTATAAACAATTATTTAAAAGCAAAAAAAAGAATCTAATAATAAAAACAAATAGCTTTAAAATAATCAAATATAATTCTTATGCTATTATCTCCTGCTAGAGCTAAAGTGTTATTTAAAACTTTATTATATAAAAAATTATAACATTTATTTTAAATATTTATAATTAACCTAGATAAATATATATGTAAAAACTGGCTTCGTAATAATAAAACAGCGGAGATTTTAATTTAATTATACTTGTTTTTATAATGAAAGAAGCACAAACGAATACAAAACAGAAAGTTGTCAAAGTAGATATACCTAAGAGAAGAGGATTGCTTTTTTGGTTAATTTTACTTACAGGAGGAATTATTTTCCTTTTTAGTAGTATCTTTTCTGCTCCAGATAGAAGAAATTTCGAATTGAGAAAAAAAGAAAGTAGTGATGATACAATAAAAGCTTATGGTCTAAAAGAAAAAGAAGTTGATAAGATAGATTGACAGAAAGGAACTATATATACTTATCATCACTTAGGAAATAATAAGCAGCACCTTTTCTATAATAAAAGACGAAATTTTTTCGAATGATTGACAGAAAAAAAAGTTATTTACCAAGCTTTTACTGAAATGAATGTTGATGAGATAAAAGACAAAAAGATAGAATTTGACGGTTTCTCTATCGATAAAAGAATAACTATACCTAAGATCAAACTTTTTTTCTCCAAATACCATGATATGTTTTTTGTAAAGAATAGGAAGTTAGAAAAAGCGTTTTCGTTTGTTTTTCAAGGAATCTATCTTATTATAATGATTCATTTTATTGACATTATTTTTGGTACCAATTTTATAAATCTTATTACTTATCCTTTCCGAACATTTAAGGATAATAATCAAAGGATAAATACTATTTCTAATATTAAATTTAAAAACGTTGGAGGGTTACATGAAGCTAAAGAAGAATTAAAAGAAATAGTTTCTTATTTTCATAATCCTCAACTTTTTTGACAACGAGGTGCTGTGGTTCCCAAGGGCATTCTTTTAGTAGGACCACCGGGCAATGGTAAAACTTTATTAGCAAAGTCCTTGGCTGGAGAATGCAACTTACCTTTTCTATTTCGCGCTGGTTCTGAATTCGAAGAAGCTTTAGTAGGAACGGGAGCTCGTCGAGTGCGAAGTCTCTTTGAAAAAGCTCGTAGTTACCCTCAAGGTTGCATTATTTTTATTGATGAAATTGATTCGATAGGTTATAAAAGATACTCGATGAATACTAATCATACTGAACAAACATTAAATCAATTGTTAAACGAATTAGATGGATTTAAACCTCGAGATAATATCATCATAGTTGCTGCTACTAATTCCTTAAAAGTTCTTGATAAATCTTTGATAAGACCTGGGCGCTTTGATAGGCAGATTTATATTCCACTACCTAATTCAAAAGGACGACAAGAAATTATTAAGCTTTGCATACAAAAACTCACCTTTAAACATAAATTTGACCTAGAAGAAATAACTTCAATGACTAAAGGTTTAAGCGGAGCTCAGATAGTTAATATGTTTAATGAAGCCTCCATTTTAAGCATTCGTTACAAAAAAGAGTCAATTAGTCAAGAAATTATATTTGAATCTTATGATCGTGTTTTAATGGGTCCTTCCTTAACTTCTCATACTATTTCTTATGAGAAAAAAAAAGTAATTGCTTATCATGAAGCCGGACATGCAATAATTGGATTAAGTTTGCCAGAAACAGTGGTTAAAAAAATTACTATCCTTCCTCATCTAATGTCAGGAGGTTATACTTGAGTCGATTTATATGGAGAATCAGGAGATGATTATTTACTTAATAAAGGTCAAATTCTAGCTAATGTTATGTCATGTTTAGGAGGACGAGCTAGCGAAGAACTAATTTTTGGTGAAGATTGTGTTACTATAGGAGCTTATGATGATTTTAAAAAAGCTTCCGAAAGTGTTCGCGATTTTATTTTTCGTTATGGAATGTCTGAATTGGGAATAATTCCTACCAAAGAGTCATTTTTTTATAAAGAAGAATCATTGGCGGACGAACTACCTGAATCTACTAAACAGAAAATTGAGAATGAACGCACAAAAATACTTGATAAATGTTGAACTAGGGTAAAGTCTATTCTACAAAAAAAAAAAAAAATTTTAGATCTGTTTGCAGAAATACTTTTAAAAAAAAATACTTTGTACAGGGAAGAGATTAACTACATTTTCGTTAACCATATTTCTCCCTTTGTTTCTTTGCTAACCAAAAAGTAATAAAAAAATGAACGATCAGTTGAAGAAAAAAATAGAAAAAAAAGACAGTGTTTACAATGTCTGGAAACAATACAGAAAATTTATTAGCGACCTTTATTTAAAAGACAAATTGGTCAAGAAATTAAGTGGTAAGGAGATGACTATTAATTATCTAAGTAAATTAATTATTGTATTTTTTGCCGCTTTTTTTACTACTACAACTTTTTATTTTTTAATTGATCCTAATGGAATTTATAACAGTGGTCTGAATGGCTTGTTACAAACTGTTTCTAAAATAATTGTTGGCACTAGTAATAAAATTAAATGAAGTGATTATTACATGATTTATTACGGATTAGGAATTTTAACCAATTTAACTTTTATTTCTTTTTTGCGGATTTTTTTTAAAGCCAGATTAGAAGTAGTAAGCACCTCAATTTTTTACGTTTTGTCACAAATCGTCTGAACAAAAG
Source organism: endosymbiont GvMRE of Glomus versiforme (assembly GCF_003546845.1). Taxonomy (NCBI): domain Bacteria; kingdom Bacillati; phylum Mycoplasmatota; class Mollicutes; order Mycoplasmatales; species endosymbiont GvMRE of Glomus versiforme. Next base: position 242,703 of record NZ_NWVA01000009.1, on the reverse strand, counting down.
TTTTTAATCATTTTAGACTAAAAGATAACATTTTTAGTAATTTCAGTCCAAGTAATTGACAAACATTGACTTCTCATTCTCAGCTATCTTTTACTTTACCCTACTATATAACTATTGCCATTGTTGCAGCCATTATTCATACTTACGGATATAGTTTAATCTTTCAGGCTCAAGCTACTCCAGGAGGATTAGAAATCTTTACTTCTTATCTTTCTCAAAAAAAAAAAGTTAAATTGCCAATCAGTTTTCTTATAAAAATTTTCGGACTGTCTATTGTTTTTGTTACTATTTTAGTAAATTTTATTTTAGTAGAAGATAATACAAAAATAAGAAAAAGTTTATTATCCAAGGAAATAGAAGAAACAGATAAAAAAAAAATATCTTGATATGAAAGGAAGAAAATAATAGACAAAATTAAAAAAGGAGAAATAGATTGCCTTCTTAAAGGATGAAAAGAGCAGATGGAGGATTTGAAAGAGTTAAGAAAAAAAAATGATGAAAAAAGCATCAAAAAAGCTCTTAAAATTAGTGAAAACAACCGTTTAATTACTTCCATTGTTAAAAGAAAGATAGAAGGGTTAGATCCAGAAGATTATCCGCAAGAATTAGAATATTATTTATCTGATAACAAAAATAAACTAATTTGATTAGAAAATGAAATAAAAAAAAATAATGAACTTATAAAAAACAATAGTAAAAAGAACTCAAAAAAATGTTTACAAAGAAAATTCAGCTTGACTGAAAGAAAGTATAAATTAGAAGAAATAAATAGTAAAGGGAAAGTTTGAAATTATTTAAACTATGTAAGCAATAACGAAAGATTATGAGCAACTATTGTTTATATTTTTTTCTCGTCTTTTTTAATTAGCCAAATATTTCCCCGCGATCAACTTATTTTACTAAGCATTCACTCAACCACCGAAGAAAATTGCAATAAAGGCTTAAGATTGTTAGCTAAATTTTCACCAGTTTACTATATTGCTCACCAAAAAAGAGAACAAAAAGAAGAGACTATTTATATAATAAGCTGTCATTTGAGTAAATGAAATTATTATCTATACTTACCTTTTTTGAAACGAATCGGAAAAATTTATGAAACTAAATAAAGACAAAATTCAGAAAGTGATTGACAGCATCAAAAATACTGAACATTTTCAACAGGCTCTCACCCATACTTCTTATTGCAATGAAAGTAATTTAGGCACTTCTTATGAGAGATTAGAATTCTTGGGTGACAGAATTTTAAACTTTTATGCTAGTCTTTTTATCTATCAGAATTTCCCTGACTTTGCTGAAGGAAAAATGAGTAAGCTTCAACAGTTAATGGTTAAAGAAAGTACGTTAGTTGAGTTAAGTAAGAAAATTGGGCTGAATAGAACAGATGAAAAAAATAAACCAATATACTTACGACTAGGAGAGGGAGAAACAAAAAATCAAGGGATTAACAAAAATAGTATTTTAGCCGATATATTTGAATCTTTCGTTGCTGCTTTATATTTAGAGAAAGGCGGAAGAACGGTTTACTATTTTCTTAAATTAACCGTCTTTACTTGAATTAAAGGTAAAGAGAACGCAATTTGGGATTATAAAAGTTATCTCCAAGAGTATTGCCAAGAACAGAGAAATAAAGTTAATTATCGACAAAAAGAGGTGAAAAGGATAAAAAATAACCAATTGTTATTTACTGTAGAAGTTAGCGATGAGTTAGAAACTTTTCGAGAAGAAGGAAAGGGGCATAGTAAGGACGAAGCTGAAAAAAAAGCTGCTGCTAAAGTGATTAAAAATCTAAAGATAACAAAAAAATAAACACTTTTTAACTTATTACACGAAACTATCCATTTAAACTGTTTAAATCTTAAAAATTATAGAGTTCTTCAAAATTCTAATTCTAGTCATCACTTATTAAAAATTATTTTCATTAATGTCTTAGTCATTCTTAAACAATTTTAAAACTGTCTCTATTTTTTTAAACACCGTGGTGAGTTAAATAAGTTACCGTGCTTGAATTTGAGCTAAACTTGAGGTAGCCTGGTTTTTATTGTCAGGACTTTAAGTTGACGAAAGAAATTCTAAAAGTTTTTGTAAACATATTTTAAAAAGTATTCTTAACTATACCAACACTTTGCTAGAAAAAAAGAAAAAATATAATATATATGTCATCGCTATTACTTGAGTCTTTAGAAATTAAAGAAATAATTACAAAAGATATTATTCCTCATACTTCTATCTTTACTTTTTATCACTTGCCTAATACCAGCATGGGGATTACAATTGGTAACAATTTACGGCAAATTCTCATGACACTTATTGAGGGAATAGCTATTTTAGGAATAAAGATTACCGATAAAATTGGTCCAAAGAATAACATAATCAGTCCCATAGAACAAATAGGAGATTCTACCCCTTATTTAATACTAAATTTAAAAAAAATTATTCTAAAAGAAAAAAAAACGGATAAGAAAGGAATTTTTTGTTTAGAAATGAAAATAGAAAATAAAGAACAAGAATTAAAAACAATTAGGGCTGGTGATTTTGAAGAGAATGAAAATGTGGAAATTAAAAATCCAGAATTATGCTTAACTACTTTAGAAACAGGAGGTGTATTAGAAATTAAATTATACTGTCAGAAAAGCTGAGGATATCATTCAGAAGAAGAACAAGAAAAAGATCATCATTTCGAAGAAGATAATGTTATTTTCCTTGATAGTGACTATTCTCCGGTGAAGAAGGTTAGTTTTGGATGCTCGTCTGATACAAATCCGATAACAAAAACAATAATAACCAGTTCAAAAAAAAAAGAAGGAGAATTAACTATTACCGTTACTACTAATGGGGCTATTAGTCCAAGAGAAGCTGTTTTAGAAGCATTAACAATATCAGAAGATATTTCAAAATCAATTCGTTCCCGCTTTTCTAAAAACAATTTTAAAGATGAAGAAAAAGAAGCTTTAAGACAACAAAATTAAATACATTATTATTTAAATTATTATGATAATTAGTAGTAAATAGTTTTTGAGATAATTTATTTTATATCAGTAAAAATACTTATGTCCTACATTAATAAACGCGGTAAAAATACTGCTTGGCGCAGTCATGTCCTTAACAACTTGGTGGCAGAAGCCATTTTACACGAAAAAATTAAAATTAGTTTTTCTTTAGCTAAACATCACAGAAAACCTGACTTAACCGAATTATTGGATAAGCTTATTGGCTATGCTAAAGAAGATACTCTCCATTCTCGTCGCTTGGCTCTCCGCTATTTAGTTAATAAAAAACATTTAAAAGACAAAAGGGGGAAAAAATTGCTTGATAAATTATTTTTTGATTTAAAAGAAAGATATAAAGATAGAAAAGGCGGTTATAGCCGAATTACTAAATCAAATTATCGAATGGGTGATAATAATTTACGGGTTATTTTCTCTTTAGTGCCGTAAGGAATAATAAATATGATGGAAAAGAAAAAATGCAGAAAATGTCAAAAAGATTTAGAAAAACATTATAGATTATCAACTTATAAATTAAAAAATCCTACTGACTGAACACCAGAAGTGAGGAAATTAATAGCTGAGAGCTCATTTAGTCAAATTGTAAAACGTTTTTGTTTAGATTGTTGAAAGGAAGAAGAAAAAAACTACCGAGAGTTATCTTGGGATACTCTTAATTGGAAAAATGAGCCAGAAACAAGTAAACGAAAGAGGATAAGCCAAATTGTATTTGTTGACAAATCTCTTGATCCCCAACAAATTTCTAATGAATCTTCAATTTCTTTACACAAAACCTTTAATCTGAAATCGGCCTAAAAACCAATGAGTTTTCACCAGTAGATATTTTCCACTTCGTAAAGAATTCGATGAGGAAAGAATTGAATTTACCGAGGAAGTTGATGAGGATATAGTTAAACCGGATAATTCGAGTAATAGTTCTAATCTCCTCTTGCAAATAATCCTAGTAATTTTAGTTGGGGGGGGAGGGTTGTTGTATTTTTTTTATTGGTGGTTTAAAAGTCATAAACAGCAAAAAAAACCAGTTAAGCCTAGTTAGCTCAGTGGTAGAGCGCCCGGCTGTTAACCGGTAGATCGTAGGTTCGAATCCTACACTAGGCGCCATTTTAATAAGAAAAATAATATTATGAAAGCGATACAACACACACACACAGCAAAAACACTGTCGCTTCTGCAAAAAAGACCATTATGGAAGTCAACAAATTTGTCGGAATTGTATTGAAAGATACCGACCCAAATTAAGTTTATTTTGAATATGTTTTTGACTTATTTTTAGTGCGGGTATCATTTTCCATTATTTATTATCTGTGAAAGAAAAACCAGCAAGAAAGATGGGATAGAATAAATTTGTAAGAAAGCGGGAGGATGGCAGAGTGGCCCATTGCACCTGACTGTAGATCAGCAAAACCGGGGGTTCGAATCCCTCTCCTCCCACCATTATTGTAAATAAATTATAAAGTGAATAGAGAGGACAATAAGAGAGAAAGAGATAAAAAGTAGATCAGAAAAATGGTTTAATAAAGGCTATTTGTCTCTTTAACTTTTATTTTTATAATCGATTCTATTGTTTTCGGTATCTGTTTGGTAATTATGATTAATTGTTCGACTTTCAGGAAATAAAAAAAAAGAGTAATTGACCAAGTTTAGAGGTATTTACAAAAATAAGTTATAATGATAAGTCCTAAAACGTGGAAAGAATTGAAGGAAAAACAAGTCCAATTCGACCGCCTTATTGTCCAAAAAAGTCCCACCGAATTAAAGTGAGTTTCTTACTTCAATGCTAAAAGGTTAAAATTAGCCCTTTTGGTGGAAGTCGGCGAATTTGCTAATGAAATAAAATCTTTTAAAGCATGGCAGAAGAAACAAGAAATAGATTGACAAAAGGCCAAAGAGGAATTAATTGATTGTCTAGGCTATTTTTTAGGTTTAGTTGGTATTTATCAAGTAGATATGTTTCCTTCTCTTAGTGTAAAGTATGAAAGGAAAGATTTGCCTTTTAATAAGTTGCTTTTAGACTTTTTTATTGAAACTAATAACTTGTATATAAAAGAAAATGAAGAATTTTATAATTTAGAAAATATTGAAATTAAAGATAAAGACAAAAAAAATACTTATTATGAGTGATTAAAAACTTTTAATAGAATATGCGAAAAACTACAAATTGACGAACCAGCATTATTAAACATTTATTCAGAAAAGAATAAAATTAATTTAGAAAGAGTTAATGCTAAATAATTAGAAAAGCAAAAATAATATATTATGGTAACAATAAAGGAATATTTAGAAGTACAAGAATATTTAGATAAGGAGTATCCGACAAAGGAGAAACGGGCGAAAGTGGAGGAGATTTATATTCATGGTATTAAAGATAAACTAAAAAAAGAAAGTATAGAATTAGAACCGATTAAGGAAATAGATTTAAGTGATTATGTTGGTTTAACTATTTTAGATCTTCAACTGAATGAATTAATCAGCATTAACTTAACTAGGGACACCGCCTTAACTACTTTAAATCTTGGCTATAACCAATTAACTTCCGTAGACTTCTTAAACGCTTTATCTTATCCTGAAAAGTTAAGATCTTTGGTGGTCTCTAACAACAAAATCCACCTAACGAAGATATTAGATTAAAAAATATTCTCTAAGAGTTTGAAAAAAATTATTTAAAACTTAATCAGGGAAAACAACAAAAAGAAGTCCAAACATTACAAGAGCAGTTAAATAAATTAACTACTAAAAAATAAAAAAGTAATTTTTAGGGTATCGTCTAATGGTAGGACAACAGCCTTTGACGCTGTCAATGTTGGTTCAATTCCAGCTACCCTAGCCAAAAAGAGAAGCACATGAATAACAAAGAATTACTTTTTTTAGTAGTCATTAGTAATATAATTAGTTTGAAAGTGATATCTTTGCATTTGGTAAATAAGAATTATAAGTGATTTCCAAGTTGGCTATTTTGCATTAGAAGTGTATTTATCGTTTTTATCCTTAATCTTATTCTCCTATTAGTTTGGATTTTAGGTTTTGAATTAAAAAATTAGAAATATGAGCAAAAAAGAAGAATTGGCGAAGCGGTTAATTACGAAAGCTGGCCAAAAATCTCAAGGATTTAAGTTATTTATATGAAGTGTAGTACTCGGTATTTTAAATTTTCTACTCGATGGTTTATACAATGCTTTTCTAATGTTATCACAAAGAGGCGATTTGGGACAAAAAGGAAAAAACATCCTTAATTTTTTACAGACCAATTTTTTTATTCTCTTTATCGTTTGGCTTCTGTTGTGACTAGTAACGATAATTTTGTTAATTCATGGTTTGTCAAAATGATTGAACGCTCACAGTGATATTGAAAAAATTAAATTAGAATTGGAAACATTAAAACAAAAGTCCTGTTAGCTCAATGGTAGAGCACCTCCCTTTTAAGGAGGTTGTCGGAGGATCAGTACCTCCACAGGACACCAGAAGCGGGGGTAGCCCAGTTGGCAGAGGCGTCAGACTTAGGATCTGAAGGTCGAGGGTTCGAATCCCTCTTCCCGTACCATAACCAATGTATTCATATAGTAAATACGAATTTGGAAAAAAGAGTCATTAATAAAAATTGTAAAATAGATAATAATAAGGACACAATAGTAAATAATAAGCACATATGCCAAGAAACAAAAAAAAAATCTCCCGAGTTAAAGGTTCTCACGAAAGACCACGAGTAACTTTTAGCGAGTCTAATCGCTACTTACGAGTTCAAGCTATAGATGATACAATAGGTAATACTCTTGCCTCTGCTACTACAGAAAATTTAAATAAAGAAGGTAATAATTATTCTCGTTCTTTCAAAAACGCTATTTATGCAAAAAAATTGGGAGAAATGCTTGCAAAAGAGTTGAAAAAAAAAGGGAAAATTAAGATCGTCTTTGATTGCAACTCTCGTCCTTATCATGGTAAAATTAAGATTTTTTGTGAAACAATGCGTCAGTTAGGTATTAATTTTTAGTTACAAATGGAAACAGAAAAAAAATATAACAATAGTTTAAAAAGCAAAGGAATGAGAAGAAATGTTTCTTCTCATTACCATCTGCAAAAAGCAATATTGAGGGTTAATAGGCCAGTAAAAGTAACTAAAGGTGGTAGAAGATTTAGTTTTACTTATTTAGTTTTGGTAAAAGATGAAAATACAAAAGCTATTGCCTATGCTCATGAAAAAGGCAAAGAATCAATAATAGCTTTACAAAAAGCTTACAAAATAGCACAAAAAAAATTAATTACTTATTTTCCTATATCACGCCGAACTATTCCCCGCCAAATATTAGTAAAAGGTGGGGCAACCAAAATTTTTTTGAAACCCTCTTCGCCTGGAAGTGGTATCAAAGCTGGTGGGATACTTAACACATTGTTCAAATATTTAGAAATTAAAGATGTAAGTGCCAAAATAATTGGTTCGCGTAATAAACTAAATGTCATTAGAGTTGCCTTTTTAGCTTTAGATAAATTGACCGGCAAAAAATATGACTATTAATAATGATTAATAAATTTATCTGTTATAGATATGATCGAATTCTCAAAAAACCTAGCAAGTTTGCTGATTCTTCTTCTGCATCGCTCAACACTTTGTAACACATAGCTTTTATTTCCTTCATGAGGGTTTTTTTACTATTTTCACTACTAGATAACAGACTAATAAAACAATAATAGCAAATAATGATCCATACAATAAGTTTTTTGTCAAACTATCATTATTATTTTTTAACAGATTTTTTTTTTCTTTAGCTATAGTTGCTTTTACCTTGGCAATATCTGTAGACACTCGGTTTTTTATTGTTTCAATCTGGTCTTGCTCTCCGGCTAAGTTAATTTCATTAACAAAATTTTGGTTTTCAGGGGCTAATTTTGTTATTAGATTGCTTAAATCTTTACTTTTATCTAGTGCTTTTAATTCTTTCTCAATAAGTTTAATGTTTAATTTTTTTAAATTAGTTAATAAAACCGACGTTTCTTGATTAGATAAATCTATTTGTTTATTAACTAAATCATTTATTTTTTGAGAATAGTCTAAATAAATTGGTTTGTTGTGATAGGTTTTGATATCATTAATTAATTTTGCTAGTTTCACAGAGTCATTTTCCTTCTGAGCTTGTTTAATTAGAGGAGCTAGTTCATCTTTTTCTATTTCAATAAAATCATCTTTTTCAAATAGTTTTTTATTTTCTTCCTTGGCAAAACCAGATCTGAGTTTAAGAACTGTTTCTTTTAACAAGTTTATGTCTACTTCATAGACTTTAATACTTGTAAACCCTCTTTCAATTTCTCCACCACGCACTACGATTTCTTCCTCTTTTTCATCAGAAAATTCATCAGAAAAGATGCCAACTAAGCGTTTATCATTAAGAGAATATTTAAGCTGAGTTCATCCGTTTTTAAAAGCTTTCTGAGCTTGTTTGGGATTATTTTTGTAAGCTTCTTTTCAGGCTTTTTTTGTTCTCTGATGAATTTGTATTCTTTCTTCTATAGACTTTTCCTTTAACCTTGTCAATTCGTCAGATACTAAAGTGACTTTTCTTTCATCAAGATCTTTATTAATAAGCAAAGAACAAATAATGTCTTCAATTTCTTCTGATTGGTAGTCAATTAGTTTTTCAGTAACTTTATCTCAATATTCTCGATAATCTTCACCACCAATCTTAGATAAATGTTTAAAAGAAAAAGAATATTCTTGGCAATCACCATTTATTTTTCTTAAGTGAAATTCTTTAATTTCTGTAAAAAGTTTATTTCATAATAATTCTTCTTTTGGTGAATTTTTAACTTCTTCATTTTTCCCCTTATTCTTCATATTGTTTTTTTTGTTTAGATCTTTTATTTCCTTAACAATATTTAGTAAATTTTCTAAATCATTTTCTTCAGATATCTTTGTATTATAATCATACTTTAAAATAGTTTTTTTATCTATTTTTTCTAATCCTTTTACTATTTCTTCTTTTATTTTCTCGACCGCCAGGGGAAAATATTCCTTATCGTCTTCAAGAATTACTATTTTTATCTTAACACTATCTTCTGATACTTTTTCTATTATCCCTATGTCCTCCGTCTGCTTGATATCTAATTCAACCAATTTGTTAACTTCTTCAATGAATAAATCAAGTTTTTTAATTTTTTCGCTTTTTTCTTTCTCAGAACTTTCGCTTATGTTTTCGATACTTTTAATATATTGAGAAGCACTTTCGAGGTCGGTGGTTAATTTGGTGGCTAATCCGTCTAATTCTTTGTCTATTAAATTATGAAATTCTTTTCACCGGCGTTTTTTTTCAGTTTCATATGACTCAAAATAATTATTAAAAAATTTTTTTCTTTTTTCTTTTTTTGCTAATTCATACAAAGCATTTAAAAAACTTAAAAATTTTTGAAACTCTCATAGTTCCTCTATTTCAAGTTTAGAAAATTCTTCGCTTTCAACAATTTTTTCTCTCTCGTTTTCAGTCAGACAGTTTTTTACGCCACGGTGATTTGCTTTGTTTAGTTTGTATCCACTAAATTTTTCAGTCTTTTCATCATCAGCAATTTTTCAAGTAATTTCATCGAGAACAAATTTTGAAACAATGAGTTTAACTAAAAATTTTTTTCTCTGCTCAAAAGTTTCGTAGTTTTTGCTTGAAGTTATAAAAGTTTGGTGACTTTCACTTCTTTCTGTAATAATTTTTTGACGATATAAATAATTCCGCAAAGCCGCTCCGTTTGGGTGAAGAATATCAGTATCACCTAACCCCTCTTTGGTAAATCCGGTCTCAGCACAAAGTTTTTCGTTACTTAAACTCCAAAGAAATTCAGCTTTTTCTTGCTGAAAATTTTCATATGATTTTTTCTTTTCTGCAATAATTTCAGACTGCTTTTTTGGTTCACTAATTAATAAATTAATTTTTTCTGCTTCTGGTTGAGAGTTAGGAAATCAACTTTCTAACTCTCTAAAAATCTTTACTTCTTTTAAGGTTGCGACTTGGCTTTCTTCGTTGTAGTCTATCTCTTGGAATTCAAGAAGAATCGGTTCATGATGATCGCGAGCCTTTCTTAACAAAGAGTGGTTATTAATATCGTCAAAAAATTCATTTTCGTTTTCACTAACTTCAAGTTGAAGTATCTTTCGTTTGCCCTGTATTTCTTTTATCCCATGAAATTCGACCATTACTCCTCTTATTCCATTGAAGTTTTTGGGAGTAATTTTTTTCTCTTTTGCCGAAAATTCCGCTATTTTTATTGCTAAATAAATTTTATTATTTATCATATTTCTTATATTTTTAATAAACACTTAATAGGCATGTTTATTTGTTTCGTATTGCTTACATCAAGAAACGCTTTTTGTTAGATAAAGTAACTAATTAGTAAATATTCATGAATGATGATTAGTTTTCTTTCTAGACCCTTCTAATTTTCTAAAGTTACTTTGAGTCATTTTTCTTTTGTTTGCCAAAATATCACTTGACTTACTCACTCATCCCAATATTCAGTAACCCGTCAACAGGAATCCGATCACAATCAAGATTTTAGTAACATTTCTGGATCATTTCCTTATTTTTTGCTTAGTTTTAGATTTAGAGGTATTCTCGTTCTGTATTCTTCAGTACCTATAATGTTGCTTACAATATAAATCTCGAGTTTTTGGTATTTCCTGAAAGCATTGATTGCATAACATAGTTTATTATATCGTAAATTTTAGCGAAGAAACCCTTTCCTATGTTTATTAAGTGTTGTATAGAGATATGCTTTAGAGTACAGAAATGACAATATCATTATCACCAACAAGACGCTTTTTTAAATTTTTTTGCGCTGGTCTAATTGTACGATGTTTTGATTATATTTCATATTCAGTTTTTTTAGCCTAATATCAGAGATTGATTAATTTATTTTTACTTGTAGTAAAGACCAAGTATCATAAAGTGATATATATATATTACAATATCAGAAATTATTTATAGTATCATAAAAGTTAAAAAGTTCTTGTTTAACAAGGTTTTACAACAAAATTAAACTATAAAGAATTATTGATAGCATAATATATAAATACATAGAAAATAGATTAAAAACCTATTTTTTTTAATCACCAAGTCAACTCGCAAAGTATTATGACCTTAATAAAGGATAAAGTTTTATAAAAAACCTAAATTAATTTTTTAACTTTTTAGAAGAAGAATTTTTTTATTTGAAATCAAAAGATAAAGTTATTAAACAAAATGATTGATTTCGTCATTTTTTGTTTGCTTCTTTAACATATAAATTTTCAGCAGATTCAAATTGTTTACTTTCTGTCTGAAGAAGATCGTTTAATTCAAGTTTATATTTAAGAATTTGCAGATCTCTTTCTAACAGCATTTTTAAGCAGTCCTCGTTTTGACAAGTAGAACGGTTAGCAAGTTCATTATTCGGCGAAACATTCTTATTAAAAAATAAAAAAAAATTTATAATTCAAGTTGTGTTCGTTTGCTTTAATCTACATTATCTAACATAATACTAGTGGGATATTCTTACTTTTGTTGGTTCAGAGATTTCTGAAACTGTAGAATATGAATTTACGTCATCATCTTCGTCAACTTCCTTATTGTCGCTGTTGAAGAGTGACGATAAAATTTTGTCTTTTTCCCACTGATTTATTAAGTCAGGAGTAAAATGTTTTTCAGGTTCCTATGTATGTAAAACAATACTTTTGTCAGATTATTCTAATGATGTTGTTTATTTTATTTGAATCAAAAAATTACCCAAGTCGGATCCCACGGAAGACCATTTTCATCTTCTCCTTCCCATTGAGCTAGATAATAAATTTTATTTTGTAGAACCTTTTCTGCTAAGATACGTTTAACTTTCCAATAATAGTTATTCATAAATGCTGCGTAGTTTTTTTCTCGTCTTATTATCTGGATTTCAACGATTATTTATATGAATATAGAAATGTAAAAACTATGATTTCTTGTCCTAGCTGATTTTCTTGAATTCCCCTCATACTACTTTATTTTTAATTAGATAGATTGATATAAAAATTACACTTTGTGTGAATATTAGTAATAAGTAATACAAACTTGTCGTAGAAAGAGGCATAATAGTTTTAGTGAGAGTTTTGATGATAATATAAAAGTGAATTAAGAAAACAATAATACACTATTGTTTTCAATATCACGCGTTATTTTTTTCCTCTTTAAGTCTCAGTTAGGCCTTAGAAAAAGTTCTTTTTTTTGTCATGAATTAACTTAAAACTTAATTTCTAATTAAGTTTAATAAAAAATCTAACCTATTATCGTAACAATAGATACAATTGTTATGTTTAGAAGCAAAAAAACAATACTTAAATAATATTTGATTGTTAATGCTTTCTGATAATATAAAGCTGCTTTTTTAAAACAAAGGGGAAATGAGATGTAATTTAGCTTTTTTGTTTTTAGTACGAAGTTTTACATTTATCAAATTGGATATTAAAATTATAAAATGATTGAGATAATATTTGTAAACATCATTTTTAAAAACTATAAACAGTTATTTGTTAAAAAAGCTACTTTTTAACAATTTATATCTAATTTCTTACCGCCATGAAATTTCAACTTTTTTTCACTTTCTCGATCTTTTTGACTTTACTATTATGTGTCTCTGCTGAAAAAAAAGGTAAGATTAAATAATTAAATATTGTTATTAATAGTTACTGTATTTTGTCTTATACCATTTTATTTACTAATCGTAATGTGTCTTTTTTTTCTGATAAGTTTTAAAAACATGGGCAAATAACATTTCTTTCAACCGAGTGAAAGTACGTGCTTGCAGTTGTTCACCACAAAACAATCCTCCTGACCAAATCGTCTGTAAAGACGGAAGTGAATTTTCGTGTCCTAAAGAACTACCAATATGTCTAGATGTTGGCGTTTCCCTCGTTTGCAGTCCAGATGAATAAAAAGTAGTAAAAATTTTCATTAATTTCCTAAACCTAAAAGTTAAATAAGTAAGTTGTAAACGAAAAAAAAACTAGTATTAGTTATCTATTAAACTTTGTTTTTATTATTTTGTTTTTTAAATCTTAAAAGATATTTTTAGTTCTTTCTTTGTAATTGTTTCTAGTTTATTTTTCTAATCAGTTAGCAGTAAAAATTACAAAAATAAAAAAATCTTAATAATATTATTAGTATATTGGAAATTTTCTCTTTCTTTGTTTTTTAATACTTCCTAGTTTCATCAATTTTGTGCAAAACAAATGTTGTTTCCTTTGAAAATTATAATAACGAAGAACTAATTATCATAAATTTGAAAAAAATCCAACATGATCGTCAACACTTAAAAAGTGAAAGATCAAAACTTAAAATTAGAGATATATTATACAAGAAACAGATATTTAAAGCCAATGAATTCTATTCCTTTAAGCAAAAAAACTCTTCTTACAGGAAAAAAAAGCAGCTCACAGGATCAGTTATAGTGAAATCAATAAGAAAACTGTTTAAGTAGTCTAACGAAATTATGCTGTAAACATTTATTGCAACAACTAATTAAGTGATTTTTTTTGTGTGACTTTTGCTTCTGTCCAAATAATAACTTAACACTTGGATATCAGTTGGATTTATTCCTGCTATCCGCATAGCTATCCCTAGTGTGGCAGGCTTTATTTTAGTTAATTTTTCCTGAGCTTCTTTGGATAAATTGTTTACTTGAAAGTAGTCAATATCAGAAGGCAATGACATTTTTTCGCATTCTTTCATTTGAGCAGCTTCTTTATTTTGTCTTCAAATATAGCCTCCTTTTTCGTCTTTTCCGTATTTTACATTGACTTCCACTTCTCGTTGCTCGTCTCAATTTAGTTTGGCAATTTCTGGTATTCATGGAAAAAACTGCGATAAGGAGATTTTAGGATTTTTTAGCAAATTATATCCATTTATTACTTTATTTGTCTTCCGCTGACTAGTATCGAATTGCGGAAAATTTCGAGCAAAATCATGGTCAAACTTAAGGTTAATGATTAAATTTTTTAACTTTTGAGTAATTTCTTCTTGAATTTTTTGTTTTTCTTGAAATAGGTTTCATTGTTCCTCGCTTAGTAATCATAATTGTGGATAATCATTGTGGATAATCGGCCAAAGACGAGTATAAACATTATCGTGTCTTAATAATGAGCGATATTCGGCTCGCGAAGTTAAGAGTCGATAAGGGTCAGAGACTCCTTTAATTAAATCGTCAATTAATACTCCAATGTAAGCTTGGTCACGGGTGAGAACTAATGGCGCTTTTTTTTTTAACTTAAGACTGGCATTTATTCCGGCAATTATTCCCTGTCCTGCTGCTTCTTCATAGCCAGTAGTGCCGTTGATTTGACCTGCCGTGAAAAGACCGTCAATTAGCTTGGTTTCTAAATTAATTTTTAATTGAATGGAGTCAATTACATCATACTCGATAGCATAACCTCATTTTTTTACTACGGCTTTTTCTAAACCCGGTAAAGTTTTTAAAATTTCGGCTTGGATTTCGCTCGGCAGAGAAGTTGATAATCCTTGAATATAGGTGGTATCTAATTCCTGAGATTCAGGTTCTAAAAATATTTGGTGTTTTTCTTTATCAGCAAATCGATAAATCTTATCTTCAATGCTGGGACAATAAAGTGGCCCAGTGCCAATATTTTCCTTATAAAAAATTGGTGAAAGGTGAGAATTAACACGAATAATTTGATGAGTTTTTTCGTTAGTATAAAGTAGGTAGCAAGGCAATTGTTTTTCAAAGGACAATAACTTTGTGTAATTACTTTGGGAAGAAAATCGGAGGGGTAAATTGGTGCCTGGTTCTACTTTCAAAACAGAAAAATCAATAGTATTAGTTAAAATACGTGGCGAGGTTCCGGTTTTGAAGCGTTTTAATTTAAATCCTAGCTCTTGCAATTGTTGGGAAATATTATTGACTACTTTTTTCTCGCCATCTGGTCCTTCAATTTGGCTTTCTTTTCCTTTATAAGTAATGGGCTGCAAATAAGTGCCAGTAGTCAGAATTACAATGCGAGAGTTAATAACTTCTCCGTTATTTAACTCTACTCCTTGTATATTTTTTTCATTAATTATTAGATTTTTTACTGCCCCTTCGATAACTGTCAAATTTTCTTGTTTGCTGACTACTTTTTGCATATAACGAGCGTAAGCAATCTTATCTGATTGAACTCGTAAAGCCTGAACAGCAGGTCCGCCTGAAGTGTTTAACAATTTGAATTGAAGTGCTGTGGCATCAGCCGCTTTACCCATTTCTCCGCCCAAAGCATCAATCTCTCGCACTACTATTCCTTTAGCTATTCCTCCAACCGAAGGATTACAGGGCATTAGACCAATTTTTTTTTTGTCTAGAGTAATTAAAACTACTTTGTGGCCTAATTTGGCACTAACGAGCGAAGCTTCGATACCAGCGTGCCCACCACCAATAATAATTATATTAAAAGTTTTGTTCATTATTATCATATAAAATTATAAAGCATTTTATTTAGATTATTTTTAACTTTGTTTTTTACAAAAATTTTTTTTGCTCATGTAAACCTGACTTAAAATTAGAGATATATTATACAAGAAACAGATATTTAAAACCAATGAAAAATAAAAAAAGAATTTTGATAATTTCAACCCTTTTTATTTTATTGATATCGATAATAATATTTGTAAATAAAAATTCAAGAAATAATTCTTCTCAAAATTTTCAACAAGATCAACATCTAGCAAAGTCAAAGACTAAAATGGCTTCCAAAATCGAATTAATATTGGAGAACAAAAACATTAAAGTTGATAAACTACTAGAAGAGATAGGAATCGACACTAACATTATTAGTAACTTGAAGGATTATCTGGTTAGTAACAGCGAAATAAACAGTACTAATAGTTTGAAAGATTGAGAGAAAAAAATATTGTCTATCATCAATATTCTTGATAATAAAGATAATAAAGATAATAAAGATGACACGACAAAATACGATTTAAATCAAAATTCAACTTGGGAGACAATTCTTGCCGACATAAGAGAGTTTATGGGTTCAGACAAGACAAAAGCACCTACATTGGAAAAAATAAGGTCGGAAGGAAAAAAGATTGATAAAAAATATGGAGTTAGTAACTTTTGAGATAAAGAAGTTGATTTGAAAGGGGTGCCAAAAAGCAAAATTAGAGAAATAGAAGTCGATGATGTTTTTAAAAGAGAAATAAATGGCGCCAAAGATTTTACATTTAAAGCTAAAATTGAAGGAAAGGAAACTGAAATTGCTTGTTATGCAAACAATGAAAGATGAAAGAACTATGTAGGTTATAAAGCTTTGGGAGATGGCAATTGTTTTTTAAATTCTCTATCTAACTATTTAGAAGGAAAAAACAACGGTAAATATGCTCTTCCATTACGGACTAAAATGTGTCTTGATTTTATGATTAAAGAAGGTTCAGATACAAACCACATTTGAAACAAATTAATGGAAAATATTGATAATTCTCATCCATGGGCAACCAACAAAAGTTGATTGGATGGTGCTGATTTAGTCCATGTTTCTCGTATTTTAAAACGACCTTTGACATTGACTTATAAAACAAATGGTAAAATATATAGTGCTGGAAGAGATGATTATTATATTTCAACTAATAATGTAAACATTGCTTATAGTTTTACTTTTGAGCATGAAGAACCATGATTTATTCATCATTCGGGAGGTAACCACTTTATTACTATTCTTCGACCAGATAATCACCAAGAATTTTTGCTGAAATACACTATGTCCTCAAAAAAGGTAATAAAATGGTTTGGCGGCGTTGTAAATCCTTCTAAAACAAGTGACAATCAAGATGCTTACATTTCTATTCCTTTAAGCAAAAAAACTCTTCTTACAGGAAAAAAAAGCAAGATAAGTATAGTGGATGAGAATTTGCGTGAGGAAATTAAAAATCAGTTGGATGCTTTGAAATTGGAAGATAAAAAAAACATAGTGGTATATTTTGATGTAAGCACAAAACAAGGTAAAGAAAGTTATGAAGATTCAGTGAAACTTTTGGTAGGAGAAAATACAAAGGGCGCAACATTCATTTTAAGAGTTTGAACAGGAGCAGACTTTACAAAAAATTACCGAGGTATACGAATTGACAGTGATGAAATTCATTTAAATTTTTCCGATATTACTGCTAATGAATGGTTAATGCTTGATAAAGATAATAAAGATAATAAAGATAATAAAGATAATAAAGATAATAAAGATAATAAAGATAATAAAGATAATAAAGATAATAAAGATAATAAAGATAATAAAGATAATAAAGATAATAAAGATAATAAAGATAATAAAGATAATAAAGATAATAAAGATAATAAAGATAATAAAAAAATATTGTCATCAAAAGGAACAAAAAAGAGAAAAAAGCCAAAAAGTAATATAAATAGGGCTTTATTAGAAATTAGAAATTATGTAGAAAATAATTCGTTTAAAGCTAAAAACTTGAGAGAGATTAAGTCTTGAGCTGAAGCTAAGTTAAAAGAAACCAAACCGTTGGAAGGTATTAGCTTAGATGGAGCAGACAAAGATACTTTACTAAACTTGCCAGAAGGTAGAGCAATTAAAGAAAAAAAATATTCGGGAGAAGCGTATTATTTAGGAACTGCCAAAGGTTTTTTCGAAAAATACCGAACTGATTATAAAGCTATAAATTCTCTTGGAGATGGAAATTGTGGTCTTAATTCTATAGCTATTTTGTTAACTGGTGATGATAATATTAAGATCCAGGAAGATATAGCTCAAAGGTTGAGATTAGCTGTCTGTTTAAATATAATGATAAAAGAAGAGTGACAAGAAGAGAAAGATGAAGTTGGAGACAAAGGTAAAGTAAATTGAATAAAAGATAAACTTCTTAGGAATTGAGGAATTGAAGACAAAGAAGGAGAATACCCATTGGTAGATAATGTTAAGGCTCTAACAAAAGACCAAGGTCATACTTGAATAGCAACTGATGATTACAATTATATTTCTAAGATAATTTCTCGGCCGATTATCCTACTTTACAAAAAAGAATTTGCTAATCTCAATGAAATCCAAAAGAAAATAAATGCCTATAACGGCAATATTTTTCGAACCCTTATCAATAGTGAAGAAAATTTGACATATAAAAACCCATTTGTATTCTATAATTTAGGAGGAGGTCATTTTGAACCTTTGGTTCAAAAGGAAAATCACAATGAAGGCTGATTTGAATTTTTTCCTACTGGGATTGATATTAATTCTACTGACGCGCCCTTTTACGATAATAGAAGCATTACATTTAATTTTATAGCTGGTTCTTTAATAGCTTATGGTTTTTCTGAAAAAAACAAGAATGATAAAGTTGATAAACTTAAATTGGCAAAAAAAACTAGTATACAAATTTTCTATGACGGAAAGGATAATTTTGAAGTAAGAGATGACCGGTTTGAGGAAATATCTGCTCAGCTTGAAAGGATTAACCGAGTTGGTAAAAAATTTTTAATCGAATTTGGTAAGTTTGAGAATGTTTGTCCAAATGGTGAAGCTATTCATATCAATTGACAACAAATAGTTGACATTTCATTTAAGCAAAATTTATTAGGTCGATTTTCTCCTTTAATTCCTTTTCTAAAAGGAAAAAAACAAGAACCGGAATATCAAGATCCAGAATTAAACATTTCTTCTTTAGGAACTTATGAAGAAGATGAACAAATAAAAGATGGTAAAAAACGCGCTACTCACCAAAAAACAAATAACTTGTTGCCTCGAGGAGCTGCTTTGCTAACTAAATCTTATGTAGAAGAACACAAAGGCAAAAGTAAATTGTTAAAAAGCGGTATTTTTTATATTATTCATGCTGCTACTGGTTCTCATGATGAAATTTATAAACCTTCTGATCATTCTTTAATCACTTCCATTCAAAACTCAATTGTTTTAGCTGAAAGATTAGTCAAAAAAGATGTTGGTATTAAAAAAGCAATAGCTATTCCCCTAGTCGGCGGAGGAATATTTAAAGATTTGATTGGTTTATCCGAAGTAGAAATTGCTGATTTGATTGTCCGAACAACTATTTACCAACGAAGTGATAAAGACTTAGAGATAGTTTTTATAGACTATTGTTCTGATGATAAGGATAATAGATATCTCGAAGGGTCTTTTTTGAGGTTTAAAAATGAATTAAAAAAAGTTGGTAGTACTAACGATTTGCTTAATAAAGTTTCTACAAAATATGGTAAGGGAAATATTCAAGATGGCAACCTTCACAAATGTTCAATAATTATTAATGCCGCTAATGCTGCTGTTAAAATGAGAGGTCAAGCGGGAATAGCTAAGGATATCGGTGATGCTACTGGTAATGTCGAGACAATAGATGACGAGGCTGAAAAATTAATTATCGAATTTAACAAACGGGTATTCAAGACATAAAATATCATGCATATAAATAAAAAACATAAGCTATTGACGCTAGCAGAAGCTTTGAAAAAAATGGTATTTACGTTGACAACACTTAGAACAGAATACACTTTTGCCTAGAATG
Source organism: endosymbiont GvMRE of Glomus versiforme (assembly GCF_003546845.1). Classification (NCBI taxonomy): domain Bacteria; kingdom Bacillati; phylum Mycoplasmatota; class Mollicutes; order Mycoplasmatales; species endosymbiont GvMRE of Glomus versiforme. The sequence continues at coordinate 223,205 of NZ_NWVA01000009.1, read as the reverse complement.
TTTAGGAAAGAAGTTTTATAATAGGCTAGTAGATTGGCAGAGGAAAAAGTTTAGGGAGTATTTGAGGAGGGGGGGTATGTTTAACAATTCAATTGAGAACTCAATTATTAGACTAACCTAAGCCACAAAAGGAGGCTTTTTTGTGGCTAAAAGAGGACTTTAAATTTGTTAACTTTTCTAAAAAGCCAGATTCATTTTTATAAACGAGATACTGGAATTAGTGTTTTTTTTTTTTTGTAAAAAAGGAGGAGGTTATGATTACTGCTCCTCCTACTATAACTAGTGAAATCGTGGCACTAGTCCTAAAAAGAACATTATTTCCTCATTTATTCCTTAAAAATGGGTCAACTACAAACAAGGCAAGAAGAAAAGAAGGAGTAAATATAAAAATAAGAGGAAAGAAAAACCAAAATACTCATCTTTTATTTTTTTTCATTTACACTTAAATGTATTTGTATTTCATTGGAAGTCTTGAAGAAGATGAAGAGGAACTACTGCTGGAACGAGAAGAGGAACTTGAACTAAATAAATTTCTTTTTGCATCTAATGCTAAAGAACCTTTATCATATATTTCTGTGCCAACTTTGTATCCTTTTTTAAAGCCATCTTCCACACTACTACCTAAGTTTTTTGCTATGCTTTTAGATGCAACTTCACAAACTCCACTACTTATTCCGCTGCAAATCGTTCCCTCTACTATAGACTGATGACTTAGAAAATATTCAGTTGTTCAAAGTCTTTATCAAAAATACTCCGAAACAGGCTTAGATGAAATCAGCAAAATAATCCTCAAATAAACAAAGTATTGGCAATCATTCGCTTTTCTACCTAAATATAGATAATAGAAACTACAAAAATTAAACTGAACAAAAGAATAATAATGTTTAATTCTATTCAGCACTCCCGAATTTTTTCTTATTCTTAGTAACTCAATTAACAATGAAAGTATTGTTTGTTAAACAATAAGGAGAATCTAATTATAAATTAGATCCTTTATCCTTATAAAATCTTTAATCATTTTTGTAATATGATAGGTTTAAAGTTCTTTATACTAGCTAGTTATATTGAAATTCGGATGTATTTAAAGTATTCTTTGCTGCTGTTCTAACTTTTTTATCAAAACCAATCATTGAATAAAAAGTGTTACAAGAAATAAAATATTTTTATGAGTAACAGAGCAGATTATTTGCACTATAAAATAGATAAAAAGATTTAATTTTAAGCGTCTGAAAAATAGTTCAACTGATATTTTTTCTAATCTCTTTTATTATCATGTCGTTTTTTTTCGCCTTTTTTGCTAAGGAATCAGAAAAAAAAGAAACGGTAAATTTAGACGATGTTATTGAAGAAGGATGTTTTAATAGACAACAGAAAGAGGAACTAAATAAAACCAAAAAAGTAAGTTATTTTATTGCTGAATTCTTACGTATACAATTTAATCACATACCAATACTATAAATTTTTGTCTAATTTTCATATAAAGTTTCATTTAGTTGAAACTGATGAAGAAACTGGAGATCAAAAAGCTTTTATTTTTAAAAACAAAAAGAACGGTCAGTTCGAGAAAAAGAGCATTCCATTATCGACTATTGAAGATATAGATTTTTGTGTTTCTAAGGTAGTTAAGGGTCAGTATATAAAATTTTCACAAGGTGGTAAAAAAATAGAGTTGTACTTATAATCATGATTTTAGAATAGTACTGTAAACATTTTTTTGTGTGTTTTTAAGTCTTTACATTTTGTCGCGACTATATGAATAAAATTTGGGTTTCTTGCTTATTTATTGTGTGTCAGCTATTATTTTCTCATGAATAAAGGGTCTATACTAAAAGTTTTTAATAGGGTAATTAACTTAGTTTTAAATGAGCATAAAAGCAAATTAATTATATCAAAGTGAATAGATATCTAAGCTACTTAATTTGCATGCATGTTTACATCATATCTTATTAAGGCGTAAGCCTTATAACCTTATTTATATTAGACTAAAATTATCTAAAAGTTATACATAAATAGTTAAATATTTTTTAGACTTCAGACTAAATATTTATTAAAAACAAAAAAAATAAAGCAAAAACGACTGATTTATATAGAAATATTCTCTCTTTCAAGCTCTCTATTAAAATAGTCGGAACGGCGAGACTCGAACTCACGATCCCCTGGTCCTAACCAAGCACCTTGCCATTAGGCCACTTTCCGTTGCTATATTTATTTATTTTTTGGCAACTTTTCTTCCAAAATTTTTTTAAGACTTAATACTGAGTCTTCGATTGAAGCAGTGCCGCGAGGAAAAAGGATTAATTCTATATTCTTTTCTTCACAATATTTTTTGCTGGCTTCCAGAAGAAATTTTTGCGTTTCAAAATTTTTTAAAAATTCTTCCTCATTATCAGTTGAACGACCTCGTTCTTTTAAAGAACTAAGTCAATTTTCTTTATTATTCATCTCAAAAAAAATAACAATATCAGCATCTGGAAGTATGTCTTTGTCAATTGCTGCAATTTCTTTCATTACTGGAAGATAGCGGTCCGAAGGAGAAAGCAACCATCGCATACAGAATTTATTAATGTAATAATGGAGGAGTTTATCGTAATAAGTATCAATTAAGATAGTTTCTCCTTCTTCACTCAGTTTTTGAGCTTCAATTAGCATCGGGACACGAATAGAACGAAATCACATTAGCATCGAAAAACTACCATAGGTTTTTCAATCTTTTGCCGCATCGGCTCATTTTTCTTCTTCTGGTTCAGCAAAACATTTTACATTTAGCAAACTGGCCAGTTTTTTAACTGTGCTTGATTTTCCCGAGCCAGGGATGCCAACGAATACAATTAACATAATTTATATTTTAACTTATTTGTTAACTGAGAAATATTCTTATCTATCTTGATCTTGAAAAGCCTTTTTAACTCTTTGGGCTACATCTTGGAGAACTTGAGAATAAATGCCTTGGAGATTAGGATTAGTTTCTTTCAGACTAGGTAAGGAATTTTGTTGATGGGTATAACTTACTCTCTTTTGTTCTTTTTCGTATTTGTCTCTTTCCACTTTCTCCAAATTCAAATTTCTTAACAAAGTCTTCGTAATTTATTGAATCACAAACATTTTTAGAGACTAAGTATTTTTTAAATTCTTTGTAAAATTATTGCAAGTTTTTAACTTTTAACATTCTTTTTTAATGGTTAATTTCTGACAAGTATCATTTTTTATGCTTACAATTTTAATAATTACACGCGGGTAAATACATACAAAAGATAAAAACTTAGGAAAAATAAACAAAAAGATACTAAAAAAAATAAAATAGTTGAAGACCAAGAACAGAAAAAACTTGGCTATCAAGGGGAAAGATATAACTATTTTAGGAAAGAAAAAAGATAAAAAAAATTATTGTTTATAAATTATGAGAACCTTTTTCCAACTTATCGCGGTAAACTAAAAATCGTTTTAGAAAATAAATAAAAAAAGAGAGACAAGTTAATAAAGAAAAGAGAGAAACATAAACAAGATAATTTGGAGCATTCGTTCTTATTGAGTAAAAAAATAGAAAACAAAAAGGATAAAAAGAAAAAGAAAAAAATTAGATCTTCTATCATATCTACGTATTAAAACACGAACTAATTTCATCTTTTTCTTACCTACTTTCTTTTTCATAATAATTATTTTTTACAGAAAGTTAAGGGTAGTGAACATTTTGTGCGTGGAGCTTTTAAACCAGTTCCTGCTGTTACTAACGATGTTGCTCCTGGTTTAAAAAGAGTCATGCCTACTTCCTCTAATTCTTCATCGTCAGTAGCTTTACCAACAACTGCTACTGTTCCCCCTACTAATGTCGTGGAAGCTGCCATAGCAAATCCTGCTGGCGGACATACAAGAGAGGTAGTTACTATCGTTATTCCAATACCAATTTCAGCAATATCGCTCCAAAAACCCATGTTGTTTTTAAAAGTATTAAAAAAAAGATAAGATAGAGATTTAAACCTAAACAAAACAAAGACAATATTAGCAAAAAAATAATTCAAAAAGACAAAAGTTAAAATAAATTCTTAACTCACTTTTATTCGTAAAAAAAACTTAATCAAACTTATTTTTTGACCGCACAAGGTGAAGAAAAAAGCAAATTAAAGTTATCTTTTTATAAGAAAAAAACATCACTGATATTGCAAAGATTATCTATCATTAATTAACAACAGAGTAAAAGCAAAGATCTCTGATTTGGTTAAATTCTTTGTCTTTATGTAATCTCTGTCTATCGCTGACAATCGCAAACCTTAACTATTTTTACTCTTGTTCTATATTTAAGAAAATTTAAACAAAATATTTTATTTATTCACACGAAAACACAAACAAGCCTCAAAAAATCATTATTTTGTTGCTTAAACAAACTTAATTCTTATTCTTTAAGAAGTTGAAAGATAAAGAATGATTAGTCTATAAAATCATCCTCAAATAAGTGTAGAACCTTATAGAATAAAGATGTACTTAAGAATAGAGATTTCCCAAGAAAAATCTTAATTAGTTTTAAATTGATTGATTTATTTGTCTTATTTGTCTGATAGTAAAAAGTTTGTTTTATCTTGCTAGGAAGAAATCTTTTCTATTTTTGCTAAAAAAGTTTTGTTTTCACCTGAGATTCTATCATAATCTTCAAAAAAATGCTTTGTATTTGTATATAAAAGATGCAATATGGTAACAAAAGCATGTTTTGTATTTTTATGGTTAGAACATGCGAACTATCTTTTTAATAGTACTTAATTTCAGAAATCCAATAATCATTGGTTCTATTCATTCATATTTTCTGTTAGTTCGGAATCTTACTTATTTTATCTTTATGAAATCTGTATCAAATTTAGAAATTAACAAAGCGTATGAAATTCATTCTGAACAATAGGTAAATCATAATTTGTAAAATTATAACTATTTTGTGAACAAAGTTCTTAAAAGTTTTATTTATTCATACTATTTTAATACATAAATAAGAAAAAACAAAAAGCGAAAAGAAAATAAAAAACAAATAATTAAAAACTAAAAACAGAAAAAAAACTAATCCAAGGATGGGAATTAGAAAAAAAATTAAAACAAATTTATAAAACATGACTCAAAAACTAAAAACTCTTAAGAATATTCAAGTTATTGATGGAGCAATAAATTGTCATTATCCTATTTATAGTATCGAAGAAGAATATTTTAATTTAATCTTTCCTAATGGACAAGATATTGAGTTTATTGAGGATTTTTCGAAACGAATAAAAAAGACAGAGAAAAAAGAAGAAAGAAAGAGATGAGACAAAGTTTTCGAAGAGATGTGAAAAAATAGAGTAGATAAAAAGTTAGTAAATGGTATTCACGGAACTTTGTTTTATGATGCAGACTGACATAGAACTATGTATTTAAAAAAAAAGTTCTATCCTGATAAAAAAGAGGTGAATATCATTATTCATTCTTATAACCCCTCAGATAAGAAAAGTAAGAAAAAATCAAACGTTGCCTATTATAATTATAAGATGTCTAGTATCTCGCCGATAGACAAAAACAAAGATCCGGAATTTTTAGGGGTGCATCAAAATGTTTATCCTAAAAAATAAGTTCTGTGTTTTATTCTCACCTTTGTTAAAACTTCTTATTTTCTTCCTCTCCTTACAGTTCCATCTGGAAAAACATTTTCATAATCTCCGTAATGTCCGCTAGGATATTCGACATCCCAGTGAGGACCTCCATGAGAGTTAGGATTATTTGGATTCTCACCAGTAGGAACCCAAACACTGCCATCCTTATGAGGATAGCCTTTGGCTTTGCTTTTATCATTAGGTCTTTTTAGTTCTCCATTCCAGCCTTTTGGAGGTTCCCATTTACGTTCCCAGCCAGGTGCATTGACAGGCGGTTTACCTGGAGCTTTCACTTCACAACGGATCATAGTTTTCACCTCCTCCAACGAAAAACATTCAGTTCTGATATTATATCCTAACTCAAGTAGCTTTTGGTATTCCTCGTCAGTAAGACCATGACCCCACCAATCATAGATAGTCTTTTGTTCTAATGGAAAGCAAGTAGTAATGGAAGAGGAGGAACTGCTTTCTTTCCCCACCATGTCTCTAATTCCTTCAACAGTTTTAACTCCGACATAAGCGGTAGTTGCCACCACGGTTGTCACCACTGCCGCTTCAACGACTTCTTTCACAGCAATCTTTACTAATTCTTGCACAAAGAACTGACCGAGAAATGCCATATTCTAGCAGAGAAAAAAAGAATAATTAGCAAAACAAACAAAAGTTAAGGCATGACAAGAAAAATCAAGCAAACATACTTTTTCTTATTGATAAGGAACTTATAAAAAAATCTTAAAAACTTATATTTTTATGACCGTAGAGGTAAAGAATGAACTAAGGAAAAATATTCTTTTTTTTATAAGAAAGCAACGTAAAAAAAATCATCCATAAGATAGAATAGAGATAAGCCCAAAAAGTTAAATGTTCATCTCCAATATTTTACTTTTCTCGTAAAGGAAATAAACTTAGAAATGCAATCTCTTTATCGGATTATGAGAAATCAGTTAAAGTTTAATTCTGTAGATCATCTTCGGACAATCTAAATTAGTCTAATCATTAACCTAACTAAATTCAAAGTTTAACTATATTTTTTTCTAAACCAGTAAAGCAGTAATAAAACTAAAAGTAGAAAACAATAATTTCTGTTATTCACTAAAATGATTTGTTATTTTTATCTGATTTGTGTCTTTGTAAAAAATGAATAGATAAATAGAACTAATTAATAGCTTATTTTTTACTAGCTACTGATCAATTTAATCTCTAGATCGTGTTTGTTTCCTATTTTGCTAGTGACTCAGATGTCTTCTAAGATTTCTTCGATTTTGGCTAGATAGATATCTCTTCAAAAATCAGAAGAATTTAAATCATTTGATAAATTCATAGATAAAATCAGTTCTTTCGAACTGTCTCTGCGTTCAATATATTTTCCTTGCTTCCGGATTATTTTGCCTAAAAGTAAGTTTAAGGTTTTTAATATTAGCTCCTATATTATTATTACAAAAACTACAGTAATTATCTTACTTAAAAATACTTTTTTTCGAGTCACGAAAATCTTTAGATTTAGTAAACAATTATGTCAAAATTAAACAAAAAAAATTATTCAAAATTAGTTATTATTTCTGCTTCTTCATCATTAATATATATAGTGTGTTCAAAATGAGCATTTAGATGATTATTTTTTGAAACCACTGTTCACTTATCCTTTGAAATTTCGATTTTTGCATCATTGATTTGAACTAATGGTTCGATACAGATGAACATTCCACTCTTGATAATGCCTCCTTTATTAGGTATTTTGTAGTTAGGAATAAAAGGTTCTTGATGAAGTTTTTCCCCAATGCCATGACCACCATATTCTTTAATAGGATGATAACCACGGGTTCGTATGTATTTTTCTAACATTTCGCCAATATCTTGGACAGTAGTCTTGTTAGGTATGATTTTTTGAATCACATAATGTAAACTATTTTTAGTTACACTTAATAAATTTTTTTTTTTTTCATCTCCTTCTCCAACGATAATAGTCAAAGCTGCATCTGCATGATAAGTAATTCCTTTTTCGTTTTTCACGTAGCAAGCTACATCAAACGATACTAAGTCGCCTTCCTGAAATTTTTTCTCATTAGGAATTCCGTGAGTTAACTCACTATTTACTGAAACACAAATAGCAGACGGAAAACTGTCTTTGTAACCCAAACTTGATGAACAAACTTCTTCTTTTTTCATTAATTCGATAGCTAGTTTTTCTAAATGTTTTCCAGAAATATCAGGTCTTATTTCTTCTTTCAATCTTTTTAAAATATTAGCTACCGATTGTCCAACCTTTCTCATTCATTTTAATTTATGTATCTTTTCTGGCATTTTTAACCGTTATAACAAAAATTATTCTTGATCAGTTTAGTAATTACTCTATTTCTCACTTGGATAACAACAACGCTAATCAGTATTTCTAATGATAAAAAATTCTTCTTTTTACGCCCTTTTATTCATTTCTTTCAACAACTTTATATTTGATTTTTGCTTTACCATTATTTTTTGGTAATTTGTCACCAGCTTTTTTTAGCACTTTGTAAGCAACACTTTTAGATACTCCTTTAATTTCGTAGATAATGGTTCCGGACTTCACAACAGCCACTCATTCTTCTATTGAGCCCTTCCCAGAGCCCATTCTTACTCCTACAGATTTTTTTGTTTTTCCTAAATGAGGAAAAACTCTAATTCACATTTTTCCAGTTTTTTTTACGTAAGGACTGATGAATTTTCGCCCAGCTTCAATTTGTCTGTTAGTAATATAAGCTCCTTCTTGAGTCTTCAAACCAAACTCACCGAAACTAACTACTCTGTTTCCTTTAGGATAGCCTTCATAACTATAAGAATGATTATAGCGATATTTAGTTTTTTTAGGTATCAACATTATGTTTATTTTTTTTTTTCAAAATCTTCCTTTATAAACTAGCACTTTAATACCAATTGTTCCAGAGGATAATATAGCTTTATTTCTCCCAACATCAACATTACTATCAATAGTACTAATAGGCATTTTACCGTATGTTTCTTTTCTTTCTCGAGCAATGTCAGATTCATCTAGACGACCTTTGATTTCTATTTTTACTCCTTTGACTTCCTTTTCAAAAGGTAATTTAATTAACACGTTTTTTAGAATTTGACGGGAAGGAAGTCTCATTTTTAATTGTTTAGCAATTATATTGGCTATCGATTGAGCTTGGCTATAAATTCTTTTTACTTCGATTAGATTCACTTGAACATTGATACTACTATCATTAAACACAGTATGTACACCTTTTGCTACCATGTTTAACTTCTCTTTATTTTCTTCTATTAGGAAGCTAATTCCTGGCATGTGAAGATAGATAAAAATACTGTTTTTAGTATACTCAATTTTTAATTGATCAATGTCAGAAAAATGAAAGTTGAGATAATCACGAATCAGCTTGTCTTTTTTTAGATAGTCAACTTGCTCTTTTTTACTTTTAGCAAAAAAATAATTATTTCAGTCTTTATTATAACCTAAGCGGATTGAATAAGGGCTAGATTTTTGCGCCATTTTATGAAGATTTGTATTTATTTGATTATTGATGCAAAATTAATAAATGCTTTATTAGCTTTTTCACTAAACTGTTATTGTTGATTTTATACTCTAACTTTATACATCTATATTTATTATTTTAATATTGATATCAATGATATTTCTTATAATCAGATGTACTTTTCAGAATCGTCCAACTATGTTTTCCGAATCATTTTTTTCAGATTTAGTAAAACAAATTGAGCCGGCGACAACTATTTTTTTTGTTTTGTTAAATTAAATAGCCGAAATGTTTTCCTCGTTAACATTTGCTAGTTTTTTTTAACAAAATTTATTATACATCGTAAATGCTAATGAGAAAGAAATTAAAAAAATTTGTTTTGGTTGGGTTAATTGTTGCTATTTTGGTAATTGTAGCCTTTTTTATTGGAGAAAAATTCACTAAAAATCCTAATACTTTGGAAATTAAAATTGAGGAACTTCAAAATAAATTACAAGAAGCAGAAAACAAATTAACTAACGAAACTAATTCCATCAATCGACAAAAATTACAAGCCAAAATCGACCAATTAACTCGACAATTAACTAATTTAAAAAAAGGGAATGACCTCCTACCAAATAAAAATCATCATCAACTTACGGTTAAATATAACACCAAAGTAGGAGGGAAGCGCGAATATATTGATGTTAATGATCATAAAAAGAGGATTTTAATCGACCATAAAAACAAAATTTTCTCTTTGTCCGCAACTAGTGACTTAATTATTAAAGATAACCAATATAATTTTTCTTTTCATGAAGAAGATGCCACTAAGGGTCCAGGTAATAATAATTGAGTTTTTGAAGCGGATAATGATAAATTTACTTTAACTCCAAAATACTCTCCACCTTCGCAAAATCCAACTCCTAATGAAAAAATAGAAGTTGAAGTTAAACTTGATGGAATTTCGGTTTATAAGTGGAATTATTGAGGATTTGATGATAAATCTGACTGAAATTCTCGTAATCCAAACATGCAACGGCGCTTTTGTATTGCTAAAAATCATCCTTTTTTCAAAGGGAAAAAAATGGAACGCCAAAACTGCCCACCTTTCAAACTCTCTTTTCAAAAAAAAAATATTTCGGGCACAAATAAATGAGGAAATAATTTAGATGAATACTATTTTGATGAAAATAACAATGATTTTACTCTAACACCTTTGGCTAATTGACCAGATGAAACCAACCCAAATAATTCTCCCCCACCGATCGATAATCAAGAAAAAGTAGAACTTGAATATTCTATTTTTTCTATAGAAGGAACAATAAGTTTAGATAGTAAAGTGGCGGGGATTGGTTTTGGTCTCCCCAGTGAATATTATTATCTTTTTAAGCAAACTTCTGATCAAAACTTACCTGATCTGTACTTCTGTACTGAGCATCTAGTGTTTGGTAAAAACACCCGCTGAATGGTTAATCTTTGCAAAATAAAGTTATTAAAAGAAGACCTAGTAAATGGCAAAAATGTTTTTGAGATAGACGATTACGTTGAATTTTTGCATAAATAATTTTAATATACAGAACTTTTTTAGAGTCTACTTTTTGTCCATGCCATAAACAACATATGACAGAAAACAAAGTTTACCAAACTAACAAAAATAAATAAGTTTGTTAACAACAATGAGGTTCTTGTTTTGATAAATAGAAGCAGATTTAGACTGGTATAAAACAATATTGGTAAAAGAATCAAAAGGAGAAGAACAAAAAGAAGAAATAAAGGATTGAAAGAACATTCGCCCCCGACTTTACTTTTCTGAATTACAGAAAGAGTGAGAAAACAAAAAATTTAATTATGAAAAGGCAAATAAATAGAAAAAAAAATAGGTAAGTTTATTCTCCCTTATCTAATCTTCAGAAAATTAAATTACATAATATTTGGGGCTTCTATCCCTATCAAATCTAAACCAAGCTTTAAAATTATTTGAATATTCTTGACTAATAAGAGCTTTTGACTGGTCAACTCAGGCTGGTTTTTTTCTAAAATAACACCACTTTGATAATAAACTTGCCAAACTCGGGCCATTTCATAGAGATAGTGGATTAAAAAATGAGATTTGTTTTCCTCGATAATATTTTCTAAAACAAAAGAAAAACGAACTAATAAGTTAAATATTTTTCTTTCTTTGTCTCCTTTTAGCAAGTCAATACTAGAACTAATTTTGGCGATACCTTTTTCTTCAGCTTTTTGGAATATTTGATGACAGCGAGCATGGGCGTATTGAATATAATAAAGACGAGTTTTTTCTTTACTTTCTTTTAGCAATTTAGTATTAATAGCAAGGGGTTGGCTAGGTTCTTTTTCTAATAAAAAAAACTTTAATTGGTCTAATTCTAAGTATTTTAAGGCTTCTTCCAATTCAATGGTATTGCCGGCTCGTTTGGAAAATCTTTCGGGACCGTCTTTGGTAAGTAAATTAACCATTTGAACTAAAATTATTTGGATATTTTCTGATTGATAACCTAATAACTGGCAAGCACTCTTGATGCGAAAAACATAACCATGATGGTCGGCTCCCATAACGTTAATTAATTTATCAGCTCGCTGCATTTTATCTTGATGGTAAAGAATATCGGAAAAGAAATAAGTATAATCACTATCCTGTTTGATAATTACTCGGTCTTTGTCATCACCACCTAAACCACTACGGAAAAACGTTGCCCCCTCTTGACTATAAGTTAAGTTTTTTTTTTCTAATTCTTGAATTAAATCTAAGTGCCGTTTTTTTTCGTATAAATTAGTTTCAGAAAACCAAACATCAAATTTAATTCCACATTTTTCTAAATCTTGGCGAATTTGGGCTAAAACTAACTCTAAAACCTCTTTTTTTCAAATGTTAAAATCCTTTTTATTTAATTCTTTATTGATATACTTGTCACCTCACTTTTCTATTAACTTTTGAGCGGCTTCTCGGCTAGACTTGCCTACATACTCTATTTTGTCTGAATTTTCCAAAGTAACACCCTGTAATTGATGGTAAAAATGATAAACCGAATTAACCAATGAAGCAATTTGCCCACCGCGGTCATTAATATAATATTCACGGGTTATTTGATAACCATAAAATTGATAGACATTAGCCAGTGTATTACCAATGACCGCATGGCGAAAATGGGCTAAATGTAAATAACCAGTGGGATTAGCCGAAACATACTCAATATTTAGACGAATATTTTTTTTTTCTCCTTGAAGATTTTGTCCTTCTTTTTGGAATGTTTGGTTAAGAAATTGTTGATAATAAGTGATGGGAAAACGAAAATTAATATAACCTTGTTCGGTAATGGTATATTCTCAATTAGGACAATCAGTGACTTTTATTATTTCTCAGGCTACTGCTTGAGGATTGCTTTTGGCTTTATGAGAAGCAAACAAAGCCAAATTCAGAGCAAAGTCAGCCGAGATACTGGAAGGTAATTCTCATTGCAAAAAAGAATTTTTCCAAGGAATATTATACTGGGCAGCAAACTTTTTTCAAGTAGTTAGTAAATTTTTTAAATCGAACTTTTCTTCCACTGTACTTTGACTATAATTTGTAATTATATAATTTATTAGCAATTTTACAAAACGAACTGTCTTCTCTTGACCGCTTTTTCGTAGCTGTGTTTTTTTTGCATAAAATTTTGTGTAATTCATCAAGAAAATTGAGCAGGCCATCCTTGATATACTTGTCGCCTCACTTTTCTATTAACTTTTGAGCGGCTTCTTGATGAAAAAGCAGCTTAATGTATTATCAGTTTTTCATGTTACTATGAACTACTAACACACTGAATTTTTATGGAAATGTCTATTTTTTCGCTACTGAAAAAATAGATAAAATTACTATAAGATTGTGAAAATTACACATAAAATTATGGACAACAATGGGAATCAAATTTTGAAGAAATTATATGTTAGGAAAATGCAATTAATCCGAAATTTATTTCCCTTTTTTACTCAACAAAACAATTCTGTTTACTTGGACAGTGCAGCGACTAGTTTAAAACCAAATACAGTCATTCAAGCAATTAGAAGCTATTACGAAAAATATTCTATTAATAGTCATAGCGAGGGGAGTAATTTACTTGCTCAAAAAGTCCGTCAAACTATTTCTCAAACCCGTCAATTAATTGCCGAAAAAATTAATGCTGACCCCGAGGAAATTATTTTTTTGCCCTCTACCACTTATTCTTTAAACATTTTGGCTTTATCCTTGAAAGATTATTTAGCAAAAGGCGATAAGGTTTTTTTAACTCATTTAGAGCATAGTTCTAATTGCTACATATGACAGGATATTGCCCAAAAAAAAGAAGCAAAGGTAGATTTTTTGCCTTTAAGTGAAGAATTTATAATTGATATTAATAAATTAGAGAATTATATCGACAAAAAAACCAAAATAGTCAGTTTTGTTCACATGAGTAATAGTTTAGGAGTGATTAATCCAGTAAAAGAGATTAGCGAAAAAATCAAAGAAATAAATCCCGATTGTTTAGTAATAATTGATGCTTGCCAAAGTATCGCTCATTTGCCGATTAATGTAAAAGAATGAAACATTGATGCCTTGGTTTTTTCCGGACATAAAGTTTACGGACCAACCGGAATTGGTGTTTTATGAATAAAAAAGGAAGTAGCGAAAAAATTACCTAACTTGTTATGAGGGGGTGGAAAAAAATTCGGACCTAATAATTCTTTGGCGGAGAAAAATGAGTATTTACCTTTATCGAGAAAATTTGAGGTCGGCACTTTACCACTGGCCCAAATATTTGGTTTAAAGGCTGCTTTTGAGTTTCTAAATAATTTGGACATAAAAGAAATAAGCGATTATGAGAAAAAATTAAAAAATTATGCTTTAGATAAACTAAAAGAATTAGAGAAAATAATTATTTATAATCAAAGACTAGAAACAGTAGATATTGTTCTTTTCAATTTAAAAGATTGTCACGCTCATGATGTAGCTGACTATTTAGGAAAAAATAATATTTGTGTGCGGGCCGGCAATTTTTGTTGTCCTTACTTAAAAGAATTAGTTGGTATGGAAGCCGCCATAAGAATTTCCTTTTTTATTTATAATACTAAGGAGGAAATAGACAAATTAGTTGAAATCTTAAAAAAAATTATACAAGAACCAAAATTATTGGTGCTTTCATTATAAAGTAAAAAAATGCCATAATTAATCTTTCGGCTAATTATACAAAAAAAATAGTTATATGTCAAGAATTGCTAATAGAATCATTTCTATACCCGAAAACGTGAAGGTTAGATTAGAAAAAGAAAAAATTTTTGTGAAAAGTTCTACGGGAGAGAGAGAAGAACTAAATTTTCCTGTTGAACTAGAGGTCATCATCAAAAGTAGTCAAATTTCCACTAAATCAAAAAATAACCCTCTAGCAGGAACTTATAATTCTTTAATTTATAATATGATAAAAGGAGTGTTAGAAGGATATCAATGTATTGTAGAAGTAAAAGGAGTTGGTTATAAAGTTATCTTAAAAGATAAGAAGCTAGAATTTTCTCTAGCTAGATCTCATTTAAACTATGTTGACATTCCTCAGGGTTTAGAAGTAACAGTAGAAAAAAATAAAATAGTGGTTAAAGGATCGAACAAACAAAAAGTTAGTTCATTTGTAGCTAATAAAATAAGATCGTTACGTTTACCAAGCATTTATAAAGAATCTAAAGGTATTTATTACATTGATGAGGAAAAAACGATTAAGATAAAAAAGAAAAAAAATGTTAAGTAATAAAACAAACAAATAAAGAATAAAAAACATAATATATGAATATTAAAAATAAATGATGAGGCTTGTTAACAGGTTTAATAATAAGTATAATAGTTGGTTTCTTTCTCAAAGGAGGTTATGATACAAAAGGTGATAATGCAATAGTGAATAACTTAATTGGATTATTCATAATTATAGCTGGTTTTCTGATTGGTTGATGATTAGAAAAAGAATAGTGCTAGCCCTGAAGAAATAAACTATTCTAGAGCGTTTTAAGAGGTATTTAATATCTTTTTTTTTGCTGTTTTTTTAAGTAATTGGTTACTGATTGGGCAGCAATAGCTCCTTCGGCTACGGCTGTTACAATTTGCTTAATTTTTTTTTCACTAGCCCGAGCCACATCTCCAGCAGCAAATAAACCAGGAATCGAAGTCGAGCAATCATCCTTAATAGCAATATAACCTTGTTGGTCGCAGATGCCTAACTGGTGGGCGAAATTGCTAAAAGGCAAAAGTCCGATACAAGGAAAAACTGCGGCCACTGATAATTTTCTTTCTTCATTATTTTTAGTATCACAAATAGTTATTGCTTCCACTTTTTCCTGACCGTTAATTTCTCGGACCGTATTGCTACGATAAAAAGTTATTTTTTGCTCTTTTTTTGCTCTTGCTACTATTTCTTTTTCGGCCCGAAAAGTTTCGCTGCGGTGAATAAGATAAACTTGAGTAGCAAGATTACTCATATATAGAGCCGTTTCTAAGGCTGAATAACCTCCTCCTACTACTGCTACCTCCTTATCTCGAAAAAGAAAACCATCGCAAATAGCACAATAAGAAACCCCAAGATTAGTTAGTTCTTTTTCTCCTTTAATTTCTAATTTATTTTCAATCGCTCCTGAGGCAATAATAACTGTCTTACTGATAAATTTGTTTCCTTCACTAGTGCTAATAATAAATTCCTGTGCTTTTTTTTCTAGTTTAGTTACTTCCTCATATTCTCAATTAATTTCATAATGTTTGGTATGTTCCGTCATTCTTTCTGCCAACTTGGGTCCTTTAATAGAAGTAAAACCTGGATAATTATCAACATCAGCCGTTTTATTTAATTTCCCACCAGACAAGGATTTTTCTAAAATTAAACATTTCAAGAGAGCCCTTCTAGCATAAATAGCAGCAGTCAACCCTGCTGGACCTGCTCCAATAATAATTAGTTCATAAGACATATTAATTTAGGCTTAATATAAGACATTTTAGCTGATTTTAACATCTCTCTTTTTTCTTTGTATCGTTCTCCAGCCAACCCCCCGTCTTCAAAAGCGAAAGACGAATTGGTTAAAAGCTTAGTCACAAGTAGTTAGTAAATTTTTTAAATCGAACTTTTCTTCCACTGTACTTTGACTATAATTTGTAATTATATAATTTATTAGCAATTTTACAAAACGAACTGTCTTCTCTTGAGTTTTAGATTTATACAGTCAAATCGGATAACAATAAATTAACCAAATCAGAAAAAATTTCCCGATGTTAGTTAACATAAAACTAAAAGCTATAAAAACTAGGATTTTTATTTGCACTCATTATTGCAAGCGTCAAAAAAACCTTTTGGAGAAAATTATATGCTAAAAATTTAGTAGAACCTCTTATTTTTTTATAGAATTTCAGGCTTTAATTTGAATAAATTTTCATAACCTCACTGACTAAATTCAGCTAATAAAGGCACAAAAATTCGATTCCCCCTAGGCTTTATTTTTTTGTCTTTTTTTTCTACTAAAATAGCACAGTTTTTGCTGAACTTTATTCAAGTATTATTTTGACGACGAAAATAACGACGAGTAGCCACGATCAAGGCCATTACCACTTTTTCTTCCTTCTTAGTAAATTTATTGGCTTCGGCTTTTTTCACAGTTGCAATTACTAAATCACCAATTCGACTATACCGACGATTAGAACCGCCTAAACAGCGAATTACTAATATTTTTTTTGCACCTGAGTTATCGACCACGGATAAAATTGATTCGTTTTGTAGCATATATAATTATTTTTTAAATTTTGTGCGAATGCCGATGAAGAATATGAAAAATTCATTAAATATCAGAGATATCTTGGGCATTGTACAATATAAAACATATATTATGAATAATGATCAAAAAATAACTGAGCAAGAAAAAGAAATCAAAAATTTGCAAAGTAAACTAAAATTAGCAAAAAAATGGTTAGAAGAGGAAAAGATAAAGAATAAAATTATTGAATGAGAAATTAAAAAAATAGTAGATGAACAAAAATGAGAGAAAATTTTAAATAAGGCAGAAGAAGCAGTTTATGTAAATGATCCTGAAAAACTAGAATTTTTAATTCAAACTAAAAAAGAAGAATTAGAAAAATTAATTGTTGAAAATAGCGAAGAAACTAATTATCTACTAAAAAATTTACTAAAAAAACATTGAAAGGTTAATATTCAAAATATTTCATCCGACTCTAAGATATTTGTTAAAATAGAAGAAATTAAAGAAATACTTACTAAAAAACTAGGCAAAGAAGAAATTGAAGAAATATTGAGTAAACAAACTGAAATCATTAGGTTTGAAGAACAATTAGCAGACTTGGAAAGAAAGGAATTAAAAGTTTGAAACTAAAACAGAGGCTTATGATAAAAAAGATTATATGAGTTTTCACAAAAATAAACAAGGCGAATTTTTCCTATATTAAAAAAGATATACAAGATAAGTATTTACTAAGTTAGTTTTGTTTATATCATTAATTTCTATTATCATGTCTTTTCTTAGGTTTCATAATTGAGATTTCGTTCAACTTATTCATTAATTATCTAATTAACTCGTTGCTAATACCGTGTTTATCATGTCCACTTTATTATAAAATGGTCGGTAATAGTCAATCATTTTATTTCTCAACTACTACTAAAAATTATCTTACAACGAAAAGTTCAAGTTTTTTTATTTAACTTTATTTCTGTCATTTGTACTGTTAACTAGCAATTTTTGGTTATCTTCATTTCCAAAAGTTAGAATAAGCTCATTAGCATAAGTAATCAGTCTATAAAGGGTAAAACAATCTATTCGACAAAAAAGAATATCCTCAGTTTCTGCAGTAACTTCTTTATCAGTTAGTTTATGTTTTTGCTGATAAGTTAATATTTTCTGACAAATATCATACTCACTCTTTTCTAAAGCAGTGGGGGGGTTTGGTAAAGATCAAAAACCTTTGCCAACATAATCAGGGTTTTCTAATTCTTGGAGAATTTATTCAAATTCTTGATTCCTTACTAAGTAAGGAATTAGATGGTAAAGTGAATTATGAAGATTTAGAAAGTAGTGATATTAGAGATAGTAGAGGTTATGGTCCTGTCTTTGGTTGAAAAGCAGTTAAATTTTTATATGCAACTACCGGATTTGCTACCAATGTTGCTTTTCCTATTTCTGGAAATATAGTAGGTGGATCATTTTCTGGAGCAGTTATTCTTGAAAAATACAAGAACCTAAATAGAACTGATGAGAATTTAAGCAAAAGAGTTGATTCATTAAGAACTATTGAACTGGCAGAGAGTTTTCAGTCTACTTTAGAGATGGGGTTTATTTATGATATAGCTGGTAGAATGTTACGCGATGAAGATATAGCAGAAGATTATAAAAAAGCTGTTGGAGAACTATTAGTCAGCGAAAGTTTAAACCATTTTACTCGCATTAGCCAATCAGTCGCATTATAGTACGAAATATTATAAGTTTACTTAAAAACGAAAGTAAAAGTATAAGCGAAATTCTGAATACTTTAAGAGAACAAGAGAGCTGGAAGAGACAACTGAGATTTTTTAGTTAAATCTCGAAAGTATATGTGATTTCTAAATAAGAAAAATGTTGGTAGATGAATAGAAACAGAGTGTGATTGAAGTCGACATTTAGAAGCAAACAAACTAGTAAATAAATAACTTAAGAACGATCAAAAATTACTAAAGAAACATGCATGATTTCAATAGATGTGGAAGAGAACGGAGATGATGTTAGAATAAGAGTTTTATTATCATGAATATCAAAGACCATGAATTTGATATGAAAGCAAAATCTCCTCGTCAATACCAAGAAAATAAGCAGATGATGTTTTTTTTTTTGGTTTTTGTACTTTTTTTTTGCGTAGCTAAATGAATTTATAGAAGATATATAAAAAAGCAAAGAAAGATCGGTGATGAGATAGGCCTACCTAAAATTCTTTCTTGAATTTTACTTTTGGTACTTATTACTTTTTTTTATTTTGATGCTTTTGTATGAGATTTTGCAAAAGGTGTAAAATAAAAAAAATAAAACGAGAAAAAACCAAAATAAAAAAACCATACGTTAATCATGTCCTTTCCCCCCTTTCTAATTTATATAAAAAAGTGTAAAAGAAGTGGAAGAGACGAAATAAAAGTTATCGTAGTCTAATTTGGAGAAAATGATTATATAATCAGCAACATTCACTAATTATTTGGTTTAACTCTTGTTCGGGATGAACTTTAAGTTGAGCCAATACTGGAAATATCTTTTAAGCATAATTTATATAATAGTTCTTTGCCAATTCATTAACTAGTTTAATAAACTAGTTAGATTTTATTCTCTCCTGATTCTTTGCTATAAGAATTTGAGAAGGAGCTTTCTTAGCTCTCATTAGTGTTTAAAATTACTATAAGTAGATAAATAAAACATGATTTCTTTTTCACAAATCACCAAATTAACTTTTGAACAATTGAACGAAGAAATTATTCTCTGTGTTTGAGTTACTAATATTAATGATAAAGGTAGCTCATTATGGTTCATTACCGGTCAAGACAGTAGTGGTTACATTCAAATTGTAGTTAAAAATAAAGAATTAATTTCACGTCTAAGAGCAAGAAAAAAAGGTGATCTACTAGAAGTGCAAGGAATTATTAAAAAAAAAGAAGGTTTGAAAAAAGAGTTGGAAATTGAGTTGACTAACTACCAGTTAATTAATGCTAATATTTCTAAAAGAGAGTTGCCTTTTCCTCTCATTAATGTTAAAGAGGATACTAAATACCGTTATCGCTATTTAGATTTACGCAACCCTAATAGTAAGAAGCTATTGCTTATTAAAAACCAATTTTGCTATGAATTAAGAAAATTTTTTCATGAACGGGAATTTGTGGATATTGAAACTCCTATTTTAGCCAACAGTTCGCCCGAAGGTGCCAAATGTTTTGTAGTCCCGGCTAATTTAAAAAATCGTTATTATACTTTACCTCAGTCCGCCCAAATATTTAAGCAGTTATTAATGATAAGTAGTTTTAATAAATATTATCAAATTGCTAAAAGTTTCCGTAATGAGGATGCTCGTAGTAATCGTCAAATAGAATTTTCGCAGCTAGAATTAGAAATGAGTTTTGTTACTTCTCAGCAGATTAGACAATTGATAGAAGAAATGCTAGAAACTATTTTAAAAAATGTTTTTGGTTATCAGATAAAAACTCCTTTTTCTACGCTAACTTACCGAGAAGTAATAAAAAAATACGGCACTGATAAACCTGATTTACGCCAAAATCTAAAAGACGAAAAAGAGTTAAATTTTTGTTGAATAACTGATTGACCGTTGTTTGAATACAATGAAGAAACAAAAAAACACGAAAGTCTGCGGCACCCTTTTACCATTCCCAAAGAAAAGTATATTGAACCTTTGTTAAACAATAAAATTAGACCCGAAGAAGTGATTTGTGAGGCCTTTGACTTAGTTTGTAATGGGGAGGAGATATTAAGTGGAAGCCTACGGATTTATACTCGTGAATTACAAGAAAAAGTTCTAGAAGTCTTAGGTTATAATCAGGAGGAAAAAGAAAAAAACTTTAATTTTTTTTTACAAGCATTAGAGTTTGCGGCACCTCCACACGGCGGACTTGGCTTGGGGATCGATCGCTTGCTGGCTGTAATTTTAAATACTAATAATTTAAAAGAATTAATTGCATTTCCAAAAAATATTGATGGATCTTGCTCACTTACAGGAACACCTAATTTTTTAGATCATTGTGTAATAAAAAAAACCAAATAATTCTTTCTCATTCCGCTTTTGACTGCTTAAACTTTAGGTAAGAATTCAGAGTATATTACCAAATTTTGAGGCTGGTAGCTTTGTAATTTTTTAAACTAAATTTATACAAAATTTATTAATCGTACATTGTTGTTCAGTAATTTTAAATAAACATTAATGAAAAAAAAATAGCAGAACAAATTTTAGGACTAACTCCTTCTTATACTCCTGATGATTTGAAAAGAAACTATAGAAAATTATCTCTTAGACATCACCCCGACAAGGGAGGAACTAAAGAAAAATTTCAAGAACTACAAAATGCTTATGAAACATTAGTCAAAATCTTGGAAGAAGAGACGGGTGAAAAAATTCCTTTTATCTGTATATTTTGCGGTCAGGAATTTAATGACGCGGGTGACTCGCAGGAGAAACCTTGTCATTGCTGCCGTTGTGGGGAAAGTTATGAAAAAGTGTACGAATGAGGAAAAGTTTTAGGGAAAATGGAAAATTACCCTGGTTATTTTTGTACTTTAATAGTTGATGGTTATGAAACAGGTTGCTTTGATGAAGTTAAAAAATTACCTAACTGCCAGCGACAGCGATGTAATAAAAAATGCTATCCTTACCCTATACAATGAGGAGGGCAAAATTATTGCTCCCAAGAATGTATTAATAGAGTTGGATTAGGTGGTAGTGGCCCTGGTTCTCCCCCTCCTACTGGTGGCAATGAAGGAAATGGGGAAAACGATACTACTGACGACTGACAAAAATATAACCAAACTATCGCTAAGGAACAAATTGAAAAATTATTCACCAAAAGTAAAATCAAACCTAGCGATTTAGATAAAAGCCTATGAAATAATGTTAAAACTTGACAAAAATATTTGCTAACCATTCAAGACAAAGCGGAAATAATCAATTTTGTCGAACGAATGCGACAAGCCATAAAAAATAAGCTCGATGCCAATTCTCAAACTCGAAAACCAAAAAAAACTAACTCTGACGGCAATTTTCCCGCTCTCCCTGTTTTCATTTTTGGTGTGATTTTTATTTGTCTAGTAGTAGGAGGAGCTTTTTTAATTATTCGCTCGCGGAAAATTAGTAAAAAGAAAATACGAGTCCATGCTAGATAAAAAAAGATTTTTTACTGATTTCGAAAACTTGGTTAATCGCTTAAAATTTCGTGGAATAACCCACGAGGAATTATTATCTATCAAGGAGAAATTAATTAAGCAAAAAGGGTTAGAAAAAAAAATTAATGAATTACGCCAAGAAACCAACAAACTAAGCCAATACGGACCCCAAAACGCCGAAAAAGTCAAAGAAATTAAAGAAAAAATTAAGCAAACAGAAGCCGAATTAGACCTTTTGACCACCGAATCAAACCAATCAACCAATCAACTTCCCAACCTTCCCGCCCTTGAAACTCCGACTAATGAAGAAGGCAATAAAATTATTGACAACAGTGAATACCAACATGCCATTCAACACAATTTAAGTCATGAGAAAATATTAAGAAAATTACAGATGATTGATGAAGACAAAAGCATTCTTCTCTCGGGTAGCAAATTCGCCGTTTACCAGGGATTCGGAAGCGAATTATTACACATTCTAATTAATTTTATGCGGGTCGAAAATAAGCAACGCGGTTATCGTTTATTTGATACTCCTTACTTAGTCCAGGCTCATAATCTCTATAATACCGGGCAGTTTCACAAATTTCAAGATAATCTTTATAAATTAGAGGGAAATGATTTTTATCTCCTTCCCACTGCCGAGGTCAGTTTAGTTAATCTTTACCAAAATCAGATATTAGCCGAGGACGATTTGCCCTTAAATCTGTGTGCGTATAGTCCTTGTTTTCGAGCCGAAAGAATGGCCGCAGGTCAGGAAAATAAAGGCTTAATCCGTTTACACCAATTTCATAAAGTCGAATTAGTGAAAATAGTCCCGCCCGAACAATCTTATTCTGAATTAAAAAAATTATTAGCTGATGCTCGTCATCTGCTCCATCTCCTCCAAATTCCCCACCGCGTAATCGAACTTTGTCATTCAGAATTAGGATTTACCGCCGCTAAAACTTATGATATTGAGGTTTGGTTGCCCGTCAGCCAAAAATGGTTAGAAATCTCCTCGTGTAGCAATTGTGAGGATTTTCAAAGTCGCCGTAGCCAAATCAGGGTCAAAAAAGAAGGCAAAAAATATTATCCCCATACCCTTAATGGCTCCGCATTAGCCGTGGACCGCTTGATTATTACTTTGTGCGAATATTATTATAATGAAAAAGAAAATAAATTAATTATCCCGCCCGTGTTAGAAAAATATTTCTATACCTCAATTAGTAGTAAATTACATTAAAGCATCTTTATCTTTATAAAATAAATAGCATATACAATTATGGCTAAATTTATCATAACCCGACATCATGACACTATGGAAGAAGAAAGGGAAGGAAAGGCAATTTTTATTTTATCAATTAAGGGAATAATTGGAAGTAATAAGGGGAAAACCCATTTAGAGGTTCATGCTGATAATCTTATGACTCGTGGGCTTAACTCTCTATTATTAGAAAATATAACAAAAGAGAAATATGTAGAAGTAGATGATAATTTATTACAAGAACATAACATAGCAGTTAATAGAAGAACTTTTACAGGTGAAGCGGCTAACTATCCAGCTTGAAAAATAGACCTCGGGGACCAACAACCTATCCATGTCATTAAACCAATTCAGTTCAATAATTCAGAATTAGTTTTTCAAAAAAAGTATTTTGTCGGTAATGTTCCCGAATTTGAGATAAAAAACGAAGAAGTAAACCTAGGTGAAATTGATACTGATACTAAGTGAGCGAACGATTTTAGCACCGATGGAGAAAAAATAATAATTAAAGGAGAAAAAGCCGAGGAGGTAGCGGAATTAGTAAAAAAACAAGCCAACAGAGCGGGAGAAAATAAAGAAAAAAGAGTTATTATCAAAGGCATCAAAAGAGAACTTACCTACTTTACATCTGTTAAGCTTAATAAATATTTAGTTTTGGAAAGTAATGCTTTCGATGAGGTTATTTTAGCCAATCCGACCGAAACCACCGAACCACCTTCAATCATCCTAGAAGACGCAAAAAATAAAGAAAATAAAGAAAATAAAGAAAATAAAGAAAAGGAGAAAGTTGCCAAGAAACTCAAAGAATTAAAAGACGACATTAGCAAATTATCTTTAATTGAAAAGGAAAAAATAGCATTATCCACCGCTAAAGATAAAGCCGAAGCAGAAAAAGTTAGAACCGATGCCAGTAATAGAATTAGCCAAGAAAACAAAGATAAACAGAGCAAGGAAGAACAGGAAAGAGTTGATAAATCATGACAACCTTTTTTTGATAATTACAGCATCACCAAGGAAAGCGATAAAAATATTTGGAAAACTCAATTTAAAGAAGATACAAAAGGAGCGGAAAAATTATACAATGATGCTCTAACTTTAAATAGTAAAGGGGAGCAAGCAAAAAACCCTTTAACTGAAGACCAAAAGAAAGTTATTGAGAGTGCTAAAACACCCACCGAAATAAAACAGAAGCAAGTAGAAGTTAAAAACACTAGAACTACGCTAAAATGAAACGAGTTTTATAAATTACATAACATAACTAACGAGACCGATAAAGCAGCATGAAAAAACTATTTTAAGGACAAAGAAGTCAAGGAAGCCGAAGAACTTTACACTAATTATTTAAATGGTAAAGTAAACGGAACCGAATTGAACTCCAAAGAAAAGGAATTATTAAGAAAAGCCACCGTACCAGAAACCCCTGAGACAAATGGGACTCCAAAAAAAAATCTCCCGACCATTCTCGAGGCTTTTGAAACAATATATTCAAATGATGAAAAATTAGAAAATTATGTCGACCAATGAATTAAGGAAGATAATAAAGAATTAAAAAAGGCCATGTTTTTTTCCTTAATAGAAAGCGGAGATATAAACCAAAAACATTTATTTGACAGTCGACGAGGAGTTAAATACAGTGAACTCGAAAAAACGCTTAAAAATGTTTATCCTAAACCTCAAAATCCTCCAATCAGTTCTTCTTCGGAGAATTCTGGCAATGATAACGACTTTTCTAATGCTAAAGATGCTGTTGTATTTCTAATCAACAAGGCTTTAAATGGTGACCTCGTAATTACCGAAAATGAGTTAAGTTTTGAATATCGTGGTTGAGAAGAAAAAATTAAAAATCTAAATGTTAAAAAAGAAATTACAAATTTTTTGGAGAGAATGACGCGTGACATTAATGCCAAAAGACAAGCCAAAAAAGACAGTGAAAAAAAACGTGCCGCCCAAGCCAATGCCGAAACCTATCGACAAGATATGGCGGTTCCAAACGTGAAAAAATTCCTGACTAAATATGGACTGCAAGAAAATGAATTAGACCTTGCTACCCAAGAAAAGTGAAAAAAACTGAAAAATGATGAGATCAATGATAGAAAAAAGATTATCCAAATAGAGAATGAAATTTGCCAAAAAATTGGTCGGCAGGGGAGCCAAAAAAAAATTACTGACTTAACCAATAAAATAGAATCAGCCTTAAAAACTAGTGATGAAAAGGTTTTAAAAAAGTTAAAAAAAGAAACCACGGAGTTTATTAATGACGGTGACATTTATTTTTCCGCTAAAAAAACTGTTGCCGAAAAATTATTAAAAAAATTATTAAATCATGAGAAAACATTGCAAAATAACTCGGACGAATTTCCTTGAAAAAAAGTGATTATTCCAGCTTTTCTGGTCGGGGGATTAATAATAATGTTTCTAGCTATGGTTAGAAAACCAAAAAAAGAAACGGGCGAAAATAAAATATGCTTGTAAATGTCAGAAAAGGATGTAACCACTTATCTCAAACGTTATGTTTTTTGGTGCCAGAAATATATGGTCGCTTAGCTATTTTTTGAGATTTAGGGCCTTACAGAGCCGAAGTCAAAAAAAATCTCTGATGAAAATATTTTCTGAGTTAAAAACAAAAAATAACTACTTACTGTTATTTCTATTTATCAATAATGACTTCACTCGTGAGAAAAATCAGTAACCAAAGAAAACAATTCCTAATAAACCTCCCACTATGAAACTAAAAACCCCAACTGGACTTCAATTGGAGCCAAACTTTTCATTAAAGATTTCAGTTACTTCATAAATTCAAGCAATCTCTTCTCCGTTATCTATTTTATAGTTATAGGCTATTCTTTTGGGATTATTTTCAAGAGCTTTTTGAAGATGTTTATAATTTACTGCTTTCTTTAAAACTCAAATTTTTATTTTTGTTTCTTTAAGAGCTCTTAAATACTTTTTTTTGTTTGTTTCAGAAATACTATTAAGAGAAAATTTTAATTGATTACTCAAGTTTATAAAAGAATTAGTTTTATCTATTATGCTTGCTTTTTTGTCTAAAAAACTATTAATATGAATTAAATAATTAGAATCTAATATTTCTCCTCATTGATAACTAATGTTATCTAGTGAAGTTCCTTTAAAATATTCATCAAAAATGTCTCTTAAATTACTTTCTGTAATCCTAATATTGCTATTTTGATAAAACACTTGTTCTCCTCAAGTATCTTTTATGTCGATAATTATCTCTTCTGCTTTGTTTGCATTTTTTAGAGCCGAATTAATATTTCCTCCCATGCTGTTTATAGTGTCATCAGCATCTTTAAGTTGTTGTTCTCGCTGATTTAAATCAGACTTTAAGCCTGCTAGCAAAGCCTCGGTAGTTTTTCCTGCTCGATGTTTTTGTAAATAATATTCTGCTACTTCTTGGGGAGTATGTCAAACAGCCAGCAATTTTTTGGTTAAAGTTTCAATTTTGTATTGTTCTTTTTCATCAATTATGTCTTTATCATATGGGTTACTTTCAAAATAAATTTTTTTAGGTACCTCAATTACTTCTAATTCTAGTGTAGGAATTTCATATACTTTGTTTCCTTTAGGAGTTAATCCTTTAAATTTTACTTCTACCATAGCTTATAGCTATTAAAAATCTCTTGAAGTTTTTTCTATTTTTTTTCTAATTCTTTGACTTTATCTTCTAATTTCTTTACTTTTTCTTTTTCTCTTAAAAAGTCACTATCACTTGTACCTCGCTTTCTTTTGTATTCATCTCTTTTTTTCGCTAATTTATCTCCTTATTCTCCTCCTGCGACTGGCAAACCAAATCCCAAAGCAAATTAAAGCAACTACTCCTATTACTATTCAAGGAAGTCAATCAATTGGAGTAAAATTGGTTCTGAATTGTCTGTTTACTCGATTATTTATTTCAGTTAAGATAGGAGCAGTTTCTCCTTTATCCACTCTGTAATTAATCACTACTCTTTTTGAATCAGTAATAATGTCTCTTTTTAATTTTTTCACTCCCACCGAAAGAATTCAAGTCCTTATATTATTTTCCACGATAGCTCTTTGAATTTTTTTTCTCTTAGTTTCATTTGCACTATTAATCGAGTTTTCTAATTTAGTTCCAATACTGACTAACAATTCAAACACTTCTATAGGCTCTGCTCCTTCTCGAGTAATTTTATAAACTTCAATAATATCTTCTAAATATTCAGGATTAAGAATTTCTCGTCATTTATAACCAACATTCTCTAAATTAGTTCCGCGGAAGTATTCTTGGAAAATTCTTTTCATATAATCTTCAGTAATCTTGACATTATTCTTATTATAAAAAATTAGAGAAGTAGGCTGTTCTTCTATTATATTTAATAGTGCTTCTTTTACAATTGTATCTGCCTTTTCAATGCCTCTTCCTAATTCTCGATAAATTTTGTTAAAATCTTTTCTATTTTCCTTAACTCTTTTTTGTAAATTAGATAGTTCTCTTATAGCTTCGTTTTGCCTATCTGTTGCTTCTTTTTGTCTTTTTTCAGAAGATTTAATATCAGTCAAAATTGCTTCGACAGTTTTTCCCTGCTGGTGATATTGTTGATAAGCTTCATAAACCTCTTCAGGAGTATGCCAAACCGCCATTTCTCCAATAACTTCCTTATAAAATTTTTTTTCTTCGCTTATATTAGGAAAACGAGAAGATAATTCTTCCTTTCTGTATCTTCCGTCGCGAATATTTTTATAGTTTATCATAACTATTATAAAATTCTTTTAATTCTTTGATAATTTTTTCTAACTCTCTAATTTTTTTCTTCTTAATTCACTTTCTTGAGAAATATTTCTATTTCCTTTCTCTAATTCCCTTAATTCTTTCTCCTTTTCTTTAATTATTTGTTTTAGTTTATAATTATTTATCTCACCGCGTTTGTATTGAGTTTTAATTTCTTTCAATTCATTTTGTAATTTATTAATACTTTCTTTTATTCTCTCGTTTTCTCACTTTAACTTTAATTCATTTTCTATTCCTTCTAGAGTTTCGGTAGCACCGTTTATTGTTAAAGCAGTTCCTCCTACTGCACTAGCCGAAGCAGCAGTACTTAAGCCTGTTGCTACTGCTAAAGATGCACCACCGGTAAAGGGAGTCGCTGCTAAAGCACCTCAAAAAGCAACTCCTGTAGCAATGCTAGCAGTAGTTCCAAGAAATCCACCCACTCTATTACCAGTTATTCGACGATAATAACTACAATCCAAACTTCCACACATGTTTATATGCTTACCAGCTATTTTATGGGGGTTTACTACGCATGAACTGTAAGAACATGGACCGTAACCTTTGTCTATGCTTATATCACTGTTTTCCAAATCAGCATAATTCAAATTAATTTCTTCACAACTAGGGATTTCATTTTCAATTTCTCTAACTTGCGGTGATTTATTAAAATCACTTTCAATCATTTTGATTTCTTCGACTTTTGCTAAATTTTCTTTTGGAATTATATATTCGTTGTTTTTTACCATGTTATTTATAAATTATAAATAATTTATATTTTTTTTATTAATTGCTAATTTAAGACAGTTTAACATCTGCTTTTTTAAAAGTTTAATTTTGTTCTTTGGCTTTTTGGCCTTATTCTCCTAATTATTTACGCCAAAAATGGCGCGACATTCTCCTCTTTTCAGATTGCGGTAATAGTTGTTTGATAATGGTGAATATGTTGATTTGTCATGGCTTCGTTCCATATAAAAATTTTATTATTACATAATAATTTTAGAAAAAACTTCTCTTAATGAGTAAGTTTTATTATAATTACACAAAAAAAAGATAAAAACACCACCATTTAAAAAAAGTTGAAGGGCAGGAAACTTAACGCTTATTTCTTATTTGTAATAAATTATTAATATATACCGAATATAAAACTTTATTCTAAAAAAGCACTCACTAAATGCTTTAAAACTCTTTCCAAAGGTAAATTAAAACATTGACGAGCCTATACTTTCCATCTGGCTTATAGTAAATCCACAAAACAAAAAAAGGCACTTACGAAAAAGTTCTTTGCTAGGCAGTAGCGATTGAAAGCGTCTGAAAAATGGTGATTTATTAGGAGTAGGTGATTCGGTGGTTTTACCGGTTGGAGGTGATAAAAACAGGCAGTTAGTTATTACCGAGTGAGGGAAAAAATTAGTGAAAAAATATGGAATAGAAGGAACATTAAAAAAAGTTTGCTTACTGGGAATGTTCAGGAAAAAGTGGAGGAGATTTTGAATGGGGTTTATTTGAGTTTAGATAAAAGTGTCGTTCAGAAACCTAAGAATAGAAAAATACCAATGATTAGGGAATATTCTGTTAAAAGCCAAGTGGAGAATGTGGGAAATCAGAAAAGGAGTTTGATGGAAGTCAGTATATCAGGAAAGCAGAAAACTTGCTTAGAGGATATTTGGAAAGTTTTTTATAAAGATAATCAACAGAAATCAGGCTACTTTTTAGTCAATGATTATCAGAAATCAGAGGCTTTGGATGATTTAGTGCTTGGAAAAACAAAAAATATAATGCTAGTTAGTGGTTGGAAGCATGAGTTTTTTAGTAGGATAATTTAAAAGTGATTAGGTAAGTGTGCTTTGTTTTTTACAGAGTTCTTGAAGCATAGATATTTTACTAAAAAACAACACTCCTAGATATCAGGCTTTTTTACTTCCTGGACTCTTAGAAAATTTATTTACTTATTCTCTGAATAAAAAATTAATGAAAAATAACTAAGGAGAACAGTCTTTTCTTACAAAGATGTTCCTAGGATGCTTAGGGGGTTTGGTTAGATATTTACTCAACATTGAAATAAAAAACTATAAAACAATACATGTAGGTATTTTCTAAAGAAAGGTGCTTATGTAAAAAAAAATATTCAACTAGTTATCTTAAACCTTTTGATGTTGTCAAAACAGACATGACAATGTTTGACCATGTTGGGGTATATTTAGGTAAAATAGACGGAGAATCTAAGGTTTGTCAATATACTAGAGAAAGACAAAATACTACAATTGATAATTGAAGTTCTTTTTTAGAAGGAAAAGTAACTGCGTATCATCCAATCATTCCCTTTAAGAATTACAAAGATATTGCTAAGCAAATAGTTTGAGCTAAAGATAATGATTATCGGAAGAATAACTATGATTTGCATCGTAGAAACTGCGAGCATTTTGCTAACATGCTCGTTTATGGGATTAATTATTCAGGGCAGATAGAGCAAAAAAAAAAGAATGCTTATGGCCTCAGTTAATGTTCCGGCTGGTGCTACTATGGGAACTATAACAGGATTAGGACTTTTTAATGTTATTGGTTCAGTTGCTTTGGCTCCTGCTACCGGTGGAGCCTCTTTATTATTGGGAGTTGCTTCGGCCGGACTAACAGGAATGGGAGTCGCTGTTACTTCAAAAATCTGTGTTAATATTGATGACAGTGATGCTAATGACAGAAAAAAAAGTGTCAATTTAAAACATGAAATAAAAGAAACTGATAACAGATTAGGAAGAACATCTGATTATGAAACTGAAAAATATGAACAACAATATTTACAAGAAGTTCCTTCTAAGGAATGTTGTAGGATAACGTAGCGAATGAGATTTCTTTCTTGACTTCCTTTTTATTTTTTACTTTTTTGTAGCCTTTGTAGTCTTTGTTGTTTTATATTTTTTTGTTTTTCTTCCTTAACCACTATTAAAGATAATAGTAGTAAAAGTTGAAAAAGATTTAAGTTGATGATTTTGTTTTGTTTTTTATCTTTTTTGTTTGTTTTTTTAGCTGTTGGATTTTTGTTTTGAGGTTTAACACGAGGACATGGTATGTAGCCACTTATCATTTTTTTAGGATAAAAGTTGGTGAGTTATTTAAAAAAGAAACAAAAAAAAATTACTAAAAGCGAAGGCCGCTACTTCTTTATAAGTTAAGGAATAACAAAAATAATTTATATGGAAAATACTTGAGAAACTATAAAAAAAAACTGCGTTGATCAATTTGAAAAAAGGTTAGAATTTTTTATTGGTAAATTAAAAAAAATTCGGAGTGATCGGATTTCTTTAGAAACAATAAGGGGGCTAAAAATAAATTATCAAGGCGAAAAAAAACCGATAAAAATAATAGCCAATTTGCGGATTTCTCCTAATCATGAACTCGTTATACAGGCTTTTGAACCAAACTTAACTTCTTTAATCTCCAAAGCGGTTTTAGATGAGCAATTAGGATACAAACAAGAAAAAATTTCCAAAGACGAAGTGATTTTTACTTTATTACCTATGACAGGAGAAATGCGAAAAAAGCTTATCAAAGATGTTAAAGAAATAATTGAGGAAGGAAAAAAGTTCTTTCGTCTTATTCACCAAGATATAAAAAGCGCTTTAAAAAAAGATAAAAATCTTTCCCAAGACCAGAAGAAAAATTATGAAAAACAAGGAGATAAACTCTTTAAAGATTATCAGGATAGATTTGCCGTCGCATGAGAAAAAAAAATAAAAGAATTAAGTTCTTAAAATTATTATTAATATTATGCCCAAAAAAATTATGAATGTGGAAAAAATAGTTTTAAAGTTATTGGCCTTTTTGCCGTGTTTTTTTACTTTCACTAATTACTTTACTGTCATGACAACGGAACAACGTGATAAGAGTGTAATGGGAATAATATTTTTAGTCGCTTCAACTGTGTATTTTTGTTTATGTTTATGATTTTTAATAGTTAATTGAAATGGATAAAAAAATAGGTTGCTTAAAAGTAATTACTGGTCCCATGTTTGCGGGAAAAACTGAAGAGTTATTGCGTCACATTCATCGATTACAACGAGCCAAGAAAAAATATTTAGTTTTTAAACCAAAAATTGATAATCGCCACGCTACTTCTGAAGTAATTTCGCACCAAAATAATAAAACCGATGCTCTAATTATTGGAAGCGTCCAGGAAATAGAGAAATATCTAAATAATGATATAGAAACAATTTTTATTGATGAAATACAATTTTTTTCTTCCGAAATCGCTAGTTTTCTTTGTAATCTTACTCAACAAGGATACCAAATTATCGCGGCTGGACTAGATAAAAACTTTCGCGGAGAACCTTTTAACGAAACTATAAAGTCTTTTCTTGCCCTGGCTGATTGCGTAGAAAAGTTAACGGCCATTTGTCAAGTTTGTCAAAATGAGGCTTCATTCTCTCAAAGAATAATTAATGGCCAGCCTGCCCGCTATCACGACCCTCTTGTTTTGGTGGGAGGTCAAGAAAATTATGAAGCCCGCTGCCGCTCTTGCTATGTCATTTAAAGATAAATATAATTCAACAAAAAACAGCAAAATTAATTATGAAAAAGAAAGATAAAAGAAATCCCAACAAAACCAAAATTAATTACTTTTATCTAGTTCGACAATTTCCCCTATTAACTTTTTTTCAGTATTTAACTGGCTTTTTAAGTGCTTATGGTTCAGAAAAAATCCTAACTAAAATAACTGAATATGCCGATAAAGATAAAAAAAATGTTAATATTAGACAAATTAAGGGTAGTTTTTGAGAAATAATTGGTCGATTTTTAATTTTTTATGGGATTATTGTTCTGTTTCATATTGCCATGGAAACTTGATTAGTGGAAGTTTACAGTTCTCATTTACGGAAAAAGTTAGCTCAAAAATATTTGAGTGCTAATTTCTCGCAGACCCAAAAAGCTCGATTTATTCTTACTAATTACGAAAGTGAAGCCATTAATGTCGGAGCCAAAGCAGCTCAGATTTTTAATCGTTGTTTTTATGCTGCAGTATCCGTTTTTTTTCTTTTTTGAGGACTTAGTAAAGAAAAAAATTCAAGATGGCTTATACCTTGGTTATTAGGAGCTCTGTTGATTTTGACCATTTTTGGTTTACTCCTTTACCTATTAGCTTATCTTCCTCGCTTACGCCGAACCAAAGATGTTCAACAAGAAAATAAGCATTTTGAAGAACTAAAAACTAACATTGAATACATTAAAATTGTCGGATCTGAAAAAGAAGAAATTAAAAAAAATGATAATTTAGTGACTAAAAATCTAAAAAAAATTTTTCCTTTGGTTGTTGGTAAAACTACATTTGCCACCGTTCCTAACTATTTATTAGTCAAAGCTCTCCCTCTTCCTTTTCTTTTGTTTGCTGAAACTAGGGGAGTGGCTGGTCTCTTTGCGTTATACACTAAATTAAATGTTCTTTTTGGTGAATGGAAAAAGTTTTTTGAAGAATTATGAGCCAAAGGAGGCTATGACGGTTATTGTTCCAGTTTAAAACAGCTAAATAATGCTTTCACTATTTTAGAAAAAGATGCTGATTTTTCGGCCGCAACCTCTAAAAACTTACCCGTAAAAAATCCTAGCATTAGTTTTCAAAATATTACTTTTTCTTACCCTGAAACTAACAAAAAAATACTAGATAACTTTTCTTCTAACTTTCAAAAGGGAAAAAAATATGTGATCATTGGACCCAACGGAGTCGGCAAAAGCACTTTATTTAAACTAGTTTTTAAACTTTATCAACCTCAACAAGGAGTTATCAAACTAGATAATAACGAACTGAAAAAAATTGACAATTCTGCCTTGCGAGAAAAAATTATTTACTTGCCCAACAATCCTTCCTTTTTTAATACTAGTTTAGGAAATAATATAGTTTACCCCAAAGTTTATCAAGAAAAAATTCACCAGTCAAAATTAGAAAATATTGCTAAAAAAATAGGAATTGAAGAGTTTATTGACAAACTGCCAAATCGCTGAGAAACTATTGTTGCTGAAAAAGGGCAAAATCTCTCCGAAGGACAAAAACAGTTAGTTAGTTTAATGCGAGCCTTGGTTAAAGATTATGAAATCTACCTTTTTGACGAATTTTTAAGTAATATTAGCAGTGATTTAAAAAGAAAAATCCTGAAAACTATTTTTAGCGAATTACAAGATAAAACAATTATAATTATTAGTCATGATGAGGAAATTATTAATTACGTTGATAAAGCACATAAGTTTACCTGCTATGGCCTAGTTTAAGAAAAAACAGACAGTAAAGATTAGACTCAGTTCAATTTAAGGATTTATTAGTAGCTATAGCTCAGTTGTTGAAGGACAAAAGACGATTCTAAATACCAATGAGAAAATTAATTTCACTTCTTTTTTTTCATTTTATAATTTTTATAATGGTAGTGTATATAAGTTTAGATGAAGCTTTTTTTTGCGTTACACAGTAGAAATAAATAATAAATCAATATTATCTTCATTGCTTTTTTATAAAATATAAGTGCGTGTACAATAAGAAACACAAAAAAATTAGTGTTATGTGCTATTTAAATATTATATCAAAAGTACATTTCTATTCTTTTACTGTCTTGTAAAAAACTCATATGTCGGCCTTGAACTCTTTTAGAAACACAAAAATCTATATCTTCAATAGTCGATAATGGAATGCTCTTTTTCTCGAACTGACCGTTCTTTTTGTTTTTAAAAATAAAAGCTTTTTGATCTCCAGTTTCTTCATCAGTTTCAACTAAATGAAACTTTATATGAAAATTAGACAAAAATTTATAGTATTGGTATGTGATTAAATTGTATACGTAAGAATTCAGCAATAAAATAACTTACTTTTTTGGTTTTATTTAGTTCCTCTTTCTGTTGTCTATTAAAACATCCTTCTTCAATAACATCGTCTAAATTTACCGTTTCTTTTTTTTCTGATTCCTTAGCAAAAAAGGCGAAAAAAAACGACATGATAATAAAAGAGATTAGAAAAAATATCAAAAAAATAATTCTTTGAACTATTTCCTTAGACAATTAAAATCAAGCTTTTTTATCTATTTTTTTTGGTACAAGTATATTCCATTTTGGCTTATAAGGCTATTTGTGTTATACATAATACCTTGTTTGCTATTGCTTAAATTGGAAACAATTAATTAATAAAAAGGGTTAGAACAACGGCAAAGAATATTCCACATTTTTATTACACAACTACTAAGATAAAGACCAACTATGGTTAAAAAAATGATGATAAAGATCTTATAAAGATAAATTAATAAATATTTCTAACTCTAATTTTATACTTAGATTGCTTTAGGATGATAAGTAGATAACACAAAGATAAAAAATTTAACTTTTTTATTCCTAATCTCTATAGCATTCATGGGTTACATATAATTTTTTTACACTAGCAATTTGCTTTTTAAAATTAGGAAGTGTAGAAAAAAATGCTTTGTTTATTTTTTTATGTTTAAATCCTTCTTGTTAATTTTTTGCAATTCGGTGGCAGGTATTTTGTTGGTTATTAAATTGCCAATACTTCATAATTTTTGACAAAAGCGCCAACAACCAATAATTTTACTTTCCTCGTAAATTAAATCGGATCCTCAAATATTATTTTCTAAAAGAAACAAACGCAAACTATCACAACCATATTTTTCTATTAATTCTTCAGGTTCAACCCCATTACCCAAAGATTTTGACATTTTTTTTCCATATTTATCTCGAATTAGGCCATGTAATAATACTTTTTGAAAAGGCACTTTACCAGTAAAATAAGTTCCGAGCAATATCATTTTTAGCACTCAAAAAAAAAGAATATCATAACCGGTTATAAGAGTAGTTATTGGATAACAATTCGGCGGCGGAGAAGGAAATTTTTCTCCCTCTTTGGCAAGCGCAATCAGTGGTCATAAGCCACTGGAAAATCAAGTATCTAAAACATCTTTTTCTGGTTCTCATTCTCATAAAGAACACGGATGAAGCATGCACTTGATATTTGGATTTTTCTTATATCCTTCTACGCAAAAACATTTATTAAGTTCTTCACCCACATAAATCTCCCCAGTTTTTTTATGATATCAAGCCGGTATTTGGTGTCCCCACCATAATTGGCGGGAAATACACCATTCACGAGTTTTATTTTTTCAATCCTCGATTTTTTTTTGGAATTGATTAGGTATGAACTCTATTTCCTTTAAGAAATTAGGATTTTTTTGTTCTATTTTTTTAATTAAAGTGGGCAAATCAAGAAATCACTGCTGCGACAACAAAGGTTCAATTACTGCTCCTGACTTGGTAGAACAAGCGAGATTTGTCTCATACTCTTCAATTTTTACGCAAATGCCTGTTTTTTCTAATTCTCTGACAAATTCTTCGCGAATACTGCTAATTTCTTGGCCTTGCCACTGACCTGCCAATTCATTTAAAATACCTTTTTCATCACAACAACTAATTATTGGTAATTGATATTTTTTCCCTAACTCATAATCAATAAAATCATGACCTGGCGTGCATTTTAATACTCCGCTACCAAAGTCCATTTTAATACTTTCATCGGCCAAAATTGGAATAATTTTTCCTGTAAACGGGTGTCTTACACTTTCGCCCAAATAATTTTTAAATCTTTTATCATGAGGATTAACAAATAAAGCCACGTCAGCAAAAATAGTTTCAGGGCGACTGGTAGCAACTAACAAGCAATCATTTTTTACAGAATTTAATGGTTTTAGATATTCATCAAGATTGGTAAAAAAACTTCGGTAGAGTCCGCGTGCTTCTTTAACTTCCAAAGAATTATAATCTACAAATTTAACCGCTAAAATTTTTTCTTTTTCTTCCTTTGGTATTTGGATTTCACCTGAGTAATTTTTGACATAAAAAAAGTAAGTTTTTCAATACTGATTAGCGTAAAAAACAATTTCCTCAACAATCTTTTCTAGACTTTCCACTTTTAGATTAGTTTCTTCTTTTACCTCTCGACAATTTGCAGCAGCAGGTTTTTCATTAAGCTCGATTTTGCCCCCCGGGAAGTTCCAACCTCATTTTTTATCTTTTACTAATAAAATTTTTCCTTTTTCATTTTGGATGACTGCTCTCGTTACTTTTGGCAAATTTTCCTCCTGATTTTTCCGTTTTTTAATGTTAGTCAAGAGAGGATATTTGAGGTAGTATAATTTACTAGTGGCCGGTTTATGCTCTACTTCAATATCGGAAATTACGCTTTTTAATTGTGGGTCTCAATTTACTAATCTTGTTCCACGATAAATTAATCCGTCTCAATAAAGTTTGATAAAGGCTTCTCGCACTTGTTTTTGAATGGCAGGGTCGAGGGTAAAACTGGCTCGTTCATAATCAATCAATAAACCAAGTTTTTCTCATTGTTGAGCAAAAATTTTTCTGTTTTGCGGATACCAAGTTTGTAAGGTATATTCTTTTTTTTTTTCGTTGGTATCAAGTTCAGGCAAATTTAGTTTCTCAACTTTGCTTTGGGTAGAAATTCCTGCGTGGTCTAATCCTGCAATTCAGTAAATAGACTTTTTATTCAGGATAGAAAAACGCACCAAAAAATCTGGGGAAACTGTATCAAGAGCATGACCTAAATGCAAGTTACCAGTAATATTAGGGGGAGGGAGCAAAATAGTATCAGCAAAATTGTTGGGAATGTGAGATGCTATTTTTTTTCAATAATCATTTTTTTTGTTTTTTTCAGTTAAATGAAAATCGTATTTTGTTGAGAACATACTAATAAAGATTATTTTCTTTCTCCTCGTAAAAATTTGATAAGAAAAAAGAGAAAAGATGAAATAGAGAAAAATGTTAAAGTGATTGCTAATGAATTTGGAATAAAAGGTCTTGAAAGTTTTCTTTTAGTTTTTTCTAATTTAAAATAATCTCTTATCTGATAAGGAAAGTAGAAAAAAGAGATAAGTCATAATATGCCTGAGCGAAAAAAATTTGACATGTTTTTTTTAGCATTTTATAAACCTCTTTTTTTTCACCATTCATCACTTTTGAATTCTTGGGGAATATCTTTGTTTTCTCTTCACTCAAAAATATCAGTTTCTATCTTATATTCTTTTTCTAAGATATCAAACCATTCATTTCTTAACCCTTTTGGTAATTTTTTCCCACACCACGGACAGAACTGAATAAGATATATAACATTTTTAGCGTCAGACCTTTTCAAATAAAATTCACGGAACGAACTATCATACTTAATATAAACATTTCCTTCTGACAATCTTGAAACTAAATAATCACAACAAAACTTATCCATAACTATAACAAATGAGATATTGAGTTTGTAGGGTCAGGAGCTCTATACATTTTCCCTGTTCGAGGATCCATGGAACCTAGTTTTAATTGGTCAAGATCGTCAAGATCGAAGTATTTTGGATATCCATAATAATCTGCCAAACCCTTATTTCTACCATAACTAGCTAATCTAGTTTCAGCAGGATTTAGTCCTTTTTTGATTCATATTTTTTTATTGATTGCTTGATGTCTTCACCATTTAGTTTTTATTTTCCACTAGCTAATTCATGAGTAAACTATACCCTAATTTTACTCTTGCTTTCCACATTATGAACCTTTGGGTAAAGAATTAAGACTTCTTTTTCCCCACCTTCATAAATATTCCTCTTTCTAATAAAAACTTCTCTTCTTCCATCACGCATCAGATTTAAACTCTTCTGGTATGTCTGTTCTTTCTCTAATTTCTGCAAACCCAATATCATCATCCTTTATATTAAGTTCTTTTTTTAATTCTTCAATGAATTCATTTAGAAGTTCCTTAGGAAACTTCTTTCCACATCAAGGGCAGTATTTTATTAACTGGCAAGTTCCTCCATATTCGGGTCTAACGCCTATAAAATACTCTCTAAGCACTGGATCATAACCAAAACTTAATTCACAATTGCCATCTCCTTCGCCAAGCAAAACTTCATATATTTCATTGCAGCAAAAGTCATTTCTACTTAAATCAATGTAAGTCGTTTGGTAGCAAACATCATCCTCTTCCCAAATATCATGATATTTTAAGTTGGTAGGCTTAGTAATTCTCTTAGTCATCAATTTACCAATCTATAGTATGAAATTTTGGTCCCTTATACATTTTCCCTGTTCGAGGATCCATGGAACCTAGGTGTTTATTTCCACTGTCACTGAAAACTTCAATATCATTATGGGTATCGTCTCACTGATATAATCTTTCCTTTGAGCCAGTTCTTCCATTAGTCATTACTTTATCACCATACCTATCTCTCCCTTTATATTTTAATCCTTTCCAAACTGGACTGTTTTTCTTGGAGGGATTAACAATTCTTTTATTTTGCTTCCTTTCTTCACCTGAAGAATAATCATTTTCTTCTCTTCATTGTTGGATATAAGTTTGTGATTGCTGAGGAAGTAAATTTCTTTCACGATACTTAACTTCATCTTTTAACTCTTTGAGAGAGTAACAAGTTCCTTTATCACTATAGCCTCACCCTAATAAAACTTTTCTTTCTTCACTTGTAAGTCCATTACATCATCAGTCATAAATAGTTTTTCTTTCTGTCTGAACAGAAGTATCAGTGGTTTCGTTGTGTTCTTGTATTCTTTCAACTACTTCTTGGGCTACATCTGCTATTGCTCTCGCACCAGCTACTGCCGCTCCAACCACTACTACTGTTTGAACAGCTTCTACAAGTTCTACTGTAATTGGTATTAAAGCTAGAAAAAATGGCATAATTATTTAATATTATTGTTTAAAGCCTCTAGGGCTATTTTGTTTTTAATTATTTTCACGATAAGTTAGCGATTTTATAACTAATCAACTATTTAGGCAAATTAGAAAGGAGTAACCTTTCTGTATCGTCATTTTATTTTATTAAACACAACTTTATTATCTATATAGAAACTTTTTTAAGTATTCTATAAATTAACTTTATTACATAAAATTAGATCGAGAAGCATTTCGCTTTTGGCAAAACTTTATCATATACGCCAGCAGTTAATTTAAAAAGTGGTTAATGGCTACTGTAAATAATGGAATTCACGTTCCGGTAATGTTAAATGAGGTTCTTGACTATCTCAATTTGAAAAAAGAGGGAATTTATGTCGATTGCACTTTTGGCAAAGGAGGACATTCAAGATCGATACTAGAAAAATTGGAAAAAGGTAAATTAATTGCTTTTGAATGGGATGAGGAAACTGCCAACTTGGTTCAAAAAGATAAACTTTTTCTCTCTTCTCAGTTTCATCTTATTAACGACAATTTTGCTAATCTTGAAGAGCATTTAAAAAAAATGAATATCCAAGAGGTAGACGGATTTTTGTTTGACTTGGGACTTTCTTCGGACCAATTAGCGGAAGAGGGAAGAGGGTTTAGTTATCGATTAAACTCACCACTTGATATGCGAATGAGTGGAAAAAGTAAGTTAAAAGCCGAAGACATTATTAATAATTATTCTTGTGAAAAATTAGCCGATATTTTTTATCATTATGGCGAAGAAAGAAGAGCCCGAATTATTGCTCGCAAAATTTGCTACCGACGAAAAAAAGAAAAAATCACTAACACTGAACAATTAGTAGGAATAATTGCTTCCTGTTTTTCTCGCAAAACTAATAAACACCCTGCTCGGAAAGCATTTCAGGCTCTGCGCATATTTATTAATAATGAATTAGAAAATCTGACCCAAGCCTTAGAAGTTGCTCTTAAATATCTAACTCTAGACGGTAGAATCATTGTTATTAGTTATCATTCCTTAGAAGATAGAATTGTTAAACAATTATTTAAAAAAATGAGTCTAGAAAATAATTTTTATGTTGTTACTAAAAAACCATTAGCCCCCAACTCTGAAGAGATAAGTTACAATCATCGAGCGCGTAGTGCAAAGATGCGTGTAATTTTCCATCACGGATAGAGAAATCACAGAATCAAATTCAGTCAGTTTTTCTAATGACGCTAAATTACCAGCAAAACTAGTGTTTGTAACATCGAGACCTTTAAGTTTAATAAAATTGCTGAAAATATTTACATCCTTTTCAAGTAATTTATTATCATTTAGATCCAAGTGTTCGATCTTATAAGAATTTAGGAAGCAAGATTGGTTATTGCCGCAAGTTAAAAGTCTTAGTTTTGGATAGTAATTGGCTAATTCTAGGTTCGAGATTCTATCACTACTGCAATCAAGGCTGATTAGTTGTTTTAAACAAAAACGTTTAAAATTTCAAGTCTGTTTCTTTCGCAGTTTAATTCTCTCAATTTAGCGCATTCATTTAAATCGAAATTAGTAATTTGTTAAAAAGAAACATTTAGCCCAGTCAAATTTGCAAATCCTTCTGGTCTCAAGGAATTGTTGAGAAGATTTAGAGAGATATCTTCCAACTCTGTGATAATTTCTCTTTCGTTTTTGGGATATTTCTCATCCAACCAACTTTGAGCTGGAGTAATCATTTAAATTATAAAAATATTAAAATTCAATGGCTAGAACAAAGATTATTATTAATAATGATAAAAATAGTAACTACTTAAAACTATTGTCTCGACAGATAAATAAAGCGTTGTTTCTTTCTAATTATTTATCGTCATATTATTTTGAATTAACCAATATTGCTTATACTATTTATAATCTCCATACAACAATCAAAAAAAACAATCAACTCTAAAAATGGGTTATTTTCAATTGTGAAAATTCATATTGTCAAATTTTTTATAAACAATAATTAACATTGTTTAGAGGGCTGAATAATAAAGATTTATTAGTTTCAGTTTCAGTTTCTTGCTTTCAATTATTCATACTAAAAGTTAAAAGTATTAGAGAAATTGTTCTTTTTTTATTTTTGTTGTTTAACTTTATTCCAGAACTTTTTTGTAATTTTATAAATTATTAATTTTTTTTAAGTGTTTATCAGAGGCAAAACATGTCAGTTAATGATGTTCAAAATTGCTTTGACAAGCTAGATAAAATTATTCAAGATATAGGAGTTAACTTTCAAAACCAACCATATGCTAATGATTTAAAATTACTTTTGCAAAACGAAAAGCATTTCTTTTCCACTTTGCTATATGATTTCTCAGAAAACAACAAAAACCAATTATGCTACTTGCAGCATTTAAAAGAAGAACACTTTTATCAAGACGAGCTGTGGTTATGTTTTATTAGTTTTAAACATAACCATCCTTTCCAAGAAGATACTAAGTTATGTCAAAGATTTTTGTTTCGACTTTTTGATTTAGATTTTGACAAACATAATTCTGCAGCAATTAGAGTTTGGCAATTAATTGCTAAAAAAATTGCAGAACAAATTAGAAAAATAGAAGGTTTTCTTATAGAAGTTAATTCATCAAAAATTTTGGACGTAAGAGATGTGATCAGAGAAGTACTGTTAATTGAATTAGTAGATGCATCTAGAATATGGGCAAGTCATTCTTTTAGTTTTAAAATAATGTAGGTCAAGAAATAAAAATAATCAACGTAATCTCTCTTTTTTGATGAAAAAGATTTTTCCTAAAGTCTAGGTAACAAAGAAATATTTTTTGACAAAAACAAAATAGCAATTTTTTCTTTTACAAAAAAAATAAACATTAAAAATATGGTAGCAAGAAAAAATTAACTCTATCTTAAAATTTCGCAAAAATACCTGAGATTATTTAGTTTAAAGTGAGCTTAGAAATGTGAAAAAATAACATTTAGTTGAAATTAAAGAAAACTTTGATAGCGATATTTTGAATCTTTTTGACGCTAAACATGTGAAAAAAAATCAGAAATAAAGGATTAGTTCTAAAAAATTAGAAAAAAAAGTTATTAAGAAAGAGTAGAAAAAATCTTTTATCACTGCCTAAAATATTCTAATAATGAAAGTTCGTAGTTCTATTAAAATAATGTGTCGCGGTTGTCAAGTAATTAAGCGAAAGAAACATCGTTTTGTTTATTGCAAAGAAAATCCCAAACACAAACAAAAACAAGGTTAGATTAAAACTACGCTCTTGTTTTTTACTGATATTACTTAATATTTTAGATTCTATTAAACATAATTTACTAATATGAACTGTTCCGTAGCACTAAAAATAATTCTGTGAATAATAGGAATAATAATTGTTATTTTTTCTTTTTTTTTTGAAGAAGAAGATAATTTTTCTCCAACTCAAGAAGCTAAGGAGAATATATACAAAACTACTCATTTTACTAAACTAACTAATTTCATTCGTAATATTTATATTTTGTTGATAGGCATATTTATATTACTAGTTTTTTTACTTCCTGGCATCTAAGAATCTTTATTTACTAATTTTTATTAGTTTTTGTCAAACTTGATGAGCGTTTTGTTGAGCAAGATCAATTACTTCTTTTTTACGGCCTCGTTGGGGTGATTGGCAAGCAAATCCTAATTCTTCTCCTAATAATTCAATTCCGGGCAATTTTTTTTAAGACATAATTAATACGAGCGAGACTTTCAGTTTTTGTCATCATTCATTAAGAAAATAATGTTTTACTATAATTAGCTTGTTAGCCACTGCATTTTTTTCTCGTTCGAAATTACGAGAAATAAAAATAATTAAGCAGGAAAATTAGCTAATAAAAATGCTTCTGTGAGAAAATCTGAGATTTGATAAAAATAAGCAATCTTTTGCATCTATCCGGCATCTGGTTATATCAAATGTTTAGAAATCTCTAATTTTTATAAAAAAATATGTAGTAATTTACTTTGCGATATTTATTGATATTGATGAGAAAAGAAAAGTAAATTATATAAACTAAACAACAAATTCGAGCGAAGATAATAAATGATATATATAGAACAAAAAAAAGGATGTTTAGCTATTTAGTTTCGCAGAAAATTGCATAGAAAAATACTTTTGAAATAAAAAAACTTTGAACGATATTAATTGCTTTATCACATTTTTGCTTTTCGAAATGCCCTTCTAGACTTAGAAAAAATAGAACTAGCAAGGTAAAAATATGGACAACGATAAAAGAGAAATTAAAGATATTATAGGAATAAATTAATATTTTTTAGGGGGGATTAAAATTTGGAATCGCCGACGAGTTTGTTTAACGTCTTCTTCTTTCCATAGAGGAGTTTTTTTTAGTCTCTCTAAATCTAAAGAGGATTGAATAAAAGGAGAAGTACATTCTTCGTTTTTAGACGAGTAATCATTAATTGGATCTAACTCAATTTGTTGTTCATCGGATTCAAATTGAGTAATGTCTATTTCTTTTCTAATAGTATCACATTTGATTTTAATTTCTTCTAGTCGTGATTCTGGAATTATTTCTAGTAATTGC
This sequence comes from endosymbiont GvMRE of Glomus versiforme, assembly GCF_003546845.1. Lineage (NCBI taxonomy): Bacteria > Bacillati > Mycoplasmatota > Mollicutes > Mycoplasmatales > endosymbiont GvMRE of Glomus versiforme. Next base: position 178,968 of record NZ_NWVA01000009.1, on the reverse strand, counting down.
TTCAATAACTCTTTAAATAATTTGTTTTCCCTTTGAAGTTGTTGATTTTCCTGCTTTATTTTCTTTACTAATTTTTTATTATCCAGATTTATTGTCGAGGCGATTAGGATAGTTTTTATTACTAGTTGCTGTATACTTATCTCTTCTAATTCTAACAAAAAATCCAAGTCTAATTTGGTGATACAGTTATCATTATAATTCTTGCTGCTCGTCTCAATTTAATTTAGCAACAATTTCTTTAACTCAGTGTTTTTTAATGATTTTAACTCGGTTAAATAATATATGAGAACAATACAAAATTTCTAAGCTTTCAAATTCTTTTAGGTTTAGATTGTCTTCTAAATTTAGATCAATAATTATTACTTTCTGATAAACAGAAAGCGTAAGTTTTACTCTTATTATAGAATATTTATTTCTGTGCCGATTATCTGGCAAATCGAGAAACCTGAAGAAAATAAATAGTTCAATCAATAGAATTTTTTAAATTTTCTTCTAAATAAGTACTAGTTTCCTCTCTATTATTTATTTTCTTATTTTCTGTTTAATTGTTTCAAAAAAATGAGAAGTTGTTCTCAAAAGATAAAAAGCTGTTTCTCGATATATATAATAATAATCTTATCTTCGTAAAAGAACATGATAAAAAGATGTCTAGAGTAAGGCCGAAAAAGATTAAAGAAAACGTTCTTTTTTTGTTTTAAAACTATAAAATGTAAAAACCAACTTCTTATTACAAATATTTAATAATTTAAATATACAGAACTTTTTTAGAGCCTAAATTTTTGTCTATATCAGCAACACTCTCTGAATTCCTATATTAAATTCAAAAAGTTAAAGGTAGAATGAGAAAGAATTGCTCGAATAGTCCCTAAAAATCAACAGAAGTTTTTTAGCACTCTAAATGAAACTGAACTAACCAAACTACAACGTGATGATAAAAAATTGAAAAGACTAGTAAAACAAGCGAAGTAGTATACCAAAATAAATTAAAATATCTAATATATGGCAAATCCAGTAAAATCCAACTCAAAAAGCAAACTAGTAAGTAAGAAAATTTTAACTGATCGGATTAGTGCTAATCTAAGTAAAAAACATTCTCTAACTAAAAACCAAATTGAAACTGTTTTAAGTGAATTTTTGGAAGAAACCAAGAAATCCCTCATTAAAGGTGAAGAATTAAGGTTCCCAGGATATTTATCTCTGAAAACTACTATCCAAGCTACTCGGGTAGCCATGAACTTGCAAACTAAGAAAAAGATGACTATTCCTGCAAAAAGAGTTCCTAAAGTTAAATTTAGTGAAGATTTGAAAAAAGAAATTGCTAGAAAAAAATAATTTATATGAATTTAACCTCTCAAAAATAGTTTAAAAAGGTCTTTACTGCTCATTTTCTCTTTATTATTCAGCGATAAAGATAATTTAGCCGGGCAAGAAAAAGCCCAACTAAAAGCAGAAAATTAACTAAAATGTGACTTGAAAGTTATTTATAACTTTGCTTTGGAGTTAGAACGCACTAGTGATTTTATTCTTGAAGAAAAGGAAGATGACTGAGAATATTACTCTTTCATAACTTGAATTTGATGAAGAGCCTATGAAATGATCTGATGCCTCCAAGATCAAGCAAAATTTTTTAGGAATAATAACTTGCTATCGTCGTAGTAAATACGATAAAGAACATTAAAAATATGGTAAAAAACAATAAACAAATAAATAAAAGTTATCAGTATCCACCTTGTCATGAGGAGATAATAACTAAAATGAGACATCCTAATTATGATGGGGGGGGAGTTTTGCTTTACCTCCTAATGCTAGTCCATTAGAAAAAGCTAAATATGAAATCTGCCGTAATATCGTTCGTTATAAAAATGAACGTGATTTGACTTTAGAAGAAGTTGCTGAAAAGATTCAATTAAGTTCTGCTTAAACTAAGAGAATATTACTTTATCGAATTGATAAATTTACTTTGGATAGATTAACTGATTATGCTAGTAATTTGTTCTTTCCGTTGGAAGTGGGAATTACTAAGATAGAACCACGAGAAAAAGAACATGCTAAAAAATAATAAGCCTCTAACCATTCTTCCCACTAATCAGTTACTTCAGCAAGTCTGAGATTACATTACTTCTCGTTCCCCTAAAAAAGGTGAATATAAGAAACTAGAACATGAAAGCCTTTTCTTGCTCTGCTGAAAGGTAGGTTTAAGGATTAGTGAAGCAATTGCTTTTGATCTCTCTTTAGAAAACCAAGAAGTAGCTTATAAAAACTTGTATCTTTTACGAGGAAAGAGAAATAAGGAAAGGTGGGTGTTTGTCAGGAAACAGAAATAAAAGAACTTTATATTTTTTTTGCTTTAATCATCGAGTAAATATTTTACTAAAACCTAAGCATTCAAGAATTATTTTTTAAGAAAATTACTGATTTTTAGGACATTATTTCTCATTTAGCTTTATTCAAAATAAGCAAACAAGCATTCCTAAGTATTCAGGAAGTAAAAACCCTTAAAACACAGGAGCATTGCTTTTTTAAAAAAATCTATGTTCTTCAAGAACTCTAATAAAAACATTCCTTAACTGTTTAGCAATTTTAGTTCAACCTTTTTCATCAATATCTAATCAACCAACATAACAGTTCTTTCAATTATCTTCATAAATACGAACACAGCCTCTTTCTAGGTTATTCAAATCTATTTTTTTAGAATATCAATAATCAGAAGAGTTTCAATTGGTGGTAAAAGCCGAATAGTTATCATGGGTAGTATTGAAAGTGGACGTGAGGAATAAATAATGGAGAGGGTATTGTTTAAAGAGGCATTTACAAAAGAAGTTAGCTTTGAATTAGTCTTTGAAACGAATATGAAGTCTTTTACCTTTGTTATCATAGAATTTAAGGTGTTGGCAGTTTTAAACATCATGGAGACAATCTTCAATTGTTACTTCTTTTTGAATATCTTTCAAATGAGATGAGCCTAAATAAAAATAATTAACACTGTTTTGAGTTAAATGGTTAGTTGCTCAGATAACCTTTAGTAAAATGACGCCTTCTTAATCTTTTGTTTAGTCTATTCTTAGAGATTGGAAGAGTTTTTCTCAATAAAAATTAGTTAGTACCAAATGTAAAATTAATAGTTCATTAGTCATTAACTGTAACTTCAAACAATCTCATAATAAAAGATATTATTGACAAAGGATTATAAATAGTAATAACATTAATAATCTAAAATAATTAGTTTAAGTTGCTCTCAAACGTAAAAATATTTTGTTTATCACTACTGCAAAATAAATATGGATGCTGAAACTTGGTTAAATAATAAATACTCAAAAGATAGAAGACATGAAGTCAAAGAAAAAAAAATTTGTTGTCTTCAGTTTAATCTTACTCATTCACTAAAGTTGAAAGGATTCATCAATCTAATTACATTAGAAATTGAGAATCAAAAAATCATTCATCTTAGTTTAAATGAATGCACAAAACTAAAGGAATTATATTGTTCCGGTAACGACCAACTCCAAACATTAGAAATCAACAACTTAACAAAATTAATCCTCCTCAAGTGTGCCAACAATAAGCTAAAAGATTTAGATATTAGTCAATTAGAGAAATTAAAAGAATGTGAATGTGAAGATAATCAATTAACTTGTTTAAAGTTAGGTTATCATCCCAATTTAAGAAATTTGATATGTAGCGATAATGAAATAACTGAAATTAATTTGAATAGTTTAATTAATGAGGAACCTAAAATAGAATATTTAGATTTAAGTAACAATAATTTTTCCAGGCAAAACATATCTATATTTGAGGACTTAATTAGTCTGGAAGTATTAATGATTAACGATAATTCTTTTTATGGTTCTTTAGCGGTTCTTCTAGAAAAGTTAGCTGAATTATACATAATCAACATTTCTAATACCAATGTTAATTGTCTTGATTATAAAAAGGAAAAATCTTCTGACTTGCTTCTTTACTTGTAATTTGATTACTTTAAACTTATCTTCGTTATTATTATTTTTTTTCAGCTAGTAAAGAAAATAATAAAGAATTTTGTGATTTGTGAACAAAAAAGCTATTTAAAGGAAATTAATCTTCAAAATTTATACATATTTTGTTTATGTTTATATTAATAAAAGACCGCATAAAAACACAGAGAGTCAAATAAGAATCAGTTTTTTTATAAAAAGTTAGCATGTTAATCTTTCTTTAACAAGACTTCAGTATAAAGAAGCATTAGTAATTTTATCAATTTTCTGTGAAAAATTTCCTAAATTTTATTTTTGTTTCTAATTCTTTTGCTAACTTTAACACTTTTTCATCGCTTCCTCAAATGCTATTAATATTGATACTTACCGGTAAACCATTAACAAATCCAATAGGTAAACTTAATGAAGGCAAGCCAACTAAATTAGCTAAGAGTAATAAATTTTCACTCCAATGCATTTTACTGCCTAGTGAAAATAAGCTATTTTCACTAGTTTTAGGAGCTTCATTATTAGTAGTAGGAAAAACTAAAAAATCATATTTGCAAAAAATCTTCTCACATCATTTTTGTGTTTTTTTTTGTCAATAATAAGCTTGTTCTAATAATTCTTTACTTTCTAGAAAATAAGCGCCTATTATTAGACGTTGCTTAACTATTTTACCCAAATATTTGCTTCTTTTTTTAATAGCATTGACATTGTTTTTCTTAATACCATAAGTTATTCCTTGAAGGGAATTAAGATGACTTACTAATTCACTGAAACAAATGATTAACCAAGTAATTTGGATATTTTTTCGAATATTATAAGGAATTTCAACAACTTCGATTTGATAACCTCTTTTTTCGATCAAAGAGAGAGTTTTTTTATATAATTTTAGAAAAGAAATACAAAGGCATTTTTCTATTCCTTTCAAAATGGCTATTTTTCTAACCAGCTTTAAAAACTTTTTAATTTTTTTTTTACTATTAACAACGGTTAACAAATCATTTGGATCAGACCTAGCAATCGTTAGAAATATTTTTTTTGCAGTAGTTATAGAATTAGCTAAAATTCCTATAGTATCTAGAGAAGAAGAAGTAGGGATAAGTCCGTAGCGAGAAATAAGACCATAGGATGGTTTGAAGCCAATTATACCACAGTAAGATGCCGGATGCCTAATCGAACCTCCTGTATCGCTACCTAAAGCAAAAGAAACTATTCTTTTTGCTACTACCACTGCTGAGCCTGAAGAAGATCCTCCTGATACATGAGAAGAATTATAAGGATTAAATATTGGTCCAGTATTTGCTCATAAACCAGTGCCGCCGCAAGCAAATTCATCGAGGATTGTTTTTCCCAACAAAACAAAACCATTTTTATTAAGATACTTAATTACAGATGCATCTTGACTAGATTGAAAATTAGTTAGAAAATGCGAAGAAGCAGTAGTTGAAAAATCCTTAGTTCAAAAATTATCTTTGACAAAGTATAATCAATTATTTTCATAATTAAAATCAAATGATTTACATGAAATAATGCCGCAATCTTTCTTTTTTTCGTCACTTAACTTTATATTTAATTTCTTCATTTATTCAACAGTATAATACTAAACGCCTTTGACTATAGAATTTTTGTTTCTTGACGGATAAAGACTTGAGAGTTATGTTGTATTTAAAAAAGCAGTAAAATTTTTTAAATTTATTTTTTCGCTGCTATTGATGTTATTTTTCTTTTTTTATCATCGTAAAAATGTTCAGTTTATTTCATTGAGGAATTTTGTTCCAGCTTTTCTTTTTTATCAACGACTCCTTTGATTTCTATAGAGGGATGATTATTTAGTTTTATCTAAGTTGGGTCAAACTTAATTTCTATCATAGTTTTGTAATAGGTAATGCTTTTATAGTGGTTACTTCTACTTTTTTAAAAGTAGAAGTTGATTAATTTCTACACTCTCATTAGCACTTCTCTCAAAAGGCTAATTTATTGCAAGCAGTACTAATATGAATACTAGGTAGTATCTTATTCTTAAAAAATGTACTTCTTTATTATATCAATGAGCAATAATGTTTTGAACTTAAATCACATGATAAGAAAATTTTAAATTCTTGTTAATTAGTTTATTAAAAAAATGTTTTCTTACTTAATTAGCATTTTAAAAGTAAAAATTTAGAAGTGTAATCCTGTTTTTTGAGTGTCATTCGCAACATACAAAATTGCGTCAGAACAATTTTTCGTGGTTCCTCGATCGATTATTTCTAAAATGTTTTCTTCATTTTTTGCTTTTTCGTACCATTCTTCTAACGAGGTTGTTGTTACTAAATTTTCTTCTCCTTTGTTTGAATAATTTGAATTACAATATTCGATAATAACTACTAAATTATCGTTATACATATCATAACTTTCGTTTTCCTTTTGAATATTGTAATATTCATCGATTAATTTGGAACAAGATCTTTCAAGACTTAGTTTTTCTTTTTTTAAATATTTTGAAAAGGAATTGGCTAGACGAGTCAAATTATTGTCTTTTTTTTCTAGAGAACACAAAATAAAAATAATTTTGTAAATAAATTAACTTTTATATTAACTAACTAAAAAAAATAAAACTGCCTAAAATACCCGTTATTTTCTTCTTCTTTCTGATGACTATCTCGAGTTTTGTAACTGTTCAAAGCAAAAAAATAAACGAATAAATTTAGAGTTTAATAGAGTTTAATAAAAAAATTTTTGCTATTGACTTACCTCCAAAATAGCTGGTTAATACTCTTTCCATTTTATAACTTTTGAAGTCTTTATACGTCTTATCTTCGCTAGCACGACCTTTTCCTATTTTCGGAGTATATTTTTTACCATTTTCTCTTTCTATTTGGTTTTGAATAGTGAAAATTGGCATGTTTTTTAACGATGAAAATTAGTTAATTTAAAAAAAAGAAAACATTATACAAGTAATTTCAGAAGTAATTTATATACATATTGGTCTAGATTTTATTGATTACGTCAATGCTTTCATATTCAAAAAAGAGAATAAACATTACGTTAAAAAAACTTATTGACTTAAAAAAATATAATACATTTTATTTATTAATTGTTTTCTTATGAAATAAAAAGCTGGCGTAAAAATAATACAAAAGTATTATTATTTATATCAAACAACTGGACTATTATTCTTAGCAATTATTTCGTCATGGTTGTTTGATCTCCTAAGGAGCAATTAGTTTTTACTTCTTTCCCTTTCTCAATGAACTTTCTGGCGTTAACTTTATCAATTTGGCCTTATTCATGGTTTACTTTTTCTTACTGAATTTTTTTGGCAAGTTAGATTTATGCGGGTTTGGACTGAGTAATATTTTTTTTAAAAAGTAAGAAAATGATAAATTATCCAATGAGGAGAGAAAGTACCATAATTTTGAAACTGGTTGTCACTTCTTAACATCAAAAAGATAATCTCTCAGACTCTTTTAACTTGTTCCATTTCTTCTCACTAACTACTCCCAAAAGATTTTCCAATTTTAATCCTCTAAAAAAAGTACAAACAGAGGAAGATCTAGCCAATTAATGTATTTGTTGTCCTCAGAGTAAGTAACTAATACAGGATTAATAAAACAGACAGATTTATGAAGAGTTTTGGCATGAGAATTAAATTGCTATATGAATAAAAGCAACATTTTAAGAACTTTTAAGGTCAACTCATTTTCTCCCTAATTTTCTTTCTAGGTTAATTGGATAAAATTAAATATGAAAAATAAATTTATTATTATTCGCTATGGAGAACTATTTTTGAAGGGTAAAAATAGGAATGATTTTGTTCAAAAATTAGTTGCCAATATTACCTTAACTTTCCAAAAAAATAATTTCTCCAACTTTAATATCAAAAAACTATCCGACCAACTAATAGTCACGAACCAGAATGATAAAGAACTGCCAAAAATGATTTCTTCCTTAAATAAAGTATTTGGGATTAGCGTTTTTTATTTATCTTATCAGTTAGAAAACGATTGCGAAAAACTCTATGACTTTGTTAGAGAAATTACTAATCATTATGAAATTAACTTTACCACTTTTAAATTTGACATTAGTAGGAACGATAAAACTTTTTCCAAAAATTCCTTAATATTACAAAAAGAATTGGGAGAAATTATAGTCAAAAGTCATGGCTTGAAAGTTAATTTAAGCAGCCCGCAAACAACTTTTTATATTCGAATTTATCGTAACTTTATCCTTTTTTTTACTGAGAAAATAAAAGGACAGGGGGGTTTGCCAATTGGCAGTTCCGGAAAAGCTTTATTACTTTTAAGTGGGGGGATAGACTCACCAGTAGCCGCTTACCAATTAATGAAAAGAGGTTTGGAAGTTGTTTACTGCCATTTTTACCAGCAAAAAGAGGGCCAAGAAAAAATATTTGCCCTGGCGGAAAAATTATGTCCTTATAATAATTATTCTAATAATATTTATCTTGTTGATACCCAGCCCCTTTTTACCGAAATTAGCCATATTAGCCAAGCAAAATATCGTCTCGTCATTTTAAAAAGAATGTTTATTCGTTTGGCTTGCTCCTTAGCCCAAGAATTAGAAATTAAAGCCATTGCGACTGGCGATTCACTATCCCAAGTATCTTCCCAAACCTTAGAAAGTTTAACGGTTATTCAACAAGTTAGTTCTCTCATTATATTACAACCTTTAATTAGTTGAGACAAAAAAGAAATAATTGACCAAGCCCAACAAATAGGCACTTATAACCTTTCTCTAAGTAAATATGAGGACTGTTGTTCCTTGTTTGAGCCCAAGCATCCCATTACCAAACCAAAAAAAGAGATAGTAGAAAAATTAGAAGGAGAAATTTTCTGAGAAGAAACTTTAGATATCATCTTACAAAAGATGGAAAATTTCTCCTAAAATAGAACAAACACGTCGAATAATTAAAAGCTTGTTTTTTACTTCACTCAAGTTTTTAGATTTCGCAAAAATTTAGGTTATTTTTTTATTTTATCTAATGTTAAAATAGGTAAATATGAAAGGAAAAAAGAAAATCCAAGGTGAAGCAAAAAACGACAGATTTTTTTTATTAAACTTTACTCTGATAGAAATTAGAGAAATATAAAATTCAGATATAAATTATTCTTTTTATTGTCATCACAAAATTATTGTTGTATACTCATGTTTTTGCTCATCCTAATTTTATTTTATGAAAAAACCGATTTTTTCATTATGTTATCAAAAAAAGTTACCAAGAGGATGTTAGCATCTCCTTTTTGTTTTTTTTGATGACAATATTTTAGAAATTTTGTACAAGCCTTGTTGTACATAGTTAAACATAATTTATCATAATCTTTTTCATTTTTGTAAGAGTTTTGAATACAATCTTGGTAATTTCTATAATATTTTTCCCAATCCCCAAGTTGTTTTTTTACTTTCGACTTCTCTTTTTTAAGGTAATCGTTAAAGATCTTTGAAGCCTCTTTTTTTTTGTATCCAAAAAAGAGGCTTTTTTTTACATCACCTGAATTTTTAAATATAAGTTATCATCAATTATTAAACTTTTAAAAATAGTAAAATATGCAAAAAAAACTTACAACAATTAGTCATAAAAATAAATTCAATTTCTTCAGTAAATAACGTTTTGAATTTAACTGAATAACCAACAGAGTTTGCTTTTCAATTTAAGAGAAATATTGATAAATTTAGATAGTTATAGGATATAAAACAAATAACAAAATTAAGAAAAACTATCAATCACCATTCACTTCATTATCAAAATCATTAGCACTTGATTTGTTACGATAAGTGGATAGATAAAAAGGCAAACATTTATTCTTATTTTTCACTTGACTAATCTTATTATTTTAGTATAGTATGACAAAAGCAAAGTTAGTTATATTCTTACTAAACATTTTTCTTCGTTGTAAATGAAAATATTCTTACTAGATGTAATTTTTTGTCGTTAGTAAATAGCATAATTAAGGCTTCTGTTCCTTTTTCAGTTAATAAATTAGTTAGATCTTTTTTGAATTGTTCTTTGCTTGTAGATCCATTTTTGATAATTATGTGTTTTGCTTCTTCAGCTAATTTTTCAGAATCTTTTAGAAAATCCACAGAATTTTAATAAGTAAAATATTTCCAAATAAGATTGATATTTATCAAGTTTGCTTACATATTTCTTCACTAAAAGCGAGTATTACGTGAGTACCGTTCAAATCGTTAATGTCAGTTTTTCTCAAAGTTGAGTAACTTATAGATTGCAATTCTATTTTTTTTGCAGAGATAATTAAAATCATAACAATTTTATTAAAATTAAATTAATCAACATAAATATTTCTTGTACTTTACCTCCCGTAGTTGCAGTTATTATCTGATTTCTATCTTTAATAAATGAACAGTTTTTAAAATCAATCGTCGGCAGAGTGCTTTTCATTTTTCTCTCTAGATACTAGCTAAACAACTTTCTAAAAATCCGTACTTATCAGCTAAAAATTTGAAACAGATCAACATAAGTTATTCCCTCTTTTTTGGCTCTTTGAAAAATCTTTTTTGTAAATATGAATTTTAATAATTTATGAAACAAATGATTTTTTGTTTTTGAAACATGACACAACAAATGCAACATGAAACTTGTTATGAGATAAGTATTTTATTTTGAAACAAAATCAATATTCATTAAAATAATTATAAATTAGCTGGTGGATGTTATGAAATTTATTTTTGATTTTTAGTTTTCATTAATTGCCTTTACTAATTTTAACAACAAAAGCTCTATAATAATAAGAATTTAAATAAAACAAGATATATAATGTTAAAACAAATAAAAAAAATATACTTAACATTATAGCAAAGCATAGTGAAAAAGGGGATGCAAGTTTTGACTTAGATTAGACTTGATAATTATTGCAGTGTTAATTTGAAAAAAAAAATCAAGATAAAAACAATAGCACTATTATAAATAATTACAGCTATCATAGTAATTTAGCAGCTTGCGCTGCCTAAATACCTAGCTATCCACTCCATTTAAATAGCTAGTAGCAAAAATGGAATTAACTAGTTAAGTTTGGTTATTATTCTTACTAGATTTTTAATTTAATCTAACAAAAAAAAACCACCTATTAACATATAGTTTGTCTATTAGTAAATGTTAAGATAGGGAAATTAAAAATAGACTAAACTGTAGAGATAATTATCGGTTATTTAAGGACATGGGTTCAATCCCATCATCTCCACCAAAATATTATTTAGACATAATTCTCAAGAATAAAAAACAATCAAATTGGGGTAAAGTTTGTTTAGATAAAAAGATCATTGGTTGAGAAGCAGCTAAAAAACAAGCCCGAGCTGATTTAGCCTACCATGAAAAAAAAGAGTGTGCTACCGTGAATAAAACTGGTAAAACCTTAACTATGTTCTAGTTATCTAAGCTATTCTAACCATAACCAACTAAGCTTTTATTTCTCATATAACGTTCAACAAAATTTGTTGTTTTTATAATCTTTCAATAATTATCTTCTTTTAATTAGGTTTGTGCCAAGAGGATTAGACCACTAAATATTTTAAAAGTTGTTGACTATTTGTCTTATTTATGAATTATTCTGTTTTTTCTCAAAAATTTTTGTTACCATGAGTGTTTTTAATCCGGTTTGTAATTTTTTTTTTTGTTCTTGGTAATAAACAAGTTTTTTTCTCTCTTCTTCTACTAATTGGGAAGGTGCTTTTTTCAAAAAATTACTGTTTGTTAATAGTTGCTTACTTCTTTCGCATTCCTTTTTATAATATTTCAATTGTTCTTCCAATTCTCTTTTGTTAACTTGTTCATGATATCATAAAATTCCAAAAGGTTGTAAATCAAGAAAGGAACTAAATTTACCCCTTTTCTCCCTTTCTAAGATAAAAACTCTACTTTTTGTTAATGGTTTTAGATATTGATTAGAATCAAAAGAGTTATTTAATTTGTTTTCTCATTTAGGAACTAATTCCAAATAAAATTCACTGACTTTACTTTTTTGGTGAAAATTGCGGATATTACTTATTAAAAGTAGTAAACAATCTATTTGTCAAAGATTACTTTTTTCAGTTTCTATATCAATCTTTTCAATTTCGGCTTCTAATATCTTTTTTTGAGTTTGTTCTTGGTAAAGGTATTCGGTAATAAAAGGAGTAACAGGGTGAAGCATAATTAATAATTGTTGATAAACAAAAAGCGTCGTTTTTTTAGTATTATCATCTCAGGGAGAAATTTTACTTAATTCTAAATATTCATTACTTAATTTTTCCCGAGTAAATTTAATAAGTTGAGCGGTAGCAAAATTAATTTCTTTCCTTCCTAAGTGATAAAAATAATTCTTTTGACAAAGAGCTAATTCATTTAAAATTCAACTATTAATTAAGTTATTATTTTTGTCTATCACTTATTATAATTAATTTTTCACTTGTCTTTTTATTTTCCTCTTTCTTCTGTTCTTTTTTTAAGTGAATAATAAGTTTTTTTAGTTCGGTTTTTCTTTCTCTTCTTTAATTATTTATTATTTTAGTATTAGTTATCACTCCTTCTAATTTTTCCAAGTCTAGAAGGGCATTTCGAAAAGCAATGGCCTGGTCAAACTTGAATTCTTTGGCAGATCTTTTTGTTCTTCTTCGTAAATCTTTAACTAATTTTGCTAATTCTTTTTTTTTTATTTCGCCTTTTTGAGCTTTTTCCACTAAAATGGCTATTAGAGGGTCAAGAACAATATCTTTGACTGGTTTTTCGATTGTTTTAGGAGTAATGCTGTTCTGATCGTTATGCACTTCTTGAATTTGGCGCCGACGATTAGTTTCTTGAATAGCACTTTGCATGTTACTAGTAATCCCATCTGCATAAAGGATAACTCTGCCATTTCTATTGCGCGAGGCTCGGCCGATTATTTGAATTAAGGAGCGAGTATCCCGTAAAAACCCAGGCTTGTCAGCGTCTAAAATACAAACCAATGAAACCTCGGGTAGGTCTATTCCTTCTTTTAACAAATTAATTCCTACAATTACATCATAAACTCCTCGCCGCAAACTGGTAATTGCCTGATACCGCTCAAAAATCTCTAATCGACTATGAAGATAAACGACCCGAATATTTCTCTCTTGTAAAAAACTGGCAATATCTTCTGACATGACAATAGTCAGAGCATAAATGAGAATTTTTTCCCCGCGACTGCTTTTTTCTCTTATTTCGTCCATAATATCAGCGATTTGGTTGCGGGTGGTTCTTACTTCTATTTGTGGGTCCAAGAGACCAGTTGGACGAATAATTTGCTCAACTGGTTGATAATTGACTTTTTCTAATTCAAAGTTGCCAGGAGTAGCAGAAACATAAAGAGAATAATTGACTTTTTCAAAAAATTCCTCTTGACTGAGCGGTCTATTATCCAGGGCCGAAGGCAAACGAAAGCCATATTTTATCAGCGTTTCTTTCCGTCGACGGTCGGTATTATACATGGCTTTCAATTGGGAAATAGTGATATGGGACTCATCAACAATAGTTAGAAAATCTTCCGGAAAGTAGTCCAGTAAAACAAAAGGAGTTTCCCCAGATTTTCTCCCATCAAAATAACGAGAATAATTTTCAATGCCGGGACAAAAACCCATTTCTCGCAAGTTAAACAAGTCTTCTTGAACTCTTTTTTCTAATCTTTCGGCTTCCAAAAATTTTCCTTCTTGGTAAAAAAAGTCTTTTTGCTCGGTCAACTCTCTTTCGATTTTTGCCAAAATTTCGGCTAATTTTTCTCCTTCTTCTCCGACATAATTATGATTAGGAGGAATAACAATTTTCTCTAATTCAATTATTTTTTCACCGGTTTGTTTATCTCTTTTTTCAATTTTTTGAATCTTGTCCTCTATTAGGCTTATCTGAAAGTAATAATTCTCTTCTCAACATAACATAAAGCAAATATCATCCTCTTTTATTTGGCAGTTTCCAGAGTTGATTTTTTTATCAATTTTGTATCCTAAATGGAGCATTTTTTCCTTAATTAGATTCCTATTTATTTTTAGTCCTTTTTCCAAATGAATAACCATTTTTTGGTAGGAAAAAGGACTAAAACAGCCATAGATGGCTGCTACTGAAGCTACCACAATAACATGTTCTTCCGTAATTAAAGAATTGAGAGCTTTTAACCGCATTTTGGCAATGTTATTATTCCGCTGAACTTTTTTTCCAATATAAATGTTGTTAACAGGTTTATAGGCTTCTGGCTGATAATAATCAAAATAGGAAACATAATATTCTACTCTATTATGGGGAAAGAAACCTTGCATTTCTTGATAAATTTGCATAGCTAAAGTCTTATTGTGAACCAGAATTAGAGTGGATTTTTGAATTTGTTGAATAACATTAGCCATGGTAAAAGTTTTTCCAGTACCAGTAGCTCCCAAAAGCACTTGTTCTTTTTGCCCTTTGTTAATACTTGCAACTATTTTTTTAATTGCTTTTGGTTGGTCTCCACATGGTTGAAAATCAGTTTTAAGATAGAACATTGTTATAAAAAGGTTTTCGCAAAAAATTTTAATGTTGATGACAATGTTTTAATAATTCTTATAAGAAGAAAAGATTTATTAAAGATTATGAAAAAAGTAAGTCAGGAAAAACATTGAATGTTCATAAGTTTAATGCACTTGAAAAATTATACATTTCGAAATTTAACTGGTTAAGAGTGTAATTATTTTTGTTGTTTTTTTCGGAAAAGACATAGGTTACTTTAAAATACTTTGACGATGTAGTTTGCGATGAAAATTAAGAGCATAGCGGTGAACTTCCTCTTGGCAGTTAGCTAAAAAATTAAAAATTCTTTCTTGATCAAAGAAGCCTAGTTCTTGGTAATCACTAGTAACAATTTTGGCGGTCTGGTGTTTTTCATTTTTGGCTAAACCGATTACTTTTACCTTTACTTCTAATTCTTTTAAAGTCTGTTGAACGGTTCTCACTTGTTCTTTACCACCATCTACTATTATCAAGTCAGGAATTTTTCTAGATAAATGTTTTTGATAATGGGTTAAACAGGCTCTTTTTAGGCGGAGTATATCGCTATCTTGGTCAATGCTTTCTAATTTATATAATTTGCTTTTGCTCAAAATTTTTTCGCCATTAATAAAAATTAAAAAACCTGCTGCTACATCTTGCTTATAAAGGTTAGAAATGTCTAAGCATTCGATATAGTTAGGTATTGGAATAGACAAAAGTTCACTTATTTCTTTTAATACTTGCTCTTTATTGACTTGTTGAAACTCATTTCAGTAGTTTTTTTGTCAAACTTGATGAGCATTTTGTTGAGCAAGATCAATTACTTCTTTTTTACGGCCTCGTTGGGGTGATTGGCAAGCAAATCCTAATTCTTCTCCTAATAATTCAATTCCGGGCAATTTTTTCGAAATATAAAGTATTTTTGGTGGTAAATTATTTTGATAAAATTGGTAAAGATAAGTTTCACAAATTTCTTCTTGATTGTTCCAGACTGGAAAAGCTGCTTCATCAGTGGCTACTAACTTTCCATAACGATAAATAAGGAGGCAAAAGGCCAGAATATTTTCTTGCTCGTAAATACCTAAAAAGTCGCAATTTTCTTTTTGGATAAATTCAATATTTTGCTGGCTAGTAAAAAGGTCGATATTATCCAGTATTTTTTTTTCTTTGTGAGCGATTTCAAAGGCTAAGTTAGTGATATTTTTCCGCAAAGAGTTTTTAATTTTTTTTTTTATTTCTTGGGTTTGGCCGTGAAAAAATTTTCGAACCTCTTTTTTAATATTTTCGTAGTAAGACTTGTCAACTACCTGCCAGCAATGACCAGAACATTGATCAATAGTATAATAAAAACAGGGTTTTCCAAGTTTACCTTTACATTTAACTAAGGGAAACAACCTTTCTAATAATTGTAATATCTCGCGAGCCTTGCTGCCATCGGGAAAAGGACCAAAATACTCATTGGAACTGGCAGGATTAATTTTCCGCACCACTTTATAACGGGGGTTTTCTCCACCAGTAATTTCCAAGTATGGATAGTAATGGTTATCTTTAAGGAGAACATTAAAACGAGGCTGATATTTTTTAATCAGATTTTGTTCTAAAATTAAGGCTTCTTTAGCATTATTAGTAATAATAGTATTAAAACTATGAATTTGCTGATAAAAATAACTGTCCTGAGAGTTTTGAAAATAACTACTAACCCTCTTTTTGAGGTTTTGAGCTTTACCAACATAAATTATTGTTTCATTCCTATCTTTGAATAAGTAGCAACCTGACTTATTGGTTACTTTATTTAGAAGTTTATGAAAAGTTAACTTGTTATTATTATTTATATTTGGCATTAGGGAATTATATTAGTAGAACAAAAAAAGTTTTTTAAATTTACGTACATTTTATTTTTTTGCTTTTTAATCTACCTAACTAAATATAAAAGTGAAGCTATGAAGTGTTTAAGCTTTTAGTAAAGAATAACAAAAAACAAAGGAAAAAGTTAGAGGCAAAGATATTTTTCTAACTTTTCGTGATAAACTTGAAAGAAAATTAAGAACTAAAAAAAAGCCAGCTATTTTCAAATTATCTCATGATTGAATTATAAAAAGAATTTTGATTGGGAAGATAAAAAGAATAAAGCAAATAAAATTGGTTTAGAGTCTGACACTAATTATGAAAGTTTAATATTTCATTTATATTCTCTAATTTCTGCCTTTGTATCTTGCTAATCAAAATGCTAAAATTTCATAAGATCGACTATTTACAATATGATTTAATGAAATATTGATTATCAACTTTAATCCATTATTCTTCTTTTTTTTACACCTTATTGATTTTCATCTTATGATCAACAATTGAACAAGAAACAATATGAAGAAAGCAATCTTTCGCAGTAAATAAATAAAGTTTTTTTAAAAGGTTTTTATGAATAAATAAAGTATCATTTTAACTATAAAAAATTGATATTTCTTCCATGGAAAAAATACTAAAAATGTAAAGTAATGAAATTCCTGCTTATGAGGACTCTTTTTAGAAATTTATAAAATAGATGATAAATTTAACTATGTTGATTTTAATTGATAGTGATGTAGCAATAGTAGAAAGTTATGAACCTACTACTTTCGGAAGAGTTGAAGAAACCATGTATTATCAAGGTAGATATTATCATGATATCGATCACAATTTTCTTATTTAAAATCTTAAGGGTCTTAAAAATAAAGCCTCAATTCATACTATTTCATGATATCCAAGAAAATGCAAAGTAGAATTTTTTAGAGGATAGGTCCACTGATTTTGTTCTGGAGAAATATCGGAAGGATTGTCTTTTGATTTCCATTGTACAATCGCTGATGGTTCTAAAGTAAAAGATGATATTTTTCCTTTTTTTATATAATGCACTAATTCTAAATCAATAGGGCTTTTTATATTAATTAGCAAATTTAACAAATTCTGAGCTCCTAAAAATGAGACTGCATAAGCATGAGTGCAGAAAGGTGATTCAGATTTATAAACCTTAAATGGAGACGTTTGATTATTTAGAGGATTTTTATGTTCTTTTTGCCCACATTGCCCAATATAAAATAGTTCCCAGTCCTTAGGCAGATACGGAATATAAGTATTCATTATATCAGTGATATTGAGTTCAATGTCTACATCATCTTCTAGAATTAAAGAACTGCGATAACCCCTTTTTAAAATATCACCATATAAACGATAGTGGCTAATATAACATGCTTTATATTGAGGTTCGAGATCAGATAAGTATTCATTAAGAGTTTCAAAGTCTTCTTTAGGTACGGCATCTACAAAGTCAAAATCTAATTTTAAATATTTAGAGAGAGATTCCATCATTTCTCTCCGATCTTTTCGTGATGGTAAGTTTATTACATAGATGTGATCAAAATCCAAAGTATTTTTTGAAACAGTTGAGTTAATTCTATTAATTAAAACATTAATATTAGAAAACCATAAACTAATATTCAGGAGTATTATTAAAAAGCAAAATACTAAAAGGTTTATTGCGCTTTTTTTATACTTTGTAAGTTTCATTTTTTTAGCTTATGATTTTTTTTAGAAAGAAAAATTTGAACCTTTTTATTATTTTTTTCCAAGCTAATAACTATACAATCATGAGAATAAGTTAGACAAATATTAATGACAATACAAAGTTCTAAATAGTTATGTTTTTTCCTAATTTGGTTAGGTTTTAAAGAAAGGTTTTTAGTTATTTTGTTGTTCTTTTCTATTTTCATTTTACTTATTGCTTTAAACAAGTTTGGAGGCAAAGCAGCGGTTTCAACTTTCGTAGCTGGTTCAATCGTCACTAGTGGTGGTGGTGTTTCCCTTCTTTTTTTATACAGGAGCAGTTGGTTATGGAACAGGAAAAGTTGTCAAAATCATGGGAAAATAGTTTGATTATTGTTTAAGCATTGTTGCGTAGCTTAGTCGAGTTTGCTTTTGCCTTGAATAATTGCTTTGCATCCTTCATAATCATATAAGTTCATAAGTTATATCTCTGGTTAGTTCGTGTTGCTGAATGAAGAGTGAATAGTATAGTAAAGGAAGCACGATCTAACTTTATAAAATGATAGAAATTTGCTTTATTTCTGCTAAGTCATTCGATAGTTTTTGCAATGATCTTGGACAGTTAGTTATGTTGATATTAGATTAAAATACTTATTAAATACCGTTGATAACAAAAATGCGTGTTTTCAAAAATTAGTTTTGACAGAAAATAATAAAATTCACCAGTTAATTAAAGAGTTAGCTGAAGAAAAAGAAATATCAGAAGAAAGGATCAAGGAAATAATCATCCAATCAATTAATAAATCTTACTGTAGTGGCGAAAATACGGGAGTTAGTTTGCATTTTGAGTTTGATAGTGGATTATCAGTTTATCATACCTATCAAATTGTAGAAAAAGTTAATAATCCTAAAAGAGAAATTCAAAAAAATAGTGAGTTATTGAAAGAAGGGAAAATAATGGGCGAAACTTTTTTACTACCTTTAGATATTAAAAATTTACCTCTTTTGCTTAGTAATGAAATAAGAAAGCAATTGCAAAAAGACTTAGAAGAAGCTAATTGAGAAAAGCAGTATAGATTATTTGAATCCCTTCAAGGACAATTAGTATGAGGAGTTATTCAAAACTTTAAAGAAAACTGTTGCATAATAGATATAGAATCAAAAAAGGGAATAGGTTGTTGAGATAAAAAAGAGTTGATCTTCTATCCTAGGAGATTGCTATCATCAAAAGAGAAGTTATGATTTTTGGTTAAGGAAGTGCAGAAAAAGGATAATTTACCTCAAGTTGTTCTTACTCGTTCAGATGATTTGTTTCTGCATAGAATATTAGAAAATGAAATCCCTGAAATAAAAAAAAAAGTGATTATTGTTCATCATATTATACGATTACCAGGGATACTGAGCAAGGTAATAGTAAAAAGTGAAAATTTAGATGCTAACCCTCTCGGAGCTTGCATAGGAAAAGATGCTCTAAGAATAAAGACTATTTCCAAACTAGCTTTTCCTGAAAAAGTGGATATAGTTCTTTGATCAAGAGACAAAAAAACTTTGCTTTTTAATTTGCTTTTATCAAATGAGCCTACCGAACTAATCATTAAGCAAGAAAAAGAATGGGAGGTAATTATATCTCGATGAAAAGGATCTTTAATTAATGATGAATGTAGAAGTAAAGTTTTAAAAAAAATTAGCGATTATTTGGAAATAAACATTCATATAAGGAGTCTTGAGGAATCAGCCGTAAAAAAAAAAGAAAATAGAAGAAGAGTAGTAAGAGAAATCAGTATTTATAAAAATGTTCATATAAGGAGTCTTGAAGAAACAGATTATAAAAGAGGTGAAAAAAAATATGAAAAAAAATACTAATCATTTGCTTTTAGAAATTTTTCGACGAATAATTTCTAGTACTCAAAACGAACTCAAAAACAGTGTTCTATACCTTTCGTCAGAAAGCATAACAATTAGTGATCTAGGAGACATAATCAATAAGCCAATAGGCGAAATTGTCTTTTTTTTTTGAAATAAAGAACAAGTGCTAAATTCAAATGATCCTCTGTCTTTTGGTTTGGTGAAAGACTACTGCAAAAGTATAGGCATAGAAGTAAAAAGGAAAAAGGAAAAAGATTTTCGAGAACTTGTTCAAGAGTATTTGGAAAAAACAACGAAGAGTGTTGAACTAGTCAATCGCCCGCCTTTTATTAGTGTTATGGGTCATGTTGACCATGGCAAAACCACACTTTTAGACACTATTTGTCATACTAATATTCAAAAAAAAGAAGCGGGAGGAATTACCCAAAAAGTTGCTGTTTTATATATAGAATTTCAGAAAAAAAAGCTCATTTTTTTAGATACTCCTGGACATGCGGATTTTATTCGAATGCGTCAACAAGGCATTTTTCTGACCGACCTGGTAGTTTTAGTGATTGATGCTAAAGATGGCGTAATGCAACAAACTAAAGAAATTATTGACTATCTTCATAAGTATGAGTTGCCAACTATTATTTTTGTAAATCATAAAAAACTAATAGAAACAAATAATGAAGAAAATTTAAATAGAATTAGAAAACAGTTGCAACAAAAAAACTTGATTCCTTTTGAGTTTGTTTCTGGCAATGCCAAAGAAAAAAGTGATGTTGATTATTTATTAGAAAAAATTTTACCTTTAGCTGATTTTAAAACAAACTCTAATTATCCAACCCATGGTACAACCATAAATAGTTATTTACATCAAAAGGGTAATTTTTGAATTAATGAATTGCTAATTCAAGGCGGTAAATTACAAAAAGGAGATACTATTTTTATCAATTGAAAATTCTTCAAAGTGAAATTTATTCATAATATTTTCAATGATGAAATTACCATTGCTCACCCTGGTGACTTGGCAAAAGTTGTTGGTTCAAATTTCGCTACTGAATTAGGAGATAAATTTTTAGTAGTTAATGACATAGAAATTAAAAAAGCTATCGAAAAAGAGTTAATTAGTCATCAAAAAAAAGAATTTGACCTAAATTCTTTTTTAACTATTAGAAATAAAAAAAAAAACGCTAATTTAATACTAATGGCTAATAATCAAAATTCCCTTAAAGCATTAGAAGAATTAGTGAAAAAACAATCCTCTTCTGAATTTAATTTTTCAGTAGTTCATAAGACTGTCAAAAACTCTTTAAAAGATTCGATTATTTATTTTGCTAAAGATGGTAATGGTATTGTTCTAGCATTTGATTTACATCTTGATAAACATCTAATTAAAACTTTAGAAAAAAACAATATTTTATTTTTTAGTAGCGACGTCATTTATAAAATTGAAAAAATTCTAGAAGAGATTGCTAGTAGTCATCAAGAAACAGAAGAAGTAGAAGAAAATACAGGCAAAGCTCATATTAAAAGTGTGTTTTATTTTTCCAAAGGAAGTATTGCTGGTTGTAAGATGATTGATGGAAAAACTACTTGCAATGACCTTGTTCGTGTTCTACGTACTCCAAAAAGAGGCAAAGAAATTGAGTTATTTATGGGAAAAGTAAAGAGTTTAGAAATTGAAAAAAGAAGAGTTTCAGAGGTAGCAAGTGGTCAAGAATGTGGAATTACTTTGAAAGGATTTGATGATTTTCAAATCGGAGATAAAATGTGGTTTTTTCGAAGAATAAAAAAAATAGTAAAGAAAAATGATGTTGATAAAAAGTAGTTCTTACAAAAAAAAAATGAAAGAAAACTTATACAAAAGACAAATAAGTTATGTCCTGTATAAGATAAAACAGGAAAATGATTTACCTTATTTTTCTCTAAGTTATTGTGTTTTAAGCACTCATGGAGAAAGTTTAAAAATTTACCTAGCATTTTTTCAGAAAGAACTTCAAAAACTAGATAAAGAAAGGTATCTAGAATTAATGAATAAAAAATATTCTTTTCTTATCAAAAAAGAACTTGTTAAAAAAAAAGTATTCAGACGTATACCTTCTCTTCGCTTTTTTATTGATAAAGAATATGAAATGATTAGCAAATTACAAAAAACGAATTATAGCTAACAGTTTATGAAGGATTCAAATAAAACATTATTTTTTTCTTTAACTTATTTTTTTTTATTTTTTTTTATTTCTTTCTTTTTGAATTTCCTCTCTTTATTATATTCAGAAGTAAGTCTGACTAAAATAAACTTGCCTAAAAAATGGAAAGTTTGCAAAAAGATGAAAAAATTAGATTTCATTTTAAAAAACAGTTATCTTCTTTTTTTTATAATCTGTTTTGCACAAGTTTTTTTTAATTCTTTTATGTCAGTTTTGGCTATAGACATCTTTAAAAAAACCCCCATTGAAGCGTTTCTGGGGAGAAATGCATTAATTTTATTGTCCTCTTTGTTAATTGCTTTTTTTACAGAGGTACTTCCCAATTTTTTATCTAATAATAAAAATTTAGTACTTAATGCTTTTTTCATTACCGTTACTTACGCAATAGTCTTGCCTTTTTCTTTTTTACAGAGAGTGATCAAACCAAAGAAAAAAATATTTGTTAATTCAGAGGAAGAAGTTGTCCGTTTTGTCGATAATTTATCTTTAGAAAACATATTAGAAAAGCAAGAAATTAAATTAGTGAAATCTGCTCTCAAATTCGATGATTTAGAGATTAGAGAAGTATTAGTTCCTAAAAAAAAGACTATTTGTTTGAATACAGGAATGACCAATGAGGAAATAAAAATGATTTATTTAAAATATTCATTTACTCATTATCCTGTTATTGACGAAAAAAAAAGAATAATTGGTCTGTTTAACATGAAATATTTTTGTCAATTGTTGATTAAAAATGAAATTATTGACTGACGTAAAATAATTAACAAAAATGTTATTTATTTTTCTTTTCATAATAAACTACACAAGAGTTTAACAAAAATGCGAGTAACTGGCTCTCGTTTAGCAATCGTTAAAGAAAAAGATAAGTTTATTGGTATTGTTGGCTTTCTAGATGTTTTGAGTCCCCTGATAGGACAAATAAGGAAAAAAGCATAATTTTTTTAAATGATCAGAAGGGTTTAAAAATAAGTCTATTATCTCATGTCTTTGCAAAACAATATTAGAATCTAAATTAAATATACTATTGGAAATCAAAGAACTACACCTTTGAAAATTTTCTATTTGTGTACTCTTTATAATCCCAAGTTTTAAAATCGTTGTTATTTCAAAAATTCAAGGATCGAATAGACAATACAAATCAGTAAATTTGAAACAAAAAAACAATCAATTTAATTTGGATGATAAATTAAATTGTTTCATAATCAAACAAACTTATTATTATTTCTTTTGTTCTCTAAGATGAATAATTAGTAGAAACTAATTATTTAAAAAGACATGGTTTATATCTTTTTTTCTAATATGAGTATTATCATCACAACCTTTGGCGTTAGAAATGACTGAGATTAGTAATTTATCAAATAAAAAAATGTTTATTTGTCCTTTGTGTTCGTCGCTCATATCTACATTATCCATTTTACCATTTAGTACACTAAACGATATACAATTCATTAAAAAGTTGCAAAAGGAAAAAAAAAATCATATTCCTAGACCTCCTAATGCATTTATTCTTTATCGAAAAGATAAAGCGGCTTTATTCAGAGATCTACTAGAAGTTAGATTGATTACTAATCAACAGATATCAAAAGAAATTGCAAAGTTGTGGAGAAACGAGTCATTTGAAGTAAAAGAAAGATACAAAAAATTAGCTAAATCATTCGATGAAGAACATAAAAAAAATAATCCTAGCTATAAATATAGTCCCCAAAAAAAAAACAAACAAAAAGTAAAAAATTTGAAAACGCTACCTCCTACTTTTTCTACTCATGTTGAAAACATACCGTACTCACCACTAGCTTCGACATCACATAATTTTGATGTTGTTCAATCTGATAATGATGGTTTTATTTCTTTTCCTTACATTGATTTTTTACCATCTATATCCACAAAGGAAATTTCACAAGATTCTAACTGCGAAGTAAATGACGAGAGTTTTTTATTTGAATTGGAAAAATTACAAAAATTTTTTTAGTGGACGGCGAACATTCTTTGTTAAATTCTAGAATTTGCTAAAAATAGAAAATCAAAAATTTCTTATTGTTAGCAATGTCATTTTCTCATATTCTTTTTAGCATTATTAAGTCAAATCCCTCTTGGATGCTATTATAAACTTTTTCTTAGAAGAAGTTAGAACGTAATATTTTAATAAATAAATTCAAGTTAAGGAAAAAATCTTTTTAATTATACTCTTTCATATCTTTACAGGAAGTCAGCATCACCCCCGTTTTTTGTCATTAATAAAATAGCGCTTGAATATTAAAAAATAATACTGACACCGCTTTGATTGACAATCACAAGCTTAATTTTGTTTTTTTTGATAAACAAAAAAATAGTATTACAAGGTTCGAAATTAATCCCGCTCTTTAATATTATTCATATAGTTTTTCTTGTTTTGTTCATATGTAATCCAACTTATATAATCTAATAAAAGAAATAAAATTAGCAAATAAAAATATGCCTGTTGTCAATAGCAATGACTGAAAAACTTTTATTTTTATGTAGTTAAAAGTAGTGAGAACACTCTTCAAGAACAAAAATTAGTAATAAACTATAATAGTAGTCAAAATTGCTGAATCAGGAGAGATAAATCAATTGCCTCTCATAGTTTTTGGAGGATTTTTACTACCTCTCTCTACTACGAAGAAACCTAATTAACTACTATTCAACAATTACTAGTCACGATAGTCTTTAAGATTTTAAGAAGTTTGTCTCTTCATAAAGTATTATGAACCATTTTAAATACAACTATCTAAACAACCTTTTATGGAAAGTAAAGGGAGAATGTTCTTATTCAATAGATAATCCTCAAAGCCAATTTACTACTGAATACGGAGCCAAAGGCTTTATTTTAGTTCCTGATAATCACTGAATTACTTTTACAATTTACCCTGATAAAGTAAAGGCTTTTTATAAGTGTGTGAAAGAAAACCAAATAATTTACTACCAAAAAATAATGCCGATTGTTCCTTTAAATCAATTGCCATTAGTAGTTCCTCAAAAATACCGAGAAATTGAGTTCATTTTTACCGAAAAAAATGAGGTAATAAAGGAAAATGGGCAATGAATTTATAAGTCTCATGCTGATTAGAAAGCCTGTTGAATAAAGTAAAAAGCAAGGAATAGCAAAAAGAATATAAATATATTTTCATACCAGCCAGTAAAATTAATTCATATAACTAAAAAGAATAATATTTATTATAAAAGATTTGCAAAACTAATGATTAATACAAAAAGACTTATTTATCCTAAAGAAACTTACAAAACAGAAACAATGACACTAGATAAAATAAAAAATGAAATAGACATTGTTAGTAAAAAACTTGAGGAAAAAGAAACTCTAGAAAACAAAAATGAATTAGAAGATCTGTTAATTGAGTTACTAGAAGCACAAATTAACCGCTGTTCTGATTGTGAAGCAAAATTATCATTTGGAGATGTTTATAATCTAGTTATTGAAAAAGAAACTCATCAAAAATGAAGTTATTGTAATATATGCTGGAATAAAGAGATTAAAGAAGAAAAAATTGTTCTGAATCAAGATATTCCAATATTAAAAAATAGAAATATAAGGGGTGTTATGAGAAGGTTTAAATTTGGATTTGATGAAAAATACCAAACGTATGAAAAAAAAAAAATTAGAGACTTTTACTATGCGCTTGCTATTACAGAAAGAGAAAAAAACCTTCCTGAAGAAGAATTTAAGAAATTAGTCGAAAAAAGTAAAAGAACATTGAGCCTTTTTAAACACAACGATAAAAATAAACTATCAAAAGAATTAATAAATACAAAAGCCCCTGAGTTAGCAAAAAAATTTACAAAAGATGAAATTCATGAAAAAGAAAGAATGATAAAAACAATTCTAAATGATGATGAACTAGAAATTGAAAACATTAATGAAGCTAGTGAAGTTCTATCAGATAGCGAAAAAAGAATGAGACATGAAATGGAAGTAATGAAAAATTCTATTGATCGTGATGAACCTCATGAAATAAAAATTAGTGATTATTGATTTAATAAAATCGTTAATTTTATAAAGATTCAACTAGAAAAAGAACAAATTACTGAATCCGAAGTATTAAAGTTTTCAGGAGACTTCAGATACAAATTAATTAGAAGATCTAATAGAGGAACAATTAAATCAGCAGATAAAGCAGTTCAGCAAATAATTGATGAAGAAATAAAAGAAGCAAAAATTAGCAAAGCTGTCTTTAAAGCCGAACTACTCTTTAGTTTAATTTCAAATGCTGCTGAAGAAAAAAAAGAACTTACTCTTTTAATAGATAAATTAGTTAAAGATTGTTTAAGAGACTGTGAATATAAAGAAATAGAGTTAGTTGTCGATGAAGTCACAAAGAAAGATAAAAAATATTTGAAAGATCTCGAGAAAAGAATTCCCTTATTAGAAATAGAGTTAGATGATAGCAAAGGAGAAAATTTTTGAAAAAATAATAATAGCATTTTAGTAGACACAATGTTTGAATTAAAGAAAGGTAAAGATTTTCGTGAATTAAGACCCAGCGATTTTGAAAATTTACCGATAATAAAGATAATAAGAAAAAGGATCGATCAAAGCAGAAAAGTAAAGAGTAATTTACTGGATAAGTTGAATAAACAATTGATTAATTATAATAATGTTGCCAAAGGTAAACCCAAAAGCAGTTTCAAAAATATTATAGGTTATACTAGTCATTACCAACCTGAAGACGCTAGTGATTCTTTAAAAGAATTTACAGACTATCTCGATAAAACAAAAAATGATAATAGTAATTACAAATTTAATATAATTATTCAGAATATTCTAGAAGATAAAAAAGAAGAAATAGATTCTTGTTTAAGTAATTTAAGGGATTTCGCAACTTCTAAAGATAAAGATAAAGATAAAGATAAAGATAAAGATAAAGATAAAGATAAAGATAAAGATAAAGATAAAGATAAAGATAAAGATAAAGATAAAGATAAAGATAAAGATAAAGATAAAGATAAAGATAAAGATAAAGATAAAGATAAAGATAAAGATAAAGATAAAGATAAAGATAAAGATAGTATTAACGAAGAAGAAAAAAGACAATGAATAGAATATATAAATGGTTTGATTTATGATAACAAACTAAGAACAGATTTTAATGAAACAAAATTTAAGAAAGAAGTCGAAAATGAAACTAATTTTGAATATAAAAAGGAAATAGAAAAAGCTACTACAAAAAGCGGAGTTGAAGATCTTTGCAGCAAAGTAACCAGAGTGATTATTGATTTTGTTTCATTAAGAGGAGGAAATAATTCAATAAAAATAGCAAAAATAAATCAGTCTTTCGTAAAAGAACTCAAAAAAGATCTAGAAAAACAAGGAATAGATGTTAGTAATTTAGAAAATGAAGAAAGACGATTATTTGATCTAGAAGTTCCTGAATATGAAAAAGAAGAAGATTTAGATTCAGAACTACTCGAATCAAATTTCGCTAGAAGATTGTCAAAACTAAAATCTGAATTATTATCAAAAAACAATAATACTAATGCTCTAGAAGCCAAAAAGATCTGAATTGAAAGCTTTAAAAATGCTCTACCTAAAAATTTATCTGATTTATCCGAAGATAAAATTTTAGCTTATCGAAAACCAACCACGAAAAGACCCTCTACAAACACAAATAGTTATACTTACTGAATTCCTTTCGCTACAGCTCTACAAGTTTTGCAAAACGGATGATTAAGCGAGGATTTTTTTTGAAATGGTACTCAAGCTATCGTTAAAGAAAAACAGTATACTTCTTCTATAGAAGTTGTTGATGCTTTTAAAATCGACAAAACGAATTTAATTAGAGCCAACAGTTTACTAACTAAAATAAATACAGCAACCGAACTAAGCAGTTTGCCAAAAGAATCAGAAATTAGCATAGAAAGCTATGATGAAAGTAGAGTGATTAAGAGCAGGAGTTACGATAATCTTCTAACTCAACTCAAAGCTAAGCAAGGTCAATTTAGACTTGAAGATAAAAAACAATGCTTCTATTGTAAAAAATATTTTCCTAATTTAGTGTCTGTTTTTGAAAATAAAGCCTGTGAGAATTGTGCCAAAAAAAATATCTCTTTTAGTTGTACAATTTGCGAAAGTGAGTTTGTTTTCGATAAAAGTTTAAGTTATATCGAAGCCGAGAAAAAAGCTCGTCAAGCCCTGAAAAACCATTTATTACAAGTCCACGGACAACTAACAAAATGTGTTGGATGTGGAGCTAATAAAGACAACAATAAGTGTAAAACTATTTCTGAATTTGGCAAACCTGATATTACTAAATGATATTGTGTAAATTGCTGAAATAAAAAGAAAGAGGAAGAAATAACTGAAAAAGCCAAAAGAATTGGATTGGATAAATTTTTATCTGAATTAGGAAATTGGGAAATTAAAGCTAAAGCCAACCTCAAAAAGTATATTAAAAACTTCCAAGAGGGAAAAGATAGAATAAGTTGAAACAATGCTCATACTAGCAAAAGCTGTAAAAAATGTGTTCCTGACTTGCCTCCTGATGACTATATTACAGCTCCCAAGGCAAAATATCATATTCAACAAAGTAATAAATATGGTGATAAGATAATTTATAATCATGTTTGTTTAAATAGTAATGAAGAATTTAAAAGGGTTAGTAGTAAATACGGCTCTGACTACAAAAAATTAACTCTTCGTCAAAAAGAAGGCCGAGAAACTACTTATAATAATTGAGAACAAAGAAGAACTTCAGATTATAATCGACAAAAAACTTGTCGCTATTGTCCTCAAACCTTTAATTATGACAAATCATTAAGGTTCTTACCAGCCAAGCAAAAAGTTGAACAAAAATTAAAAGTTCATGAAAGCAATTGCCCAAAAAAGAATGACCGAGCCAACCAAAGAAAACTAAAACAAAGTGCCTGAGAAGAAAGAAGAAGAAAAAAGGGCAGTCCTTTTTATACTTGTAAATTATGTTGGGGTAAAGTTTGTTTAGATAAAAAGATCATTGGTTGAGAAGCAGCTAAAAAACAAGCCCGAGCTGATTTAGCCTACCATGAAAAAAAAGAGTGTACTACCGTGAATAAAACTGGTAAAGCCTTAACTATGATTCCGATTTGTTTTTCTCCCAACAAAGGAGGAAATAAACATGCTGACCTCTCTTTTGCTAATGAAATTAATGAGGATGATTTAGACATCGAGTTAGATAACGAAACCGAAGTAATTTATCAAGCACAGCAAACAGATAGTAATAGCAACAAAGGTTTTTACGCAACTTTAATTACATTGGTAGCATTTAGTGTAGGAATTATAGCTTACTTCTTGTTTAGAAAAAATAAAGAAAGTAAAAATTATAAATATCAGGAAAACTCTTAGTATTATTTATTACTACTCTCTCATCTTTTAAATTATTTTTATCATAGTCTCATATTAATAGATCTAGATTGATTATATTTCTGGTTGCTTTGAAAGAAAATATTTATTAAAATCAACGAAAGAAAAAACTTGGTTAAAAGCTAGTTCCTATATAATAGTAAAATACGTTTAAAATAAGGCAAGAACTGCTTAAATTTATGAATAAGAAGTTAGAAAAAAAAATAATTGATCTAAGAAATGATAGATCAATGATATATAAAAATGAACTGGTCAAAAAAATCATCATTTATTTAGAAAAATTAGAGTTAGACAGAGAAACAAGTCCACTAAAAGTGAGTGACAAAAAAAAAAAGAATTTATTGCTCTCTAGCAAAAAAGAGTATGAAAAGTTAGAGCAAACTCAAAAAGATTACCAAGAACTAGTCCCGGAATTAAGCAAAGAGGAGCAAGTTTGAATGCTGGCAGAAATTAAAAATCTAGAAAAGCAAAAAGAGCGAATAATTAATAAAATTAAAGAGGAATTAATTGAAGAGGGGGGAGTTAAGCAAAATGTTATTGTGGAAATTCGTCCTGGTGCGGGAGGAGAAGAAGCAGGGCTTTTTGTTCGCGACCTTTATGGCATGTATGAAAAGTTTGTAAAAAAAATGGGGAAAAAAAATGGGTGAGAATTCGAAGAAATTGAAAATGAGGTAGACAGCAAGGGTAATTCCAAATTTGTATCCTTTTGGGTAAGAGGCAAAAATGCTTTTTCTTGATTAAAAAACGAGGCTGGGGTTCACCGAGTTCAGAGAGTTCCCCGCACGGAAAAAAGCGGGAGGGTACACACTTCGACCGCTAGTGTGGTAGTTTTGCCCGAATCCCAAGATAGAAAAATACTAATTCAGGATAAAGATGTTAAAAGAGAATTTTATGGTTCAGGCGGGCCAGGTGGGCAACATGCTAACAAAACTGCCTCAGCGGTTACGCTTACTCATATACCAACTGGAATTACTGCTTCTTGCCGGAGTGATCGCAGACAGCAAGAAAATGAAAAACAGGCTCGTCTAGTCTTGGAAAGCCGAATCCAGGATAAATACCGGCGGGAGGAAGAAACAAAAGCAAGAAACACACGCTCCTCTATGATTGGAAAGGCGGACCGTTCCGAAGCTATTCGTACTTATAATGAACAACAAAATCGCTTGACTGATGACCGTCTAAGAATGAGTTGAAAAAAACTTAATTTTATTATAGAAGGAGAATTAGAAGAAATATGCCAAAAACTTATTGATTACGAAGTGGAAAAATTCTTACAATAGTTTCGAGTTTTAGGATAGCATAACACAGAGTAATTTTTTTTCAAAAAACGACACTAGTAAAAGCTGCGAAGAATTATAAACTATCTCTAAAGATATTTATTTTTTTTGTTCTTATTAGGCTTACTTTTTTTTATCCTTTCTTTACGTTCTAAAAAATGACTGGTAATTAGATCCCAAAAGATCTTAATGAAGCAAATCGGACTTTAATAGAGGAGAAGTTAAAAGAAAATAAAAACAAAGCTAATAGAAAAAGAAAATCATAAAATAAGAAATATAATTAAGAAGTACAATATAACATAATAAATAATGATAACAAATATGCGAATATAATTTAGTGGTAGAAATCAAGGCTGCCGTCCTGATAGCACGGGTTCGATTCCCGTTATTCGCTCCATTGTTGGTGAATATGGTGAAGTGGTTATCACGCTAGTTTGTGGAACTAGAATTGTGAGTTCAATTCTCACTATTCACCCCAAAAATATTTTTACACGATTTTAAAAATTTTAGAAATATTTATGTTAAACATATAAAAAAAAAGAAAAAATGCAAGCAAAATGTTACGATTGTAAAAAATTAATTCCCGAAGCTGAAGCTGTTAAACAAAAAGAAGGAGGAGGAAATATAACAGGAGGCGGTTATAGCAAGTGAGGCTTGGGATTAGGTACTGGTAACTGGCAAAACAAGAGTAGAAGTTTTTCACTATGTATCGAATGCGCTCACCGACGGGAAGAAAGAGAAAATTTTTGAAGGTTAGTGATTAATATCATTTTTCTAGTAGTTACAATAGTTACTTTTGCATCAGCTTTTTTTCAAAATACGAGAATGTAAAAAAGAGTAATAGTCCATCAGTTTGTTTTCATGAATCAAGAAAAAAAAAGAGAAATTATTGAAAAATTTACTGAAAATCTCAACAAAAAAGAAAAAATTAATGAGTTAGCAGTAATTGGACGTGAGGAGGAGATTGAACAACTAATTTGTATTTTGTCGCGAATGATGAAAAACAAACCCTTGTTGGTTGGCCATCCAGGGGTAGGAAAAACGGCAATAGTAGAAGGCTTAGTTCAAAGAATTAAGCAAGAACGAGTACCTGATTATTTAAAAGGCAAAACCGTTTATCAACTCGACATGATGTCTCTAAGAGCCGGAACCAAATTTCAAGGAGAATTAGAAGAAAGACTAAAAGCTATTTTAAATTTCATGGCTCAGCCAGAAAATAATGCTATTCTCTTTATTGACGAAATTCACATGATCGTAGGGGATAGAGGTGATCAAGAGGTTCTTAATATTGCTAATTTATTAAAACCAATGCTTTCGCGGGGTGACATCCAATGTATTGGAGCAACTACTCAGGAAGAATACCGTAAATATATCGAGAAGGATAGAGCCTTAACACGTCGTTTTAGTAATATATTAGTGAACGAGCCAAGTTTGGATGAGACACTGCGAATTTTACATGGTATTCGTAATTATTTTGAGATTTATTATGAATTAAAAATTTGTGATGAGGCGTTAGTAGCAGCCGTGAAACTTTCTCAGCGTTATTTGACTACTACTTACTTGCCAGATAAGGCTATTGACTTGCTGGATGAAACTTGTGGTCGGGTAAGAAGTGAAATGTGGCGTGAGCCCGCAGTAATTAAGAAAGAATATCAGAAGTTAAGAGAATTAGAGATGAATTTAACTGCGACCAAAAATAAAGCAAAAGAGATTATTCTTCAGCAAGAAATTAAAGATCAGAAAAAGAAACTGGAAAAATTAGTAAAACAAAATGATCAAGAAAACATGGTCATCCAAAAACTAAGTTTAACAAAAAAAAAGTTGGCCAGAACAGAAGAAGAAATGGCTAATTTTACTTCAGCTAGTAAAAAAGAATTTGATCTTGTTAAAGCATCTAAAATAAGACATTTTACAATTCCTATGTTGAAAGAAGGAATCAAAAAATTAGAAGAAGAAGCTAGTAATAATGTATTAAGGAAATATTTTATAGATAGGAGAGAAATTCTGAAAACAATTGCTATAAAATGTGATTTGTCAATAGAAAAAAACTTAATTGATGAATGAGAGAAACTTTTTTTTCTTACTGCAACTCTTCAAGAAAAAGTGAAAGGTCAAGATAAAGCTTTGCAGGTAGTCAGCGACGCTATATTTAGGGCTTGAACAAAGATTCAAGATCCTATTCGGCCATTAGCTTCTTTTCTTTTTGTTGGTCCTACAGGAGTAGGAAAGACATTAGTAGCTCTAACTATCGCTGAACAACTTTTTGACCAAAAAAAAAATCTTATTCGTTTAGATATGACCGAGTTCTCTGAACCACATTCTATTAGCAAATTGATTGGCTCTCCACCGGGATATATTGGTCATGAGAACAAGCCACGATTAGAAATTATTCGTGAGAAAATGCACAGCGTGGTTCTTTTTGATGAGATAGAAAAAGCTGACCTCGAAGTTGTTAATATTCTTTTGCAAATATTAGATAATGGTCTTCTTACTTTAGCTAATGGTAAAGAAATAAATTTTCGCAACACAATTATTATAATGACCACTAATTTAGGTTCAGAGCTGTATCTTGAAGGAAAAAAAGAAAATGGATTACAAGAAGAATTAGAATTTGAGGTAAAAAACCATTTTCGTCCAGAATTTCTCAACCGCCTGGACGAAGTGGTCTTCTTTGACTCCTTGAACAAAACAGTCGTTTATGAGATTGTTGCTAAGGAACTAGAAGAATTTGTCAGTCGAGTTGAACAAGAAAAAAATATTAAATTAAAATATAATGAAAAAGTATTAAAAAAAATTTTGCAAGAATCTTATTCTATAGAGCATGGAGCTCGTTCTGTTAAGCATTATATAGAGAAAAAAATCGGTTCTTTAATAGGGAGAGGAATTGTTTTCAAATTTCTCCGTACCGGTGGCAGTTATTTAATAGACACAGAAGAAAAAACTGATGAAATAAAAATCACTACCCTATCTTTGTTAGAAACAAGAATATAGCAAGCAGTAAGAAAAAAGTTTCTAAAGTTAAGCTTTAAAAAAAAAAAGTAATAAAATGATAAATAATAAAAATTAATATGAGTAAAAATACAAAAAAAGAACAAAAAAAACTCGAAGAAGAAAACACTCGAGAAGTCTCTAAAGATAAAGATTCAAAAGAATTTGTTCAGCAAGAAGACAAAAGTGAAAAGTTAAAAAAACTCGAAGAAGAAAATGCTAGCTTAAAAAAACATAATTTACTACTAGAAGCAAATTCAGAAAATATACGTAAAAATTTTCAACAACAGTTAAGATATAATAATAAAAATCTTATTGCTTTTTTTATTGATTTTTTTATTGATTTAGAAGAAAAAGCAATAAAAACTATGCGTGCTAGTCAGAAAGATAAAGTAAAAAACCATTTGCAAGGAATTGAAATGATGGCAGATATATTATGAAAAAAATTAAAAAGCAAGGGAGTAAAAGAAATTGAAATTAAAATTGGAGAAACTTCATGAAGCAGTCGTCTTCACGAATTAGCAGAAGAAGTAGAAAATAACGACTTACCAAAAGGGACAGTTATCGAAGTTTTAGAAAAAGGCTATTTACTGGAAGATCAAGTTCTTCGACCGGCAAGAGTAAAAGTTAGCAAAAAAGGTAAAAAACCTTAAAAGACTTAAAAACTTAAAAAAAATATACAGACTTAACAATATATAATTAACATAAATAAAATTATAATTAACATAAATAAAATATATACATAAAAACATATGAACGAAAAAATTATAGGTATTGATTTAGGTACAACAAATTCTTGTACTGCAATTTTTGAAAAAGAACAACCAAGAGTTTTAGAAAATTCTGAAGGGTTTCGTACTACTCCTTCAGTGGTGTGTTATGATAAAGGAGAAAAAAGAATATTAGTGGGTAATTTGGCAAAAAGGCAAATCGAGATAAATCCTGAAACTATCTCTTCTATTAAGAGAGAAATGGGGAAAAAAGTTGAGAAAAATCTAAATGGAAAAGGATATTCTCCAGAAAACATCTCAGCTAAGATTTTACGTTATTTAGTAGATTGTGCAGAAAACACTTTAGGAGAAAAAATTACTCGGGTAGTAATCACTGTGCCAGCCTACTTTGATGATAACCAACGACAAGCTACTATAGACGCTGGAACAATCGCTGGGTTAAATGTTGAAAGGATTATCGATGAGCCGACTGCAGCAGCCTTAGCATATGGCTTAGATAAGACAGTTGAAGAAGTAGAACAAAATGTGTTGGTTTATGATCTAGGTGGAGGTACTTTTGATGTTTCTATCCTCCAAATTTCTAAAGCTGCAGAAGGGAATGTTTTTAAAGCTATTTCTACTGCTGGAATTAACACTTTAGGAGGTGATAATTTTGATAAAAAAATAGTTGAGTATGTAGTTGAAGAAGTAAAAAAAAATAGAGGAATTAATCTATTGAACGAAGGTGAAACCACAGAGGAAAGAAGGATAATAAAGCAACGGTTGAAAGAAGTTAGCGAGGGGGCCAAAAAAGATCTTTCGCAAAACTTAAAAACTAAAATTCTTCTTCCTTATATTATTCCAGCAAAAGGTGGTGAATCACCTCATGTAGAAGTAGAACTTACTCGCTCTACTTTTGTTGAATTAATTAGCAATTACATTAAGGAAACTATGAAAGAGGTTGATGAGGCTATCAAAAGAGCTAAAGAAAAGTCAGTGGAGAGAATTGATCAAGTGATTTTGGTTGGAGGTTCAACCCGAATACCAGCAATTGAAAAAGAAATAGAAAAAAAATTTGGCAAAGCTAAAATCAACAAATCAGTAAATCCAGACGAAGTAGTAGCTATTGGAGCTGCTGTTCAAGGAGCAATATTATCGGGTGGATTTGATAAAAAGGTGGTTCTTGTAAATGTCACTTCGCTTTCTTTAGGAATTGAGATTCAAGGAGGAAGGATGGATCCTGTAATTCCTCGTAATCAGAGTATTCCAAC
This sequence comes from endosymbiont GvMRE of Glomus versiforme, assembly GCF_003546845.1. NCBI lineage: Bacteria > Bacillati > Mycoplasmatota > Mollicutes > Mycoplasmatales > endosymbiont GvMRE of Glomus versiforme. Next base: position 143,367 of record NZ_NWVA01000009.1, on the reverse strand, counting down.
TAAAGTGACAAAAACCTATTCTACCGCAGAGGATAATCAAAAAAGTGTTAGCATTAGGATTTTTCAAGGAGAGAGACCAAAAGCTGAAGATAATAAATTATTGGGATATTTTGAGTTAAGCAATATTGAGCCGGCTCCAAAAGGAATTCCCCAAATCGAAGTTACATTTGATATTGATGTTAATGGAATAGTCAGTGTTTTTGCCAAAGATAAAAAAACTGGTAAGCAAGAAAAACTTACTATTAAAGATAGCCAAAACTTAAGCAGTGAAGAAATCCAAAGAATGATTAAAGAAGCCGAAGAAAATAAAGAAAAAGATGAAGAAGACAAAGCCAACTGAGAAATATACGACAAAGCGCAAAGCTTTTGTTACGGATTTGAAAAGCAAATAAAAGATTTCAAGGAGCATAAAAATTTCAATGAAGGTGACGAAGGATTTAAAAAATTTGAAGAGATGTATAAAGAACTAAAAGAAGCTGTTAATGCTGAAGAAAAGAACTACCAAGATATTAAAAGTAAACTGAACAAAGTAGAAGAAATGATTAACATTGCTAATGAACTAGAAAGAAAAATGGGAAAAGAGGAAAAGAAAGACGACGAAGGCTATGCCTCTGGTGGTAATGAAGAAGAAGTGCTTGATGTTGAACCCGAGGACAAGGATAAAAAATAAATTTAATAACCAATCTTCCTTATTAAATGACTAGAAAAAAAAAATATTATGATACTCTTGGAGTGTCAGAAAACGTTTCTGAAGAAGAAATTAAATCTGCATATAACAAATTAACTTTAAAATGACATCCAGATATGCATGATTCTCCTGAAAAAAAAGCAGAGGCGGAGAAAAAAATGCAAGAAATTAATGAGGCGTACGAAGTTTTAGGCAACTCGAAAAAACGTCAGCATTATGATCAGTATGGAACGACAGAAAGTTCTGGACAAAATTTTTATAATAGAGAGACTTTTTCAAGTGATATATTTGATCAAGGAGAGTCATTTTTTAAGGATTTTATGGATTCTGTCTTCGGAAACCAAGACAGTTATAATGATCACAGTTATTCAAGAGAAGATAAAAACCAGTCTCAAGATGGAGATGATATTTTAGTTGAAATAACTTTAACTTTTAAAGAATCAATATTAGGAACTAAAAAAAAAGTACCATTGAATCTAAAAAAACGTTGTAAAGATTGTAATCAAACCGGTGCTTATTCATCAAAAGACATTTATGAATGCCCAACCTGTAAAGGAATAGGTGTGGTCAATACTATTCAAAAAACAATTTTTGGAATAGTCCGCACACAAACTACTTGTTCACATTGCCGAGGTAAAAAAAAAGTAATCAAAAAAAAATGTGTTCATTGTAGAGGAAGCAAATTTGTGTTGCAAAGGGAAGTAGTTGAATTGAATATACCTCGAGGTATTCAACCGAAAAAAAAGTACCGTTACCAAGGAATAGGTAACGAAGGGCTGCATGGAGGAAGGAAGGGAGATATTTATGTAAATCTAGAAGTTAACAAAAATTCTTACTTCAGGCGTGAAGGTTATGACATTCATGTTAATTTGCCTATTTCTTTTTTGGACGCTATTTTAGGGAATAATGTCGAAGTGATTACTTTAGAAGGAATAAAAAAAGTTAAAATCATCCCAGGAACTCAAAATAACGATTGCTTAATCTTAAAAAACCATGGTTGTTACGTAAAAATCAATGATGAAAAGGATCGTGGTGATCTATACATTTGATTACAAGTAAAGTTGCCTAGGAAAATTACTTCGATGGTTGAAGAAGTGCTAAAAGATATTCAAAAAAAAGCTAATTGAGACCCAAATCATGATTTCGTTGAAAAAAACAAAAATATTGCAGATAAGTAATGACTTTTACATTTTTTTAGCTTTAGTATAAAATAAAATTTATATATATGAACTATTCTACAATTCAGTCGATCAGAGAGAAATTAAAACAATACGGAAAAGAATATTCAACGTTAAAAGGACAAGTCAACCTTTATGCTTTTTCCTTGTCAAAAACTACGCTTAGCTGTCATAAAAAAGAAATAGTCTGAGAACAACTACTATCCCTTATTAAAAAAAACAACGAAGAGCTAAATCAAGAATTAAACAAATTAAATGTTGTTCACTTTTCTGAAAACGAATCTGTCCTTAACAAAGAAAAGGAATCTCTGATTAGTGAATATAACGAATTGATAGAAAAATTTAGAGAAGAAAAGGAATTTGTTTCGCGACAAAAAAAAAAAAATGATATAACTTCTGTTGTTTCTTGACAAGAAAAAATTTCTAAAGCAGGTTATTGTTATTTTTGTGATGCAGGCACAAAAAACGGTTACAAATTAGAAGAAACACAACAGCAGATATTAGAAATTGAGGTTGATGATGAGGCAGAATTTTGTTCGCAGGAATGTTTGTTAGATTATTGTAAGGAGTACAAAAAATGAGAAGAGTCAAAAGCCGAAGAAAAAAAGAAAAATGAAGAAGAGATCGAAAATTCAAGAAGAATAGTTACTAAAATTCAAGAAATGATAACAAAGTTAGTAACAAAGTTAAATAAAGTGAGAGAAAAACAAAGAGAATTAGAATTGGTTCCCGGAAATAATGTTAAACATCATGAAGAAAATCAAGGATTTTTTTATCGAATTGGCCTGAAAATAGGCCTGGTAAAGAATACAGAACCTCTCAGTTTGGAAAAGTTGAGTAGCATAAGAAATAAGATCAGTTTAAGTTTAGAAAATTATAAAAAAGAGTTGAAAAAATATCTCACGATATTACTTGTTAGCGAACAAAAAGAAGAAAGAAGACAAAAAGAAGAAAGAAGAACTTTTAAAAAGAGAAATAAGATCTCTAACACAGATCAAGACATGTAAGAAAATTATTAAATTTGGCATACTAAACTCAGCATGATTAAAAAGAAGCGTTTCTCCCTTTACCGTTTACTGTTAAAAAAAATTCGCAGCAAATTAATTGTCTGATACTCCCTTGCTTTCATTTCTTCGTTTTTTTACTATCAAGCCACTGTTGGGGGTTTGAAACTTTGAAGTTATAAAAAGACACATTATCCTCATTATCTTTTATTCAAAACTATTTCTATTAACTCGAGAGAAGAGTTACTTTTGTGTTCTTTTTTTTGTATTTTTATTGGTAATCTGCCAACCGCTTTAGTTTGTGAATATCTAAAAAATTATTCTTTACAATTATGCTATAATTATTCACGAAAACTAGCGTTTAGTAATTCTATGCGTAAACTTTCTTTTGAAGTTAAAGAGAGAAGAAAAATATTAAATGATTTTTTGAGTGAAATAGAATTGTTTATTCCACTTTTTATTCTAGTCCCTAACAGAATTTTTGTTGCTCTAACAAATATAATATTTACTTTAATATTTCTAGGTGATCTTTATCCAACTGTTTTTTCTGTCTATTTTTTCATATTCTTTTCGCTGGTTATTGCTATTTCGAGCTTTTTTGCTTATCAGCTCCAAAATAAAGTTAACCAAAATCTTAATAAATTTAGATATCAGGAAAATGTGGCTATGGAAAAGTATTTAGAAGATCAAAATAAATCACAAGAAGTCAAAAATCTAATTGACTCTAATTTTAAAAAGATTTGTCTTTTTTTAAAAAAAAGAACTTTTGCTTATTTGCCATCTCTTATTATTCCTAGCCTAAGTATTCTTTTTTGCTTTTTTTATAGTACATATTATGGTAGAAAATGAAAAATAAAAGAATTTGTCGAAGTGGGTTCTATTGCTGCTTCTATTCAAAATGTTTTTTGAAAAATCAAAGAAATAATTGATAATTTACCGGAGGTTAGCAAAATCAGAGTTTATTACAAAAGTTTGCAGAAATTATTAGATAAATCTAAAGAATGTCAAGATCAAGATAATACCCAGTAAATTTGAATAATCTATAATGATTCAGATTTAATTTCTCTAAAATTGTCGGGTTTTTAAGTTTAAAAAAATATTCAATATCTTTTTTTTATATTCAATTAACAACTTTTAAGCATTCTTATTTCTTCTTTGTGGCTTTCCTTTTCTTTAGGAGTTTCTAATATTTTAGCTATACCGCTAAATTTAGGGTGTCAAACTATTTTATGTAAAGTGTTTCAACCGATTTGACCATAGCCAATATTCTCATGTTTTTCCTTTCTAGTTCCTAACTTATAATAACTATCATTTAAGTGAATAACTCATAGTTTATCTAAACCAATTTCCTTATCAAATTCATTGATTATTTCTTCTAAATTATCTTTGAAATTATATCCTGCCGAATACATATGGCAAGTATCTCAACAGATTCCTATTTTTTTTTTATATTTAACTTGTTGAATAATACTATTTAGTTCCTGAAAATTGACTCCAATTTCAGTTCCTTTACCACACATAGTCTCAAGAGCTATTCTGATAGAGGGATCATCTTCTAATACTAAATTTATGCCACGAACTATCTGTTTAATTGCTTCGCTCCTTTCAGCATTCAAAGCATTTCCAGGATGAAGAACGATAGTTTCTAAGCCAATTTCAACCATCCTTCTTATTTCAGCTTTTAACAATTTGATTGATTGATAAAAAATGTTTTGATTGAGGATATTACCTAAGTTCATTACATGAGGAGCATGAACTATTATGTTTTTAATATCGATAGTCCTATTTTCCTTTAAAAAATTTTTAAACTCTTTTATTTTTAGTTCAGGAATAGGCCGTCGTTGATTACTTTGAGGAGAGCCGACATAAATAGCTAAGGCGTTAGCTTCATAAGAAAGCGCTTCATGAATTGCTCCTACTAGAAAATTAGGATATGTCATTGAAATATGACGACCAATTATTAAATCATAGTCTTCTTTGTTCATTTTTTACAATCTGTTATTAAATTACATGAATTTTCATGGTATTCATCCATCAAGAATTAGTCAATAATAATTCGATCAGGAATAGATAGAATCTTAGAAACTTTTTGATTCTATGTTACTAGATTAAAAAATTTTTAATAAAAAAACAAGAGAAAAGGTATTAGATCTATTCTTTATATTATGAATAGAATTAAATAATTAATAAAAATAAAGTTTTTAGACTTTTAACTGATTCAGCAATAAAGTCCATAAAGTGATTTTAATAATACAAGACAAAAATCAAGAACGTAGCATCAGTAAAATAAGTAGCTTACAATTTATTATAAGTAACCTAATATGAATTTTTACATGAACAAAAAAAACTTAATGGCGTCAAAAAGAAAAATGAAAAGACTTATTTCTCTGATTGAAAATTGAAATTATAACTATTATTTTCTTGATCAGTCTATTGTTGAAGATTCAATATATGATAAACATCTAAGAGAATTAAAAGATTTAGAAATTAAGCATAATCTTATCCTTCCTGATTCACCGACCCAAAAAGCAGGTCATTCTGCCAGTAACAAATTTCGTCCAATCGTTCGTCAAAAACCCATGCTGAGTTTGGATAGTGTTGATAATTACGAAGATTTATTGAAGTTTGATGAAAGAGTAAAAAAGATATTGAAAAAGGAGGAGGAAATAGAATATATTTGTGAATGAAAAATTGATGGTCTGTCAATCGGTCTTGTTTATCAAAATCATCAACTAATTCAAGTTAGCACGCGAGGAAATGGTAATATTGGCGAAGATGTAACTTTCAACAAAGAATTAATAAAAAATATTCCTTTTTTTCTATCCACGATCGCTAATTGTGAGATACGAGGAGAAATTTATATGAAAAAAAGTGAATTTTTTCGTTTGAATAAAGAATTAGAAAAAAATGATAGTAAATTACTCGCCAATCCCCGTAATGCTGCCTCCGGTAGTTTAAGAACTCTTGTTCCACTCCAAAACAGAAAGTTACACTTTTTTGCTTACCAGTTATTTAACTCCTCCCTAGACAGCCAGTCCACTTGTCTAAGGGAACTAGAAAAACTAGGTTTTGCCGTCAGTCCCGACTATCAATTATGCAAAGGAATCGAGAAAACTAAAGAATTTATCCAAAAGCATGAACCAAAAAGGTTAAATTTAGATTTTGAAAGCGACGGAATCGTCGTGAAAGTAAACAATTATGATTTTTATCCATTACTAGGACAAACCAGCCGCTTTCCTCGCTGAGCTATCGCTTATAAATTCCTCGCCTTGTCTACTACTAGCCAAATAGAAAAAATTTATGTAGAAGTAAGTCGAAATGGACGAATAACCTATGTTGCTGAAATAAAACCAGTAACATTACAGGGAAGCATAATAAGCAAAGTAACACTACATAACTATTCATTTATTCGCAATTTAAAACTAAATATCGGCGATAAAGTATTGATTAAAAAAGCTGGTGACGTTATTCCCCAAATAATTCAACTAATCAAACTAACAGAGAATATTTGGTTGCCACCTAACGCTTGTCCTTCTTGCAACTCAACCCTTAAGTGAAATCCGACTAATATCTATCAAATATGCGACAATAACTACTGCTCTCAACGAACTATTAATCTTCTCGCCCATTTCGCTTCCAAATCTGGTCTAGATATTAAAGGACTTAGCCAAAAAAATATTGAAAAACTTTATCAAAACAACCTCATAAAAAAACCAATTGACTTTTATCAATTAGAACAAAAAAGAGAAGAATTACTAAAACTTGAAGGTTTTCAAAAAAAAAGCATCGATAACATTTTGTCTTCGATCAAGAATTCCAAAAAAAAACCTTTAACTAATTTATTAATAGCTTTAGGAATTCCACTACTAAGTTCGGTTAAAGCCAAAAAATTAAGTATTTTTTATCCTAATTTAGCAAGTATTCGCACTATAATAGAAAACAATGAATGAGAAAAAATTAGGGAATTATTAGGAGAAGAAACCCAAAAGGAAATGAAAAATTATTTTCAAAACCCAGAAAATTTTCAACTTCTTAAAGAATTAGAAAAAATCTGAGGAAATTAAAGTAAACAACTTTTTTATTTTAATAGCAGTAATAACCCTTAATTCAAGGGATAATTAAACCTAGAAATCAAAGAATTATTAACACAATCAAAATTAGCAAAAAATATTTTTTTCGCTGAGCAACTTTTGGTTTAAAATATCAGTCAAAATTTATAGTCAAAAACAACAAAAAGACCAAAAAAATTAACGCTAAAAGACCATAAACTGGAAATCAAAAAGTAAATGCAATATAAACTATCTAACTTATTGAATTTTACATTAATCTTTTGGATAGACTTTGATTCTTTCTTGAAATTTCTCGTTTTCAACTTCATATTTAGAATGAGTATAAAAATGGTTAACTTCTGCTTCTTCAATATATTCTAACATCTTCCTTCTTTCATAGTTATAATTTGAAGTTAAACTATCTAATTAACCTAACTAATAATTCAAATTTTTTTCTTCAATTATTAGGGGGGAATTTTTAGACTCCCCACCTTTCAATTCGCTTAATCAATTAGCCAGAAAAAAGAGATTTTGTGTTGGCTAAAAGCAAATTCGTTTTCTAATTCGAGATAATTATTTCTTAATTTTGGTAATTTTGGAAAATCTACAACCTACATAAATGCCCTTTTTATAGTCAAAAAAAATCCTTCTATTACATTTCCGACAGTTAAATATCGGCTTTCAAAGAAAAAAAGTATAAATTTTTCAAATAGCCCAAAGATTAATCACTGGCAAAACTGGTCTTTTATGACAACAAGGACACTTAGAAACGATAAACATTTTATAAGCCAAAAAGTATAAATTATAACATTGTGCTAGAAAAATAACAATTGTCAAAAATAAAGCGAGACAAAATATTTTTCCCAAGATTACTTTTTGAAAAAGTAGCCAAAATCGATACCAACACTAACAAAAGGGGTATTAACTGCCACTTTTCTTCCCACAGTGAGACCTAAACCACCAGCATTTAAACTAATAGACTTATCCTTTATCGAAGCACCAGTATTAGCACTTATCCCTAAACTGCCATTAAGAGGTCCCAAATCGGTTTCAACTAAGTTAATATTAGCTTCTAAACCCATACTATTGCCATTACCGACACAAACTCCTAAATTACCAGAACCAACTCTAATACTGGCATGTGAATCTTCAAGAGTTAAAATCGAGGTTCTTACTCCCACTTCTGCTCATTTGATATCTTCACTGGGAAAGCTTCCGTCAATACCCACTCCAGTAGTAAATCACTTTACTCCATCTCTCTTATTTTCATAAGCCGATATGCTCTTGCCTTTTATATAGCCACAACTACAATTTTTATCATCTATACAAGGTCCATAACCCTTTTGCTGACTCTGATTTTCTAATCAATAACTATTCTCAACAGCTTGATCAACTTTATAAGTTTCTAAGAATTCCGCATAGGTTGGGATTTCTTGCTTTAATTCAGCAATTGTTTCTGTTTTAGGTATAATGTTTTCGTATACCATATTTTTAAAATTTATTTTTATTTATTGTTTTGTTTTTGGTTATAATTTACTACTCATTAAAGCCAGTAGTCAAGCCGTGCAGTTTTTCTTAACTGAGGTTTAGCCTCGGTTACTAGATATTATCATTTAACGTCCCTCAAGGACGTGACTCGACGACTACTGGTGATAAATAGTCAGTGGTGGAATTGAATTAGCATGATTAGAATTTATTTTCTTTACAATATTATCATTTTATATTATCTAAAAATATAAAAATACTCAGCAAGCACAAAACACATTTTTTCTTTTGTACCTGCTTTTCTTTTTTGAATATTCTTCTGAATTATTCTATTCTGATTTTTCTTCCTTTATTTTCTTCTGATTTAGGAATAGTAACAGTTAAGACCCCCTCTTTATAATCAGCTTTAATACTTTGACTATTAACAGTTCGAGGTAAATTGTAAGTTCTAGTAAAAGACCCATAACTAATTTCAGAAAAATGATATTTCTTATTAGTTGTTTCTTTTTCTTCTTCCTTTTCAGCATGAATTCGTAATTGATTATTGACTAATTCAATATCAATTTTTTCCTTAGGAACTCCCGGTAACTCCGCTTTAACATAATAATTATTTTGATCCTCTTGTAACTCACTGCGAAAAGGAGTGATTTCTCAACTTTCTTCCTCAAAAGGAGAAAAAAGGAGATTGTCTCAAATATTTCGTGGTCAGTTTCTTTTCAATGGGTTATTTTTTATTATTTTATTGTCTCTGTTCATAATAGTTTAACGTTAAAAAATTCTTGTTTGTTTTACTTTAAATAAATCTTCGACTGCTTTTTTTAGTTCTTCTTCATTCTTGTTCCTTAAATTTCATAATCCCGCTCGCAATATTTCGCTTTTAGAGGGATAAAATCCTTTTTTATTTAATTTATCTTTCAAATTTTCCATTAATTCTGCTTCCTCATTAGACAAAGTGATAGAGGTTTTAATTGCTGCCAAATGAGAACCTACAATTTCAGCAACTTTTTTTGTCCCTTCTTTGGTTTTTTGTCAAGCAGAACTGTGGCGGATTTCATCACTTTTTTCTTTACCTTCTTGAACTTCTTCCTTAGCTTTTTGATAGCCCTTTTGAGCATTTTGTTTAACTTTTCCTTGTAAATTATTGTTCTTATTCATTACTTTTATTATATTAGACTTATTATGGAGTTGCGTGGAAAAAATGAGCATTAGGACGAGCGTCCTTTAATTTTTTCTGCCATAATGTTACTTGTAATTATTTAGTCTTTATTTGCTAGATTTTTATCAGTTCTAACTAACTTAACTAATTGCTTTTTTTTATAAATATTCTAATCAGTGGCAATTAGTAACAAATCCAATCAGAATATTTTTTTAAAGTCTCTTCTTTCTGGAGAAGAAAAGTACCAAAGGGCGCCTCCTTAGCAAAAAAACAGTCACTTTTTACTTTTCTTTTTGCCATGGATAAAGAAGTTAAATACATAACTTTTTTGTAAACTTTCACTGAACTTTTTCAACATAATTTATGTTTTATATAGTTTTTTTCTCTTATGAGTGAATATTTTGTAACAAGATGAGAAAAAATGTAGATCCTCAACTCTTGAAATATTTTTATTTTTGACGAAATTTTAGCAATAACTAAGCAATAATTAGAAAAAAACTATCCTGATCAAGAAGCAGAAAAAATATACATTAATTAGCTCGATATTGAAAAAAAGGATCTTATTTACTTCCTTACAATGATTATGAATACTAGGAGCAAACCCCACGGTTTTTTCTTTAGTATTAAATACCGAGTAAACATTTTTTAAGAAAACGTCACCAATTAGCCATATTCCCATTCCATCTACTGAAGATACCTGATTACGAATTCCCTGAATTCCTGAAAAACAAAACCCTGGATATACGGAAGAAATATTACTTATTATAAGATCTTTTGGATCAATACTATAATGAATATTATTAAATTGAAGAGATACTACAGAAGTTGTATTACAAGGTATTGCAAATCCACCGCCTTGAAAGTCAACAAGGAATCCACCAATATTAGCATGAATTTTCTCGGCGTCTTCATACAGAATTTTAAGCAGCGACGTACCAGTATCAATAATGGATTTTCTTTGTTTTTTTAATTCATTTTTTCCTTCCAATTTAGTTTCGTTTCCTACCTCATCTAACTCTATTTTTTTACCATCTACTGATAATCCTTCTAAATTAATAACCCAGAATCCGGATTCACCGATTACTTTATTATTAACAATATCTCCAGAAAATTTTTCCTTGTCAACTCCGCCAAGCGTTAAAGCTCCTTTATCTCCTGAGTCCCTCGCGCGAGATAAATAGATACTAAAGATAGGTTCTTCTACTTTATTCTGTTTGACCATTGTGGAAAAAACGGTTGGAATATGCTGAGTGCTAAGTTTATCAAGAGACAACCCAAGTATGCCATCAAAAGGTGCATTATAAAAATCATCAGTTTCTAAAAAGGCACAGCCAAATTGTTGTTTTTCTGCGATAATTCCGCCGATTTCAACATTCTCAAATGCACCAGTAACATTAACAAAAGATGCTTTTTGATTGAACAAAAGAGAATATTTCTTTTCCGTATTTATAAAATTTTGAGATATTTTCTCGTCAAATTGTTTATGTTTTTTACATGATTTGGATGTGCAATTAACTGAAGGAACCCAAAGATCTGGAGAGCCTGTATCCAAAAGCATTTGAAAGGTTTGATTACCAATAGTAACTGGAAAAGAATAACCACCATCAACATTATTTCCTACCGAGAAACCAGTTAACACAATTTTTGGAAGAGCAGACTCACTACACCTAATACTGCTTCTCTTCCAAAATTGAAGACTGATACCAAAGAAACTACACGAATCTTTCATTTTAGCGACAACTAAATATAAAAAAATAAAAGTTAATAGAGCATAGAAAAAGAATGATATTCTCATTATTGATTACTAATAATTAAAATCTCCTGGAAAGAGCCAACTTATTGATATAATTATTAAAAGCAAAAATATATCTTTATTATTAAATCAATTTGATAAAAAAAGACAACAATTTTTCCGTCTAATTCATAGATCTTTTTTTATTTTCAAGAAAAATTTGAAACATAAAATAAACTACTTTATTTGCTTAATAGAGAAAATGATGAGCTGGCGATATAGGACATTTTTTTTGTTTCATATCCACGCTTATTTCATAATAAAAAAAACAATTGATTGACTACAATAGCAATAAATAAAAAATAAATTATGGCTGAAATAAACTATTCAAATATTTGTAATTAATTTTTAAATTTTTTCTCTTCTTTTTCTATCTTTTTGTCTTAATTTCTCCTAATGAGATTTAGATATTAAAGACTTGCCTGCCTTGAAAATTCGGGTTAAAACTTGTGCTTTTTTTGCTATAATCTGCTAATTTTTTCGAGTTCTTCATTAATTTTACGGTCAACTTCAGCATTTTTTTTTAAAAAGAGTTTATTCTCTCTTATTCATTTGTGGATTCTAAACAAATTAGTAAAAATCAAGAAGAGGGAAAGTAATATAATAACTGAAACAAAACAATGAAAAGCAGATACTTTTGCGTCTTTAGATAAATCATCTAATTTATTAATTTGTCATACAATACTAAAGCAAAAAACAAGCTCAAAAGGCACTCGTCAACCGATTAAAAATTTTTCTCTTTTTCTTTCTAGCTCTCTTTTTTTAGATATTAATTTGATTAATAATAGATTGTTCATTATTTTTTAAAATTTTTTACAACATCGCCTCCAGCAGCAATACCTGAAATAGTTCCAATAATTTCTGCTCCTTCTTCTACATTTTTGTTTTTGATAATATTCTTAGCAATATAATTAGTTCCTTTTGCAACCACCGCAGTTGTTAAACAAACACTTGCCATTGCTGCGCCTGCTGGTGGACAAGCAAAGGTGAGAATTCCTACTCCTATCGCTCCTGATCAACCTATTCCTTGTGCTATTTTTTTGTCTCCTTCGTGCAAGGGACAAGAAATAAAAAAGTCTTTTTCAGTGACTTTATTTTTTAAAGATGGTTCTTGCAGTACTTTATCAAAATTGTTTTCTATTATTCTGACTTCCTCAGTCTTTGGTATTAGATATTCATTTTTATTTACCATGATTTTAATTTTTTTCTTCTATATTTCGTTTTTGCTATCATTAGGCCTCAAATAGCATTAGCATCTAGTATTTAAACAGCGTTAAGTTACTGTTTTTTTTTGTTTTTTGCAAAATTGACAAATGAGTTTTATTTTTCTTTTTTTTCAAGGAGGAGTAAACAGAAATCTTATTGCTTTTCTTTTTCTGCTTTCTAATTTTTGGTCGCAACGGTAACATTTAGCATTTATTATTTTATAGAGACAAAAAAGATTAGCAAGAATGATATAAAGAGATAAAAAAAGCATAGGAAGAGTTAAAAGTAATCCTATTGGAGTTAAAAAAGGAAGATTTAAACCTGCTAAAACACAAGCAACAAGCGATATCAACATCATTTTAAATACTAATGAAGGAATATCTAATTCTATACTTTTTTGTTTTTGGTTTTTAGGTAGCATCATTACTTTTGTTTACTGAATAACACAAGATATTCCTCCTGCTATGGTGCTAATTTCTAATTTCTCTCCTATACTAACTCCAAAACCTGCTGCTTTAAGCTCCAGACCATTAGCACTAATTGAACCACCAGTATCAAGGTTAAGTCCTGCTTTGACTTCTACACCACCACTTTTAAAATCTATCAAGTTAGCACTAGCTCTTAATCCACCAAATCCTCCATTTACCAAATCTACCCCAGCCGAAATAGTTCCAATTTTAAGCTCACCATCATGTCTAGCTTCTCTATATAGAGAAAAATCAACATCACCTGATAAAGCATTACCGCCTAAACCCACACTACCAGAAGCGGTAGCATTTCCTATTTTTCGGTTATCTTCTTTATAAATCGAAAACTCGGGATTTGTGCAATCACATTTAGTTTTTGGACAAAAGCATCCACACAAAGTATTTTTACAAGGCCCATAACCTTCTACTATTCCTATATCACTATTTACTAAGTCTTCATAATTTACTCTTTCATCCCCGTCATGGTTAATTAAAAACTCTTCATAACTAGGAATTTTATATTTATCTTTTAATTCATAAACTATTTCAGTTTTTGGAATTATATTTTCGTTAACCATATTATTTTTATTTAATTTTGCTAACTTCACGACATTAGCCTTTGTTTATTAATTATTCTAATGGTGGAACTGGTAAAGAAATCCACAAGACTATTGAGAAAAACCCAACAATCTAATTAGAATATTACTTTGCCCTGTTTTACTTCTTGGGAAAGTCGCCTAGTGTAAAATAAACAATTTGGAATTGCTTTATTGTCGTAGGATCAAAGGGAGAAGTTATTTTTACTTATTTTGGCTTGTGATCTTTTCTGTCTCTATACTTTTTTGTGCCCTGATGGCACAGGAAGATTTGATATTTTATAAATAGTTTGTTTTTCACGGCACTTCATATATTTTTGTATTTAATTTATACTTTAAGCAAATCAAGAAGCAGTTAACTTCTTTTATTGTTGTTTTATTTTACTCTAAATCTGTTATCTAATATGGAAACTTTTTTACTAGTATTTCATATATCTAATTTTATTATATAAAATTTAATCACTCACTACTCATTTTTTAGAACAATACCCGGTTATCTAAAAAAAGTTTTTGACGGAATAATTCTAATAATTTTTTGTCTACATCACGAACTTTATTTTTAGGACAAATTAGTAAAGGGCATTTTTTCCTAAATGAGAATTTAAACCACTCTTTTCTCCTATAACTCCTATTCCGATCAGTTCCAAACCAAAGTTAATTTCGTCTTTATCGTTTTTAGCAGCACTAGCTAGCTATTGTTTTTCCTACTCCTGCTACTTCTTACTTACTACTACCCTGCTGGTGGACAAACAAGAGTAGCTCCTGCTTACTATACCTATAAATACCTTTGTTGTTTATTTTTTATTATTGGCGCCAGTATTTTTTGTAAAGCAATTATGTAAGAAAAATTGAAAAATTAACAATTTTGTTTTTTTTCGTGTTTGAACAGTTTGGAAATTCAGGAATGGTTTTAATTGTTGAATGATTATTTGTGTTTTTTGTGACGTTAGAGAGTTTTTTAACTAGATCTTCTATTCTTTTAACCTTTTTTGATAATGTATCCAGAGCAATATTATTTTCTTCGCAATTTTTACAAAAGTTTCTGGTAGGTTTTTTTTTGCAAGTTAAAGAACATTTAATAACAGCTGATGATTTTTTTTTTGAATCAACATGAATATCTTTTTTTAAAGAAAGGGTAGAGGAGTATTTTTTTTGTTTTCTTTTCATTGCGAAAGCAAATTTGAAAAATTGATTAAAAAAATTACTATGATTTTTTTATAACAAAATTGTGTAATAGAGCAATATAAAAAAAATCGAAAATTAAATTTAGGTTATAATTGCGTGAACAATTTACTGAACATGTTCATTGTGAAAATCTTTTTTTATTCTTACAATACCAAATTATTAACTATTGTCTTGTTGTAAAACTAACTTTTTTATTTGCTATAATTTATGTTTTTTTATGTAAGCAGTATTCAAAAACTTTGAAAATTTGTTTCTATTAATATGTCTTTTAACCTTTTTTTAGAATTATCTGTGAATCTAATGAAAAGAAATTTTTTTCGAGAAATAAGAGATACTATACTGATCAATACTTTAAATTTCTCGTACCTAAACTCTGTTAAACAATTTTTAATTCTACTTTTGTTTAAAGTATTTAAGAGGTAAAAAGATGTATTTAGATTTAATATTTGAGAGTATTATTAAACCCTTTGATTGAGCCCAAACAGTCATATTAGACTTTTTGTGTTTCTAGTATTATATAGTTTCATCGCTGCGTTTTAATCAAAAATAAAACTGTATTATTTTTTCAATATATTTAAGTCTTTTATAATTACTTTCCCAACATTTAAAAGACAAATTATTTCATAAACATAAAAAAATTGCCAAAACTACATTATTAATATAATCTTAATTTTTTAAAAAATGTTCTTAACTAAAAAAATGCTCTTTAGGCTATTCATTTTGTTCCTAAGTTTATCTTGCGTTTATTCTTCGCTTCTTGACATTGACAGACAGGACTTGCCTTTTTTCGATGGAAATTCTATGAATTGTTGCACTGATACTAAAGCTCCTTCCTTTTGTGATGAACATGATGGGCAACAAATCATCCGTAACTGCTGGAACTACCAAAAAAAAAGCGGATATTTTGATGTTCAGTGTTCACACTAGGAACTAGTTGTGTTGGATTTAGTGCTTTTCTTAATACTACACATTGTTACAAGTGTAGTTAACAATACTGCGCAAAACAAAACGTAAATACAAAACAAATTTAAAGATAGGAGGGAATGAATTAGACTTAATTATGCAAATTTATTAGATTTTTTAAACATTGATATTTCTATTGTCCTTAATCATCTTTGTTCCTTAAATAATTTTGGAAATCTTTAAATTAATCGAAGAACTTCTTTGGAGAAATTTTTTCTTTTTTTTTTTTTTCAAGTTGTTTTCTTGATGATTTTTTTTAGCTTCTGGTCAAGAGTAAGAATGGTTATGATTAATTCGTTTTTAATAAATTTTATTAATAATAAAAATGTCCCTCAGACTTAAAACCTGAGTTACAATGATGTTATTTTTTATTACCAATTAGTGCCTGCTCAATTAAGAGCAAGCAATAATACTATCATCTCTACTCACTAGCTATTTCTTTGGTTTCATCATCTTCGTTAGTTGGTTCTCATCAATTACTAATTTTGTCTCAGAATACTACTGATAAAGCGAGAACTACTAGTGCTGGAATTATAAGAGTTAAATAATTTTGATCGACCACTCATCTTTTTCATAAGCTGTTGTTATCATCACCATTATGTTCTTCTTCTTCAACTTCTCTAGTGGAATGACTTTGTTTTTTTTCTTTTTCAATCAAAAACTTTTTAATACCTTCTAGACTATATTCTTCACCATTACCATATTCTTCTTTGTCTAATTCTTTATCATCATCTCGATAATCATCCATTTCTGTTTTTACTGCTTCTATATCGAAATCTGGATGATTAACTTTATAGGAAAAAATACTGTCTATTACTTCCTCAGGTCTTTGAATCATAATTTTTTCTCAATCATCTAAATTTGCGTTTTCGCTTCTCATATAATCAACAAATGAGTTTTTATCTCCATAAACCTGATTAACTAATTCTTTTAGTTTATCTTCACCTAATTCACCTAATTCATTAGTTCATTCATCAAGCAAATCTTGATCTATTAATGAATTATTACTAATTTTTAATACTTGTTTTAGTTTATCTTCATTAGATTCATCATTATCACTATCACCATCATTACTTTTGTGATCATTATCTTCTTCTTTTTCAGGTTCTCAAGTGCCTTCTTGGGCTTTTTTTAATGATTTTAGAAATCTATCTTCTATCTCATTTAGTTTACGGTAATTATTACCAAGGTCTTCAAAAGCATCAATGTATTTTTTTAGTAATTCGTCTTTATCTCTTGACGAGATAATTTTTTCTATTACTTCATTTAGATTGCCCCCTAATGTACGGAATTGTAAGGCTAAAGAATTTGATTCTGATTTTAATAATTCTTTTTCTGATCTTTCGATTGCTTCATAAATGTTTTCATATTTTTCTTTAAAACTATTGTTCTTATTTCTACACTTAATACTTAGTTCATGAACAGTCTCTTTTATTCTTTGTAAGTCTCATAAACTATGATTTTTAGCTTCAAATTCATCTCCTTCAACCATCTTATCAATAATTTCTTCTAATTCTTCAACATCTTTATCTCTACAAATTATAAGAGAATTCTGTAAAACTTTTAATTCATTTTTTGATACAATTATTTCCTCTTCTTTTTTGATAATATTATTTTCTGAAACCTTTTTATTTTCTAACTTGCTCTTTACTAAAGAAATCTCAGATTCTTTTAACACTCTCTTGGAGTCCATTGAAGCCATTTGTTCGAGTGTTTTTAATTCAATAATTTTCTTTTCAAGTAAATTTACGCTGATATATTTGGTTGGTTCTCCATCTTTAGCTTCATAATCAAGCTGCATATCTTCTACATTGATTTTAACTATTTGATTAGTCATTGATTCTGGTCATTCAGTCGTTTCGTAAAAATTATCTTTTTTAGAAATTGTCATATTATATTCTTTATTATAAGCCGCGAATCTTTCAGAATGTCCCATTTTCACTTCTGCACTCAAAGAGATTAGGAAATTGTCATCAAGTTCTGACAGTTTTGGATATTCTTTTCTAATTTTCCTTACAAATCTCAATAGAGCGACATTATTCATTGAAGTAACTTCCAGACAAGGACAAAGATAATTGTTTTTAAAATCTTTAGGAGTCATATTGTCTCCATAAACCTCTGCAAAACAAAACATCTGATACAGATTTACATCTTTAAATCTAGTACTAATCAGTTCTCCTTCTAGAACTTTTTTATTTCTGTTTTTAATAATTCATTTTTCTAAAGGAAATTTTTTTGCACCATCATTAAATTTTTCAGTTAAAGCTCGAAAAATGAAGAGTCTTTTTTTGTTTAACACTGCTTTGAAAGCCTCAGATCTGTTATCAGGACTTAGAATATTTTTGTCATTTAATATCAGTTGAACTAGTTCTAGCATTTCATCTGGGGTAGCCGCAATAAGATCTTCATCAGTGATATTCATAATCTTACCTTCTAGTCTCTTTCTTGTTTCTTCATCTTTGTAAAACCCAAAAGAGTTACCGGGGAAAACTTGAAATACATCTTTAATGCCTTTTGTTTCTCTTATTTCTTGTGTTTTTTTTCCATAAGGATTTTCGCTTAGCATAAGGGAATAAGAAGAAGCCTTTACAAGTTCAAAAAGCTCTATTGCTCTAGGTCTCTCAACATTTTGTTCTAATGTACTTTCTGTAAGGGCTTGTACAAATTCGTCCCTATCAAATTCTTGTAATGCAACAATAATTTGCCCTAAAATAGGCACCATTCCACCATTTTCTTTAGTTATAAATCTCTTTTCTTTCTGTTTATCTGTTAGCAAATGCTTGATTGAATCATCTATATTATCGAAATTAGCTTCTCAATAATAATGAGTTTGATTGAAATATCTTTTATAATTAGCAGAGATTTCCATCGCATTATCATCAAGTTCAAAAGTTCCGTCTAAGATATCATCTCTAAATCTTACAGCTTCTTCGACAATTTCTTGTCTTCTTATTTCTTCTAACTTAATTTTTTGATATTCTTCAGAATTTAAAAAACCTTCGTTTTTTGTTTTCTTCGTTTCTTCTATCTCTAATTCTTTAAAATTAATTTCAAGTTCCTTTTCATTGATCAAACGTCTAATTTCAGCTTCAGTTTTTAATCCATCTTTAAGTCTTTGCAAATTATTGATAGCTTCTTCAATTTTCTTATAATTACCTAAGCTATTAATAGCTTCACAACAATCATAATCATTAATCATATGATTTTCTAATTCTTCTAAGAGTTTATCATTTCTAGAATTTGTTCACTTAGCTGTGAAAACTTTATCTAATATCTCAGCTGTCTTTCTAGTTTTACTGATATCCTTTGATATTTTACTATTATCAAATATAAAGCTCTCTGGGAGTTTACTTATATCTATATTGTTGTTACCATATAATTGTTCTTTAGCGTCTGCTGCGTTGTTTATTTCATTTATGTTTACCATTACAATTTTTTTTTATTGGTTAATTCTTTATTTAAATTTAATATCAAAATAAATATTTTCATCTGCTAGTAAAAACTTTAGGAGATTAACAAAATATTGGTAGTAGAAAACAATTAATAATGAAAAAATACAAACAATAAAATGATTAAAAAACCTAAAGTTCTAATATAACTTTATAATAAACTTAATAAAACTACTTTCTGTATATAAAGTTTTATGTTTTTATTAATAAATATTAGCATTGGTTATCAATCTTAAAAACTAAAAATAAAAAAAAAAATTTGAAAATTCAAAGCAGCTGTTATCAATATGAATAGATAAAGAATTGTTGAAAGTTGGTATTGAGAATAACCAAGAAAGCGAAGCAATAAAAAAAAAATTATTTAGAATAGTAGAAAAAATATGGCAAAAGTTAAAGAAATATTGTTAAACAAGACCACCAATAAGGAATTATTAGCGGAATATAGAACCACAACTTAATATCAGAACAGGATGTAATTACATTAGATTTAAGTAGTAAACGCTCTATCAAAACAACTAGGGACACTTTTGTTTTCTTAGCATCACGTATTGAAACTTTACAAATTTGAGTAAATTATTCGCAAATAACTAGAAGTACGATAATTTTGATGACGTGCTGCACATTTTGTGCAGCTTAAAAACAAGGTTTAAAAGTCAAAGATAGAATAGGGATAATTAAAATAAATTTATAATAATTAATACTCATTAATACAAAGCTATATTCGTGTTCAATAATAATTTTTTAGAAGAAGAATTTTGTTTAAACAAAATTAAGCCCGGCTGATTCTCTTTTTTTCAGCAGGAAATTCAAAAAGAATATTTTTTATCTTTACTTACCGAGATAAATAAAGAATATCAGAAATATACTTGTTGACCACGAAAAGAAAATGTTTTTCGGCTTTTTCGAGAAATTTCTCTTGATAAAATAAAAGTAGTAATATTAGGGCAAGACCCTTATCATTCTCCAGAAGTAGCTGATGGTATTGCTTTTAGCACTCAAAAACCTAATTATATTCCACCCAGTTTAGTAAATATCTTTTTAGAGTTCAGTGAAGACCTTAACTGTGCCTGTCCTACCAAAAGTGATTTGCTCCCCTGAGTTAAGGAAGGTGTTTTTTTGCTTAATACTGCCTTAACTGTGCGTGGCGGACAAGCCCTTTCTCATATGAAAACATGAGAAGAGTTTACTTATTCTCTATTGGATTATTTAAACCATCATGACCGAAAAATTATTTGAGTATTGTGAGGACGAAAGGCTCAGGAAATTGGTGAAAAATGTGGCATTAGTAAAAAAAATGCTTGTAATTGTTTAGTAATTAGTTCTCACCCTTCCCCTTATAGTGCCGAACACGGCTTTTTTGGTTCCCGACCTTTTTCAAAAACTAATCAACTGTTATCAGAAGCAGGCAAAGAACCAGTTAACTGACTATCTATTCTCGAACCATCTTTGAAAAAGTCCGGTTAACCCTTTTTTAAGAATGAAATACTAGAACAATAAATTATGCTTGATCTTGCCAGTGTCTAATTATGTTGCTATTAGTATGAAAAAACTATTTAATTCTTGCTGACTTAAAATACACAAACTATATTTACTGCTTTCTTGACAACAATTTTTAACTGCTTAAAGTTTCTTGTTTTTTTTACTTATAGTAAGTAAATAAATTTCGGATTGAATATTTTTTTAGTGAAATAACAGAAAAAATTAATATTATTACTATTATTAAAAATAGTAATAATATAGAAAAAATGTTACTTTTTTTTAATAATTTAAGATAGTGTTCAACTTTATTAGTTTCGTAATAAAGCATTTTTTTTTGTTCTAATTCAGTTTCTAGTTCGTCGTAAGCTTTTTGCAATAGTTTTAATCTATTTTCTAGTCTCTTTCCTCTTGTTATTTTTTTTTTCTTGTTTAATTGAGTTATTTCAGTTTGGGTTTCCCGGATTTTAGTCAGCAATAAAGTAATTAATTGAGTTTCTGATTTGGGCATTTTTTCGTTGCAGACTTTAATAATCTTTCTTGAATGACATAATTGTCAGGCTTCGAGGTCATAATCAAAAGGTCTTAATTGGTCTTGGATGGCTTTACATTTGGCATCAGATCTATTAGGGGCACATTCAATTTCAAGTTCTGATTTAACTGTGGCTTTGGCTAGACTAGATGGCAAGTATTCTAATCCTCGATCAATATCTGTGGCTTCAATACAAATGCTCTCTAATTTAGATAAATCTTTTCAACTTTCCAAGGAACCGTAGAAATAATTACGTCTTTCTCCTGCTAAACCATCTTTAGAAGTTCCTATTTTTAACGTTTTTAAATTCTTAAATCTACTAAATATAGCAATGTCAGTTGGTTGGATTTTGTTGTTAGAGACCACCAAAGATTTTAACTTTTCAGGGCAAGGTAAAATATTTAAAAAGTCTATAGAAGTCAAATTGTTATCATAAAGAAAAATTAATTTTAAGTTCTGCATTTCTCCCAAATTTAGTTTAGTTAAATTAGATCTAGGAAGAAAAATAGCCTCCGCATCTACATAATCGCTTAAATCCAATTCACCACTCTCTAATAATTCATCAACATTAATAGTTTTAACTTTTTCTCTTTCTGCTTTAGTTTTGTATTTATTGTCTAAATACTTTTGAGGTGTAACCATAATAATTAAATTAGATTAAATCACAACTTTTTATGGCAATATAAAAAAATGTTAGATGATTTTTCCAGGCATTCTTTTATTATTTTTTTACTAATTCCTTCGTTTTTTATATCTAATTGTAGTGAACAAATGTATATAAATCTATATTTATATTTTTTTAATGATTTATCTGTATTTTAGTTTGTCTTCTTCTTTTCTTTTTATAGCTCTATGAAAAGATAATAATTGTTTGAATAGCATTCAGAAAGAAAACGCTTATCTTCATTCAGAAAATTTTCTATCTTATTTACAGCAAGTTTTAGAAAAAACTAAGTATTTTCTAAAAGAGATAAATAAAATTTACTTTACTTCACTTCCGAGCGGACAAACTGGAATAAGAATTTCTTTATCATTTCTTGCTACTCTTCAAGTTGTCAACCCAGAAATTAAATTCTATCATATAAATGCCTTATTGTTGCAATCAGGAATAGAGAGTTGCATAAGTTTGTTAAGTATTGATCGAGGGGAAAACAAATATCATGTATCAATTTATAAAAATAAAAAATGTTTGCTTGAAGAAAAGATTATCTATCAAAAAGAACTAGAAGAAGTGGTTAAACATTTTCCTGATTTTTCTATTTTGAAAAATTTTCAAAAAGTAGATTTTTTAAAAAATTTTCAAAAATTAAAAAAATATTTTGTCTTACTAAATAATGTTGAAGAAATTGATTATTAGAGCAACAAGCAATTTAATAAAATTATTTTTGTACAAACCAATTGCCCCTTAATCTTCTAAATTCAAGAAAGAAAGCCTTCTTGGTTAGAGAAATAAATAAAATTAACTCTATTTAATGATTTCTTCTTTGTGTTTCTGCGTCTTTCGGCAAAATTTACAATATTTGTTTAAAACCAATTTTGCATCTTTTTGTTGAACCTTGGCTCTAGAAGTACGATAATTTTGATGACGTGCTGCACATTTTGTGCAGCTTAAAAACAAGTTGATTCGCATAACTATTTTTAGTGTAGATAATTTAAGATTTAATTTTTACTTAGATAAATCAAAATAATCAGTCAAGTATTTAGCTACCCCATCACTGTTAAAAATTCCAAAATCGGTTATGCCATAAGCATAGGTTTTTAAGTAATCATCGCTGTCAGCGGTAACTATACCTTTACCAACACTATGCACCAATTCTATATCGTTAACATCATTACCAAAAGCAATAACATTATGTATTCCAATGTTGTATTGAGTTGATACTCACTTGGCTCCCATGCCTTTGCTGGCTAATTTATTACGGATTTTTATTATTTTTTTTTCTAGGTCAGGAACTAGAACATTATCTCCTAATTTTTTTGGGTCTTCTTTTAACTTGTTTCCAAAGTAAAAAGTAATCGCATTGCTGTATTTTCTTCGCAAAGTTAGTAAAATTTCGTTAAAAGCTTTTTCATCTTTCGGAGATTCTAACGGAAATTCTAAAACTAATTGCAAAGCATCTTTTTCTCCTAAAAGTGGCAAAATATTTTTTTCTTTTACATAAGGATTATTATTAAAAAATATCTCTCGATAATAGATATCATCACTAGTGCTAATAGTTTTTAAATCTATTTCTCCATTTGCTTTTAATCCATTAACATGGTCTATTAGGACATTATGAATATTTTCTTTAATTATCGGTTCATTTAAGATATCTTTTACTATTTCATTTTTAATAGGGTGAAAAACCACTACTTCTTTATTATTTTTATCTGCAGGGTTATTAATATAGGCTCCATTATAAGTAACTAAAAAAGTATCTAAACCTACTTCCTTGTAAAAAGGCAGGGCAGATAAATAGTTTCGCCCCGTGGTAAAGCAGATTTTATGTCCTTGGGCTATTAATTTTTGTAAAACCGCTTTTAGATTTTGATTTAAAGTCGAAAAATCGGGATTAGTGCTGGTTCCATCGATGTCTAATTTAATTAAATGTTTTTCTTTGTTTTTTATTTTTTTTACATTCATATTTGCTTGTAATGATAATCTAATTTTATATTAAGTTATAACCGCAACAATTTTCTATCCATTTCTGGTTAAAATAAATGCAAGTAAAAATTTTGTCACTTTCTTTTTTATGTTTGATCTAACTTTATTTAGTTCTTTATTAGTTTTATTTATCAGTTTTACAAAGAATAGAAAAAATTTGTCATTCAATTTGCCATTGATAGAACAATAGAAATTTAATGTAATATATAAAGAAAATTTTGGAAAACAAGGAGTTTTAAAGCATTTCTGAGTATAACAGGCGTAAAGTTAGCTGTTTTGCTAAACTAAATGGAGCGCTAAATCCTACAAAAACCAGATTTTTTTGTTTTAAAATAGTCACTAATAATTATGTTGTGCTGAAACTGTTAATATAAATTGCGCAAATATATTTTTTAATTAAATACTGAGAGATTTTATATACCTGATTCTATAAACTTTGCTTGTTATTTCAATTCTCTCAATAACTACAGTTTTATTTAAATTTTTATAATAACAAAAGCATGGAAAATTATAATTTTTCTCCCCCAATTCTCCTTCAACAAAACAAAGATAGATTAGAATTAATGCTAAAAGAAGCAGAGGAAAATAATTATAAGGTTTGTTTTTTTTTGTGTTAAGAATTTTAGGCAAATTTTTTACTTAAAAACTTATTCTATAAATTATAAACCTTAAAAGATTTCGGTTTTTTGTTCAGCGATTTGGGAATGCGATAAGAAAATGATGGCAGTAGATATTTGGTTATGCAAAAGAAATGGAACTGAATACATCTTTTTTTTTCTAAAACGAAAGACTTATAATATACCAATGAACGATTCTCTTCAAAATCTCTCTATTAGTAATTTAGTAAATAAAACAACAGCAGAAGAATGCGCACTTAAAAAAATCAGTGAGTTTGGCCGACCTGCTACAAACGAATACAAAGAGAAAATGGTTTCTTATCTACAAACTATCATGGTAAAAGAATTTTGCTTTTCAAAAAAATGTGATTATCTATTCGAGCAAGAAAAAAGATCAAGCGATCGTTTTCCGGCAGATAGATTAGCTCGACTATGCGACAAAGAAGAATACACAGAATTTTTAGACAGTTCCGTCATCCCTTTTTTTGCTGAAAAAACAAGAAAAATTTTGTATACCATGAATAATGTTTCGTCATTAAGTTTAGAAAATTATGCAAAATACTACGCGGAATTTATGTTCATGTGGCTTGATAAGTTCGAGGTTAGCAAATATTTTTTTACTAGAAAATTGCTTGTTTCCGAACTTTTATTAAAAATTCTTATTTTTTTCCCTCCAGCTTGATAGTTAATTTTGCGTTACATACACCTTCTTCAACATTCTTATTTCATTCTCTCGAACGAAAACACACACTTTATTTCATGAGTCAATATCATGATAAATCATAAGATGACACAACAATTCTAATTTTTTTTAGCATTCTTTTTATAATCAAAAATTTAATAATTTATCAATGTATTGTTATTAACAACATGTACGTAGCAAAAAGATTCAGTTTTTTAATAATAAAACTATTATTACCTTGACTATCTAAAGGTTGTCAGTAAAAATAAGCAACTAAGACTAATTTCTGAGGGTTGCAAATTAATCTACAACATTCTTATTAATAATAAAATTGATTGAAAATGAAAGTTAAGAAGTAAAAAGGCTGCAGCAAAAAGCATGTAACAGTAAAAATTCATTTCTATTTCTAATATACGCCTTTTTTAAATTCTATGAAAAAGTATGTTAACAACAACAAAAAACGGAATTAAGAATAATTATTGGTGTTATTTTAATGATTTGGGTTGTTGGCTTGAACTGCTTGAGCAAAGTGTTCTTGATATCTTTGTTGTTCTTTTTGTCAATCATTAATATTCTCAATTTTGTCTGTACTAATATCAAAAACATTTCCTTCATCTAAATCGTTAGTGGTTCCTATTTTTGCTCAATTTTCCATTCCTTCCTCACTTGTTACTATTCTCTTTCACATCAAAAATGGGGCTAAATTTGCTTTCAATTGGTCTACTCCTGCCCCTATTCGACCAAAACTACCAAAAGTAAAAATAGTTAGTTGTTCAGTAGGCAAATCAATTAAACCATCACTTATATCAGTAGCATTAATGTCTAAATCTATTAATTCATCTATATTGCTAATATGACTTAAAGAACCTTTTCACTGATATTAGTTAGAGTTAAATATCTAATAAATTGCTTTTCTATAGTCAAATGTTCTAAATCAGTAAAAGCCGACAAATCTAAATCTCCAGTTAAGCTTATTTCTAAAGGCAAATAAAACTTGTTTGTTTCATCTTCATTTTCGCTTATGTGATAAGGATCATCCAATTCTTTGTCAGAACGGATATGAAGTTCTTGAATACTATTTCCTAGGCTAGTATCCAGAATATTGTTATTTAATCAAACTTGGGCATTTACCATATCCTATATTTTTAATCTAATATCAACATAACTAACTGTCCAAGATCATTGCAAAAACTATCGAATGACTTAGCAGAAATAAAGCAAATTTCTATCATTTTAGGGTTTAGATTAGAGCGATCCTCTTCTTTTTTAATCCACTAAGAACCTTACGAAAAAAATGAAAAGAAATGGAAAAACAACGTTTCTGTATAATGATACGAACAACAGTAAACCATAACTAAACTGAAAATTGTTAATCTGCCAAGCTCGCACTTAACAACATATTAATGTTCTGAATCAATAATAAACTTAACAAACTTTTTTAAAAGAAGGGAAAAAATTCTCTCAAAAATTCTTAATAAAATCATAATATCTTTTTTTTCCTTGACTAATTTTGTCTAATTCAATTTCTAAGGAAGCAGTATAGTTCTCATTTATTAGTGATGAAAACCTTTCTTGTAATCAATTATTAACTATAAGTCCTTTTTCGATTGGAATAAATTGTCCTTTTTCATTCAATTTCACATATTTTCTTTTAACTAATGTTTGACCGAAAGTATTATAGGTAGAAGGGCGACCAATTCCTAATCTTTCTAGTTCTTGCACAAGACTTCCTTCATTATAACGGACTGGTTTATTTTCTTGATATTCTTGAACCTCAATTTTTTTGGCTTCTAGTTGGAAAATTGCTTCTAATTCGCTTTTTAATTTGACATTATAATTAGGAAAATAAACTTCCGAAGCAGCAACTAAAAATCCTGCAAACTGGCAAATCCTTTCAGCAGTGACAAAATAATAATCATTATTAAGAAAAGTATAGGTGATTTTGTTAACTTGAGCCGGGTTCATTAAGCTAGCTAAAGTGTGGTTATATATTAATTTATATAGATTATACTCTTCCTCCGATAAAGAACTTTTAATTTCTGCTGGATGGTAATCTAAGTAAGTGGGATGAATAGATTCATGGGCACCTTGAACATTAAGTGTTTTTTCTTTCTTTTTCCAGGCTGGATTAGTATTAGAATAATTAGAACCTCATTTTTCTCGAATATATTTATAGGCTGAACTCACGAATTCTTGATTAATACGAGGAGAGTCAGTTCGTGGATAAGTAATTAAGCCGACTTGTTTTCTTTTAGTTCCTATCCAAACCCCTTCATATAATTTTTGGGCTAATTGGGTAGTTCGAGCCACCGAAAACCCTAATTGGGATTTGGCCTCGAATAATAATAAAGAGGTAATAAGTGGTGGTTTTGGTAGGATAAATTTTTTTTCTTCTTTTTTGCTAACAAATTGGAAAATTAAGCCCAATTTTTTTTTAATTTCTTCGGCTTCGACTTTGTCCTTGTAAATAATTAATCCACCAGCCTCATCAACTTGTTTCAGAATTATTTTTTGCTCATTGACTTGGCAAATGCCACAAATGATATAAAGTTTCTTCTTTTCAAATTGTTTAATCAATTCTTCTCGCTCAATAATTAGTTTCAAAACGACTGATTGCACTCGACCCGCTGATGAGGCTTGCAGTTTTTTTTGTAATATTGTGCTCAGACAAAAACCAATCATGCGATCCAACACTTGCCGAGAAAGTTGTGACTCTACTAAATTTTGGTTAATAGTCAAAGGATTATTTAAAGCCTCCTTAATGTTTCGTGGTGTTATCTCATAAAAAAGTAACCGCTGATATTGAGCAGGAGAGAGTTTTAATAGTTGGACAATTTCCTGAGCAATTGCTTCTCCTTCTCGGTCAGGATCAGTAGCTAGATAAATTTTAGCGACGTTTTTCCTAACCAAGTATTTCTTTCAAAAATCAATAAGTTTTTCTTTTCCTAGAATTGTCTTATAGGTAGGATCAAAGCTAGTTAAATCGACTCCTAAATTGTAAAATCCAATCTTATCTAGTTCTCATAAATGACCGCTAGTAGCAAATATTATGTAATTATCTCCCAGAAATGATTCGATTGTTTTTTTTTTAGTAGCAGACTCGAGAAATATTAGGTTTTTTTGCATAAAACTGATCTTTTCTAATTTTATAGACTAAATTATTGGAAAATATAATGTTCTAATCTTAATTAGTGTATAAAATCAATTTTTTATCTAATAAACTAAATGCAAAAGTAAAAAAGACAATTATTTGCCCTTTTTTAGATTATTTATTTTTATGATCTGTTCTCTAATATTATTTCAAGAAAAATGAGAATAAAGTAAAGCATAAACAACGCTGATAATTAAAAAAAAAATGATTAAAGGTTTACTGCGATCTTTTTCTAAAGTAAGACTGAAATAGCTACCCATTACTATAAAGGGCATGGATATTCCTGACGCAATAATAAAAAATATTTCTAAGTTTCTTAAAAAAGCTTTTGGTCCCATGAATTATTTATGTACATTATACATTTTATAAATTTTTAGATAATAAATATTGCACTAGACTATTCTTTTCTGACTTCTGCTTTTCTTTTTAACACAAAACAAGACAACTAGACTAATACTTACCATTAGAACCACAAAAAAAAGAAATTGATAAATTTTTTGTGGTTCTAATGGTAGCGTTCTACTTTGAGCTTGGAAAATTTGTTCTAATTCAGCTTCTTGATCAGAAGTAAAGCCACTTTTTCAATGAACTTCTCGATATTTGTAACTCAATTCGCCATACTCATCATATCCAACTCTGAATGATTTATGAACTAACAATTCACTTCATGAACAACCACCTATTCCTTTACCATTAGAAACAAGAATTTTTTTAAGAGTTCATTCACTAGAATTTTGCTTAATGAGTTCAAAAATATTTCTCTTAATTTCTTGTTCATCACCCTCGCTAATATTATTTCAAAAAGGAATACTTCCACTAACGTTATATTTGGTTCCACCAATTACAGTTCATTCGGATAAACTATTTAATACTCTTTCTTTTAACTTCCGAGATCTGCTGATTAGGCTTTCTCTCTTTTTCTTTTCATAAATAATTAGATCAGTTAAATCAATTTCACTATTTCGAATTGCTTGTATGACCTTTTCAAAGTCGTTGTCAAGTTGGAGCTGAGAACTTTCGACAACTTTTAATTCCTCATCAGTTAGCAATTTTGAACAGCGTTCTTTGTAGAGTAAAGACATAAGATTGGCAATTAATCACCCTGTCTTTTGAATAGCTCCCTTTGTGTCTAAAACAGGATCATTTAATATTTTTTGTTTTATTTCTTCTGTTATTTTTACCATAATGTTTAATTTTTAAATTTATATCCATATTTTGGTTCTACCTCAATGCTAAAATTAAATTCTTTCCCGTATTTAGCAGGAATATCACTCATATACTTTTTTATATCGCTAACTTTTGAAGTAGAACTAGTTAAACCATCAAGGGAGTTTCCAGTTCTATTTATCTCGTCTTCTAGATCATCAATTCTTGTTCTTTTGTGATAGTTATTTCCTTTGTCATGAGCCTTTTTTTCTTTTTCTATTTCTCCATGTTCTGAGAAATTTAGACCTAAAACACAGCTGTTAACTAAATGTTCACAATTATTATCGGCTAAACTGAACTTGTTTTTTCCATCGAAATAAGTGCTATCCGCTATATAAGCCTTGGCGATATGCCTAATTATATCCTCGCGATGTTTAAAAGGAATAATAGTTTTTATGCGAACAATTTTATCGGGTTCTCCCATCCAGAATTTTCTGAACCTTTCTCAATTAACAATCTCAACTGTGTCTCTCTCATCATTATCACCATAAAGTCTAGCGTACTTGCTACCTATACTACCATAAAGAGCAGTATACGGCAAATAATACCCAAGATAATAATTACCATAACCATAACCACCGTAATAACTACCATAAGAGTTTAAATAATTACTAAGATAACCTGAGTTAGGAACCGCATGAACAACCTTTTCACTACCTAAATAAATACCCGAATGAAGAAGCATTGATCGACCATTCATTGTCCCATAAACTTTTACAATATCTAAAGGTCTAATATATTGGTCAGGATTACTCAAAGTAGTTGATAATTCACTTCGACTCACTAATGACATTTCAGGCGAAGAGCTTTCACCATAATAAGTAATGTTTAACGGCAAATGTCTGTATATCACTGGGTTATTTCCCTCCATTTTTCATCTTAAAGTTCATGCTTCATTTTTCGCAGTTGAAAAATCATTCTCTGTTGAAACAATATTATAGGTAAATCATTCACCAAAATGTCTGTGCTCATCTTCATAAACACAAATTCATAAAGTATAATTAGAATATCCATTGATAACCACCATACAATCATTATTAAACCAAGTAGAAAAAAAAATAATAAAATGTATTTGGCCTGTTATGGAGTGAGAACGTCTTTTGAGAACACTTTCATTCTCTAATATCTTTTTTAAGTCATTAAGATAATAAGTCTTGGAACTACAACTGCCAGCATCTATACCAATTTTTTCTAATCTATTTTTTTCACTATCATCGATGCCGTTGTATCACCAGCTTCATAAATTTTTCCTTGTCATATCTATTATTATAAATTTATTTTCATAAATTTTATGTAATTTTTAAAACATCTTGTATATCCATGTTGACAAGAGCCCTAGTTTTTATCTTCTAGAACATATTTTTGCTAATTTCTAAAGCTCTAGTTTTTTTACTTTGCTTAGGTTTTTCTCGCTAAAATAATGTCAATCATAAAGATAATTTCCTTTATGGGGTAGTTAGAAAATTTTTTTTTAACTTGACCAAGAAGGTAATTTTGAACTTTTTGGCGGTCAGTAGTAATTTTTTTGGCTAATTCTTCGTTCCATAAATATTCTAACTCTTTTTCTACCAAACTTTTATCAATATTCACTTTTTTTTCATATTTTTTCACCAAAGAAACAAAAGTTTTTTTAGTTGTTAAAAGAGAATTAGTAATTTCTGATATTTCTTTGTTATCTAATTTTTTTTCTTTTCATAATTGGAAAAGTTCTCAATAAGATTGTCATTTTTTTTGAAAAAGGAAAAAATTCTTTTCTGAAAAATAAGGATTTAAATAATTTAGATAGAAAGTAATTCAATTTTCATATTCCCTAACTAAGGAAAGATTATTTTCTTTTTTCATTAACTGTTTTTTGGAGGTTTTTCAATTTTGGCTTTGATTTGTTGTTCTCGCTGCCAACATCGGTTTTTTAGAACGATTGTTTGTTTATTAGCCGGTAATAAGTTATCTTGTAAGTTTTGGATTTGAATATCCCAGTAGGATCTATTTGCTAAACGGGTTAGCTCGGTTTCCTTTTCGATACCTGTTTTTATTGTTTCCCATTTTATTTCTTCTTCCGTTTGGGGTGTAGAATTATCAATTTTGAAAGGAATAGCAATTTCCTTGACTGTATTTTGAGTTTCTTTTTCATAATTCTTCTTTAATTGTTGATTTTTCTGTTCTAATTTAGTTGTTTGTTCGGCGGCTAAATCAGTTTGAGTTCCTTTGTCTTGGGTGCTAAACTCGGTTTGGGTTTGTTGGTGAATGGTAGATTTGGCTAATTCTAGTTCTTGGATTTTAGTTTCTAGACGAGCAGTTTTGGCAATTTTAGTGATATGATTTAAAGTTTCTTGGCTTTGTGTGATTTTATTATTTAAAGCCTCTAATCATTTTTCTCTACTATCAGGATTAGTAAATAATTCAGGTCTAGCAATTAGCATTTTCTCAGGGTGGGCTAATTGTCAGGCTTCTATATCGTAATTGAAGAGTCGGAGTTCGTTTTGAATTTTGGCTACTTTGGCACTAGGTCTTAAAGGTTGACAATCGATTAAGTTAAGTTGCGTCGGGTTTTCTCCTTTTTTTACTGCCTCAGTTGATAATTTGGCTATTTTAGTAGGTATATATTCTATTCCCTCGTCAACGTCAGTGCCAGCAATACACAACTTTTCTAATTTAGTTAAGTTCTTAATAGGTTCAAGGGAGCCATAAAACTTATTGTAAGTTTTGCTTTGTAGTCTTTGTTCTAATTCTTTCTTTTCTTTCTTATTTTTACTAATATTTTCCCCTAGTTTACAATCTTTTAAATTAGTAAAAGGTCGTAAGAATTCCAAAGTAGTAGACTCAATATTATTATCGTAAATCTCTAATCTTTCTAACTTTTCAGGACAAGGCAATTGGATGAGAAAGTCAATTGAAGTTAGTTGATTTTCACCACATTCTAAACTAATTAATTTATTACATTTACTAAGTTCTAATTTAGTTAGAGAGGTTTTTGCAATTTTTAAAGATTTCAAATTAGTATACTCACTTAAATCTAATCCCCCTTTTTTGAATTTTTTGAATAAAGCACGACTTCTATATTCATCTTCCAAATCGCTTCCCTCCTCAAGCGATTTAATAATTGCTTGATCTAATTTTTTATTTTGTTCCTCTTTTGACAAATCTGATAATCAAATTGAATCTCTACTTTTTTTGTATTCCTCCTCTATCTCTTTTTTTTTCTTATCATATTTCTCTGTGTCATAAAAAGTTAATCTAAAATGTGTTGTATTATTTTCAACCTTCTCCACCTTTTTCCTCTCCTCCTTAGTGGGATACTTCTTGTCTAATCATTCTTGTAATGTTGTCATAATTACTTCATTATATATACTAATTTTTCTGAAATTAGAGTCAAGTTCGCTTTGCTAAAAAAGTTATTTATGCTGATTTCTATAATTTACATTTGAAATTTGCCTTTTTTCTCTAAAAAGATAAGTGTTTTTAATAGCATTGGTTTTTCTATAATCAAGTTCATTTTGGCAGGATTTACCCCGTTTTTAGTTAATTGTTCTCATTTTATTCAGGGTAAAGTAGGGATATTCTTAGCTATTTTCTGGATTTCTCTTTGGGAAATTTTAATGGGAGGGATATTAACCTCGGGCAGATAATAATATCTAGTCTTTTTCCGGTGAGAAATGGTTGTCTGTTTGGCTTCATCAAAGCCAAGTGTTTGACTAATAGGAGGATTTTGA
Organism: endosymbiont GvMRE of Glomus versiforme; assembly: GCF_003546845.1. Lineage (NCBI taxonomy): Bacteria > Bacillati > Mycoplasmatota > Mollicutes > Mycoplasmatales > endosymbiont GvMRE of Glomus versiforme. The sequence goes on along the minus strand of NZ_NWVA01000009.1, from coordinate 110,131 downwards.
CCTTGGGAAAATAATAATTGGTGTTTATTTATTTCATATCTTATTGCCTTTTCAATGTTGGCTAAAGAATTAAGATTTTTAACCTCATAGCGTGGAGTAGAATAATTACGACCTAGTTTTAGAGAAAAATTTAAATCTACTCTTAATTGGCCTTGTTCCATTCTAGCTTCGGAAATGTCTAAATAACGCACGAGATTTTGGAGTTGTTTAATGAATAGCAAAACAGTTTCTATTTCCTGAAAAACCGGTTCAGTAACTAATTCGATTAATGGATTACCAGCTCGATTAAAGTCCAATTTAACCCCTTCTTGGTCATAAATGCTTTTGGCCGTATCCTCCTCTAATTGAAGAGATTTTATGGGTATTTTTTCGATATTATTTTCTTTAACAAGTGGTAAATTTCCCGAAATGGCAAACAGTCGCTCTTGTTGCGTGATTTGATAACCTTTTGGTAAGTCAAAATAATTATAGATTTTCCGGTCAAAAAGAATAATTTTGCTAATTTCCATTTCCAAAGCCGTTGCTAATTTTAACCCTAACTGAATGACTTCGGGATTAACTGTTGGTAAAACCCCTAAATAACCTAATTCTCATGCCCCAACTTGACTATTGGGAGGAATATCGCCGTGGTAAGTATTTTCTCAGTTAAATATTTTTTTTCTACTATTAAGAGTAATATGTATTTCTAATCCCAAACAGATTTTTTTTAATCCATCGTTGCTAATATTAATTTCCATTAATATGGTTTTTAATTTTTTTATTAATTTCTTCTACATGAAGTTTCTATAGTCAGTTTTCCTACTTTACTCTGTTGATTTTTGTTTTCCAGATTTTTCTTTTAAATTTTAGTTCTTTTATTAAAGTTTTATTTCCTTATCTTCCAGAAATTGAATGGTGGGAAGTCAATTATCATATAAGAAAATGATCGAACACAAATTAACTGAAGAGTAGAGAAGATAGAAGAACGTACTCATCGATGAAAGAAGCAAGACAATATATGAACAAGTCACGGTAAAAACAACCAACTAATTATTGAAAACTGTATCAAAAAATTATTGTTTCTTATTTTAATAACTATAAAATAAGCAAAAAGTTTAACAAAAAAAGAGTTTTGTCTTATTCCAAAATAGAATTCTCGAAAGTTTTTTTTGCATTTGTTATTGAATTGCAAATTGTTAGAACATGTTGTATTGGAAAGCTAACTGTTTTTCATTATGATTTTTATAATAACAATCAATCTTAATTGACCTATTTTTGTTTTATCTTTATCATTTTGTTTTTTTCTCTTTGATTTTAAAAGAGTTCATTATAAAAAAGGTTTTTTAAGTTGCTGATAACATATCAAATCTTTTTTTCAGCTGAAAGTCTTTAAAGAATGAGAATAAGTTACATCCACATGATTAAGCTTTCTTGTAGTTCTTGATAAAAATGAATTTTTTAACAAAGTTATATACAAAATTAATACTTATATAATGATAATGAATAAAAGGAAATATTAATTTTACTTACTTTATTTTGATGTTAGTAGGTCGGTCTTTGTTTGGTTAACGATAATTTCTTCTTTTTTTTTACCCTCGAGTTTTTTTATTATTTTTGCATCATAAGTAATAACACAAGAACTAAGAGCCAGAAAAATAAATAACAGACTATACAAAATTATCATTTCTTCATTGGTGATAGTTTGATCATAACCAAAAGAGATATAAAGTATATAGAGGAGAGTTATGAATAAAGATATAAATGATCTAAATATATTCCAAAGTATGACAGCTATGAAAGGTCCTCTTTTTGTTTTTTTTTTCTCGGTTGAAAGAAATTTGGTAAACTTTGTATGTGACTTAAATAAAGTTCTAGAAATTTGAACAGTTACAAACATATCTATGAGAGTATAAAATACTAGAGAAACGAATTGAGAAATTTTAATCATTCCTATTACTCCGCCGTCGCAAACTAATTTTTTAGTCTCTAGATTAAGTTGCAACTTAGGTCGAATCAAAATTAGGTATAATAACTGTAGTCAAATAAATTAAATATAAAGTTATTTTTTTTTTTGGCATTTTTTGAAATTGTGCCATGTGCTTACTACTTACATGAGAAAAAGAGCAGCCAGTAAATAAAATGACGCTCGTCCACCAATTAAAACTGTTACTACAAACGACGTTTAGACATCTTAAAAGAAATAAAGTAAAAGAAAGACGAAAAAAAAGGTCGGCTAATAATCGAATATAAGTAATGATAACACATTTGTTTTCAGTCATTCTTGGCAAAACTATCAATAGAAGAAAAAATTGATTCATATAAAGTAGTATGCCACTTAGATTAAGAACAATTTTGAGAATATAGAGGAAAAGATTTTGCTTTTTTTTGAAATAAGTAATTACTGAAAAAATCAAATTGTGCAAAAATATCTAAAGAAAATTGTAGACATTATTAGACAAAATTGAATAGATAAAGTTTGATTTTTATTATATCAAAGTTAATTGTATTAAGTAAAAATCGTTTACCACAAATGCAACTCCGCAGATCCATGTCTCATAGATTAAAAGAAAATTGTAGTCGATGACGCCAGCCATGTTTTTTTGTATATTAGTTAGTATTATAAATAAGCTGAATAATGAACTTTTTTGCCAGACAGTATTGCTAAAAATTTCTTTATTTTGTTAATATAGAAAATAATTTTATTTTAAGATTCAACAGTGAAAAAGCAGCCTTATAATATATTAACAGACAATACTAAATAATAATCTATTATTATTAATAATTTTAATAAGATATTGTTTCATTTGATATTGTTAATTTGATAATATACAATTACTTTTTTTTAATCTACTAAAATTAGCAATAATTTAAATAGAAAAATAATGGTTCTCATTGCGATCCCTTTTATCCAAAAATTATCTTTGGATTGTAAATATAAGGACAGTGAAATACAACAAGTAGATGAAGAATGTCTCTAAGATTCTTTTGAATGTTAAAAAACAATTGTGTGTACTGACTTTGTGAGTAAAACGTTAAAAATATTGTTATATTCGTTCTGCTAAGTGGTTAATGCAAAATCTTTGCATTCTTTATCAAATTTACATGTCTAGATAGCGATTTAACGATTTTTAGTCTTCGTCTAAAATATAAAGAGGGAGCTAATAGAAAATTCTTTTTGTCAGAGAAGAAACACCCTTCATTGCATTAAAAAAATTAATAAAGAATATATTTCCTAATCTGAATTCTAATAATGATTGTTCAACTTACTGTTTTACTATAATAATAAACTTTACAAATCAAGTTTATTTTTACTTCTTATGTATTTGAATCCCATATTTTTAATTTGTATTGTGATATATTTTTCCAAACAATCTCCAAACAGTTAAATTTATTGTTGCTTATTAGATGGGGCTTTAAAAATTATTCCAATACAATTGTAATCATCCTGTGCAAAAGGGCATTTTCATAAATAAAACATTTTTTATTAATCTTCAAAATTGTCTACTACCTAGCACTTCATTCATATATCATTTTAAAATAACCAAAAAGTAAAGAATTAGTTTCTCGCTTAGCGTCCAGTGCTGGACAATGTGATTCTCAGAATAACATGATCCGATTTTTGCTTAATGCTATAAACAACAATAAACAGAAAAATACCAACAAAACATGTATTAATCAGCGAATAATGAATACTTGACATATCTATTTAAAAAATATTTCTAATATTTTTAGCAATTTATCTCTTTTGCTTTTAAAAGAATTTCTATTTTCTTGTCAACCTAATTTTTTTAGAATTTTGCACTATTTTGTGTTCTTCTTATTTCTCTCACCAACTTATGTATTTCTTCTTTTTCACTATCACCTATTTCCCAACTCATCCTTAGAAGATTTTTTTTATACCTTTCTACTAAAAATTGAGTTATAGCCATCACATATACTCCACAATCATCTCCGTTTGATTGTTGGGGCGTTCTTTCTTCCTTAATAGTGTTAGTAGAAAGTGATTTTAATGATTTATTTATTAATATTTTCTCGCAAAGAAGATAAAAATAGGAGAAATTTAATCCATTTAGCGAGTCATAATGATGAAAAATGTTAGTTTCTCTCTCATAAACGAATAATGACCAATGACAATTTTTTCGGTTGGCTGGTATAAAAACTAACTTATTTCTGTTTAATTTTTTCTTAATAAGATTTTCTATTGAATAAACTTGTTTTTCTCCTTGCTTGTTAACCAAATCTCCCAAGTAAAGAGGATCTAAAAAAAGCATTCCTTCCTTTTTATCAATAGAACAGTAGAAACTGTATATGTCGTCCCCTTTCATCCAAGCATTTTGCTGATTATCTTTATTGGTTTCCTTCGGATTAGGGGAATGTTTTAATTGCTCTTCTTTGTTCTTTTCTTGGTTTGGTTCCTCACTATTAGACTTAGACTTGTCATTTTCATTTCTCAGTTTTGGTTTTTGGGATTTTTTTTGGAATTCCTTTGGTTGTTTTAAACTTATGGGCGAATTAACTAAATTAGTAATTTCAGTTAAAATTTCTTGTTTTTTATTATCCAAATCTTTTCTATTAGTCTGCAAATAAATTTGATTTCGATAAGGAACAATGTTTAAATTTTTAGAATTTAAAGATAAAATGTGGCTTCTGATTTCATCAACGAATTTTTCTTTTAACTCTTTAAGAGTTATTTCTTTTCGTTTTTTATTTTCTTTTAGAAAAATTTGCTTTTGGGGATGTTGATAAAACAAAAAAAATCTAGTAAGAATAAAAAAAATAAATAAAAAAAAGCTTATGAAAACTAATATGTTCATGTTATGTTATTTTTTATAATTAGTAAGTAACTCTACAAAAAAAATTAATTCTAAGATTTTTATATCATTTTTTTTAAAATAAAGCAAAATTTTAAAATAGAATGGCTCTCTAACGTAGATTTGTAATGAATTCCAAATAAGATTAAGACAAAAAATTTTCTATGAAGAAGATTTGCAAAAAAAACTTATCTTGATCACGAAAGCGAAAAACGCAGCAAGTCTTCGAAAGTTCGTTACTTTGTTGCTTAGTCAAATTTAATTCTTATTTTTTAAGAAGTTAAAAGAAATGAAAAATACAGGAAGATAAGGAATAACCTAGTGCAAGTATGAAAATTTAGTTATAGCTTTTGAACTATCGCTACAAGTTTAAGATTATCTTAAGATCAGATCTCTTTAATCTCAAAATTCTCTATCTTTTTATAGTATCTTGAAGTTTGAAATGTTACCTGTTAAATTATTAAAGAAAAATCTGCTTTAGTTAGCATAAAGAATTCACCTAATCGTTTCATTCATACGAATATTAAATAAATCAGATAACTATTTAATATTTACGCAATTTATGCATTATTCACTTACTAAGACTATATAAACAAAGGTTCTTGTTTAGCATCTTATTTGTTTTTTCTGAGATTGAATCTCCTTTCCTCTAAATATATGATGATTTTTCTGCATGGTAAGTAATATTATTATAAAATCAATAGTAGCCATAATGATGTTAAATAAATGAAAAAAGATTAATACAACAACAAGTCTACATTTTTTATAAATAAAAACAATAACTTAAAAGTTTTAATTCATGCACCAAGAGTAAAAAAACAAATGATGATAAATATCACAATACATTAAAAAAATAAGATTATATGACTAGAGTAAGTAATACACCAGTAACGCGACGAAGACGTAAAAAAATCTTGAAAAAAGCTAAAGGATATTTTGGTTCTAAGCACAAGTTATTTAAAACTGCTAAAGAACAGTTACTCCATTCTTGATCTTATGCTTATCGAGATCGCAAACAAAGAAAAAGAAATTTCCGTCGTTTATGAATAACTCGTCTAGGCAATGCCTGTGCCGAACGAAAAGATCTAAACCTAAATTATTCACGTTTTATTCGCCTAATTAAGTTAGCTCAAATTAAGCTGAACAGAAAACAATTGTCAGAAATGGCTATTCATCGACCACAGCATTTTGACGCTTTACTAACTAAAATTCAGAATCCATGATAAGAATGCGGTTTGCTTTTATTAAATACGCTAAATACGCTACAAAATGTTAAACAATATTCACACTGAAAAGGAATAAATAAAGAGTATCAGAAATATTCTCAATTTGTAAATAATATTTTTTTCTTTTCTGTGCTTTACTAGGAATTTCCTTAATAGTTATCGGCTGAGGAGTAGAATGAGAACAAGTCGAAGGGTTATTATAAAAAGTTATCAAATCAGTTAAAGTTTTACCCATTGGAATAGTAGGTAGGTTTGATAAACTGTTAATTCCTAAATGTTTTTCAGCCTTAGTAATAATATCCTGCTTTTTATTGATAACTTAGTCTTTATTTCTTATCTTGGCTTTTAAATTATCAGCTCTTTGTTGGTATTGTTTGATTGTTTTTTTTACTTGTTACTTTGCTATTATTTTTCACTTTGGTATAAAGTTGTATGTAATTGCCTAATTTTAAAACTAATTATGATTGTTAAGAACGGTTAATTATTTTTAATTTGTTAGTAAACTACAAAAAGTATAATATGTACTTATTGCCTTATGTAAGAGAAGCTCAATAAGCAAAAATAATAAATATGTCTAAACTGCGTTTTTTTACTGGTATCCAAGCAAGTGGTACTCTTACTTTAGGAAATTATTTAGGAGCAATTTATCCTATACTAAAAATCCAAGATGAATGTGAAATTATTATTATAATGATTGCCGATTTACATTCGTTAACAGTTCCTAAGCCTAATTTTAATTATCGCAAAAATTGCTACGAAATTGCTTCTTTGTTATATGCTTGTGGACTAAAAGAGGAAAAATGTAAAATATTTATTCAATCGGAAATAAAAGAACATACTGAACTGGCTTGGTTGCTTTCTCCATATATTACAGTGGGAGAATTAGGTCGTATGATACAGTATAAAGAAAAAAAGAAGAGCGAGGAAACCGGCAATTTGGCTTTATTATCTTATCCTGTCTTAATGGTTGCCGATATATTTCTTTATGATGCCGATTTAGTTGTTGTCGGGCAAGACCAACAACAACATTTAGAATTAGCCAAGAATATTGCCAAAAATTTTAACAATTTTTGTGGCAAGGAATTGTTAAAATTACCCACCTTTGATATTCCTAAGTTTGGAGCCAAAATAATGGACTTAAAAGATCCCACAAAAAAGATGAGCAAAAGTGGGAACGACTATATTAGCCTTTTGGACGAACCGGAAAAAATTGTGAAAAAAATTAAAGGAGCCTTGACTGATAGTGAAGAAAAAATATACTATGACCCAGCAAAAAGACCAGGTATTTCTAATTTGATAACTATTTACGCTTTATTAAACGACCAAAAAAAAGAGGAAGCAGAAAGAGAATTACAAAATTCCAATCACTACCAATTTAAGTTGAAACTTATTGATTTACTTAATAAAAAATTATCTGTTATCCAAAAGAGTTATAGTGATTACTTTTTCCGCATTCAAGAGATAGTGGAAAAAAATAACAAGCATTTAAAAATTTTAGCCGAGAAAAAAATGTTTTTAATAAAAAAAGAATTGAAGCTTAAATAAAAGCTAAAAAACTCTATCTTCCATAAAAAAAATGACAATGGCAAATGAACATCTGACAAGAACAAAAATTTACTTGGTCTAAAATTTGTTTTCCTTTCAAAGAAAAACTAAAACGCTATAAAAATTTTATAATATGAATTCATTACCAAAAGAATTGTTTACTAATTTAGATAACTCAATATCGGAATTCTGTGGCTACGAAAAAAACGAAGTAGAAACAGAAATACTTGAGATTTTTACAGAAAAGGAGAAAACTACTAAATTACAAAACGAAAATGGTTATCTTTTTCTTTCCAAGACTCCTTTTTATGCAGAAAAAGGCGGACAAGTTTCTGACCGAGGTTGGATAAACAAGGAGGATAATTTAGCACAAGTTCAGGATGTGAAATTAGTAAACAATAAATTCCATCTTCATAAAGTTTCAGTGAAGGGAATTTTGAGAGTAGGAGAAAAAGTAATGGCAAAAATTGACATTGATCGAAGAAGAAAAATTGCTTGTAATCATAGTTCTACTCACCTTTTAAACTCTGCTTTGCATTTAGTTTTAGGTTCAGAAATTCAACAAGATGGATCCTATCTTGACAACAAAATTTTAAGATTAGATTTTAATCACGAAAATAATTTATCAAAAGAGGAAATTATTGCTGTCGAAAATCAAGTAGAGGAATGAATAAAAAAAGGTTATCCATGTCAAATTAATTATGAAACTTATGAACAAGCACTAAATCGAAAGGCTTTGGCTTTCTTCACCGAAAAATACGAAAACATAGTGAGAACAGTACAGTTTGGTGATTTTTCCCTAGAACTTTGTGGCGGAACTCATGTTAATAATTCTTCTGAAATTGGTGATTTTCTCATTACTAAACAAGAGAAAAAAGGCAAAAATAATCTCCGTTTAGAGGCTATTGCTACTCAAGAAACAGTTAATAACTATTTACAAGAAAAGATAACTACTGCCAATAAGGAAGTAGAAAAAGCAAAAGATGAATATAATAAGTACAAAGAAAAATTACCGAACGAAGAATTTGCTAGTTTGCTAAAATCTTTTCCTTTGAAAATTAGTAAAGATAATTATCGTAAATTGAATTTAGCAGAAAATCTGTTAATAAACTTTAAGCAATGAAAGAAAAAATTGGAAAAGAAACTAATTGAAGAAAAGATTAATCTTTATTCTTCGCTTCCTCTAAGAAATCATAGTGAATTTTTTTACCTGATTTACGAATTTAAAAACGAAAAAGGGGATTTTCTCAAGGTTCTTGCGGAAAAATATTGTCAACTTTACAATCCTATTCTAATTATTTTTTTCAGCAAATCAACAAAAAAAAATAATTACCTTTTTTTAGTAACTATTAGCAAAGATTTAAGCCGAACAAAAAAAATAAATACCCAAACAATAGCCAACCAAATCACCAAATTATATAATGGGAAATTCGGCGGTAATGATTTACTAGCCCAAGGATTTATCAATACTGAAAAAATTGAAATTGAAGAAGAATTGAAAAAAACTCTTTTTAAGAAATAAAAGAAGCAGAAAGAGAATTACAAAATTCCAATCACTACCAATTTAAGTTGAAACTTATTGATTTACTTAATAAAAAATTAGTAAAGATTCAAAAAAATTATAATCATTATCGAACTAATATTGAAAAAGTGTTGGAAAAAACAATGGTTGTTTGAGAGATTTAGCCCAAGAAAAGTTAAAAATAGAAAACGAAATAATTTAGTAAAACTTTTATTTTATTGTTTTCAGTAAATTTATTGTACCATAACTATTGTCTTATAAAACATTCCTATTTGTTTGATAAACAATACTTTCATTGTTGAATTGAAGTACCTAAAAGCAAGAGAAAACTCAGGAGTACTGAATCAGAATATTTATTTGTTTTCTAGTGTAAGCATATTATTGTGGGATGATGCTAACTATTTTTAATATGAACATCACGGATTTTATTAATCAATCCTTTTACTCTTTTTCAGTGTAATTGGCTTCTTTTGTTTTGTTCATAAATATCACAAGCGAAGAGTTGATATTTAGAGTTTTAATGATTCTTTTTTTTATTCTTTGCGCCAAACTTGTTTTTTGATGTTGCTTTTTTAATTATAATTATCTCTATTTCGACTCAATAAATTTACAAAATGCAACTTTTTATTCCTGAAATTTTGTCTGAAATAATTTCTAATTTAGAGACTGATTCTTCCTCTTTGTTTAAATTATCCCTTGTATCTCGCAATCTCGCGAAATGTGTTATTCCTTTCTTATGGAAACAACCATTTAGTATCTCTGATAAAAAACATCATTCGAAAATAATTTCTATACTATTATTTCAACTTTTACCTCCCGAAGCTCAAGAATTTTTTGAGATAGATAACCTTATTAAACTACAAAAGATTCCTTTCTTCGACTATGCTTCTTTTTTGAAAAAATTAAATACTTCTAAGATATTTGATGCTATAACTATGCTATATATTGGTATAAAAAATAGGGAATTTCAATATAATTATTTACCTCGCTTATTGGATATTACCCGATCGTTTTTCAAGCTTTTATTAAAGTCTTGCAATAACCAAATAACCGAAATTATAATTAGTGATAATACTGTGTTAGGAATGAAACCTTTTTTTATAAAATTTATTGTTAATATTTTAGTTTGGCAAAAAACTTTTCTTTCACCTCTTAATTTTCTTTCTAATTGTAAAAAACTTAAACATTTACACGTAGATACTAACAGTTTCGATGGCTTATTTAATACGACAACAATTTATATTCAACCTCCATGTTTGCAAAGATTATATATTAATTCATTGGCTATTAGCAAGACAGAGCTACAACAAATACTCGCTGCTTCTAATTTAAGGCTAGAGTTTTTAACTATTTATTATAATTATAAACAGTTTTATATCTATAAAGCAGATGAAATTATTGATGTTTTTAACGCAATTGCAACTAATTGCCAAAATCTTTTAGAATTAGTTGTGAGTAATGTTTCAAGCTATTATTTCGAATATTCTATTCCAATTTTTAAAAATTGCCGATGCTTACGAAAAGCAATATTTTATTTCGATAATGACAAGAAACGTGTTATACGCAATGAGAATATACTTTTGCAAATTAGCCAATATGCCTCAAAGCATTTGTTGAGTTTAAGGTTGGAAGGAGGTTTGTTCTTTTCTGCAACTGAAATTTTTGATTTTTTTAATGAACGCAAAATGCCATTAAAACTATTCCAATCTGGATTTTTTGGAAATATGAGATCTATGAATAATAGTTTGTCAAGTATGCAAAAAAAAGCAAGAAGTGAAATTGTTTTTTGGTCCAACCACGATCGCCAAATTATTAATGAAAATAATATTAAGAATGAAAAAAATGAGTATTTTAAATTATCTGTAAAAATTTGTTATTAAATAAATTCAAAAATTAGTTGAGAAAGTTACAAGGATTGGAATATGTTGTTTTTAATTTCCTTGAACTAAGGACAGTAATCTGTGTATTTATTCTCGAGTTCAAAAAAACAAGTAAATTTATTTTTCATCTTCTTCTGAATCTATCCTAACTTGGAAATTAAATGTTTATTTGGACAGAGCTTTTGGAAAAATTTTTATAATCTTTTATTATATTAAATAAATACTAAAAAATTAAAAGATTATAAAAATCCATAAGTGTTACAAAAATCTTCCTAAATTCTAACTGAATTAGAAAAAGAAAAAATAATTGAAATAACGCAAAAAATCTATTCCAAATAAAGAGATAAAAAAAACGAAGGAAATAAAACAACTCCTAATTTTCTTGAAGATTCATAAAGGTTTTTTTTGAACAATAAAAACAAGTAATTTAATTGGCTTAATCATGCCCAAGTACTACTTGATTTCTAGATGAATTTTGTATAGTTTACCTATGTATAGAACTAGAGTAATTCTGGTTACTGAAATTTATGTTTTAAGATATTAGAAAGTATCAAGCTTCGTTTTTCTAACTTGGTATTTATTTATTTTTTTTTACTTATTATCATCTGAGTCTTTTATTCTATAAACGAACTTTTTTTCTCGAATAATATAAATAACTATTTCTCCTGGAATAATAATTTCTTCTGCTATTTTCTTTTTTATTTTTTGTGAAACTTTTCAAGCTTGATGATCGCTAAGTATTTCTGAATCTATGTTTATTCATATTTCTCTTCCAGCTTGAAAGGCGTAACTTTTCTTAACTCCTGGAAATTTTTTGGCAATTTTTTCTATACTGCTCATTCTTTCAACATAAGCTTCTAACTGATGACCACGAGCTCCGGGACGGGCAGCCGATAACTTGTCGGCTGCCAAAATTATTAAAGAATAAAAATTATTAGCTGGAAAATCGTGGTGATGAGAAGCAATTGCATTAATAATTATTTCTGATTCTTTGTATCTTTTAGCTAAGACAATACCGTTTGATACGTGAGAAAATTTGTTATCTTCTACTGACTTACCAATATCATGAAATAAACCTGCACGGCGAGCTAGAACAACATCTAAGTCTAATTCAGATGCAATAATTCCGGCTAATTTAGCAACTTCTAAGCAATGTTCCAGTACATTTTGTCCGTAGCTGGTACGGTATTTAAGTTTTCCTAAGTATTTGACTAATTCTGGATGAACGTTGCTAATATCTAATTCCTTCAACACTTTTTTTCCATTCTCAATGGTCAAATTGTCAATTTCTGAACTTATTTTATAATATTCTTTTTCAATTTTTGAAGGTGTTATTCTACCTTCTCTAATTAACGAACTTAAAGTTTGATAAGCTATTTCACGACGTAAGGAATTAAAGGAGGAAATTTGAACAGTCATTTTTTCGACCTCTTTGTCAATAATAATCTCAGTACCGGTAATCCTTCTAAAAGTATTAATGTTACGTCCTTCCTTGCCAATTATCTTGCTGATCATTTGTTTATCTTCAACTTGTAAAATGCTAGTTGTTCGAGAAAAAACTAACTCAGAACTGCACTTTTCTAGAGCTAGACAAATTATCTTTGTTCCTTCTTCTTTAATTTTTTCTTTTATTTCTTTATTTTTTCACTCTTTATATTCTTCTAATTCTTGGTCGATTTCTTTTCTTAATAAAGTAAAAAGATTCTTTTTTGCTTCTTCTTTATTCATTGGAATTATTTTTTCTAAGTCGTTTACTGCCTGTTCCTTTATTCTTTTAAGTTCTAGTTTTTCTTCTTGAATTTTTTTTTCTTTTTCTGATATTGTTAAAATCTGTTGAATGAATAATTCTTCTCTTCGAAACAGTTGATCAGCTGAGTTGTTAATTTTTTTTTCCTCTTGTCGAAGATTTCTCCTTATAAGTTCTGCTTTTTCTTTGTCAAGAGCCAGTTTTTTTTCTTTATTTTCTATCTTTTTCTCTCTTTCGTTTAGATTTTTCTCTCTCTTTTTTTGTTCACTACTTAACTTTTTTAGCTTCAATTTTTCTCAACATGTTCAAAGAAAACAACTAAAAAGCATTATAGTAAAAAAGACTAAAATAAAAAGATTTTTATCTTCTAACAATTTTAAAAGATTTTTCATATGAGTAAAACAAAAGGCAAAAAAATATTAGGTAAGAAAATCAAACCACTAGCTGGTAATAATCGTTCTTTTTCTATGCAAGCCACAAAAAGAAAATTTGCTACTAATCGGCAAATTTTCCGATTAGATTCCCATAAATACTATATTCCGGTTAAGTTATTTTGAACCTATTGGAAAAGATTAAAACAAAACATTTAATGATTTATTTAATATTATACATCCTTCTTAAGTTCTAAATCTCAGAACTCTAAATTAATTGTATTAGGTAGACCTAAACTCTTAAGAGATTTCAGGATATTAGAAGAAAAATCAAAGAGGTAAATTACCCGTTTATGATTTTCTTGACCAAATTTTTCTTGTGCTCTCTTATGCTTAAAAGGGGAAGCTAGTAAAGTGACAGACCTATATTTATTCGGCAAAGGAATAGGCCCTTTAAATGATGATCTAGAAAAGGAAAGATGATTAGTAATTAATCTAGTAGCTTCTTCGACCGTATTTTTATCATATCCATAAATAGTGATTTTTAGTTTTTCGTTCATACTTGCATTGCTAATATATAGAAATTTTATAGACATTTGAGGAACATTTTAGTAGACATCTTTATTTTTTTCTTAAGTCCCATTAAGAAAATAAATAAAAACGAGAATACAAATCATCAAGTGGTGATAATTATTAGTGTTCAAAATAATCTTTTTTTTCAAACAGATCAGTTATTTCAAAAATAAAACAAACTATTGTTTTCTAGTTTTTCGTGTTTGCTTGCATGACAACCTGCCGCTCAAAAAAAAGGTGGATAAGGATAATTTTGAGGGTAGGTATAAGCTTCAAGTTTTGGATAATAATTGATATTCTTTAACATTGGTCGTATCATTACACAAGCAAAGTAGAAAAAAGGATTAAAAAAATTGATAACTAACCATTTCTTGTTTATTACCAATTTGTCAACTTGACAGTATTCTAAAAAGTAATAAAATGTTAAAAAAGGAGCTAAAAGATGCCAAAAAAAATTGTAAAGAAGATAAACATAGATTGTCCTGGTTGTACCGATAAAAGGCATCACTATAATTGACGGAAAGAACGCTGTACGGACAGTGAAGTAAAAGCCCCCGCAAAGAAAAAGCACTCCGCTTATTAAATTACTCTCTACGATCATCATATCTAATATTTGTTCACATCTACTAAGACCACTCTTTTTAAAAGAAAATAACTTATGAATGCATCATGGAATAGTTAATAAAGAGGCTCAAGATGATCATCAAGTAAAAAATCATAATCAATATCTTAGTTCACTTAGTTGAACTTGGTTTCCCTTTGCATATTGTCGCGCTTTATCGTAACAAGAGGAAAGAATTATAGAAATAATGTGAGAAAAAAGTATAATGGTAGAAATTACAATTTTTATTTTTTTTTTTCTAGTTATCATTGCTTTCTGGAGAGGGAATATCTACAATAATTTTTTTCAGTAGTAAGTCTATATTTTTACCGGTTTTGGCCGAAATTAGGCAAATATCTTTTTCTTGACAATCAAGAAGTTCAACAAGTTGGTTTTTAGTCATGTCCAATTGAGCATGAGGTAAATCAATTTTATTAATCACCGGCAGGATTTTTAAATTAAGGTTTTTAGCAATCTCATAGTAAGCAAGGGTTTGGGCCTGAATACCTTTCACGGCGTCCACCAGCAATATTACTCCTTCGCAAGCTGCTAGAGAGCGAGAAACTTCATACATAAAATCAACATGTCCAGGCGTATCAATTAGATTAAAAATATAGGGTTCAGAACTTTCAAGAGGATAGTACAATTGCACAGCATTTAGTTTAATAGTGATACCTTTTTCTTTTTCAAGAGAAAGACTGTCAAGTACTCTTTCTAGAGTTTGGTTGCTATTTTTTAGGTTAGTTTTTTCTAATAAGCGGTCAGCTAAAGTCGATTTGCCATGATCGATATGAGCAATAATCGAAAAATTACGGATTTTAGCCGAATTAACATTAACCCTTTTCGGAATGTTGAAAACTTTTTTCATATAAAAGGTTTTTATCAAGAACTAGAAAAGAGCAAAAACTATCAGAAAGAAGTGAAATTATGAGATAGTATAGATGATGAGTAATATAAATACAAAAGAAGAAGAAATCTATTAGGTGGATTTAGGGAGAACAGTCGGTACAGAAATTAGAAAAATTAGATCTTGTATTGTGTTTTTTCGCCGTGATACGGAGAGTATTTTCATAAAAATAATATTATATCAAAAATAATGAAGCAGTTAGAAGCTAAAAAAAAAACTAGCAATTTAGTCTGAATAATAAGTGGATTATTAATAATCATAGCATTCATTGGTTCTATTTTTTATTTAACTCGATCTCAGAAAGTTACTGATATTCCTAGTCTTGAAGAATTTAAACGAGAGCATGAACGAAGAACAAAACTCATTAAAATATTGAGCGAAGAGGAAAGTGCAAGAATTACACATGATATTTTATTTCCTTATCTTCCAGAAATTGAATGGTGAGAAGCTAATTCTTTATCGGAGTTAGATAAAAAAATAAAATCATTAAATGAATTAACTAATAAAAATTATACTACAATCTTTTCTGATGGTATTACACAAAAAGATTTTGATGAAAAATTCAAAGAATTACTTGAATTTAGAAACGCTGTTTTAATAACCTCAATTAAAAAAAGTTTAAAAGTTACAGATTTTAGTGAGATGGTTCAAACTTTAAAAAAAAAAGTTCCTAAAGCTTCTCTTGCTACTCAGGATAATTATCAAAAAATCGAAAGAGAGATTAAGAGAAAAAACTCTTTAATTTCTTCATTGTGTTCTAAATTTGTTTCGCTGAATGATATTTCTAGCTTAGATAAATTATTGATTAGTTACTTTGACCTTTATGTCTCAAATGCTTTTTACAGCTTTATTCTTCGCGAATTTTTAAAGAATAATAAGTCGTTAAATATTGTTGATGATGAAAATTATGACCTTGATTTTGATAATAAAACTTTAACTAACAAAAAATGAAACATTGCCTTAAAAAAAGTAACTTTCAAAAAAAATATTAGTTATTCATTCTAAATTGGTGCAAAAAGCGAGCATCATTTGTATAAAAATGTCGAATATCTTCTATTCCGTACTTTAACATTAATATGCGTTCTAAGCCAAAAGCAAAAGCAAAGCCTGTGAACTTTCGTGAATTAAAACTACAATTTTTTAGAACGGAAGGGTGTATTAAACCAGCTCCTGCAATTTCTATTCAACCAGTTTTTTTGCATGTTCCACAACCCTTTCCACGACATAAGGAACAAAGAGAATCTACTTCAATGCTAGGTTCGGTAAAAGGAAAATAAGAAGGACGAAAGCGAATAATCTGATTTCTATTAAATAATTTTCTAACCAATCACTCCAAAGTTTTTTTTAAATAATTAAAAGAAATATCTTTACCAACTACAAAACAATCAAATTGAGTAAATTGATGGGTATGGGTGGAATCATCTTCGTCACGACGATAGACTTTTCCTATGCTAATAATTTTTAACTCCGTGTTAGGATTTTTTTTCATTAGTCGCGGCTGAATAGCAGTAGTTTGCGTACGCAAAAGAAAATTATTTTTAAGATAAAAAGTATCTTGCATATCTCGAGCAGGATGACCAGATGGCATATTTAGTAAAGTAAAATTATTTTCTTCAGTCTCTACTTCTGGACCTTTCACAATTCTGTAACCAAGCGGCAAAAAAATATCATAAATGTCTTGAATAATTTGAGTTAGTGGATGAAAATTACCAAGAGGATTTTTTTTGCCTTCTAAGTAGATGTCTATACTGCTTTTAATTCCTTCTATTTGATATTTTTTCTTTAATTTTTTTTCTATACTAATAATTTTTTCGACCAACTTCTTTTTTCATTCGTTAAGCAAAATACCTATCTCTTTTTTTTTTTTTATTTTTTTTTCTCGAGAAATAATCTTAAAAAAATGAGTAATTACACCTTCTTTTCCTAGGTATTCTTTTTTTACATTTTCTACTCATTGACTATTTTTAACTTCTTTTAGAGATTTTTCAGCTAGAGAAACAATATTTTTTTTGGTAAGCCTATTTTTCATTTTACTATGTTATTTTTATTCTAGATCTTTACAGTGTTTTATTTATCAAAAGGCTTTTTACATAGAGAGTATACCTTGAACGCTACTAGCTACACTAATTTCTTTATTTTTATAGTGATGACGAATAAAACAAAAGCATAATACATTCTTCTAAATCTATGTTTTGTTTTAAACTAAGGTAATGCTTAATTTTTTCATTTAATCTCTTTTCAATAGCTCTTTTTCTCACTTTTTCTGGATCAGAAGGTTTTATGCCATATACTAGTCTATCTGTTCATCAATTTTTTATTTTTTTTTCTAGTTCAGAAATATTTAGTAGCAAATTCATGGCTAAAGGTTCTATTCTTATTTTTTTTAGTTCAAGTGTTTCCTTATTTCATTCAGTAACAAACAAAACGATCAGCAAACCTGTTTTTCTAATGCTTTCTCTTTGTTTTATTAACAATTCTTCTAAATTTATTGAGGTTTTTTGTTTTTCAAGCAAGGAAATTTTTCTTGTTGGAAGTTCCCAGGCATGGCCATTTTTGATTCGAGAAAACTTTCCTGACAAGTGGACAAAAAAATTACTATCTTTATAGCTATTTTGTAAAGTAATCACTTCAGTTGGCTTCAATAGTTTTATTAGCAGTTTGAAATCATAAAAACTAGTTCCTAAATCTACATAATCTTTTTTGCTTAAATTAGTTACTTCTGGACTTTGAACATATAAATAGTCAATTAATCTTGCTAACTTTTCTTCTCCACCTTTTATTGGGGGAGTACCCACCACAAAATGAAAGTTATTTTTTATCCTTGGAGAAAAGTTATCCAAACAATCTTTTATTCTTTTTTCAATATTTTCTGGGTTACTCACTAATAAATAAACAGTCTCATTTTTAATTATTTCATTTTCTTCTTGTTGTTTGATTACTTTGTTAAGTGGGTCTTTGATTAATATACGATTAATTAATGCAGAGAATTCTCTGTTTAAAATGAAAACATTTTTTTTCTGTTTTTGCATTATTTCTAATAACTCAAGAATATGCAATCAGTCAAAATCATAAAGAATAAAAAACAGAATTTTGTCGTGTTTCAAAAAGTCCTTAGTAGCGAAGAAAAGAGAATTATTTTTTTTTCATCTAAGTCCTTTACAACTGGTAATTAAGTAGGTGCTTTTATTTCTCTGTTTCAAAAATTCATAAAAATCTTCAAGGAAATTGAAAGGAAAAAGAAGATTGTTATCTATTAAGTTACTAAAAGCAAATGATTCTAAGAAAAAAAAACTGTACTCAAGATAATTAATTTTGAGCGCCAAGTTGCCAACCAAATGGCTACCGAGAAGTAAAAAGCTGCAAAAAAAATCACCTATTTTTATTTCTTTATTTTTTTCTACAATAATTATCTTGTTCCTGAGATTAAGAGGAATAGAGAAAAGAATCAGTTTGCTGAAAGAACTGGTATAAATAGGAATTGAATTTTTTAAATCGTAACATACATCTTTTAGTAAGCTAATGTTTTGTCAATTAGTGTTATTAACAATAATCGCTTTAACTTTGTTTATATTCTCCTTTAAATAATCACGACCGATTTTTTGTTCTTTAGTTTCTACCGGAAGAAGCCCTTTACCGCTTGCTAGCAGAATAATGCTTTCTTTAGTTTCTAATAGATAAAAATTTCCCTCATCGACTAAATTACCTGAGAAAAGCAAAAAACGAACTGACATATATTAACCTTGTTTTATTGAAATTATTTTTACTTTATAATTGGTTTGATTTGTTTTAATTTCATACGTATTTCCTACTTTTCCATCTATTAAAATCTCTCCGATAGGACTAGTAACAGAAATTTCGCCTTGACCAGGGTCAGATTCTCAATTATCAGTCAGCCGAATAGTTTTTTCTTCACCGGTTTCTAGCAATTTATAAGTGATGGTTTTGTTGGCTTGTCTAACGTTAGCATTTTTCATAACTAATAGCCTATTTTCAAGGAAATTAGTTATGACTCGTAGTCTTCCAATTTCTTCTTCCAATGCTATGGAGTCACCATTCTCCGAGGAATCTCCATCTAATCTAGATAATTTTAGCTTTTCCTTCAGAGAAATCATCATACTCTTGTATTTTTGTAATTGCTGCTGTCCTTCAAAAAGTAATGTTTTATTCTCTTTTTTTTTCATGATTATGTGCGAAATATATCTTATTTTATTGTTTCGTTTGGAACTAAGATGTTTTAAGAATAACTCTAATCAGACGAAACCATCAATAGAAATGATAGACAACAGCTAGGAAATTCTGTTTTCTTTTTTTAATTTACTAAATAAATCTTTTTCAGTTAGCCTTTCCGTTTTTGACTTATTAAGTGAATAAGTGTATATTAATTTTATTTCTACCTTTTTATTTTGTTCCTTTTTCAACTTCCTAATCTCTTCTATTTCTTTATTACCTATTACCAAATAATAAGGGATTTTTTTTTTATAAATTTGCTGAATGCGGTAGTCAAGAGATTTTTTAGAATAAATAATTTTTGCTCGTAAACTAATTTTATTTAGTTTTTTTTCTAAACCTTCACAATATCTTTTTACTTCTTTTTTTTCATTTAAAGGTAAAATAGCTATTTGACAAGGTGCTAACCAAAAAGGCAATTTACCTTGAGTTTGTTCTAATAATAAAGCAATAAAACGCTGATAAGAGCCAATAGGAGACTGATGAATAATAGCAGGGATTTTTAAATTTTGTTCTGAGTCGATATAATTTAAGCCAAATTTTTTGGGTAAAATGAAATCTAGTTGAATAGTAGAAATAGTAATATTTTTGCCATCCGCTGCTGTTATTTCTAAGTCTAATTTCGGACCATAAAAAGCTGCTTCCCCTTTGAGAATAACATAATTTAATTTCAGTTCATTCAAAGCACTAATTAGAATATCCTCTGAATACTTTCATAATTCCTTATCCGAATGATATTTTTCCGAATTATCAGGGTCATGAAGAGCACAAACCAGCCGTGAAATTGGGAAATTGAACGCAGCTAAAATATCCGCAATATAACGATAATTATTTTTTAATTCCTCCTTTAATTGCTCGGGCGACACGAAAATATGGTGGTCAGCTAGTTCAAATCAGCGGGGGCGCTCTAAACCTTTCAATGCTCCCGAAGCCTCATAACGAAAAAGAAGAGAATTTTCGCACAAGCGGAATGGCAATTTGCGGTAGGAACGGGGTTTTTGTTGGTAAATAAGACAATGATGAGGACAAGCCATCGGTCGTAAATAAAAAGTTTCATTATTACGGCTAATGGCAGGGAACATATAATCTTGATAATGAGCCAAATGACCGCTGGTTTTATACAAATATTCGCTTCCTAAAACTGGGGTAATTACCTCGTGAAAACCATATTCTTTCTGTTTTTTTCGCAAGAATTCAAATATTTTATTACGAATAACTACTCAATTAGATAAAAGAATAGGTAGTCCTTGACCAATTTTGTTGTCAAATATCCATAGATCTAAACTTTTAGCTAAATCTCTATGATCAATTAATTTAATAGAAGAAGAAAGCATATTTTATTAATAATTTTAATAAGCTTTACAATAATGAAATTTTGATGGAGATAAACAATGCTTAAAAATTTTTTAGTTTTTTTAGTCACTTTTCTAAACTATTTTTAATGATTTCTTTATTTTTAAACAAAACAATTAATTGTCCTTCTTTTTTTTCTCAACATTTTCATTGTTCTTCACTAATAATTATAATATTTTTTTTTTCTTGAAAAAGCTTCTGACAAATACTTTGATGTTCGAGTTGGTAATTTTTGGCTAAAAAAAAAGCATGATTATTGTTAATAACTTTTAAAAGAACAATATCTTGATGTTCTAGTAACAATTCCGTATCAGAAAAAAAATTAGGTTCTTTGTCTTTCTCTCTTTTTCATCTCAATTTTACTTCAACGAATTTCTTTGTCTTTAAATCGTTTTTTTCTATTCATTCAGCTAGGTCCTTAGTGCTGATATAAAACAAATTAGTTTCATAATTTAACATCGCTTTGACAAGTGATAAATGTTTAAAAAATAAATTAAATGAAAATATTAGCAATTGGCGATGTATTTGGTGAAACTGGACGGAAAGTTATTGATAAATACCTACCACAATTAAAAAAAGAACATGAAATTGACCTAGTTATTGCTAATGTCGAAAATGTTACTCATGGAAAAGGAATATCCTATACTCATTATCAAGAGTTAAAGTTTACCAAAGAAGGAAAGGTGTTAATTGATATTATGACTTCGGGCAATCACATTTTTCATTGAGAAAAAACCCGAGAATTTATCAACCAAACTCCTGATTTATTACGACCACTCAATTCTAATCCTTATCCTAACTACCCTGGTAAAGGGTTTTTTGTAAAAGCAGTTGACTTAAAAATCCAAAAAAGAAAAAAAATCTGTGTCATTAATTTGATTGGCACTACTTTTATGCCCGCGGCTGCCGAAAATCCTTACTTTGCTTTAGAGAAAAAGTTAAAAGAGCTAGAACAACAAGATTGTGATATTTATTTAGTTGATTTTCACGCTGAAGCCACCGCGGAAAAAATTGCTCTAGCTTTGTATTTTGATGGGAAAATAAGTGCTTTGTGGGGAACTCATACCCACGTCCAAACAGCTGATGAAAGAATATTATCAAAAGGGACCGGATTTATTACTGATTTAGGAATGACCGGACCTTATAGTGGGGTTATCGGTGCCAAACCAGAGGTAATTTTTCAGCGCGCTAAATGCGGATTACCAGCTAAAATGAGACCTCACGAAGATAATGGACAATTTAACGGAGCTATTTTTGAGTTTGATGATGTTAATAACAAACTTATAAGCATCAAGAGAATTAGAAAAATTTTCTAATTTTGCCACTATCTCACTATCACTATTATAAAAAAATACTACCCAGATAAATTATTGAGAGAGGCGCTTCGTAAAATAAGCAACAAACTCTCATTTCCTATATTAATTCCTTGCCTATCCTTAACTCAAAGGAAAAACCAAGATCAGCTAAGAAACGTCGAGACTTGTTAACCTGTTAAATTTTTTTTAACAGTATTACAGAACAAGCTTAAATTTGCTACTTACTAAGTTTTAATAGTGTAGTTTACTAATAATTTAGACCCCGTATCTTTTTTTCCTTCTTCAACTTCAAAAATAATCAGTCTATCTTTTTGCAATCATTCTCATTTATCTTCTTCAACTTTAGGATCAAAAACAAAAATAACGTCTCCGCTTTCTAGTTCCAGTATTAAATATTTTTTGCCGTTTTTATCTCATAGTTCTTTTCTTTCAACAATAGTTGATTCAATTAAATTAGTATCGTTATTTATTATATTCATTGTTATATTATTTTACAGTTATATATGTTATTTTATTATTAAGTAACTTTTTTAGATTTACAATATGTTCTAAATTTTTTACAACAAAAATCTGCTATGCTAAACTAGACTTTCTAACACATTTTTAACTATAGATCAACACTAACTAATAAAAGCAAAAGTTTTTTGTTATCTACTAACCACAAAATTCATTAATGAACTATAAGGACTTGCTAAATGCTAACGATATTCTTCATTTACTAACTAATAAATTAAATTTTATTCCTAAGCAAAAAGGTAGAAGTATTTTTTTTCTTTGTCCTTTTCATGCTGACAAAAATCCAAGTTTAAGTTTTGAGCCTCACTGGAAAATATTTACTTGCTTCTCATGCGGATTTAAAGCAAATAATATCTTTATTTTTTGAGCTAAATACAAAAATCCAAATTTGATAAACGAGGAAGAACTAAAAGAGTTTGAAATTAAAAAAACGCTAGTAGAAATTAGTAAATTAGGTTATTTTTCAAAGGAAGAACTGCAAATAATAGAGCAAAAAAAAGAAGAAAATAAAGATAGACTGTCGGAGTTGTTTTCTCTAGTAAAAGATGTTTATCAGCATAATTTATTTACTCGATCGGGGGAAAAAGTTCTTGATTATCTCCAAAATAAACGACAAATAGATAGAAAATTAATTGGTAAATTTTTTTTGGGTTGTAGTATAAACAACAAACAGATTAGCAATCTGCTTTTTTTGCAAAAGAGTGATAGTTTTCCCCCAAAAGATTTATTATTTACTAATCTTGTCTCAATAAATAATAACAATCAAGCTTGCGATTTTTTTCTAACTCAGCAATTAATCATACCTTTAGTCGATTCCGAAGGAAAAATAGTGAGTTTTGCAGCCCGAAAGATTGAGTTAGCATCAAAAAGTAACGATAATGGAAGTAGTACAGATAAATCTTTTTCTAAATATGTATATTTACCTAACTATCAGCAGTATCATAAGTCTTCTTTGTTATATAATTACTCTATAGCAAAAAAAACCCGAGAAGAGGAATGTTACTTAGTAGAAGGATTCTTTGATATAATTAGTTTAGCAAAATTAGGAATTGAAAATTGTGTAGCCCTTTTAGGAACTAATTTATCTGAGGAACAAATAAAACTTTTAGGTAAGTTAAAAAAAAGAATTATTTTATTTTTGGATGGCGATAAGTCAGGCAGAGAAGCAACTATCAATATCTCTATTAAACTACTGCTTCGAGAAATCGAATGTGAAATTATAAAATATAAGTATGAAGGTGATCCAGATGATATCTGCCACCAGTTTGATAAAGAAATTGTTCATAATATTCTTCAAGAAAGAGATAATCCTTATTTATTTATTCTTAACTATTATTTTACCAGTTGAAAATTGAAGGAAAATCCCCAAAGAAACAGCAGATTCATTAGGGAAATAGTTAGCCTTTTCCAAAAATTCAAAATAAATATTCGAAACTTTTTGATTGAAAAATTGAGTTTGTTAACAAAATTGGACAAGAAAGAAATAGAACCTTATTTTGTTAACTATAAATTTCTCTTTCCTGCTTTTGATGTTCATTCTTTATTAGTTACTCATTGTAACGAAATGATACAAGAAAAAGAAAATAAAATTATTTCTCTTTGTGCCCAACAGCGAGACTTTTGGTTGTTAGTTAACACAATAGAATATTTCTTTTCGGATGAAAGTAACAGAGAAAATTATCGTAACATTCATAATTATTATATTAGTTCTTCTTACAATAAGTCCTTTTTGAATAGCATGAACTCTAATTTCCAACCAAACGAAAAGAATAAAACTACATTATCTCTATGAAAAATTATTTCCACATTTTTTCAATTAATAAATAATATAAAAAAATTTATTATTCTAAATTACGAGCAACAGAATGAATAAAATCACTACACTTAAACCAGAAAAAGAAAAAGAATTGCTAAAAATTGCAAAAGAAGGAAACGAAGAGGAAAAAAAAAATGCTATTCGCCAGCTGATTTTTCATAATTGAAATTTGGTTAAGTATATTGTGCGTGGCCGTTCTTATTTTAGAATAAAAGGAAGCATTGATTATGAAGACTTAATTGCTGAAGGGATTAAATCTTTACCAAAAGCTATCGAGAAATTCGATCTTAATAGCAAAAATCTTTTTGCTACTTATGGTGGTTTCTGAATTAAACAGTATATTCAGAGCTTTGTCAATAAAAATCAAATTATTAATCAGGGTCATGCTGTTAAAGATAAAAAAAGAATTATTTATTACGATAATGTTCATCAGGGCGAAGAAAAAGAAAACAAAAGTCATTCTCTAGCAGAAATTTTAAACGATGATGAAAATAATTCGATTAATGATAAGCAAGTTCATAAAAAAGATGTTGTGGTTCAAATCAATAACCTAATCAATCTTTTAAATGATGATAAGGAGATCTTGCTGGTTAGACTAATGTATAGGATAATTCCTAATAATCTGCTTGATATATATTATATGGCATCAGAAGAAGAAAAAGAAGAAATAAAAGGGAAAATGAAAATAAATAATCCTCGATCTCTTCAAAAATATTCTTTGGGAGAGAAAAGAAACAAAAACCTACTTGTTGTTAAAAAATATTTAAAGTTATTTTCACGAGACTATAAGTTTTCAGAGTTATCTGAATTACTTAAAAAACCGGAGAATTCAGTTCGCAAGCTAAAACAGGACATTTTTAAGAAGCTAAAGGAGAATGCTAAAAAAAAAAAACTTCACTTTCTAATCGATGACGTTTTTGATTTGACTAGCAAAGAGAAGGAAAAATGAGAAAAAGAGAAAAAAGATAGAACAAAAAGTAGAAAACTAATAATTAATAATTAATGTTTTAATTAATAAAATTATTTATTAAAGTCAAATATAAATTCCTAACATCATGTATTTTTTTTATTAGAGATCTTTTGATTGTTTTTTTTGTACTAATTAGATTAAAACAATAGCATTTTGACAATGCATATTATTTAATTGTGATAACCACAATCCTTAACTCATTTGAAAAATTGGTAACTTAAATTAGAAAAAATTTCTAATGCTTTTAACAAATTCTTTATCAAGTTACTTGGCAAAAAAATAAAACATCGTATTGTTCTACATTATTTTAGATATTATTCGTAATTTTGACAAGTTATAGACATGATTTTTAAGAAAATTGTCTTTTATATTCACTCTGTAACTGCAAATATATTATAACAGTAGAAAACTTATATAAGGCTTAATATTTGTTTTGATAGGAAACGGAAGATAGTAATATTTTTTTGATTGAATTCTGTAACTAAGAAAATATGTCTGAATATTTAGATTTATTCAAACAGTTGACTGATTTATTCTCTAAAAACCAGATTCAATCTCTTTTGATAGCTTGGTTACCCATAAAAATAGGGACATATTTGCCAGGAATAATGGCAGTAGATATGTTTTTGGTTACTTTTCTAGCTTCAGTAGTTACCGTTTTTTTTACGTCCTTATATATTGAACTAAAATCTATCGTTAAAGTTTCATTCTGGGGTCAAGAAAAAGTGACAATAAAAGTAGAATATTATATGACCAATCCTCATGGATATAGTCAATCACCTAACCCCGTAGCTACTGCTATCACATGGAAAATTTCAAAAAATATCAAAGCAAGTAATAAAGGAAATTTTATAGCTAGAACTTTATCAACCTCTGATAGTTTAGGCATATGTGAAAAAGAAGTGCCAAAAATCGGGATTTTGCCAGAGAATAAACAAGTTGTTTTTATTCTTGACAAATTCGGCAATAAACAATTCAAAATATGTCTTAAAATGGAAGAAGACGAATTGGATAAACTTAAAAATAAGGTTACACTTAGTAACAATAGCATCTTAGGAGGAGGACTTGTTAATCCAATGCCATCAATATTTATCTCCACGATAAAAGGATCTAAGCATAACATTAAAGACGTTACCAAGTTTATTGAAAAAACAGTTATAGAATACATGGAGCAGGATTTATGTTGTGCAGTTTACGATTATTCAGGCAATTTATGGCGTAAGACAAAAGTACTGGGATTTTCTAAAAGATTTGATCTGTCCGAGAAAATAAATATAGAAGGATTGGAAACAGCCGTACTAGATGAAGAAAATGAAAAAAAGATAAAGAAAGAAATAGAACTATTTGTCAAAGAAGAGAGCAAAGAGTATTATAAAAAACTCAATAAACCTTACAAAAAAGGTATTTTACTTTATGGACCAGCAGGAACAGGAAAAACAACATTAATTAACGCATTGGCCTCAGTCTTAAGAAGAGACATTTGTTTTCTCAATTTGCGGAATATAAAAAAAGATAGCGAACTTAACTCTGCTTTCAATTCGATAGGAACAAATAAGATAATCGTGTTAGAAGACATAGATACACAATCAGATGTCTTGTCTGATAGAAACGAAAAGAGTTCAGCAGGATTTGAAAAATATAAAAAAAACAGACTTTTAAATAATTCAGACAAAAAAGATTCAGACAAAAATGACGAAGCGCTTAGTTTAGCTACATTTTTAAAGTGTTTGGATGGATACATGGTTAGCGACGGGACAATTATTATAATGACCACTAATTATGAAGATAAGCTCGATAGTGCTTGTATTAGATCTGGAAGAATGGATATTCATATGAAACTTGATCACTGTACTCATTACCAAATAAAAAAAATGTATAAGCAAACTTATAAATTAATGAATGAAGACGATTCTGCTAAAATCGATGTTCCTAGTGAATTTCCTGCAGAAATTCTTTCTCAAATTCCAGAGAGAAAATTACCTCCTTGTGAAGTTATGGAGGTAATGATTTCATATAGAGAATCAATGAAAGACATACCTATGAAGGTCTTAGAATTAGTCAGAAAAATGCAAAAAAAAACATAAAACAAGCGAGTCACTTACAATCGTTAATTGTTTTGTTGTATCTTTAGTTATATTTGCTATTAGATAATTATCTTTTATTTACATAAAAACTCGTTTTTTATCTGTTTCTGACACAATGTTTAGTAACTAAATATCTAATTGCTTTATTATTTTTGTAAGTAAAATAATTAAAATTAACCATTTTAATGATATTCTCGGAATAATTTAAGCCTTCATCAACTGTTTGGGAAATAAACATTCTATCTGTAAATTAAAGGAGCAAATTATTCGTTGTTTTTTATATAAAAAACCTCAATAAAGTGATAGATATATAAATAAACTCTTTTAGCACTCTTTATCGAATTTCCTGCAGAAAATTATAATAACTAATACTTTAAGAAAACGTGCATTTCCTTATTTTTTTGAATTTTGTGCAAATAAAAAAATAACTTTTTTTCTTAATTCTTTTACCAGACGGCCTTTTTTATCAAAAAATACTCCTTCGCTGGCAAGCTTTTTTCTCTTTGTTTCTGTTTGATTTTTCCCAAAATTGTCAACAAATCCTCCGAGGCTGAAATCAGATCTTATAACACGATAACAGTGGACTTCGTCACAATGATAGTTTTGAGTATCAAAAGTTGGCTTGCATTTGTAACAACGACTTAGAACTTTTCCCACCATTCGGGAGTATGAAGGAGAATTATAAAAGAACTGAGCAATTAGTTTATAGGTAGATATTTTTCCTTTTGGTATTTGAGAACATAAATTATAAATATTTTGGGGAAAATTATCAGTTATATTTTTTGACATCTATCTAACTGTTTAACAAAAACACTTCAAAGTTTCTACCCAAAAATAAGAGATTAGATAAAAATAATGAACTAATCAATCCTTCTCTGAAAAAAATGAAAAAATAGAACTAGCAGTAATTATTTTAACTCAGATAAATGTGCTAAACAATCTTTTTACTATTGTTGACTATCTTAAAAATAGCCAAAAAGCTTGAATGCTTTAGATATCGTGATAATAAATCCTCTATTAATCGACAATTAGATCATGATTACTACTTTTCTTGTGAACTAAATGGCAGTAAATTTAAATATCACTTTTTTTTAGTGTAAAATAATACTATCGTTATAGATAAAAAGAGAAAAACGATTTCTTAATATTAATGCGATTTTATATAAATCGTCAGAGATTTTATTTAGGTAACAGTTGCCAATTGATAAGGCTTTTTTTCGATAAAAAAACCTCTGTTTACTTTAAAACAAGCTTTTATTATTTTCCTAAACAAAATTTACTAAAAATAATATCTAATAAGTCCTCATTATACTCCTTGCCGCTCAACTCCTTAACTAATTTATAACTGACTTCTAAATCACCACATAAGGCATCCAAATAAGTTTCTTTTTTTAGTTCACTAACCACTGTTTCTAACTGTTGAATAAGTTTAGTTAACTTGGCTTGCTGTCAACTCTGACTTAAATAGGGATAAGGAGAAAGATTATTTATTAAATCACTAGCAAACAGTTCATTAATTTTGGTTTCTAATTCGGCTAATTGCTTATTTTTAGCACTAATTTTTAATATCTTTTTGTGGGAAAAACGAGAGTTTTCGACGGAGCAAATATAGTTAGGAAGTTGTAATTTATTTTCTTGGTCTATTTTATTAATAATAACTAAATGATTTTTGTCTTTGATTTTTTGAAAAATACTTTCCTCTGCTTGACTCCACGGGCAAGAATTATCCACTAAAAAAAAAATAATTTTGGCCTTTTCTAAGGCTTGTAAACTTCTTTCTACTCCAATTTTTTCTACTATATCTTTGGTTTCATGAATGCCGGCCGTGTCTAACAAAGTTAAAGGAACACCATTTAAATTATAACGGGCTTCAACTATGTCGCGAGTAGTGCCAGCAATAGGAGAAACAATGGCTTTTTCTTCTTGTAATAAGGCATTTAAAAGCGTTGATTTACCAACATTCGGCTTGCCAACAATGGCTACTTTTAATCCTTCTTGAAAAACACCGGCTTTTTTACCGCTTTCTTTAACACTTTTTAATTTCTCTACTAATTTAGTTAAGCGTGGCAAAACTTTTTTGCCCGTTAAGTATTCTACTCCGTCATATTCAGGATAATCAATATTGACTTTAATGGTAGCGATAACATCTAGTAATTCGTTTTCAATAACCTCTAATTCTTTTTGACTTTCAGAACTTAAATTGTGAAGAGCTAATCTGGTTCCTTCAAGACTAGGAGCCCGAATTAAATCATTTATCGCGTTGGCTTGAACTAAGTTTAATTTCCTATTAAAAAAGGCTTGTTTGGTAAACTCTCCTGCTTGGGCTAACTCGGCTCCATTTTCTAAAATTAATTGTAATATCTGATTAACAACAAATAGATTACCATGACAACTAATTTCTACTACGTCTTCGCCGGTAAAAGAGCGGGGTTTGTAAAAACAGAGCAATAATACTTCATCAACAATTTTTTGCTGAGAATCAATAATCCTACCAAAAATTAATCGTGGTTCTTTTTGTGAATATTTTGGTAGAGAACGATCAAAAATTTTAGCGATAATTGAATAAGAAAGAGAACCAGAAATTCTAACCAGAGCAACATTTTGAGTAACAGGCGCAGTTACTAGAGCAACAATAGTCTTTTTAATGCTGATAATTTCCATAATATAATTTCATTACTAAAATTAATTTTATGACAAAAAATATTCAAAATCATATTGATTCGTTAACAAATAAAAAAAATATGCAGCATCTTGATTTAAGCAACTGATGTTATGCAGGGAAGATAAATTTAGAAGGTTTTACTAATTTGAAAACTATCGATATTTCTAACAATAAATTTACTGATTTAAATTTTTTGTTTAATTTGCCAAACAGAATGCAATTAGAAGGTGTTAATTTATTTGGTAATGAAATAGAAACTTTGGATTTTTCTCGTTTGTTGACAACTTTCTCTAATCTAAATTATATCAATCTTGAAAATAATCCTTTAAATGGAAGCATTTTAGACAATCAAGCTTTGCTATATCTTAAAGAATTAATGGACAAAAAAAAATTAAAAGTTGAGATTAATTTTCGACGAGGGACATTGTTACTAGATAGCTTAAAATATATTAATAGTTTAAAAAAAGAGAACGAGTTATTTCGAGAAAATCAGAAAACTTTATAATCTAATGGCTTTATCAACTAGACAATATATAAAGTTAGGTAATTCATTTTAACAAAAACCGTTGTCTTTTCTAGTAAAAATCATTTATTAGTCTTATTTTGAAATAATAACAAAACAGTTAGGATAATTGATTGTATTCATTATTATTTTGTATATTATTGTTTGCAAATTATCAAAGCTACTAGTTATAAAGATTTTGCTCATGAAGAAGAATAATATCCCTACATATATACTAGGATTAGAGTTAAAAAAAAATTGTCCACGAGGTGTAAGAAATAGGTTGGTAAAATGGTTGTGGTGCAATAGCGATAAAAGATTAAAAAGAAACGTTTATTTGCTAAGAGAAAATAAATATCATTTATGACTAGAATATTATAGTCCTTTAGTAGAAAGATTTGGAAACAATTTTGCCTATCAAGCAGTTTTGAATTAATGAAACAATTATGGATTGTTAAAGAATAAAAGAAATATGTGAAACAATAAGTTAACAATGAAGAAATATTAAAAAAATTTAATAAGTGCTTTGTTACAAAAGATTGTAAAAAGGTTTCGTTCATTGTTCATTGGCAATGCGGGAAATTATAAAATAGGAGAGAGAAATTAACTTATTTGAAAAATTTTTTTCTGTCAAAAAAATTTTCTTTGAAAGCGATGCAGAAAAATTCTTCATTTCGGTCTCAATATTCTCTGTCAAACTCGAAGAAAATAATCGAACAAATAATAACTGAAGAAAGAAACCAAGAACTTTATTTAAAGACTATCAACTATCTTAATGATTCACATTTAAGCTTACAAATTGAGGAATTGGTTTATTCAATTCCAAAACTTGATAAAAAGAACAAAGTAATGGTGCCTCGACCCTTGAACACTTTTATCATCTACAGAAGAATATTTCAAGCTAAATTTATTCAGACACACGGAAGAAAAACAGCTTCTAAAGTTGGTCATATTTCAAAAATGGCTTCAATGGGTTGGAAACAAGAAAAAGAAGATATTAAAAATATCTACGCATTTATGGCCTCTCTATCTATAAAGGTCCATAAAAAAGTTTATCCTTACTATGCTTATAAACCTAGAAAATATAAAATAAAACCATCTGTTGGAACATTTTGTCCTCGTAATTCCCATAACAAT
The DNA here is from genome assembly GCF_003546845.1 of endosymbiont GvMRE of Glomus versiforme. NCBI lineage: Bacteria > Bacillati > Mycoplasmatota > Mollicutes > Mycoplasmatales > endosymbiont GvMRE of Glomus versiforme. The sequence continues at coordinate 78,386 of NZ_NWVA01000009.1, read as the reverse complement.
AGTCTATCTTTGAATGAAACAAATTTGCTGCCACTTTCTACACTAGAACCAACATTTGATATCGACATTACTAAATATGATAAAATTGTACTAAAAAAACTTATTTTTAATTAATATTTGTGTGTTTCTTTTTATGTTTGCAATAGAGTTTTTAGAGTTTTTCATTTTGTTTAATTCTTTGTCATTTGTTTTCATTTCTAAAATTAAATTTATTGATATTTAAAGTATCCGCAACGTAAATGAAACTTCAGTTATTTAATAGTTTAGAAAATAAATTAACTGCACTGGAAATCAATCCTGGCCAAATTATTAATATTTACCTATGCGGTCCAACCGTCTATGATCATATTCATGTTGGTAATTTACGCCCAGTGATTATTTTTGACGTTCTTTATCGTCTTTTGTTACACTTAAAGGTTAAGGTGAATTATGTTCAAAACATTACTGATATAGATGATAAAATTATTGCTAAAGCACAAAAAGTAGAAAAAAGCGAAAAACAAATTAGTGATTACTATATTCAATCATATCTTGCTAATTTGACTCTTTATAACGTTCTGCTCCCCACTCATTTGCCACGAGTAACTAATTATATTCCTCAAGTACAAAAATTTATTAACAATTTATTAAAAAATAACGTTGCCTATCAGCAAGCAGGAGAAGTTTTTTTTAGTATTGAAAAAGTCAATGAATATGGTAAACTTTCTGGTCAGAATCTTGAAAAATTAAAAAACATAGAAGGATTAGCTTCAGAAAATAAAAAAAATAACAAAGACTTTGTGCTTTGAAAAAAAACTACAAAAGGAATCGTTTGAAACTCGCCTTGAGGAACAGGAAGGCCAGGATGACATGCTGAATGCGCTGCCTTCATCAATGAACTTTTTCAAGGTAAAACTATTGATATTCATGGTGGTGGTAATGACTTATTGTTTCCTCATCATGAAAATGAAAGAATACAATATTTAACTCATAATAATAAAGAATTAAGCAAAATTTGATTTCATGTTTCTCATATTCACTGACAAAAAAAAAAGATGTCTAAATCATTGAGCAATGTTATCTTAGCGGAGCAATTTGCCAGAAAATATGACCCTAATACTTTGCGATACTTAATCTTAAATAGTAGTTATAAACAAGTAATCAATTTAAATACAGAGTTGATTAGACAAGCGATAGATTATGTAAAAAAAATAAAGAACCTATTAAAAAAAATAAACTTTTATTTTTATACGGAAAATATAAAAATAAAAAAAAAAAAAACAAAAAAAAGCGAAGAAGTAATTGCCAGACTGTTGAAAAATCTCAACACTGCCTACGTTTTATATGACCTAAGAAAAATTATTAATTTTCTTAACAAAAATATTAACAAAAAAGAAATAAACAAAGGAGAAATACAGGAGTCTGTTAGTAATTTTTGATTCATTTCTAATATATTAGGATTTAATTTTAGTCTAAGCACTTATGATTCATCAACTAAACTACTGATTAAGAAATGGCGAGAATTAAGAGATAAAGGTGAATATCTTAATGCTGATAAAATTAGGAAGAGATTACAAAAAATAAATGTTTTGTAGGTTGATCACCGTAAAAAAACAATTGCTCGCATTTTTTATTGTTTAGCTTAATTCTGTTAGTTTCACCACTATTTTAAAGTTTAAAGCATTAAAATGAATAATTTTAATTCTAATGTAACTAGGAAGATAATATCAACAAAATACTTGTTGTTATCAACTTGTTTTTGTTTTATTACTATTTTTAAACCCGGTTGTTTTCTTGCAAAAAAATGTGAACGAAAAAACTAATTTAGAAAATTAATTTAAAAAGTTCTTAACTTTTTTTATTCTTGAATCCTTTCAGCAAACCAAAATAATTTGCACTCATTTTCAGTGAAATCCTCATCTAAAAAAGTATTTAATATGTTGTCAACACATAAATTATAATTACTAATAAGTTGAGGGAATTCTTTCATTAAAATTATTCTTTGGAAAGGATATTTTAATTCCTCAAAACCAGAAAGAGGTTGAAAATATTCTCTAGTTAGTTCACTAATTTTTTCAATAATTGCCTCTTTTTTGTTTTGTTTGATCGTTTTTGAGTAATCTCTTGGTCTTTTTGCTTCTTCTTTTAGCTCTCTTTTATTTGTTTCTGACTTTTCTATTACTTTGATGATTTCATCAACTATTCTTTTCTCTAATTTTTTCAAATACTCGCGTTGTTTGAAGGTAATTTCGTACGGTATTTTAGCGTTTTCAAGATTTTTGTCGGCAAAGATTCCTTTAAATATTTCATTTATTTGGGAAGCACGAATAGGATCGTCAGTTTTTTCAAGCTCTTTGCGTAGCTCTGCAATTTTTTTAGGAACTTTTAGGCAGAAACTAATTAGTTTATTATGAGCCATTTTGTCTTTAACAATATTTTTTGCGTTAATTTATAAAGAAATATTTATTGTCTGTGCAGCGTTTGTTTTCGGCAGACTGAACAATCCATTTACTTACACTATTGTTATTGTAGATTACTTTTATAATAAGGAGATAGAGATAACATGATAAATTACTTCATATCAATTTTTTTTTTTGCTAGTAACTTAATTTGCTGTGAAGTCTTGGAAAAGCAATTGTGTCCCGAATATTTTCGGTACCACTGATAAACATGATTAATCTTTCTAAACCAAGACCAAAACCGGCACTAGGAGCATATCCGTATTTTCGCAAGTCAAAATATCAACTTAAATTATTTATATCTAAACCTGTTTTGCGGGCTTTTTCTTGCAAAATGTTATAATTGTCCTCACGGACACTGCCACCAATTAACTCCCCAATTTCGGGAAATAATAAATCGAAGCAGGCGACAGTTTTTTCATCGGGATTATTTTTCATATAAAAAGCCTTTAAACCGGCTGGATAATCAGTAATAAAAATTGGGCTATTATCAAAATGTTGACATAAATATTTCTCGTGTTCGGATTGTAAATCCATTCCTCATTTAATATCATTAAAAACAAAATTCTCTTTTTTCTCTTTTAATATTTCAATGGCGCGGGTGTAGTCAATTCTCTCAAACTCACTAATAACAATGTTTTTTAATTCATTAATTATCTCTTTTTTGTTTTCCTCATCATAATTTTCTATTTTTTTTAATTCAGTACCATTATTGTCAAGAATATAATTTATCACATATTTTACCATTTTTTCTGCTAAATCAGTTATTTCTCCTAAGTCAGCAAAAACCATTTCGGGTTCGACCATTCAAAACTCGGCTAAATGGCGGGTAGTGTGAGATTTTTCCGCTCGAAAACAAGGACTAAAAGTATAAACTTTTCCTAACCCCTGAGCTAAGGCTTCGGCTTGTAATTGCCCGCTGACGGTTAGTTTGACTGGCTTAGAAAAAAAAGGCTCTTCTTCATCAGTAGTAATGTTAAAAGTTTCTCCTGCTCCTTCAGTATCATTACTCGTAATAATTGGAGTAGGAACATAATAAAATCCTTGTTGGTGAAAAAAATCGTGAATGGATTTGCTAATACTATGACGAAGGCGAAAAAGGGTCAAAAAATAATAAGTTTTGGTTCGTAAATGAGGATAATCACGAACTGTTTTTAGTGGAATATTTTGTTTTTGTAAGGGATAACTTTCTTCAGCAGAATTGACAAATTCAATTTCTACCTCTTTTAATTCACAAGGTTGTTCTCTTTCAGAAGTAAGAACCAATTTTCCCTTTACTGATAAACTACTAGCAAAATTTATTTTTTTTAATAAATCTGCCTGAAAAAAATTATTTTGGGAAATGACTATTTGTAAATCATCCAAAGTTGAACCATCGTTAATTTTAATAAACTTTTTTTTATGACTAAATGTTTTTACCCATCCGCTCACTTTTATTTTTTCTAGTTTACTTAGTTCTTCAGGGTTTTGATAAATATCTCTAATACTTATTAACATTGTCTATGAAAAAAACCATCAAGTACTCTTTCTAGAGTTTGGTTGCTATTTTTTAGGTTAGTTTTTTCTAATAAGCGGTCAGCTAAAGTCGATTTGCCATGATCGATATGAGCAATAATCGAAAAATTACGGATTTTAGCCGAATTAACATTAACCCTTTTCGGAATGTTGAAAACTTTTTTCATATAAAAGGTTTTTATTTAATAATTTGTTTTAAAATAGTATTATTTAAGTAAATTTTTGTTATATGAGAAAAATTTGTCCATTTTGCCAAATCGTTGAAAAACAAGTTTCTGCTTACATAATAGCTGAAGATAGTCATTGTCTATCATTTTTAGATATTAATCCTGCTAGCGAGGGACACATTCTGATAATTACTAAAAGGTGCGCCAAAAATATCATAGGATTGAAACAAGCAGACTGAAATAGTATTTTACCTCTTCTTAAAAAAGTGGTTAGAAAAATTCAAAAAACTTTTCCAGGAGTTCAAGGATTTAATTTTATTAGCAATATGAATGAGGATATAAAAAAACAAGTTGCTTATCAAAGCATTCCTCATTTTCATATCCATATTATTCCAAAATACAAAAAAAACAAAGGTTTTATTTGAAAAATTCAAAAAGAAAAAAAAATTAATTTAGATGAATTAGCAAAAAAAATGAAAGTAAAAAAAACAATTAAGTGTTTGTAACTTTCTTGGGTAAAAAGATTTTTAGTGGAGAACTAAACTCGTCAAACATAAAATTGACTAAACATTCTGCATAATCCTGTGGACTATTAGGTAATGGCAAATTTTTATAACTAAGGTACGCCTTCATTGTTTGACAAGCATTATGTCGAATAAATGGTATAATAATATCTTCAATAATTTTTTTAGAGTTAATAAGTTTTAAATCAAGCAAACGAGAAATTCTATCGCTCTTGAATTCGTCTTCTAATGCTGTATAACATCCTGCTTGATGCTGGCAAAATAATTTTATTTGTTCTGTCGCTACTTTATAAACATCTAATATGTTTGGTGTTGGCAGAACAGAATTAGAAAAAAAAGTGTATGCTTTTTCTCCATTTATCATATTTCTCAATGATGATAGTTGTTCTGGACTGTTAGATAACATAGGATAGTTATTTTCCCTAGAAATTATTGTAATTCTTTTGTTTTCTGATTGTTCTTGTGGCGCTGTGCATATAAAAAGCTTTACGTGCATCTTGTCAATTCCATCAATTGAAGCTTTCGATAGTTTAGGTATAATCTAAATTAAAATATGAACAAAACGTCATAAACACTAATGAAAAAAGCAAAAGAAAGCTATCAAAAAAAAAATCAAAAAATTCAAACCGCATAGTCAAATTCTTGCAATTCTTGCTGAATTTTTTGCATTTGTTCTGAAGTAAAATTCTCCGTCATAATTTATATGTGTAAAAATTAACAATTAAATCAAAGTAGAAAATCCAATGAGATATTTCCAAAGGAAAGCAAATCATCAATATGATAAAAATTGAAAAGAACTGAAATTTAGAAGTATTTATAATAAAATGAAAAAATGCAAATGAAGATGGTACATAAGTATCATTAAGAAATCTCTTTGTTGTCTAAGTTTGTAAATCTTACTAATAAATTTGCTTCTTTCTAAGAAAGAAGAAACAACAAAATTTTATTAGAAAAGCATAAATAAGCAAACAAATGTACCGCTATTATTAATAATCAGAAACTAGACGATTATTGCTTATAAATCCATAATTTAAAATAATTATTCAATCCATTTTTGAAGTGCTTAGTCTAGTCATAAAACTTGTGGCAGGTTGTCAAATTTTGTACATTTAGCCCATTTATTCTCTGAATGAACGATTATTACGAAATAACTAATTACTATTAAAATATGAAAATTATCTTGTTTGACAACTCCTAAAAGATAAAATTCCTGCTCTTTTTTAAATAATATACTCTTTTATATGGATAGTATTTCTGTTTCAAAGATAAAATAAAATAAATTTAATTTAAAAATATTGTTATTGAATTAGAAAAATAAAGCTTAAATCACAGCCTAAATTTTTTAAATATTAGTTACAGAATCGAAATATTGTTACTACTCATTTAGAATTGACAATAGAGATAAAACATCAACAAACGGATGAAAAATCTTTATTAATTCTTTCCAAAATAATTGGTTGAATTAATAATAGTGGAAGATTATTAGTATTAAATTTTTATTTTCTTTCAATCTGTTTTTTCTTTCTTTCTAGTATTATTGCGGAATTGATGATATTTATAATTTGGGCAATTTGTTTCATTTTCTGACTTTTTATCTTCTGCCAATTTTTTGAATCTATCCTTGACTTCTTCTGTTTCTTCTTCCCATTTTTTTCCTATTACTTTCAAGAGGCAATATTTGCTAATATCAGAATGTTCTTTTCTCATCATAATATATCGAGGAAGCTTTTTAATCCGATAATTGCCTTTATTAAAAAGAAAATAAGTCCGTTTTTTTTGCAGTATTTAATCCTGACGCTTCAAGATGATTTTAGGAACACAAATCAAAAAAGAAAAAAAATGAGCTTTGTGTAATATTTTCAGTGCTAAAAAATATTTTTACAAATCTAGCATCATAAATATTCATGATTAACACTTAGTCAGTATTTATAGCACAAACATAGTAATTTCTTTTAGATCTTTATCTTAAGATTATCTTCTAAAATCTCACGAAGATAAAATTTAAATTGTTTGCATTTCTTTTAAAAAGAACTAGTCTTGTTTTTATCTATTCTTCATACTCGTGGTCATAAAAGCAAAAAAGTGAGTTGTCTTTTTTTAGTTAACTTTTTGTTCACTAACTTAACGAAACATGGATAACGAATCTAAAAATAAGTGAAAAAAAGAAAAAACTGCAGTTTAAAATAGGAATTGGAGTAGGGGATTGATTCAACAATAGCAACTTCTAGAGTTATTATTGTGAAAGAAATTACTAATTATTGTTTTAGAAAGAGAAAGAAAATAACAAAGTAAGGTCTGCTCGCTGATCAGACTATAAAAGAAATTTAGTTAGTAATACTCAGACAATTTAATTGTTCGAACGTTTTATGCGTAGATACAGAACTTTTAGTAAGATTTTTACTTCCCTCTGGTACTTATCTCGTTTTACTATAACACGTTTATTTTGTTTATTTCTAAGTTTATTCTTATTTATAAAGAATATGAAGAAAGTATTATAGTAAGAAAGATTCATAAATTTTGTAATTTATTACTTGATAATAAGAATAAGAGTAAAAACGTACTTTTAACTACCTTTTTTCAAAAAGATAAACATTTTGAAATCAAACAAATATCTTTAAAGTAATACTGAATCAATGGTTTTAACAGTCAATAAGAAAGCGCAAGAAGGATGATTTTGATTGCAATAAATATCGCGGCTTCTTTATACTTGGATGACATTTTGGTGCAAATATTAGACTTAGAGATAGAAAACTTCAGATTTATAGGTTTAGTTGAAATGTAAGTAACAAACAAAAATATTTAATTGAGAAATACAAAAGAATTTATGCTAATAATTTTAATTACACATAGTGCAAGAACCCTAGTTCCTTTCATTATGAGAACGTAACTTTTGCAATTTACTGACAAAAACTAAGAACATGGAAGCGATTTTTTTTTTTATGCACTGTTTTAAGCTAAAAAAAATGCTTTAGTAAAGTATGATTTCTCTAATGATTTAATGTTTGTGTTCCGTAATTTGTAATAAATTTTTTTCCTAAAACAAAACCGTGAACAATTTAAATTTTCGTTGTAAGATTTACACAAAATGCAATCTATAAAAAGTAAAAAATGTTTGTTTATTGTTATTTATACGATTGTATGAAATACATCTCTTTCATATGTATTTAAGTGAAATTGGTTAATTATATCTTTATTTATACTAAGACTAAAAATATCTAAAATATACATAAACAGCTAATATTTTCCAGACTTCAGACTAAATATTTATTAATTTGATTAAAAAAAAAAATCACTACTACGTATAAAAATCTATTAATTGTTCATACGTTACTATGAGCCAGCTATACGTTGTATAATAGGAAGAGAAGGAGAAGGAATAATTTATGAAAAAAAACTAATAAAGTGATTTATCACAGATTTTGGTTTATGTAAATCAATTGTTTGCGCAATTATAGATAGAAATTTTTATCAATTTCTATTTCAATGTCAAGTATAAATAATTCTTAAATAGTTAAAAAACCTAATCCGTAAGAAATATATAATAATCCTTTTTAGATTCAAATTAAGTCTTGTCTTTTGACACAATTCCTATTTATAAAATTTTTGTAAAATCCATTGGAAAAAATGATTCTTATAAACCTTAGCATTGATTGCTAGAGGGCGGTCAATGGTTCTTCATTTCATTTATCTTGTTCCAAATAGTTTAACAATAGCTTAATAGTACACCATCGTAGTAATCAATTCCATAGCATGGCGGGAAAACCTTTCTTATAGATAAAATATGTTTTACACTTCAACATATGTTGTAAACTTGTACATAATTTTTCTTAAATCTTAAAGATATTATTTATTGTTATCTATAACAAATTATTAATGTCTAAATTATGCTTTTCTAATAATTTTTTTCGTTGCATTTTTATTCATTTCTTGTTATAAAAATTATTTCAAAACCTCTTTTTAACCACAGTAATCCATGTTGCTGAATATGCTGAATAGAACCTTAAAATATAGTCTCTATTTAAGAGTATTCCTTTTACTTTGCCGTTTCAATTAATTCATGAGACGAGACAAACATCTTTACCTTAGGATAGATTTTGAATAATATACATGTTTTGTCATAATATATAAAAAGTATATTCGATAAATATCTTCCCCTTTACATCCTTAATTATAATGCAAAAATAGCAAAGGTTTTCATAATTATTGTGTTTTAATTTTGTTTTGTTAAGAGTAATATTTCATAATTGTATTTGTCAAAAATAAAGCAAAAAAACGACTGATTTTTATAGAAACATTCTCTTTTTCAAACTTCTCTATAAAAATACATAACTACAACAAATGAACAATTGATAAAAAAAAGGCTATTGTTATAATATTATGATATCACAATTGCTCGCATTTTTTATTGTTTAGCTTAATTCTGTTAGTTTCACCACTATTTTAAAGTTTAAAGCATTAAAATTAATGCAGGAAGTAATAGTAAAAAATAACCAAATTTAAGTGTAACCAGCGCGACTTAAAAGAAAAAATAATTGATTTGGTCACACTTTTGTTCTGTAAAAATTTGTTTTTTTTTATTATATTATTTTCATAATTTAGAATTAAAAGCGGGAAAAATTTCAATTTTAGACTGGTGTTCTTGTTGTTTTTTATATAGATTACATTTTTCTTTAATTTCTATAATTTGCCTTTCTAGTAAAATTATTTTTTCATTTAGGTTTGAAATTTTCCTAACCTTTTCGTAATAAACATCACTATGTTGTTTATATACCTCAAAAATTTCTTTTCCTTCTGGTGTTTTTTCATTTTTGGTATCAAGTTTCAGTCATTGGTCACGGATTGTAGTTAGCTCTAAATATCTTTCTTTGTTTTTTTGTTCTTTATTAGAAAATCGTGCTTTTTTTGAAATTAATTTTTTTTCAATATTTTCTATTTTCTGATAATTTTGATGAAGATAACTTTCGTCTTTTAAATTATATGTTTCGGTTGTTTCATTGTATGTTTCTGTAAAAAATTTTTTAGCTAAAAAATTTTTTACACTTTTTATAGTTTCGAAAAATGACGTTTCTTTCTCATCATTGATTCTGATTTTTAATATATCGTAGTCATTTTCTTCTTCGTTATCTGTAGTATCTTTAGTTATTAAGTTACCTACTCTTCTCTTTTTTATCTCTTCTTTATCTTCAAAATTTTCTTCATTTTTTTTTCTTTTTTTGTTTCTTTCTAAGCAAATCTTTTTTGATTTGAGATCCTTTGTTTCATGAGTAATATTTTTTCTCTTCTTCGTTCTTTTTACACTAATTTCATTGTCATTAACAATCTCTGATGACGGATTGGTTAAAAGAATATTATCATTATCATCACGTCAATCAGCACTATAATTTAATATTTCTTTAGGAACCATTTTTATCATGATTATAGGGTAATATTTCTTTTAATTTCTTTAATGTTCTTCATCTTTTTTTTGCTCAAAATTGATGCTAAAATGACAAACATAAACGTTGCTAATATACCTATTGTTTCTTTACTTCAGATAGTATCCAATGCTTTTTCTTTTTTTATCTCAGATAACTGGATTCGAAAAGATTTTTGTTGAATAATTATTTCTGACTCTAATTGAGATTTCTGTTCTTCAACTTTCATTAATCTTTCCAACAATTTTTTGTCTTTGACTTTTCCCGGTGAGTTTTTGACATAATTAACAATTTCAAGAACGTTCAAGCGTCTTTTTGGTATTCTTAGTTTACATTCCCGATTAATAAAATCAAGAACTTGCGTATGTTTAGCTTCATTGTCTAACCGCTTTTGTAATTCTTTTATTTCTTCAGCAAGGGTTCTTGTTTTTTCCCTTTCTGACATGTATTTTTTACCCGCTTTTGTAATTCTAGCATTAGCATCTTCTTGTATTTTCTCTATTTCTTCTTCGGACCTAATTTGAAGACTTTTAGTATCAACTACTTCGTCTTGAAGTTTACCTTTATCCTTTTGTAGTTCTTTTATTTTGTTATAATATTCATAGTATTGACTTTCAAGTATTTCAATTGTTTTTTCAGCTGTTTTGAGAGATTTTCTAATTTGTTTGTTCTCTTTTTTTTCAGCTTCATACTTTATTCGAACTAATTCACTATTTTCTTTTATTGTTTCATTTGTTTCTTCGTTGGGCATAATTATTAAATTTCTTTCTGTTTTTTGAGCATTATTTTTAGAGTTTTTTTTTTTATTAAAAAAATTATAGATAAACTTAACAATTTGGTAGCAATTAAACGAATTTAAACCTCAGCTTATTATTTTTTCGGCTTTTTCTTTACTATAATATTTAGTTTCTCAGTCTTTAAAAAAATATTTTAGATATTCTGAATTTCTTAATAATAATTCAATAAACTCTTTTTTAGTCAACTCTAATTCATGTTTTAATGGTTCTTCTAATATTTTTTGTATTGTTCCAAGAAAAACTTTATCATCCTTTTTTGATGCTATTGGAGCTAAAGTTAATTGCTTATTGTCGTCTTCTTTATTATTATTATTGTCTTCAATGCTTATCTCATCATTTAGAACAAAAAAATTGGTTTCTTTAAAATTATTTGTTTCCTCAAAGGGGTATTCTAATCATGAATTTAGTAAGCAAAAAGCTCCACTTCCTACAATTCCTGTGGTAGCGGCAGCAACTTTAAAAGTATGAGAATTAAAAATAAAAGCATCGGTTCCATTAATAGCACTACTCATAATTGCCATTGACATACCAATTCTAATAGCATTATTTTTAAAAAAAATACCAGGTCCAGGAATTTGGCTAAATAATTTTTTTTGTTTATTTTTACCATTGTCTTCTCTGTTATTTTTGTCAGAGATCGGATTGATGATTTTTACATTTTTTTTTGTTTTGTCATTGTTTTTCATAGTATATTTGTTCTATTTATTTCGTTTTTTAATTTTTAATATCTATACTCTGGACAATTTTATAATTTCTATCTTCTAGTTCTTATCAACTTTATTTGTTAATGTTAAAGAAAGAAAAATTCAAGCAAGAAAACAATAGAAGTAGTTTTTACAAATCTCCTTTTATTGCTCTGCAAAATAATTGTAATATTTTTGAGCTTCTTAAATTCTTTTCGCTTATAATAAAGTTTAACATAATCGAACTAGACAATAAATAAAATGCATTGCAAAAGATATAAAATATAATTTAGACTAAAAGTTTAATAAGAAGAACTATTTGTGTATCAAATTATCAAAGCTACTAGTTATAAAGATTTTGCTCATGAAGAAGAATAATATCCCTACATATATACTAGGATTAGAGTTAAAAAAAAATTGTCCACGAGGTGTAAGAAATAGGTTGGTAAAATGGTTGTGGTGCAATAGCGATAAAAGATTAAAAAGAAACGTTTATTTGCTAAGAGAAAATAAATATCATTTATGACTAGAATATTATAGTCCTTTAGTAGAAAGATTTGGAAACAATTTTGCCTATCAAGCAGTTTTGAATTAATGAAACAATTATGGATTGTTATTTAAAAATATATTTAAAAAGAATAATTTAGAAATGCTTGATAGTAAATACCTCAAGAACATATAAGCTCGTAGTTCGTAAGAGGAAGAAGATCATCTCTACAATAGTTGTTAAGCGGACATCGTGCATTTACTGATGCGCTAGTATTTACGTACTTACAGTTAAAAATAAATCTGGGATAATAAGGATCACAACGAGAACCATCATTTATAAAGCAAGTCATTATATTCGGATTATAAGGTTCAGATTCTATTTGATCCAATTGATCTACTCTTCCTTGAAAATAGTAAGAAGGAAAGTTCGAAATATCTGATACAGTCAAGAGAGGAATAGCTAAGAAAAACAAAAGAGTAGAAAAATACATCTTGAAAAAAAGTAAAACAAAACTTAATCTTCTGATTTTTACTTTTTTATAAATCAGAAACATGATATAAAATTGACAAACAATGCTAAAATTCTTTTATTGTATTTTCGTGTATTTTAAATGATGTACTTTTTGTATAACGTCTGCTGATTTTTCTCTTTCTTCTTATTATAGTATAAAGCATAAGAAGTAAAAATTAAATAATGTAAAAGTAAAATGAATTTTATTTTCACGAAGACAAGTAAAGAAAATGAATATATTTAGCATACACGTTCAAAAAAAAGTAAAACAAAAACTAAGCTACTTTGTTAAAGGCACTATCAGGCAAAGTTGGACAACAAAAAACAAAAAATTTAATAAAGAAAAAAATTAGTGCTTTATTTAGGTATGCTGGACGTGGACCCACTGTTTTCCAACCAAACATTCATTGTTCGCTGTTTCTTTCTTCTGATGCTAAACCTGGAGAATCAGGTAGTGAAAATAGTAAAACGGAAATAATGTTTTGTATTTTTAGTCTAACTGAACTATTTGATTGAATAGATTATTAAAAATGTTAATATAGGGAGTGTTAGCTCAGTTGGGCAGAGTGTCTGTCTTACAAACAGAAGGTCGCTGGTTCGAACCCAGCACGCTCCACCATAAACAATTAATTGGTTAAAGCTGACTTGGCTCAATTGGTAGAGCAACCGCCTTGTAAGCGGTAGGTTAGAGGTTCAATTCCTCTAGTCAGCACCATTTCCTTTAGATTATCATGAAAGATCTCGAGTTTGGTATCAAAAATTTTAAAAAACCTTTTATAAAAAGGGAGATTATTGCACAAATAATTAGAAGTATAAACTCAAAGAAAACTAATTATCAGCTTCGTTTGGCAGATGGAGAAGCAGAGATTTTTTTTGATAATTTATTTTTGGTTTATAGAGTTCAAATTAATCCTTCAAATGTTCTTTTATGCGATACCTTTACAAATAAAACAATTACGAATATTTGTGAAAAGCAACTTCAAATAGATGATTTTGATGAATGACTAAAAGCTGTTGCGAAAGGGGCTCATCTTGAAGAAGATTTGAAAATGCTTGAGACGTTCTTAAAATGCATTCTTTTTATGGCTGATTCTAATGCAGAGTTTTTTACTGCTTTTACTTTTGTTAGTAATTGCGAAAAAATAGAAAACAAACTAAGAGAAAAGCCATTTGATCCAGAAAAAATCTCGGGTTTATTAAGGACGATGGAATCATTTTTCGAAACTGTTAAAAAATATTCAAGTAATTTAGCTGTTTATGCAACTTTTAAAAAAAGTTTTGAAGATCTAATTGAAACAGCTAAATTAAGTGTACAAAAACGAAAGCCCCCTATTATAAAGTTCATTAAAGAGAATAAACTTAATAAAAATACGTCAGAAAAACTACAATCTATTCATAAAATTTGTCAAAACAACAAATAGATTTAAAAGGATTAGCAGAACTTTATTTCAGTGCAATAAAGGATATTATAGGAACTATATCTTGTTTAAAAGAAGATGAAGCTAGTCTACTTTTAAAAATCTTTTTTAAAATAAGCGATAGATTAAAGATATTTGCGAAAAATCGGTTGTTTTATAAAAGATTAGAAGAAACCAGCGATAAAGAACTAAAATTGCTATTAAAATTTATTGAAAATTTCTTTTCTGATTGAAAACGCATTTCTAATGAAAAATTCTCTGCGAAAATTTCGATCAAAGCGAAATTTTCGATCGAAGAAACTTTTTACAACGCTAAGAAAATTCTTAAAAATTTAAGCAATAAAGAGCAACAAAAAACAAAAAATTTAATAAAGAAAAAAATTAGTGCTTTATTTAGGTATGCTGGACGTGGACCCACTGTTTTCCAACCAAACATTCATTGTTCGCTGTTTCTTTCTTCTGATGCTAAACCTGGAGAATCAGGTAAATATACTATTGAGATTAGAGATGATCACCCCGCTCTTACTAATGCTTCCCAACAATTTTGGAAAATTCTGACTGATCAAAATAAATATCAGACAGTAAAACTTACCTGATATAAGTCTGAAGAAAATAAAAAACTATTTGAAAAAGATGATTTTATTGAAATAGAAAAAGATGAACTAGCTCCTCTAATTAAACAAGCTCAGAAGGAAAATGACTCTGTGAAACTAGCAAAATTAATTAATGATATCAAAACCTATCACAACAAACCAATTTATTTAGACTATTCTCAAAAAATAAATGATTTAGTTAATAAACAAATAGATTTATCTAATCAAGAAACGTCGGTTTTATTAACTAATTTAAAAAAATTAAACATTAAACTTATTGAGAAAGAATTAAAAGCACTAGATAAAAGTAAAGATTTAAGCAATCTAATAACAAAATTAGCCCCTGAAAACCAAAATTTTGTTAATGAAATTAACTTAGCCGGAGAGCAAGACCAGATTGAAACAATAAAAAACCGAGTGTCTACAGATATTGCCAAGGTAAAAGCAACTATAGCTAAAGAAAAAAAAAATCTGTTAAAAAATAATAATGATAGTTTGACAAAAAACTTATTGTATGGATCATTATTTGCTATTATTGTTTTATTAGTCTGTTATCTAGTAGTGAAAATAGTAAAAAAACCCTCATGAAGGAAATAAAAGCTATGTGTCACGAAAACTTAAAAATTAAAAAGCGTTAAAATTACATGAACATGATACAGAAACGAGAAAATTTGTCACCCTATAATTATTCATATATTTTCCTGTCTCAGGCAGTACTTCGTTCTTCTTGTTGAGCTGCTTTCATCTTAGTTATTACCACTATCGGAAAAAGGTTAGTTGAAACAGATTTCTTAGAAGCTATATATAAATTATTTGGAAAATCAATAACATTTTCTCATTTTTTTATTGGCGGAACTAATGTTGAAGAGAAATACAAATTGCTTAATTATATTTCTCTTCTTGCTGTAGGAATTATGATTTTAGAAGTTCTTTCTCTTTTGATTAACAATTATCTTTGAAAAAGAGATAAGTATATTGAAAATAATAACTTTTATCTCCATAACAAGTTAATATTTATCTTTAATAGCCTTATTCATGCTGCTAGTGCTTTTTTATTGACTTTTTCTTTTATCAGTTTCTTTACAGTTATTCTCTCTTTAACACTTATAATCTTTAATACTGTTTTTTTTTCAAAAAAAAGAGAAAAGGAACCGCAACTAGAAGTCTTTTTTTCGTGAAATAATATCCATATTCGCGAAATCTTTATTTACTCAATTGCTATTATTTTTATTCTTCCCTTAGTCATTGGGCGTTTTCAAAAATTTAATGAGTTAGCAAAAACAGAATCTTCTGAAGGATTAGCTAAAATTTATCAGGAATTTATTAATAGTTCGGATATAGCAAAACAGGCTACGGAGTTGTTAATAACTAAAGGTAATTACAGTCTTTTCCACTGGATTGTTCTTGTTATTTTTATCAAGAATTTAATTAAAAGAAGGAATAATGAATTTAGCGAGTTTTGAACTAAAGTAAATGAAATAGAAAAAAAAGCAAGCAATTTTGTACGTTATTACTATTATCAAGAAAATTGAGCCATCACTAATAATATTACCATTAACTTAAGCGATTATAATTACTTGAAAAATATTCCTAATTTTCTTAATAAGAACTATTTAGAAGAAGAGTTTAATGTCAACAATTTTTCTCAACAGAATAAAAAAGTTGTCAAATATATAGAATTTTGCTGAAGAAAAATTAAAGAACAGAATAAAAGAAATTTCTTTATCTATTGTTTATTTAACGAATTTAGTTCTTGAGATGATTGTATGAGAACTGAGCAATCGTTTAAGAACATCGAATAAAAATCTGTAGTAGTAACCGCTATCGTTATTCTTTTTGTTCTTTATTAGCGACTTGTTTGTTTTCTAATGATTTCAAAATTAGTTATAATTTCTTTTTTCTCTTTTTGGTTTTACTATACTCATTGACACGTTGGTTCAAATTTATTCTAATAATTCTCTTTAAATTTCAGTAATTTGGCATTCTTTTAGTAAGCATCTATAATAACTTTCAACATTTTTTAGAGTAAATTATTTGGCAAGGATAAGTCATAAAACAGGACTGTCAAAATGCTCTTCGATTTGTAAATAAAAATTTTTTTTGACTCGTAAGTTTCTAACTCATTTGTTATTGTTTTTTGATTTTAGATATGACATATAATAGATATATCTTGTTCTTGCTGACCTGTTTTTAAGAAGTAACAAGCAGAAGTATCAGACAATTTTTTTCTAATTAAGATTTGGTTAGTGATATTTTTTAAGAATGGTTGAATTAAATTTAAGTTTATCCTTTCTGCTTTTATCAAAATTGCTAGAATCGAAACAGTTACGTTTTTGATCAGTAGCAGCCTTATTAAACTCTGTTTGCTAAAGAAGGATCGGTTTTGATTATTTCTAAGATCTCAGCTTTTCTTCCTATTTTCACGTCTGGTTCACTTAATACTATAAAAATTGAATTGAACTCTATGTTATTTACATTTGGTTTAATATTGTTATTTCCAAAGTATCGATAATCATTATCTTTATTTTTTTCAAAAATAATTCAATAATTTCCACTTCTAATTTTTTCGTCTAATTTTTCTCCTATTCATTCCTCGCTAGCCTCAAATTTTTTTTCTAAAAATGTGATGAATTTTTTTTTACAAGTCGCTTTTCTGTCTTTAGCAATCTTACTTAAATGATCAATTAAAAGAGAAGAACAAGCACGAGAGTTAAAAGAGTTAATTTCACATTCCGACAAAGTCTTTACTTCCTGTTGTAAATTAAAAGCGAAATATTTTTTTAGTTCTAATCTTTTTTCAAGTAGATACTCTTCAATTTGTTCGTTAGTTATTTTGCCATTTTCATTTTTAAAACCATTTTTCCTGGAATTTGAGGTTTCGGTTCAAAAAGCTGCGCCTCATAAAACAAAAAAACTTCCTCCAACAAAAAAAATAATAGCCGCTATTATTCAAAACAATAATCTCTTTGTTTTCATAATTTTTTTTTTACTAAAAAAGCCATTGAAATACATTGCTTTAGTAACAACACAATCTCATTTTACAAAAAAATTTCTTTCGGTTAGTTTGTAATTGGTGCGATATTCTATTTTCTAGTTGTTGGTTATTCAACAACCTTCATGCTAAAACTTTTCATATGAAATTTCAAATAAATTGGATCAGATTGAAAAGTTTTTTTCTTTGATCAATAAACTGTCATACTGTATCTCTCTCTCCTCCAATTAGATCTCTATCTATCAAAAAAAAAGAAAAATCGTTGTTGGGGAAAGCCTATTATTTTTTCATTTTAAAAGATTGAAAAGTTAAAAGTCCGTTAGAAGGCACTATCAGCAAAATTTATCCTAATTATGCTCTGCAAATAACTAATGAAGAAGGGCTGCAAATATTGATTGATATTCAGATTGATAAAACAACTTTGATCCTTCCAAACAAAATATTTCGATGTAAAGTGAAAGAAGGACAATGAGTCAGCTCAAAAACTACTCTTTTCTTAATATATTTTGAAAAACAAGTCATCAGCGTTGTAGTATATATTCTTTGACAACCTGAAATCATAGAGAGGATAGGTGAACTAAAGACAAATGATGAAGATTATTTCGTAACAGTTTATTATCGAAATCCTTCTAACACTTTATTGCTTAAAAGGCATGGCAAATATTTAGCTGACGTTGATAATTAAATTATACCTTTCCATATTTTCTAATTGTTGAAGGTGATTGATGTTTAGTATTTCATTTAGTTCCTCTTTTCAATTATTAGTAATTTGACCTTTTTCTTGCCGATAAGCAATGATTTTCTCAGCCAACCTTTCCCCAATTCCAGCAATGGCTGTGAAGGGAAAATAAATAGTCTTGTTTTCTATCTTAAAATCTCTGATTTGGGAATTATTAAAATCCAATCCACGAGCAAAACCTAAACCTTTCATTTCCATTTCTAAAACCACTTTTAAAGTAAATAATAAATCCTTTTCTTTGGCTGTCAATTTTCAAATTTTGCCGTTTTTTCGTAGACTATCTATCAGTTTCTTGTCTCCCGAATTATTAATTTTTTCTTGAATACTTTCTAAAACTTTTTCGATATTCATTTTTTCCAAAACGCTTTGAGAAACTGCCTTTCCTTTTGTGATCCTTTGTATCCTCTTTTTCTCTTTATTCAATTCCTCAAAAACCTTAATAATCGAAAGCAATTCTTTTTCACTATTCTTATAATTAGCCAAAGTACTTAACAAATTGTCTAAACGAAAGGTGATAACATCCGAGTCTAAAGTCATTAATCAAATGTCATAAACTGTCGTGTGGTAAGTCAAAAGAACTGAATAAAATTCTTGAGGATGATATACTTTATAAAAAGCAGTTCGTCAAGCAGTCATGACGTAAGCAATAGCGTGTGGTTTGGGGAAAATGTATTTTATTTTGCTTAATATAGAAAAATATAATTCACCTTCTTTATCATTCAATTTACTCTTCATTTCTTCTTTGATATTTTTTGGTAATTTTTCTCATTTGCCTTTACGAATAAATTCAGTAGCAGTGAAAGCATTTTTGTTGTCTACTCCTCAAGAGACTAAGAAATTTCAAATATCTTCTCGACAAGCAATTAGCTTATCTAAGGGTAATTGATTATTTTTGTAGATAGCATGTTGATTTTGAGTTCAAACATTAGTTCCATGTGAAAAACCTGAAATTTGAACCAATTGAGAAAATTTATTTGGTTTTAAAGGAATTAGCAGGTTTCTTTTAACAAAATCAGTGCCAAACTCGGGTATTCCTAAAGTGTCAGCATTAGTAAAAAGCTGCATTATTTTTTTATCACAAAAAGATATTTTACTTGGACTAATTTTAGTTAATTGAAATAATTTTTGTAACAATGTAGGTTCATCATGACCTAAAATATCGACTTTTAAAAATATTTTTGAAAGAAAATTGTATTCAAAGTGGGTAGTCAATCATTCCGCTTTGCGGTTATTTGCTGGGTAGTTTAAGGGAGTATATTTTTGAATATCAGTATTAGGTAAAGTAATTAATAGTCCGCCGGGATGTTGACCGGTGGTACGTTTAATACCTTTTAATTTTTCAATTATTTCTAATTTGGGTTTTTCTTTTTCTTCATTAATCGTATACCATATTTCTCTTATTTCTTTTTCTTTTTCATTAATTTTTTTTCTTATTTCTTCAGCCGATTCTTTTCTCATTATTATAAATTTAATATCTTTTTTTTTGAATACATCTTACCAACAAAATCTTTTGTTTTATTTTAAAAGGCTTTAACGCTGATTATATTGCTTTCTAAAAGAACAACCGCAGCTTATTGTTATGTATTCTATGTAGTGTAAGTTCTTTTGCTTTATGCAGCTACTAATATCATATCAATTTTTTTGAGTTCCAATAGTCTATTTCCGCTTTTCTATCTCTAATCCTTCTGAAAAAGTTGAGTTAAGCGAAGCACCCGAAGGCAGCAATGACTTATTAACAGCTGAAAAGTACGAACAATTGACTTCGTTTAAAGGTAAAGAGGGTCGTAATCAAGAACAAACCCAAAATGAACAACAAACCGAAAGGCAAAAGAAATCAACCGCCAAAAATCAGCATCGAATAATTGGACTCTCTTTATTTTACACAAAAACAGCCGACTTTAATTATGACTTTTGAGAGTTTGCTAACCGAAGTATCAAAAACCCTTTTGAAATTAGATTCGAACATTCAGACTTATTATGTAATCAACTACACAATAATAATAATGTTTTTTCTACTTTGCCTTTTGATTGTCGTTTTAGTCAGTTTCAACAATTAATTAAAGTTGGTAAATGACAAGGGGAGGTAGGTTTATTTTTTGTCATATTAAACTAATTTTTAAGCGAAAATGAGTGTTTTTATTGTTTTTTTTTATGTTTCCCATAACCCTTTTAAAGCTTTTTTTAATATTTCAGTAACATCCCAACCTATTTTTTTTGATGTCTATACTTGATAGCATTTCCAAGCGAAAGTTAAATATTGTGGTTAACAATCAAATCGAATTTAACGAAAAATATCCTAAGGAAAAAGAAAGTATTAGAGTTGCAAGTGGAGGTAAATTTGAAGGACAATTAATTATTGAAGATTATTTACAGCTAAAAAAGTTATTTTTTAAAGGCAATTTTTATTAACTTTATTAACTTCCCTGAACCTTTTTATCTTTTGAGAGGGAAGGTTTTTATATTCCTATTATTATCCTTTTTTCTTTATAATTTCATTTTTCTTTTGCTTCTTTTCTTTAAGTTTCCTATATTTTTATATTAAAAAGTTTTTTGAATGATTTATATAGTATATTTTAGATATTTACCACCCTCTATTGTGGCAGGATGGAAAAATCCTTACAAATTAGAGGAGGTAGAAAGAGGGTTGGGGATTTTTTTTTTGGTTCTTTTTTACAAGCCATGACTACTCGTAAGCAATAATGGGTAAAGCAAACACATAATTACTAAGATTATTAAAACAAACGCTATTCAAAAAATTAATTTTCCAATCATTATTATTACATTATCCGACAAGGATGCTTAGGTATAATTTAAATATTGGCTTTTATCCTATCTGACAATCGATTATCCTTTTCGCCTAATTTGTTATTACTTTCTCTCATTTCATTAATTAACTTAATGGTTGAGCCTTTGTTATTGTTTATCTCAGAGTATTTATTTGCCAAATTTGCAGTAGCAACAGTACCGCTTGCAGCAGCTATAGCTGAAGCAGCACCTAATAATAAAGAGGCTCCACCGGTAGCAGGAGCCAAAGCAACTGAACCAATAACATTAAAAAGTCCTAATCCTGTTATAGTTCCCATAGTAGCACCAGCCGGAACATTAACTGAGGCCATAAGCATTCTTTTTTTTTTGCTCTATCTGCCCTGAATAATTAATCCCATAAACGAGCATGTTAGCAAAATGCTCGCAGTTTCTATTTCGTAAATCATAGTTATTATGTCAAAAATTATTGTCGACAGCCCAAACAATTTGTTCGGCTATCCTTCGTAAATATTTAAAAGGTATCATGGAATGATAAACAACAGCTTCAGAACTGTCTATATTACCATCAAAACCATCAAATTTTTTAAAATCTTCCCAACTGTCAATATAGGTTCCATTTCTATCCTTAGAAAAATGACAAACTTCGCCATCACCAACGTACACTCCAACATGTTCATAAGAAACGCTAGATACTTTTAAAACATCAAATACCTTTGCATAATCACTTATATTATCAACAGGAACTTTTACATCTAATTGCCCTGGTGCAAGAAAAGGACCATATCTTATCTCTCATTTTTGAGGCACATCTCTCTTTATCACATAAGGACTAGTAATTATACTATCAAAACGCTCATAAGAATTAGTTTTAGGATGAATATCTAGCATAGGAGCATCATACCAACCATTACTATTTTGTAGTTTATTTTTTAGGTATTTAGCCTTATCTCTAGCACTTGATAAATTACTATGATCACTTTTATACTTTATAGCTGACAACTTTTCACTCATGCTTTTTACGGATGGCTCAAAAACTACTATTCAAATATAATAAGGATAAGAGGAAGAAGAATTACAATTAATCACATAACCACAGTTTTTATTAAACCAAGTTTCAAAGGTTTCTACTTCTCTAATATTGCTGATACTATGATGCTTTTTTAATTTATCAAGACATTTTTCGTGATAAGAACAATAATCTTTCCAAGAATAATCAGTACTAGTAGAGCAAGAATTTGCTTTGCAAGTTGTCATAATATATTATTTTATGGTTTTTTTGCTTTAAATGTTGAATAAATATTTAACTAAAACCCTTAAGAATTATTTTTTAAGAAAAAGCCTGTTCTCCTTAGTTATTTATCACTAATTTTTTATTCAGAGAATAAGCAAGTAAGTTTTATCAAGAGTTCAGGAAGTAAAAAAGCCTGTTGTTCAGGAGTGTTGTTTTTTAGTAAGATATCTATGTTTCAAGAACTCTGTAAAAAATTTACTGAATCTCCAATACTTTATAAAACATTATCTTAATTCAATATCTCACTTATTAAATCTCTCTTTTAACTCCTCAATGCTCTCTAACTTCACAAATCGCCTTCCATTTTTAATTAAATCATAAGTAATTCTAAAAAAGCATGGAGTTCCTTGGCGGTTCTTTTCCTCCGACTAAGCAATAAACATGAATGCCCCTAAATGTCCTAATATAAGACTGCCAACTTTTAAATACTTTAGTTCAACCCCTACTATCTAAATCCAAAGCACAAAACCAATAATTACCAATCTTGGTTCCTGTTCTCAACCCATACTCCTCATTTTCCTTCAATAATTCTTGAATGCTCTGCTTCTCTGTATAATTCGAGTAAGTAAGGAAAAATTAACAGTTGAATTAGAAGACCATCGAGAAATTAGTGTTCTAATTAGTTGATTAGCTAATAGGTGATTTTTCTTAAAAGATCTTAAATCTGAACAATTAAAGAATTATAAAATTTGGGGAGGGAGCTATACTTTGCTTTTTCCTGATATTGGTGAAAGTGTGACAGTTGGAGTATTTATCCAAGGAGAAAATTATTCTTGCTAATTTATTAGGTAATTGTGAAATAACTAAAAAGGATTTTCAAGAAAAGGAGCTAGGAAAAACTATCGATTGAACGAAATGAGTTGAAGCAACTTTTAAAGAAATCCAAAAACCAAAATAACCAACACTATAAATTAATCCAACTAAGTCAATTCATAATCATAATTCTAAAAAAAAACGTTATGCCAAATCCAAATAATCTTTTTGTCAAACCTTTTACTAACTTGGTCTTAAAAATAAAAATACCTCTCCTTATAATTTTGCTGGGAATTATACTCAACTACTAAAAAGTAAAGTAAATTATAAAGCAACTGTTAAGTAAAAGAAATATAAAATATTAATCAATAAATTTCCTTGATATTAAACTATTAAAACTAATAATTATTGCTAATTTTACTTAATCAATAAACTAAATAACTTTCTAAACAATGAATACTCACTCTCTTATTTTTATACATTCACCCTTTACCTCTTCCTACTTTATACTCCACTCAACTTAATAATTTTTGGGTCTTACAGTCCAAATCCTTTATCTGATAAGTTACACTCATCTTATTAAGGTTTTGATGCTTTGCTTCTACTAACATTTTTTTGGTTAATTCTTTCACTCTCAAAACATTTACTTTTTCTATTTGCTTTACTTCTAAACACTCAATAGCCCCTAATAATCTAAACAAATTTAATCCGTCCTTGGTTCTTTTATGGATGTAATTAGTATCCTCAAAAAGTAAGATATTAGGCTGATAATCTCTTACTAGTTGTTGAATAAATTTATAATGTTCTTTTCAATCTTTACCTTGATATTGCAAAAACTCCTCCACTTCTCCATTTCTGAAATATATTCCTGTTGTGCCTGTGCCTGAAGGATCTATACTTAAAATCTTATCAAACTCTTTATTAAAATTATTAAGATTTTGTTTCATTTCTAACTTTTATTTGGGCTAACAATCGATCTATTGATTTATGTCTCTAAATTTCAGCATTCCTTCTTTTAAGTATATTTACTTGTTTGACAATAAAAAAAACCAAATTATAGGAAGATGATTAAAGGACTGATATGTATTTTTCTGACCATTTCGACCTAATCAACTATCAAACTCTTCTCAATATTCTAAACCTTAGTTACGTTTTAAAAAACAAGAATAATATTACAGTGTTAGAAATTAAGATAGTCTTTTAATTCATTTTTAGCATTTTTATTTAATCAAAGTATTCTACACAGTATCATAAAATATTCTGATAAGCCTTTTTTTATTTAACAATTCTGCAGCTTTTTCAATAACATTTTTTATCTCTTCATAATTCCTTGGTCTATTCTTCCCGCCTGCTGTCCAAAAAATCAAGAGACTAACTCTGCAGGATTAAAAGAATAATGCGTTTCTTCCAAAAAGTCATAAAAAACTTCCTTTGCTGGCATTAGTTTTAAGAATGATCGAACTTTTTGTTAAAAAAGAACTAATTAGTTTTTAAACATAGTTAACTAATTAGGAAGAAATGTAGAAACTACCATTAATTTGATAATTTATAAGTGATTAAAATAAATGCATAATGGTTTTTTTTTCTCCTTCAATATTAGTCATTTTTAGATGTTTCATAAATTTATTGTTTTTTAATTAACAAAGGGTCATTACTTTTCAAAAATTTTACAGTTTCTTCTTTGCTGTAAAAAATATTAACTCATTGAGATATTACATTAAAAGTAATGCCATTGGAAAAATGATCTTTTCCTCAATTTGTTACATAATCACTAATAATATTTTCATTTTTAGCAATTTTTTTATCAAAAACAATGTAGATTTTTCCATCAGTAATTTTTTGGTTCAATTTTTCTTCTTCTCATTCAGTGTCGGAAACTGCACAAAATCAAATAAAGTCTTTGGTTTTGCCAGTCAAATTAGTAAAATGTTGGGCAAGTAGTTTGTTAAATCCTCGAATTCATGTTATTTTTTTACCATCGCTTCTTTTAATATCAAGAGTCTCTCTTTTTAGCTCTCCTAAATTAAACACAAAATATTTTTTTAGTTCTAATCTTTTTTCTAAAAGATATTTTTCCAATTCTTCTTCTTCAGATAATTGACCATTGTTATCGCTTTGAGTATATTTTCAAACAATTCCCCCAATCATTAAAAAACTAATTATAACAAACAAGAGAATTATTTGCTTTTTTTTTGCATACTAATATTATATTCATTTTGGTAGTATATATCAAGTAAAGGTTTGATTTTCTCGTTAAATACTTTGGCTTTTTCCTCGCCGAGTATAATGATAGGTTAATTTCTTTCTAGTCATGCTAATTTTCTTTAAAAGAATATTAATACTTGATCTACTTATCTTAATATCTAACTTTTTACAAGGATAGTTGGCTATCTCTTGTTGAGTTTTGATGTTATTATTGAGAACATAGGTAGCAATGACTGTATTTAATCTATTTCTTTTTTTTTTAATTCAATCTCTATTTGATATTTTTCTTTACGTATTTCTGAAAGTTTCTTTTCTAAATTTTTTATTTTTTCTCAATCGATTCATTCTTTGTATCATTTTTCTTCCTTAAATTCTTGTTTATTTTCTAGTAAATTTTCCCAATGTTGTCTCTTCTGTTGTTGATGAATTGCTAGATCAGAATCAATTAAGCTTTTAATATGCTCTTGTGAATTAAGCATCTTTCTTAAACTAACGTTTTGTTTTCAAAACATTTCAGCGGTTTGCTGGGATAAAGTGTTGATGGTACCAATTCGATAAACAGAATCTTCTCCTAGTAGTTGTCGCACATAATTATGAGCAGTCTTTTGATATTCACCAGAAAAATTAAGATCAATATCAGGTGTCTTTTCTCCCTCTCAACCAAAAAAGGTTTCAAAAGGTAAGTTATGGCCTTCCATAATTAGTAAAGAAGAACAATTAGGACAATTCTCTTTTTCCTGATAGTCATAGCATGAATAAACTCGGTCTTTGGTTTCATAAAGTTCAGTATAACGGCAACTGGAACAAAATTTATAAAAAGGCAAAGGGTTTAAATCAGTTATTCCACATAAATAGGCAATAAAAGAAGAACCAATTGAACCCCGTGAACCAACCAACGAACCGTCTTGGTGAGTTTTTTGAACCACTTTATAAGCCAATCAATAGATAAAGACATAACGACCTTTAATGATTTGCCATTCTTTTTCTATTCTTTCTTTCACGAATGGTGGTCATTGCTGACCAAATATCTCGTTAGTCCTTTGAGTATAAGCAGATATTAAATTAATTTCTTCTTTTTTAATACTTTCGGTGGTGGAATAATTGAGGGGAGGTTGTTGAATATTAACTTTGCCTATTTTATTTATTAATTGCTGAGGATATTGAAAAATAATCTTTTCTACTAGTTTTTTATTGCCAAGCCAAAGTCAGTTGGCTATCATTTCTTCTAAATTGAGTAAGTGTTGAGTTGGTAAATCAGCAAAGCGGTCTTCCTTTCCTTCGCGAGTGGCTTCATAATATAAATAATGGCGGCTACCATTTATACCTTCATTAGCCACCACAATTTCTTTTAATTTTTTTTCTTTACTTTGACAGTAATGAACATTGTGAGAAACAATGGTGGGAAGATTTAGTCCCTCGGCTGTCCTAATAATTTCTACAATCATGGCTTTTAATTCCATTTCTCCTATTTTTCCACTTAATCATAAATAACGAAAAGTTTCAGGACTGTTTATTTCTATATAATCATAAAACCTCATTGCTTTTTTTCTTTTCTCGTCAGAATTAAAAGCACTAAAAAGAGTAAAAATTTCTCCTTCTCGCCCTCCTGCTGCTCCCACTAAAAGACCCTGACGATATTTGGTTAAGTCAGAACGAAAAACACAAGGTTTTTTAAATAATCTTTTGGTATGAGAAAGAGTTATTAAATGATAAAGATTATTAAGCCCGACTTGACTACAAACTAAAACTTTTACTTTGCGTCCTCGATTAGGAAAATAATCATTATTAATTAATTCTTTTGTTTCTGGCCAATAACTAATTTTTTTTTCTGTTAAAATTTTCAACAATTTTTCTAATAAATCAGCTAATAATTTGCTGTCGGACAGCGCTCGGTGAGCTTGAGAAACTTTTCCTTGACCCGGAATACGGCTCAATTTCTCTAAACTATATGATTTTCGTTCAGGCAACAATATTCAGGATAAAGGTAAAGTATCCACCACCGGATAAGGTAATTCTTCATTAAAACACTCTTTTCAAACTTTATTTAAAAAGCCATAGTCAAAATTACGGGCATTGTGAGCTACCAATATACAATTATCGCCTCATTCTTGGCGGAGAGTTGGCAAAATTTCCTTAATTTTGGGAGCTTTTTTTAATTCGTTAGGGTCAATATCAGTGTACCAGTTGGCAAGAATTTCGGGAGCAATCTCTTTTTCGGGACAAATTAAATACTCTCCTTCCCGAATAATTTTTCCTTGGTGATAAACCACATATCCTATCTCAATTATTTCATTATAAGTTGAAAAAAAACCAGTCGTTTCCAAGTCAAAAGCACAGTAAGTTAATTCAGGTATTTTTGTGGTTAAAAGTTGGTCATTTTTCTTGCCCTGATGATTAAATATATAAGGAGGTAAATCGTCCTCTAACATTTCCAGTTCGCAACCATAAATAATTTTTAAGTCATTGTTTTGGTAAACACTAAATTCAGGAAAAGATTGAACATTGTAATGATCTGTTACAGCTAGAGCAGCATAGTTTTTTTGTTGAGCGTTTTCTATATAATCTTTTGGGCTACTTATTCCGTCTAAAGTGCTAAATTTAGTGTGAACTCCTAATTCAAATAATTTTCTCTCTTTTCATTCTTGAAACAAGTTCAATTTAATCAAACTTGGTTCTTCTTTTTTATTTATTAGCGCAACAGTTAACGATTTTGAGTTATTTTTATTTCTTCTCTCTTTAGTTTTGTTTTTATTCAAAGCGAAACGAATATCAGATAAACCAAGTTTATTTAATATGTTTTTAAGAATGACTAATTTAGACTTTCAAATACTTGTAACTTGATGATTAGGTAAATGTAAATAGACTATATTTTTTGATAACGCAAAGTTTTCTAATATTTTTTTTTGCTCAAAAAAAAATATTATATCCTCTTTATTTTTTCACATAAACGGGGTTGAAAAAATAAACAAAAAATATTCATGAATAATTCTTTCATTAATTACTACTTCATGAATATTTTTAACCTTTATTTGAAAATCAAGACATTTGAATAAATAATTTAATTTGTTATAGATAGAATAAAAAAGTTTACTAAGTGCCTCTCCTGAAAGCAAGCGAGAAATACTAATCTCTAAGCAGTTATAAGAAACAACACAATTAATTCATGCTTCTCTTAGTTCTTTGTCATTTTCTATTTCTAGTTCTTTAGAGAATTTGGAAAACATTTAGGAAATTAAAAAATCAAAAAAATTTATATAGAGGATTTTATTATGCTATCAATAATTCTTTATAGTTTAATTTTGTTGTAAAACCTTGTTAAACAAGAGGAAGAAATTTCTCTACTACATTCAATTTAAAGAAGTGCTTGATAATCTTGATATTGAACTAAATACTTGTTTATTATCTCTTGAATGATATTTTTTTTTACGTTTAATGAATAAATATCTCCAGCATCATTCAAATCAATAAGCATGTCGAGAATCTTTAAAGAGTAATTTGATATTTTGAATCTGTTAAAAATTATTCCTTCTCCGGTGCTTCATAAAAGATAGATATTTTTGCCAGTGCAAAGATATTGAATAAGTAATTGAATCTCAAAAATTAATAAAGCAAAAGGACTAGCAAATAATTTTTCAAAGCTATCTAGACAAATATTATCCCGGCCAAATTTCAATTTGCTTGTTTTAATACTATTAGATTTCAACTCGACAACAAAATCGTAAAATTCTAAATCAATGTAAGTAGCTAATAATTTACCTTTATAGAAAACGTAATGAAGCTTTTCGCTGCCAATAAAGCGGCTAAGTTTTAATGATTTGTTTTTTTTTAAAAAATTAATTGTTTCATAAATTCTCTTGTCTAATTTATTTAACTTGACATTTTCTACTGAATCAACAAAAGGAGGATAAACACCATTTTCTACAAACCCCTGGATAATTTCATGAAAATTTTTGCCTCGCTCAGCTGCTTTGAGGAGAATATGTGTTGGTATTTCTTTATACTCTATTTCCCGCAAAATTTTAGTGAGAGTGCTAGCACTTAAAGCTTTTTTTTTATCATGATAAGGCCACAAAATACCTGTTTCAAGTTTTAATAATTGAATTTCTTTATTATCCATTTAAACTGTTTAAATCTTAAAAATTATAGAGTTCTTCAAAATTCTAATTCTAGTCATCACTTATTAAAAATTATTTTCATTAATGTCTTAATCATTCTTAAGTTTAATTTTAGTGAATATCATTAAACAATATTAGCTAGTCATAGTATAGGTTAAAAATTACGCATTTTGAAACTTGAAACTACAAAAGGAACAATAAATATTATCATTAAATGCTGTCCATACACCATTAAGAATAAAATACTATATATATGTTAGTAGAAAACATGGAATATGAAGTTAAAATTAGAAAAGCAAACAAAACTTTTGAAAACAAGGTAGTTTTAGAAGATGTTAGTTTTAGCGTTAATAAAGGTGATATTCACGGATTTATCGGTTCAAACGGAGCAGGTAAAACTACGATTATTAAAAGTTTAATGAATTTAGTAAAACTCAATTCTTTTGAAGAATTGAGTTTAGGTGAAGAAGAAGTTGGAAAAGATCAACTTATTAATCAAAAAGTTGGATTTATGGTTGAAAAATCTCCTTTTATGAATAGTTTGAAAGTGGGAGAATTTATTCATTTAGTAGGGCGATTACGGGATATTTCTTATTCAAAAATAGAAGAATATTTACAAAAATCAGAACTAAATAACTACCGAGAAAAAAAAATCGGAGAATTGTCAATGGGGTGAACTAAAATTTTACTCTATTTTGTGTCTGTAATACATAGTCCAAGAATTTTAGTGCTTGATGAACCAACTTCCGGTTTAGACCCTTCTCATCGAGCAATTCTGTTAAGGCAGCTAAAGAGATTTCAAGAACAAGGAGTAACTATTTTTATTTCTAGTCACATACTGTCTGACTTACAAAGATTGGCAAATTCTATAACTTTAATTGATAAAGGCAAAATAGTTTATACTGGAGAAAAAAAAGATGATATTGAAGAAATGTATAATAGATTAATTCTTAAGGAAGATAAGGAAAAAATTGCAAAGGAAGAGAGTTCAAAATCATGAATTTAGTAATAGTTTAACGACTATAATAAATAATAAAGAGATATATAAAATTAATAATAATAATATCTTAATACATAAACTATGGAACATCAAAAAATAAATTTATGAAACACTTTTAAATTTTATTTTAAGAAGATTTTTTTTAGCCTAGGGATGCTTATTCCTTTATCTCTTAATTTAATAATTATTGCTGCTGTTGTTGCTAACCAAACAACGACAAATACTCCGCCTAATTCTTCTGTTGATTTTAATGACTTTTTTATTACTGTTTCTTTCTTAGTTAAGGATAATCTTCTTTACTTATTTGTTCTACCATTATCTTGATCGATTGTGAAATTAGTTGAAGAATTATCTCACGCATCTGTAAGGTCTGGTATTGATGAATTTTTTATTTCCACCGAAATAAACAATAATCGTAAAAAATTTTTCTGAAAAAAACTATTTACCCTAGCTTTTTCTTTTTTTATTTTATATACAATTGCTTTCTCTGTACCTATTAATTTTGTTCTTAAAAATGCGCCTGCTTTTCAGGCTTTATCTCTACCCCAAAGTATTTCTTTTTTAGCTTTTCACTATTTAATCATTCCATTGTTTTTTATCCTCCCTTTATTAGTTTTAATTTTTGCTTTATCTTCTTTAGAATCTATCTTATATCCTATTATTAAATGATCTATTAAACTTGCACTTCTTATATCTTCTTTTATTTTAATTCCTATTTATAAAATTATAGAAAGCAGGTTTGAAGATCAAATTAAATCAGCTGGAAAACTTCTTAAATGGGCAAAAAACAATTGTTTAATCTCTATGTTAACAGTTGTAGTAACAACTATTTTCTTAGCTTCTCTCCTTTTATTTTTTTCCTATAAAAATTATCAAAAAAAAGATTTGTTATCTGACGA
This sequence comes from endosymbiont GvMRE of Glomus versiforme, assembly GCF_003546845.1. Lineage (NCBI taxonomy): Bacteria > Bacillati > Mycoplasmatota > Mollicutes > Mycoplasmatales > endosymbiont GvMRE of Glomus versiforme. Next base: position 47,077 of record NZ_NWVA01000009.1, on the reverse strand, counting down.
GAGTAAATAGATATTTTTTTTACAAAAAAGAATGTATTTTTACTTAATAACTATTGCCTACGACGGTAGTGATTTTACTGGATGAGCTAAACAACCTAATAAATTGACTATTCAAGAATGTATAGAAAATGTACTTAGCAGCATTTTTAAGCAGACGATTAGCGTTTTAGCGTCTAGTCGTACTGATAAAGGAGTTCACGCTTGTGATCAAAAATTTACCCTGCGTCTTACATTTAATATTAATAAAAAACAGTTATTTAATTTACTAAAAAACTCTCTTAAAAAATATGTTTTTGTTAAAAAAGTTGAAAAGGTAAGCTGTGATTTTCATCCTATTTATAATGTTTTAAGTAAAGAGTATCGCTATTTTATCAATGTAGGAAAATATAATTTTTTTCAAAAAAAATACTGCTGAGAATATAACAAATTACTTGAAGCCAAAAAAATAAATAATATTCTTCAAATTTTCCAAGGCAGACACGACTTTTTTAATTTTTCCTATTGTCGCTGGCAAGAGCGAGAAAAAACTAATACCGAAAGAGAAATTACTTCGCTAAAAAGTTGAAAAAGAGAAAATATCATTATCATTAGCATTACTGCTAAAAGTTTTTTGCGCTACCAAATCCGAGCCATAATCGGAGAAGTTATTAATTGCTATGAGGGAAAACAAACTATCGCTGACCTAAAAGAAAAAATGACTAATTTTGCGAAAAAGAATTACAAATATAAAAATATTGCCCCGGCAGCAGGTCTATATTTATGGAAAATTGATTGAAATTAAGTAAATAAATGCAATAATAAAAAAATTTACCATGAAACAAAAATTAAAATATTTCTTGTTAATGATGATCGGCAGCGTAGTAACAGCAGCTTTTTTATTCTGACTTTTAAGAAATAATAACTCACTTCACCCCCCTTATCGGAAAAAACGTCGAACAAATCCCCCGGTTGATGATTCTCTTGGCACCGAAAAATATGCGGCAATTGAAGTTACTCAAAAACATCAAAAACTTGAATATGGTTCTTCCATTGTTTCCGCAGCTGGAATTTCTGAAAAAGAATTTCTCGAAAATATTAGGGGAGAATGAAAATTTCTTCCGGCTGGTTCAGCTCTTCTAACTGACACTCTTGATGGCAACGACAACGGTTCATCTATTCTTAACAGCAAAGGAATAACCCACATTATTCATGCTGCACCAAATCCTAGAAGTAGTTTTTCTAACGACCAAGATTTTATTAATTGTGTAGTTAAATCAGTGCAAAATTCGATTATTATTGCTGACCAGTTAGCCAATAATCCGGATAAAGAAGTCGAAAAATTAGCCATTCCGTTAGTTGGTGGAGGTATCTATCTTGGTAATTGTGATCCACAAAAATTAGCTCAAGCTATAATCATTGGAGCCGTTCATCAATTAGAAAAAATGCCACATTTAAAAAAAATTATATTTATTGATTGAGGAGGAGATTATAAATATTTCTCAAAGTCCTTTGAGGCAGAATTGCAAGATTTATTTCATGATAACATAAAACATCCTTATTTAGTAATCAGATTAAAAAACAAACTAGATAAATGCGTTGTTTGCAAAGAAGGAGATATTCGCGATAAAAATCTCCATAGAGCCAGTGTTATCGTTAATGCGGCTAATGCCCAAGTCAAATTTGGTGACGGAGTTTCTGGAAAAATTGCCGAGCAAGTAGGAAACAAAAATAAAATAGACCAAGTCGCCGAAAGATTAATTAGGAAATTTAATAATGAATTTTTTATTTCCAGAAGTAAAGTTATATACACTAAAGAAGACGATAGTGACGATGAAGAATACTATACTGTATCAAGAATTAAGTAGGGGATGAATTACGACAAAAGGCTAATGAACTAGTTAGCCATTTGTTTAACGTCTTCTTGGCTAACTAATTGAGTATTTAAATATGAAGCGATAATTACCAAAGCCTTTAAATATCGTTTGTATCCTAATCAGCAACAAAAAGAAAAATTAGAAAAACTTTGGAAACTTGTCGGCTACTCTATAACGATTTTCTTGCTGAAAAGAGGGATAAATACGAAAAAGAGAAAGAGAAAATAACTTGTTCTGAGCATAATTAATTCTTTACTAATTAGGAAAGAAGCTAATCTTTTTTTAAAAGGAGTTCATTCTCAAGTTCTCCAAGATATAGTTCGATGAGTTAATAAGAGTTTTCAGAACTTCTTTCGGAGATTAAAAACCCAAGTAGACAAAGCTGGTTATTCGAGATTTAAACCATTTGGGAGATATGATAGTTTCACTTATCCCCAATCGGACTTCAATCTAAAACATAGTCAATTATTCCTTTCTCATTTAGATAAGATCGAAAGTTGAAGCATGCAAGTCAAATATGTGTAGCAATTGTGATGAATTGCTCTTATTGCAATTACCTAGATAATAGAGATATTATGCTGCCATAATATTCTAAAACGCGCAAAGGGATTGGGAACCAGCCTTCAAGAAGCATTTTCGCTGGAAGCTGTGTAGAATTAAGAAATAATTTCTGATTTGTTAGAAGACCCCCTCTACTTCTATAATTGGTGGGTAGTTCACTCTAATCAAAAAGTCATCAAAGACATAATAGTATAACAATGATACAGAGCCTTAAACAAAAATAAATGTTAGGATATCTTCTCTCTGCCAAAAATATGCTTATAAAATAACTATAAATATGAATTTTTTTTTAGTTTGTTTTTTTCTAGTTTTTTTGGCCTATTCATTTCTTGTTGGTTTAAATCGTAATTTTACTTTTCGAATAATTAAAAGAAAATTAATATGATGAATATTAGCTCACTGAGGAGCATCCATTCTGGCTCTACTTGGAAAATTTTTTTTGTTAACCGTTGGCACTTTGCAAATGTTTGAAGGGTTAAAAGTTGGAGGTAATTTTACCGAAAATTTAAAAATCATTCAAAATCGTACTTTTTCTTTTCCTTCGCCTTGGAAAAATTATAAATTAGGTTTAAATTTATTTATAGTTTGCTATCTAGTTGCGACTCTGATTTATACCCATTTAGCTTATCTTCACATGTATTTAGGATATACTCTAGAGGACAAAATTCGGGAGCAATTAATTAAAATTTCCCTGGCCCGTTACGTCAAACTTCCTTACTTAGAAGCTCAAGCAGTGAAAAACCGACTGCGCAATATTCTTTTGTTAGATATTCCACTGATAAGCTTGTATTTTGCTGGTGGCAACAAAGGGCAAAATTTTAACCAAATCTTTTATCAAGGAGCTGATACTTTAGTTACTCTCGGGTTAACTGTTATAACCCTGCGAGATAAAGTTAAATCAGACAAATTATGAAAAGGTGTTTTGATAGTGTTTGGAACGGTCTTTTTTACTCTATTTTTGGTTACTTTATTACAATGGTTAATAACAAAGAAAGAAAAAAAGTTCAAGCAATCATCGGACCAAGAAAATCAAAAAATCGATAATCTATTAGATAATATTGAACTACTAAAAAAGAAGGAATTAAGCGGAGTTTTCTTAAAAGAAGTTGGTCAAATAGTAAAAAATAATACCAAAAGACGAATTAAAGACAAATTTTTAATTGTGGCTAATGGAATCTATCCAAATCATTTTCTGCCTCGAGCAGCTGGAGTAGTTCTATTTTTTTTTACTTTAAACTTTGAAGCCACTAAATTAATAAATGATGCTCTTAAACAATTAAAAAGTGTTTTAACTGCTACCTGAGATCTGCCTGGCGTTCTTGCTTCCAATCATCGTTTTTTTGACTTTTACCAGATGACTGTTTCTTGACTAAAAGATAAAAAGATTAGTTTTCGTCTTTTAGAGCTTATTCAAAAAATCGAATTAAAAGATGTTTGTTTTCGCTATCCTAGCCAAAAAAAATATCTTTTGAAAAACTTTAACAAAATAATTATAGCAGGAGAAATCACTGAATTAGAGGGACGAAATGGTACCGGCAAATCTACTATTATTTTGCTCATTTTAGGACTATTGAAGCCACAAAAAGGACAAATTATCATTAATAATCGCTATAATTTACAGGAAATCGATTTAGAATACTGACGCAAGCAAATTGCCTACTCCTCTAATCATACTTTGTTAAAAAAAGGTTCTGAAGGAGAAAAACAAATTCAAGAATTAGAAGATGTTATCACGAAAGATAATTACGCTTCTTATGACAATGAAAGAGGCAGCAAAGTCTTAATTTTAGACGAAGCATGAAACTCCATGGATAAAAACAATCGCGGACAATGAAAAAGAAAAGTGAAAAAATTAACTAAGGATAAAAAAATCATTACTATCATTATTGAGCACTAAAATATTCTTATACAAGTATCAATAATTATCACCATATTTAACGTTAATAACTTTTAATAATGTAATAATGACAACGCTACAACAATATTTAGACAATAAATATAAAACTAAAGAAGAAAGAAAAAAAGTTAAAGAGATTGATGTTTTAGAAATAAATAAAGAATTAGAAACTTGAAGCAGAGCTGAATGTACATGAGTTGTTGATAAACTGCTAGAAGGAGGAGAATTAGATTTAAGTGAATATGTAAATTTAGAGCATTTACTTTTAGACAATCATTCTTTGACTGGATCAAAATGATTAAGGACTCCATTTACTAAATTGACTTTGGGAGTAAAAAAACACCTTAAACGTTTTAAGGGTTGAGATAATATAAGGACTGGTGAATTGGATTTAAGTGGTTGTTCTATTTTTTTATATTTTGATTGTAGAGAAAACTCTCTAACCAAAATAATTTATCCTAATAATGATCCTCAAGGATGAGTTCAAAAGCAATGAAATGATAGTCGAAAACCTCTTTTTTCAGAACTAGAAAAATTGATTGATATTTCTGATTTAGATGAATGGATATTTAATTATGATTTTAACAAAGTGGGAGATTTTGAATATCATAAAATTTGTGGAAAAGAACGTCATTTTAATTGTCTTGATAGTGTTTCTATTTATAATTTGGGCAAAAAAGTGACTGCTCGAAATTTAATTGTTTTGTCTCGCTTACTAACTGATGAGAAAGAATTTAAAAAGGGCAAATTGAAATCTTACGAGAAGAAAATTAATGAGTTTGCTGAAAGAGAATTGTCGTTTTTCGAAGAAATGACTCTTAGCAAAAATTGAACTGAAGAAGAAAAGAAGGAAGTAGTTGATAAAATTTTAAGTGGCGATAGAGAATTACTAGAACGATTGCAAGATCTCCCTTATCTAAGTAAAGAATTTCAATTTTCTAGTACTCAGTATTTTTGAACAAGAATCGAAGACTTAGAAAAAAAAAGTACCAATCTAAAAGATGAATTAGCAATGGAACGAGAAGAAGCCGAAAAAATGCAAAAACAAATGGACGAATTTTATCGTAAAAACATACCCGAGCTAAAAACAACTCTTGCCGGGTTTAGTCAGAATATTTTACAACTTAATGTGGAAAATAAGAGACTGAAAGAAAAAAATAAAAGATTAAAAAGAGAGTCAAATTCCAGGCTCGACAACAATCCCCTAAATAAAGAATGAAGAGAAAGACAAATCAAAAAAATCACTGAACAAAAGGATCAAAAGATTAAAGAGCTCAAAGAACTAGAGGAGAAGCTAAATGATTTAACTATAAATCAAATATTAATCGAAAAGTAAATAATATTATGGTAACAAAAGTAGAATTACAAGAAATAAAAAGAGGAATAAAGGATGAAATTTATAAAAGTAAAAGAATTTTGAAAAACAAAGATGATTTTATACGAGAAAAGATAACAAAATTAGAAAATTGAGCAAAAAAATTAGACAAACATGATATAGATTCTATTGACGATTTGTTGGGCGAAGATATTGGCGATGAATTAAAAGAAACAAGACGACAAATAGATTTTAGAATTGCTCTTTTAAACAGAGAGGTTTTAATCGATGATTATAAACAAACCGAACTAATAATCCAAGAAATGATGAAAATTGATGAGTGAAATGAAGCGAGTCAAGAAAACCGAGACCTTTCTCGAAAACAAGCTCAAAATATTAGAGAATTTGGAGAATTATTGAAAGGATTTGAATATAAAGGAGAGCCTTTGATCAAGCACGAACTAGTTTTAGATGATCATGGTGATGTAATTTCTGGAAGTTTTAAGTATAATCTAACTGTTTTAAAAGATTTCTTAAATAATTATACTTTTGTTAATACTCAACTAAAAGACGCTAAGGAACAAACAAAGTCCTTACAAGATAGTTTAAATAAGAGCAAACAATTATTGACTAATCAGTTGCTTGATTGAGGAGAAGAAGAGGAAGGTAACGAATTTGAAATAGTAAGAGATATTGCTGAATTAGATGAAGAAATAAGAGAATTAAAAAAAAAACTAGCTAGAATTGAAGAAGAAAAAAAATTGTGAAAAGAAAATGCTCAAGAACTAGGAAAACAATTAGGAGAATTACAAGTTGAACTCAATCGAGTTGAGCTTAATAGCAAAATCATAGATACTACTAATATTGAAGAAGCGACTTTAGATATAATAAAACAAAGAGAACAATATTACCGAGACTTTCTTGTCAAAAAAGCAGAAGCTAAAGAATGATTAGATTGAATAGTGACTAAAGTAGGAAGAGTGGAAAATGAACAGAATCGTGATTATAGATCTGAAACCGAAGCTCGTTTGCAAGATTGAAAGGATGATGCTGAGAAATGAAGAAGTTCAAAAGAGAAAATTAAACAACTTCCTGACAAAATAGGATTAAAATTGGATAAAATATCAACTTTTGATAGACCTAAAAACGGCAATTTACTTAGTTGAGCATTTTGATATGAGGAAGTAGGAAAGATTACTTGTTTAAAAGATATTATTTTTGATTTAGATGAGGAAGGAAATTTAGCCAAGATTAATGAAAATAAAGTAACTGAGTTATTAAAAAGACAAACACAAACAGCTGAGGGATCAACTGAAAATTTTAATCAAAACTTAAACAATACTCTAGTTCAATCTCGACCTAATTCACCAACTCAAGCTGAGGACCCTTTAAAAGTTGCTAAACAATTTTGAATTGTATTTATCAAGGATTTAAAAAAGCAAAAAGAAGTTGCTACCAGACAGCTGAGAATTCAAAAGGGTAGTGACGATGAAAGTTATTGAAAAAGTAAAATAAGAGAAAAACAAAGTTTAAAGGAAGTTCAGAAGTTAGCTGAAGAAATTTGTTCTAACATTCTTACTACAGCTAAAGTTAATTTTGCTCAAACTACTAGGGGAATTTTAAATATGCTTGCTGTCAAAAATAGAAATATTTATGAAGAATATCGCAAAGCTGTTAAAGCTGTTATAGTTACTTTTAATTCTAATTATCAAAATTGGGAAAATGAACTAACTGAATTAAATCAATCTAAAGAATCTGTTGAACTAGCCGAAACTTTGCTAGGGGTCAAGTTATCTGAAATAGGGTATTATTTGCATAACTATTACAATCTGCCTCGACTATTTTACTGAAGTGTAGAAAACGATAAGATAATTAATCAGTTACCAACTATTTTTAAAACTAATAAGCAAGGAGGATTTATTGGAGTAGATGAAGAAAGATTAACCCAAGTAGCTGAATTGGTAAAAAATACCAATGAGGATGATGTCAAATTAAACGAGGCTGAAAAGCAACTTCACGAAAAAGTAAACAAAAACGAATCTTTAAGTGGTGGAGTTTTCTTTAAAACTCCTGAAATATTACGTTTTTGAAATTGGAGCGAAGAAGATGAAAAAGTAAAGGATAAACGATTTCAAGAAGTAAAAGTCCAATATCCAAACCTATTCAAATACTTGTGAGCCCTTTTGGATTATGCTGTTCATCATAAAAAAAGTGATGAAAAGATTAAACATCTAGAAGCTCAGCTGTCAGAAAAAGATATAGCTACAAACGAAAAAGCTAAAAATAAACCTGAGGAAAGAATTTCAATTAATAATTTGAGAACCCAATCTGATACTATTCAAGATGGATGGGAAATAATAGCAGATAAAGCTGATGAGTCAGATAGATATAAAGAATCTATTAATGAACTATTAAGAATGGTGAGATATGAAAAAACTGAAAATGATGTTGAATTAGATACTGATAATCTTTACTTTTCTGATTTAAGAAATAACTGGCCTAAACATAGCAACGATAAAGTGGTTAGTTTCAGAGTTTTATTTAAGGCTCGAGAATTATTAAATTCCATCAACCAAGAATTAAAACTAACCTACAAAACGGAGGATAATATTACTTTATTAGATGATGATAAGATAAATCATATTAAACAATTGTTAAAACTAGAAGAGAATGGTGACTTAGTTAAACAAATAGAAATTTTAACTTCTTCCTTAAAGAAAAGCGTAGAGCAGAACATAAAGGATCAAACTAAAGACAAAGAAAATGAAGATAAAAATATTCGTTTAGAGGAACAAATTGATCAGCAAGAATTAACCATTAAAGAACTATTAACTCTTGTTAATGATCTGAATTACGAACTTAGGTGAACCATTTCCTCACGAAATCGGGCTACTGTAAATAACAATGAATTGAATGAACAGGTGGCAGAATTAAGAGATGTCCTAACTGATCAAAACAATAATCAGATTCAATCATCAGACGATCTAAAGAATTCCCAAGCCTCAGAAAAAAGATTATGAGAAATCTCCAATATTTTATCCCAAGAAAATAGTCGACTAAATAAGGATAATAAAAAATTAGAAAAGCAAGTTCAATATTTAGTGGCTGAAAAAGCAGAGACCTATGATGAAATAGAAGAGAATCATTTGGCCAACTGAAGATATGCTGAATTATTAGTCGAAAAAGAAGACCTAGAAAAAGCTCTCGATGACCGCATTAGAGAAAGAGATAATCGTCCTGATATCACTATTGAAGAATATAATCGGCTAAGTCAAGAAAATGATGAATTAAGCAAAAACATGATTACTCTTAATGAAGCCATGCAAGGTCTTGAGGAGCAGGTGCAAAACTTTGAACAACTGATAGTAGATGAAACAGAACTTATTGATGTCGAAAGTTCTTATGGCGACAGTGAATCTAGCGATGAGGAAACTATTGATGATAAACAATCTTGAACTGAATGAAGTAAAGAAAAAGTTGATAATTCTGTCAAAGATGTCAAAAGAATGTTTAGAAATCCAAAGCGAACTATGAAGTTAGCAACTGGTGTTGCTCTAAAAGCAGGAGAAGTGCTGGCATATGCTGGAACTGGTTATATGGCAAGAAATTACCAAGCAACAAATAGTTTAAGTTTTAATAACCCTCATCAAGGAATAGAACCCAATCTTGCTCACAATATTACTATGGAAGATATTAATTATCTAAGAGGTAATTTAACCGAAAGTTGAAATAACAATACCAGATTAGCGAATTATTACACCTTTACTCAGCATGAACTTAACCAAACCCAATTAATAAATGCTGAACTACTTAAATCCTTAAATAGTCTTTATCGAACTAACCAAGACAAAAGTAGTGAAATAACTAAATTGGCTGAAAATGTTCAAGAGAAAGAATTCCAAATAGGTAAATTAGTTGAACAATTGAAAGATAATCAGCAACAAAAATCATGAAGTAGCTGAGCATTAGAATTCGCTGGTGTTGCTGCTTTTATTGGTTATAACGAAAAAAGAGAGGAAGTTAACAAACTTCAAGAACAAATAGATAACCATAATTGTGTTGGTTGTCATTTAGCCCTTCATAATGATTATAATAGTAGATTAATTGAAAGTGATGAATTTAGAAGAATAAGCGCTAAACTAAGTGGTAAAATAAGTGATAGTGAATTACAAGACCTATTAGATAAAATCCCAAGTTGCTCCCACATTGATTACGAAACTATTAAACAAGCTCTAGCAGATGAACGAGAAAAACTAACTAAACAAAAAGAACACTATAACAAAGAAAAACAAGAAGTTGAAATGAGAATCATTAACAAGATTATTACCGACCTTGAACTCTCCACTGAAAGAGAGAGAGAAAACGCATTAGAGTTAGTAATTCAAGAAATCAGGAACAAAATAACTCCGCCTACTGATGATAAAGATAAAGTTATTCATGATTTACAAGAACAAATGAATAATTCGAAAAAACCAAGTACTAGAATAGTTAACAAAGTTATTGAATCAGGAAAAAATATAAACATCAGTAATAGTGAATTTATCAAGAAAGTCAATGAAGCCTGTGATTACGATGAGCTAGTACAAGTTTATAATTCCGAGGTTGAAAATAGGTTAGAGATAGTGGCTCAAGAAAAGCAGAATATTATCGTTCTAAGTTCTGTTCTTAGCTCTATAAGCATTGGTAGTTCAATTATTTTAGCATATCGTATCTGAAATATTAGCAATATAAGTAAAAAAAAACTAACAGCTTTTTAAATGCTTCATTTTTTCAATGCTAGCGTGGTTAATCGCAGGTCTTGGCAAGGTTACTATGTGATACCATATTTAAATGATACATTAAACAATTCACATAGTAACCAAGTTTTAAGCCAAATTGTGGAATTTATTTTCCACTCACAATGCAAATAACGCTAAATTAACAATAATTTAATACCAAAATAAAATCACAAACATATAAACATGATGATGAAAAATAAAGATGCAAACGAATTAAGACACCAAAATAAAAAAGTTACAAATATAAAATTAACATGAAAGGCATTATAGAAGTAACTAGAATAACAGCAGCAACTTTTTTGGCAGCAGGTTCTGTGCTCAACGTAATATATGGACCGCAAACATATGAGAGTTATTTTGAAGAGCAAGTTACGCCTGAAATTATAATTTGTTTCGATATAGATGGAGTTGGTAGAATTCCTCTTGAGGAAGAACAGTTTGATGAATAACAGTGTCAAGTTAAAATCCTCCGACCTTTCTGGACCGAGAAATAAATAATTACTCTCACCAACTAAAAACTTTTTTATATGTGGCAGAATCGACCTGAGATACCAAAAAAGACGCAAAACTCTTTTAAGAAAAAGAAAAGAGAGAAAAGGTAAAAAGTAGTTAAACTCAATTATTTTTTCTCTTGTTTTGCTATAATTTTCTTCGTCTTTTGGTCTTTGACAAGTTCTATCTTTGGAATATTTTTTGTCTAATCATGTTTGGGCATTTACCAATCATCACACCGAAATAGATTATAGTAATTGAGCCGAAGGGTTTATTGATTAAAAAAACGAGAGTGGATAATAAACAGTGTTGATCTCATGATGAAAATAACTAAAAACTATCTAGACTGGACATATTTGATGAATCAATTAATAAAATTTCGCTAATTATACTCGTTACATTTAGAAAGATTCAAATTTAATTGTTTTAGTTTATTACTTTTTATGATAAGTAAATAATTATTTTGCTTTAATGCAAATCTGTTGTATTCTAAATATATTCTAATATAGATAAAAAATAGAAACTAGTTAGGTAAATTGATTAATTGAAAACTTCTGTTTATTTTTCTTTGTTTTCAGGTTTGCGATTATCATATGGATGTGTGTGACCATTCATGTGACCAAGTAAGCAAACTACTTTGTCATTTGTGCCGAAGTAATAGGAACAACGAGAACCACTACAACTGCCAAAAAACTCATTTCCGTTTAAGCGACAAGAGACTCTCTTAGTAATGCAATTTTTAGCAGTGTTAATATCTGGACATCCCATGACTGAGTTTGGATCATTTACGCAATTAAAAAAATCATCACCTCCCTCATCAGAAAAATAATTAGGATAATCATTCCCAGGATGAAAAACTGGAACTGAGCAATGTCCAAAAGGCGGACCATCATCATCAGCTACTACCCAACCTAAAAACAAAAATAAAGAATAGTAAATTATAGTTTTATTCATAAAACTATAATTATTTGCAAGCTACTCACTTGCAATCATTAAATTAATCAAAATTAAGCTAGTTACTGAATAAATTTTCATTTTTTAGGTAAATTAATAAAAATGTTAACAAAAACAGCGTATTTATTATCACAATGTAACAATAGCTGAAACTGCTTATTGTTCTAAAATGTAAGTAAAAAATATTCAAATAGTTAGAAAGAGAATTTTAAAAAGCATAAAGAACGGGACTCTCATTAAAGACACAAAACAATATTGTCTAATAAATCCTTATCGTCAAATTTTTGGCTCGAAAGCACAGAAACTTATCAGGTTTTAGTGAAAGAAATAAATAACAAAACGGAAATTAATTATTAAAATAGTAGTATTTTAATTTTTCCTTGAGTTTTTGCTCTGATTATCTAAGTAAAATGATTGAAGCTGAGTTCTTAAAAGTGACTGACATTCTATCGATAGACTAAATATGCTTAGTAGAAACTGAAAGAACGACGAAAAAGGAAGTTTAATCTTCAGCTAAGAATTTATGAAAATCTTGCTTAGATACTTTGCTTGATTTCTGCTAAGTCATTCAATATATTTTTGGGTGATTACAGGAGTTGTCTTGTCATTGAATAAAATATCAACTGAATTAAGAGAAAAGCTAAAAAATTCTCAGGAAAAAATTAATTTTCTTCGAGAAAACAAAAAAAGAGTTGAATGAGCTATTATCGCGGGATGAAAAAGACCAAATATAGCAGGGCCTTGAAAGATGATGAGAGGAGTTGATGATAGCCCGATTAGTTGGTAATTCATGTTTTTTCAAAAGACATGTCAAAAAAAACCTTTTCTTCTGAATCCTTGATAACATCCCTCAGTGAAAAAAAATCCGCCAGCATCTCTGCAAGATTAAAAGCGATAATTAAATTGGAAGTTTGTCCCGATAGAAAGGATGTTTTTTTACTAAAGAATAGCCATATTATTTTTATTGTTTATAATGATTTAAATAACTATGTTTCATACTGCCCTATTTTTGTATTTTGGACCTTACCGATTTTTTTTGTTGCTTTTCATTAGTAATTAGTTAACAATACAAAAAAGTAATTTTATTGTTATAGATTATTAAGAACAATTAATTACTTAATTGTTCTTAAATTAGAATTGTTCTAGCAACATTTTTGTTGTCCTGATTATTAAAATATCTCTGTCATACTGAATCATAAAGCTTAATTAGTAATAAAATACTTTATTTATTCATAAAACTATCGTGAAAAATAAAAAACATGGTAAAAAAATAGTCAAAGACTAAGAAAGAAAAAAAATAAAGAATTAACTCTTAATTTCTGTAGAAACAAAAAATTCATCAATGCCAGACTTTTCCAACTAAATTAACAACCAATCAAGATTAATTACAACTACAACCTAAATCTCGTGCAAGATTACGGGTTTCTATACTAAGTTTAAAAAAATTGTCGCTTGCAAGATATCCTGTTTCTGGGGTTAGATTATTAATTTTAAATGTTTCAGCTTCAATTCCATTAAGCACACCTTTTAACTTTTCAAGATTTTCACAAAAGCTGTCCAAATCTCTAATCATTGCATTCAACAAACATATAACCATGGCTTCGACAACGATAACGATAGCTAGAACAACAATTGCCTAAAAATTACAATGAAAAAAATAAGCCTGTATATCATTTTATTAATGGCTAAGTGGAATTAAACTACTTACAATGATTAAAGCACCAATGGGAGAAACAATAGAGCTTATGAGAGCGAATCCTAATCCTATAATCGTTGCTGCTGATTTTGCTGCTGATTTTGCCATTTCTTTGTTTCTTTCATGAGCCAGCTTCTGTTCAAAAATACCGTCTTTCAGGATTTTGATTTTTTCTCTCAACTTATCAACAAGCTTAATGAGATTGATAATCATACTATCACCTTAAAAACATATTTGTTTTGTAAATAAATAGCGTAATTTGAATAACTTTAAGACAATAAAAATTACCTGTACTAATCTTTTCACTCCTCTGGATTCTTTCGCCTAAATTTTTTAGCTCTGAACTCACTTTGTTCAAAAGTGAACAAAAATTTTCATCAGGAGGACCACTATTGTTCCCGCCGTGGTAGACAGAAACACCAGATCTTTCAAAAAAGCTACTTAACCTGGATACATCTAAAGAGGCTGCTTTGCAAACTACATTAAGTTTTTCAAATGATGACTCATGGTAATAGACCTTCTGTGCAGAATTACAAACTTTATAAGTTGCTTTCTCTTCTTCCTCGCTTTCGCGTCCCCAGTCGAATACACTTTTAAGTTGACTAGCTGCCATGCTTTTTAAAATAAACACATTAAAATCAGTAACAAGTTTAAAAAATAATCAATGTGAATAAATTTAATAGACTTACATTATTGGTCTTTTTTTTGCTAAAGTTAAATTCTATCTCTTTAACGACGCTTTCCATGGTTTGCTTTTATAATAAATTCGTTTATCTAGAATCCAACCAATTTGTTTTAGTGTTATCAAATTTTGCTTGCGAAGAATAAATCATTAGCTAACTAGCATTAGTATTCAGTTAATATTGTCGTTTACCCAAAAGGCAACAATTAAAGACACTCTAATGAAAAGTTAACACTTAAGTGATTATGATACTATTTAAAAGAATCCAAAAGAGTTTTTATTCTTAGAATGTCTTTTTCAGAATTCTTATCTTTGCTCTTGACAGCTATCAAACTATTTTGAACTTTTATTATTGTCCCTTTTTGAACAATCTTAAGCACTTTCAATGGAAATTTTACATGTTTTTTTTGGGGGATACTCTATGATGATGGCTGAAATTCTTACATAAATCATTGTAAGCTCTTCATTCATCAGTATAAAAAAAGTGATAAAACTAAACAGATAATGAGAAGAAGGTGTGCCAATCATTGAAAGTAAAATGAGACCAGTCTTTTAAGAATAAAACGTTTATGGGAAATATGTATTAGAGATTGTATGATGGGCTTAAAAGATAACATTTCAACTTTAATCTTACTTATGAATATACCAATCAAAGGAATAAGAAGCAATCTCGAAAAATCCTATAGAGCAGGAAAATGCAGAAACAGAAATATTAAACAAGATCGATTAAAAATAATAAGAAATTTTCTCACTATATCTAACCAAGAAAAGCCAACAAAAGATAAGAAAGAAATAAAACAAGAAACTAAATCAAAAGAAAAAAGTTACCTTTCTACCTGCAATTAATTGTCCTAATTTAAAGAAATTAGCTATTTATGATTGTCAACTAACTAACTTAAATTTAACTAATAATAAAAAACTTAAAGGGTTTGAGATTAGTTATAATAAACTAACCAACCTACTAAATATTGATTCCCAACAAGATTTAGAAGTATTGAGTGTTAATTATTATAACCTTACTGAATTAAATATTAGTAATCATGTTAATTTAAAAATACTTTTTTGTCATAATAACAAATTAAGTCGTTTAGATTTAAGTAATAATTTAGGGTTAAAAGGGTTAGCTATTAAAAATAATAAATTTATTGAACAAGATTTATCCTTTTTAAGTCATTTAGTTAATTTAGAGGGATTGAGGGTTAAGAAACAATCACTTTACTGATTTCTTAGAACCGAATATGAATAAATTAATCTTATACATCGATTAAATATGAAATAAAGTTTGTCAAAAATTTTGCACCTATTTTATGGAGCAGATAAATGTCTTTATTGCTTGATAACGCTTGAGGAGAAGTAAAAAAAACAAATAGTTAAACCAGTATTACAATAATAATTAAAATATAGTATTATGGAAAGTAAACAAGTTTTGAGCGTCAAGATCAATACCCAACTTTATCAACAATTAAAAACCCAAATTGGGAAAGGGAAAATTAGTGAATTTGTGGAAAGAACTCTCACTGAAAAATTGGAACAAAAAGACCAAGAACCAGAAATAGCCTATAAAGAAATCGCCCGAGATAAAAAGCGATGAAAATTAACTAAGGAATGAGAAAAAGCGGCTTTATCTGATTTAAAAAAGAAAGTTAAATAAACATGACAGAACGAATATTTAGGCGAGGAGAAATTTATTGAGTTAATATCGAAGAAGAACTGACTAATAAAAAAGATTTCAAGACTAAACCATAAGGGACTGAAAGCCAAAAAGACCGACCAGGGGTGATTATCTCCAACGATAAACAAAATCAATTTAGTGGAGCAGTAATTGTAGCCTTAATTACTTCTCAATTTGACAAAACTTACTTTTTTGAAGTAGAAATAGAAGTAGGAGGTAAAAAAGGAAAAATACTTACTGACCAAATCTACACAGTAGATAAAAGTCGTTTAAAAAGAAAAATGGGAACATTAATCGAAAAACAATTAAAAAAATTAGCAGAGGGATTAAACATTGTTTTAGAATTAAATTGTGGCGTTAATAACTAGATAAAAAATTTTTTTTAAATCTTTTTTTGGATAATCTTTTTTCACAATAGGTCCTTACTTTTGAGTCATTTTCAATTACTTTCGAAAAACACTTAAAGGAGAAAAATGTTGATCTAGAAAGAGTTAATAGGAACATAAGTTTAGACAATTTTGCCAACTTGATGAACGTCACTTTTACAAAAATTAAGTTTATAGTTTATAATGAAATCAATAACAAACCCAGAAATAATCGAACCAAAAAAAGGGCATCTTTCAATTATAATACTTTTACATGATTTGGACCAAAATTTTCCATGGAAAGAGTTTTTTGGTAATTTTATAAAAAAAAATAGGTGATAATATATAATTGCCTAAATTTATTATGTCAAACAAAGATCTAAGTGTATTAAAAACAGAAAACTTTGAGAGCGAGGAGAAGGTCTATAAATTCTTTGAGGAAAACTTAAATCTAATATTTCCTGGTTTAACTTTTGTAATACATAAATACAGACCTTACCAAGAGGGAAATGAGATAGATACAATAGCATGATGTATATCAAAAAAAGTTTTCGTACTTATTGAATACAAAAACAAAAGCAAATCTGAAGATCCAGTGACACAAATTTTGGGCTATCGTGAAGCTTTGGAAATAGGAGATTTTTATCGCTTGAGGGAGATACTAGAAAACAAAAATAATATTTTCTGAAAAAGAAATATAAAAGATGAGAAAAAAAATCTTATTCTTATCTGCATTTCTCCGTTAAATTACTTTACAAGTCGTCAAATTGCAGTGGCTAAAGCAAATGACATTATATTGATAGAATTTCAAAAACACGAAAGTAATATAACTCTAATTAATTGCCACTTTAAAAGTCATCTTGAGTTGCTAGAATGAAAGCATAATTATGTAATCATCAACAAAATGGCAGAAATGCAAAAACCAAACAATTTAATAATTGATGAAGAAAAATTCGTAAGTAAGATAATAAATGACAATGAATTATCAAACTTTTTACAAACTTTAGAAGTTGATAAAAAAATGAGTAATTGACTGTCAGAAATGTCAACTTATCTCTTAAATTCTTCTTTCCTCTTTAAGCGAAAGTTATTTTCGGAAGGAGAATGAAAGGGAGGGATAAATTTTTATTTAACGACTATGAGAAATATGTCTGTTGTAGACATTAAATTAGAGCAAAAGCAAATAGTAATTTGGTTACGAGAAACTGAAAAAGATACTTTTATACCTCCAAAAGAATACAATTTGGAGGACGGAAAATGAAAAAACCGATGAGGTAAAGAAAGTTATTGAAAAAAGTACAGAATAGAGGACGAAAATAGTTACAAAAAAGCCCACTCTCTTTTAAAAAATTATCTAAGTTATTTAGAAGGGTTAACTTTAAAGAGTTAAAAAATACAATTAATAAATCTATAAACCATCCTGCCAGCACCAAGAAATTTAACCTGATAAAAGTTCATTTTCTGATAACGAACATTTTTGTGGCAAAAAGGGAATACATTATTAGTAGTGGTAGATGGCATGCTGAATGAAGAATTAGTTAATTTTTTACTTAAATTCAATGGATGAGATGAATGGCCCCATAAATTATGTAATAATTTAACTGTTAAGAGCAAGAACGAAGGCTTAATTTGAATAACATTGCACCTTTAACTTTGGTGTAATATATATTATACATTACTTTACACTAAAATTATTATTATGTCAACAGATAAAAAAAAAGAAAATAAAGATAGGGAATTTTATACTTATTCGGATGATATTGTTTTTTTTGTTGGGGAGAGGATAAACACTTAAAATTATCGATGGAGTTCTGTATAAACTTGCACTAATGCTTCCATTTCTTGCCATTGCCGCCTGCTTTGATTAAGTGATATTCTGGCTTCAATAAACTCAGTTTGGGCTTGGCAAACTTTATCTATTTCTCCCTTAGTTAACGCTTCAAAATCTTCGATTAATCCTTGTTTAATATGCCTTAGTCTATCGCCAATTTCTTGGGAAAAATGCGGAGATAATTTAACCACACATAATGCATTTTCTTGGCAAGCGAGAAGAAAATACAAATCGCCCTGATCCAACTTACTTTTAATTTTTCTTATTGCCATCTGATATTGATTTACAGTTCGAGCAAATTGAATACTTTGCTGTCGATGAACGCAGAAGAGTTTGTAAGCCCTAATTTTCCTAATTTTTTCTTTGTTATCTTTTTTCTCTTCGCTTTCAGCTTTTTCTTCACTTAATCTCAAAGTATTTTTGATTTTTTCCACTCCCGCTCCATTCCTCCTAGCAGCACAGCAGAATTTCTCTAAAAATTGTGTAGGTAAATGTTCTAAACCACTATTGATATCAGTACCATTAATGTCTAATCTTACTAACCGCTTCAACCCTTTTAAATATTCTAGAGAGCCATGGAAACGATTATAAATATTCTGCTCTGATTTTTCTTCATCATCGTTGCCAACAAATAAGTTTTCTAACCTAACAAAACGGGAAAAAATACTTAAATCTCGTGGAGAGAGGTTGTTGTTCTGAATAATAATTCCTTGTAAATTTTCGGGATTTTGGTGAGAAAGATCAATATCAGTAAGCAAATTATCAGAACAATCAACGAATTCTATTCTTTCGTTATTGCTTAGATTGATGCTCGTCAGTTTATTTTCCGAACAATTTAATTTTTTTAGATTAACAAATTCACTTAAGTCTAAATGACCTTCTAAATTTTTATCATTTATTTCTAAACCACTAATCTTTCCCCTAATTTCTTTGGGGCATTGTTGATCTAAATATTCTTGGGTGTTTACCATAATTTTTAATTTTAGTATTTAGATTAATGCATTAAATAATTATTACCTTTGTTTTTTTACTATTTTTTAGTAAATATTGTTATTTGTTCTTTTATAATCTATTTATGCATATACACAAGAGCTAACAGTAAAAAGTTCTGATTATAACAGAAGCAATAATTAGATTTTAGAAAACGTAAAATATAGAATATGGTAAATGCCCAAAATTGACTAGATACTAATATCCCCTTTAATCAAAGAGGCAATGTTAGGAAATTATGTATTAGTAAAATTCTTCCTAATTCAGGAGAGGAGACACAAGAGTTGCAAGAACAAAATTCTCGTTTTTTTGTTTTAGATGATGCTACTAGATTAAAAGGAAATTTGGATTTGTCAGATTTCACCAATCTAGAAGAAGTAACTATTATTCATCAGCTTATTAACTATCTAGTTTTAACTAACTGCGAAAGATTGAAAGTAGTTGATGCTACTAATAATTTATTAAAAAAAGTAACTTGACCCGAAAGAGCCCCTCAATTGTATTCTATCCATTTGGGTAATAATAATTTTGATACTGCTAATTTAGCTGAGTTTAGTGATTTTACTGAATTAAGTACTTTGTTTTTAGGCACTAATGATTCTCTTCGAATAAATCAAGGTATTTATAATCGTTGAAATGGTTCTTTATGATATTTAAAAGGATTAAAAAAACTGAACGATTTAGATCTTAATGCTACTGATGTTGAAAATGGACTAGAATGATTGCCGATCAGTGAAAATAACATGGCTTATTTTACTTTTGGCAATAAAGGGCGAACAAATGCAAAAGTTGATCGGTTAAAGGAAACCATGGAAGATGATGCTTCGTTAGGAGAGGGAGAAACTATGGAACAGTGAGCTGCAAATGAAGATTTTGAATATAACTTTCAAAAAATTGAGAGTATTCGCAGTTTTCAGTGCTATTATGCCGCAGAACAATTACAAAATTTAGCTCCGAATTTAAGCTAGTACTCAAACTGGCTAATTCTGAAAAAAGATAAATATTACAGTATTAGAATTAAATGTCATACTATTTTTGTCTAATCCCTTTATATTTAGTGGATCTAGGTTAATCGATGCTGACATTAATTTCGCATAATGTAATAGTTAAAATTATAAAAATATATACTAACATGACAAGAGAATATTTACAAGCATGATATAACAATGGAGACATTAGTTATAGTGAAAAAGAAAGACTAAATAAATTAGGAGTAGGAGATTATGAAAATTACAGTTTAAAAAATCTAAAACAGATATTATTTTGTGAAAGAGTTGCCAAAGATACATGAATAAGAAATAAAATTGATGGCACAATAACAAAAATAGAGTTCTTTTGACCTCGAATTAATACAGTAAATTTTACTACAAATTATAGCGTTGCTTTTGTTAGAAATTCAAACGGAACATGATGGGTTATTGTTTATCGCTCTTCATATGCTGGTGAAATAGAAAGTGACTTAATAGTGAAAACAATTAACGGCAATGATAGAGATAGGATTAGAAGAGAATTGAGCAGCGATAATCCTATTCTAGCATTAGCACCTACTAGCAATTGAATTTCGGTCGGTGAAATCATTAAATCTCCTTATGTTAACATAAAAACATTGCCTAGTGAAGCAAAAAATAATCCTGATCGTTATATTCTGCCCCTAGATATTGTTAAAAGACCGATTGGAACTTCGGGATTTTACCACTTCGCTATTTATTTAGGCGATAAATGGGTAGTTCATATTACTGGCAAAGAAGAAGGAGTGAACTTTGATAGTTGATACAACTTCTGCAATCCTAGCGGAGGTTCTTCCTCTTCCGCTGGTTTGGGTAGTGGAACAATAACTAAATATCATCCAGTTGTTCCTTTCAAACAATATGAAATAGTATATCCTCATATTGCGAATGCTATTGCTTCCAGTTATGGAAAAGCAAGAAGTAAGAGAATAGGTGAAATAGATTTAGATGTATATGATTACTACTGAAAAAACTGTGAAGCAATTGCTAATGAAATAATTTTTGGAATTGATACATCAATTCAATCTCGTGGTAATGATGCTCAAATTTCTTTAAGACGTCTTATAGAAGCAACTACTAACAAACTTGGTTCGTTGCCTTGTAGTTCTGGAACTTATCGGGTTTTTTTCGACCAATCATTAGACTGTATGGGTGATGCTCAGAAAAATCGTATTTATAACCGTTCCCAGGAAATAACTAAAGATGAATGCTTTAACGGGTATATTGAAGTTCAACCCAATCCTCCTTGTAAAATACAGTAAATAATGATCTCGCATGAATTAGTTAATTTTTCTATTGCTCTTTTTGTTTTTTTGCGACTATTTGCTATTCTCTAATTTACTTGCTTAAAAGGAAAGGCAAACCAATAAAATCTCTTCTTTATTGATCATTAATAATCTCCCCTTTACCTTTTTTGATAATTCCTATTGCTCGGATAATAGAATTAAAAATTGTTTTTGGATAAACATGAGAGCTTAGAAGTAGATTAGTAAAATAATTACTGTATGTCGATGCCAAAATTTATAATAATAGTATAGAAATTATTTAGTAAATAAAAAAGATGGCGTAAAGGCTAGCTATGACAAACGCATTCATTTTTAATGCAGCTAATACAGAAAAAAGAAGCTTAAGTTCAAGTGTTTGACTAAGGAGGGAGCAAAAATAATCAAATGCAAGTAAGAACACTAAATAATAGTAAATACAATTACAACAAAGAAGCGGAAGTTATTCATGGCAATGCAGCTACTGGGGAACAATATTCGGTAAAACGCGTTATTTATTCAGAAGTTCCAATTACTCTTGAAATGGTGAAGCTTCATTGAGATGAAATGAGCGAGGAAGCGGAAAATTTGCGAAAACAGCATCCTTGACAAGTCATTTCCGCTATAGATTATCAAGATATAGGCGGCAACCAAATTATTAAATTTACTCCGACAACAGAGTTGATATTTCCTAGCAGAGTTCCGATATTTGACGAAAAGGGAAAACAAATTGTTGGTGAAAAGAATATAAGAGCCGAAATAGAAAAAAGACAGGAAGAATGGGCAAGATTGGAAAGAGAAGGAAGATTGCAAGAACATGTTGAAATTCATCATACGGACGATGGCAAAACTGTCCGAATAAAATTTAGAGCTGCTCCTAAAATGGCTCATCAAAATGAGATTAAGAATGAAACAGAATGATTAAAAATACAGGAAATAAGTGATGATCAAAGTGAACCATCCGAAAAACAACATTTTTTTCAATCAAAGCAGGTAAACAATAAAGAAAATGCGGAAATTTCCAAACCAAATAATTATCTGTTAAACCAAAGATTAGCAGAAAAGAGGGTAAAAGAGGCAGTAGAATACGCTAATTTTGCTATTGGAATAAACCATTTTACTGAACATCTAGAAAAAGCTCGCCAGAAGTTAATTGCGATACAACTTGATTTTGATAATAAGGAACCACAAATAGAAACTAAAAAAGAAATCCAGATATTACTGAATAGATTAGATAAAAGAGAAAAACAACTGAAAAAAAATAACAGAACTAAAAAAACTGATAGCAATAGCTTCCTTCAGTTAGTCAAAAATAATGCTATTACAGAAATTAACGCGACTTTTAGTGAATATCAGATCACTGAAGATGAATTGCTGTCAGTTGATTATCATAACTGAAGAAATCTAATAAATGACTTTGATGACCCCACTAAAATTAGCAATTTTGTGAAGGAAATTACTTCTGCTATTCGTATGTTGAAAGAAAAAAAGGACACCAACGAAGAGTTTAACGAATCAAATAATATCGAGCTAAATAAACCAGTAAATCCTTCTAATAAAACGTTTTTCCTACTACTTTTATTGCTACTAATAATTGTGATATTAAGCGGTTTTATGATAAAGACCAAAAAAAAACATTAACAATAATGACTAATACTAATGAACAGAAAGGAAACTATTTCATTATCGCTGATCATTTACGAACTACTATTTTTGCTTTAGCTGATGGAGCAACTTTCGAATCTAAAGGTCGCGGATATGTTTTAAAGAAACTAGTAAAAAAAGTTACGTTGTTAGCTTATGTTCTCAACATAAGCAACGATCGTCTAGAAAAAATTAGTAAAAAGTTGATCGAAATCAATTCCTTTTACCACACTCATTTAAAAAATAAAGAAGAGATAATAATTAGCGAGATAAAAAAAGAAATAGATAAATCAAACATGCTTATTAGTAAATCAGTAAAAAAACTTGCTAATTATCATTCACCAATCATCAGTGCTGAAAATATATTTTTTTGATATGATACTGAAGGAGTACCTCTTGAGTTAATTCGAACTTATTTAGAAGATAGAGGACAAAAATTTCCCGAATTTGAGTTTAAAGAACTGTTAGAAAAACAAAAAAAAAGGAGCTTAAAAGATAGAAAAAAGAAAAAAACGCTAATTTTCTAGCGTTTTTGCAATATGCATAAGTTGCCAAATCCAAAGGCAAATTTACATAGAAAAATAACGCAGAAAACTAGTTTGTAAGCAAATCCGTTTAGGTGGATTTAGATAATAGAGTATGGAACGACTATCTCTTCGCCAAAAATAAAAAAGAATAAGAAAAAGAACCTGCTAATTTCTACTTTAAAAAAATTGAACTAAATCATGGAAAAATCCAGAAAGGTAAGCAAATTTATTAACTCGATTGCTCTAATTATTAGCATGAAAGCTATTTATTCTTTTTTGTAACTGACTTTTTTTGCGATCAGATTTATTTCGGTGAATTACGTTTTTGCTCCTAGCTCTATCTAGTACACTTTGAGTTTTAGACGCTATCTTTTTTAATTCTTTCTCATCGATTTTTGTTTTCTTCAAAAAAGCTTCGACTTCTTTGAATTGATTTTTTATTAATGTTTTATATTTACTGTTTCTACTCTTCCTCTTTTGAAGTTTTTTTTCTTTATTTGCTAGCATTTTTATATATGTGTATATATATTTTTTAATAGTTATAGTAATACAAATTTCACTTTTTGTCTATATGTTTTAAAACATATGACAGAAACCAATCTAAAAGTAATAAATAATAACAAGTCTGTTTCAGAAAGAGAGGTTTTACTAAACCAACAGCAACCCAAAAAATTAATCACCCTTAAAGGTTATACAACCAGTCAAATCAGAATCCGTGAAACTTCTGATACTCCTGCTTACTGTTTTTTTAAAATAACAGCACCTTTAGACGAAAACACTAAGCATAGCCATCATAAAGAATGTGCTGAACAACAGTGCAGAGAGTGTGAAATACCAGTTATTTTCAGAATAAAAGAAAGACAAAGTCTTGTCGGAGACCAAAATAACCAAACTATACCCCCAATTAAAAAAGGTTCTTATTTAGCAGTAACTGGTCACTTTGCTAATAAGCAAGAACAAAAGCAATGCCCAAAAGACTGTCTAATGAGAAAATCTTTTACGGCTTACTCTTATCGTTTTCTTCCAAAAAACAATAAAGCCTTACGGTCTTACCAATTATTAGACCAAGAAGCTCAAATTGAGCCAAAGAATAATGACTAAAGCTCGTAACTCCTACACTTACGAACTAGTAGGTATTATTCAACAAAAAAAGAGTAAGTTAATAAGTAATCGAGAACTTTATCTCCTAACTGTGAAATTAGACAGTCACCCTAATGTTTATACAGTTCAAGCTTTTAAAGATAAGTTAGAAAATCAGGAAATTTGAGCAGATTTAACCGAGAATAAATTCTTAGACCAAAGATACACTTTCTTCTGCAAGAACTATTTTGGTAAGTATCATTTAGTAAACTGGGAATTAGCCAATATAGAAAAGTAATGTCAAAATCCAAAAAACTCCAAAAACCTATCCAAAAGAAACTAGACCAACTATCACAACTACTGGACAAAATTGATGAAGCCAGAATGATCAACTCCGATGATACCGAAACCTGAGACTCAGACGCCCTTTATAATCTTGCTGAAAACCTTAAAGAAGCCTTAGCTTTACTAGAAGATAAAGAAAGTAAACAAAAAGATGACTGAGGACAACCAATAGTCTTGGAAACAGGACTTTACACTTTAGTGGATGAATATAATTCCGAAGAAGAAGACCATGAAGATTATGACTAAAAAATGCCAATACCATTATCCTAATTGTCAAAAACAAGCTACTTATCAACACCTAGTTAAACTAGGTTCAGTAACTATTGATAAAGGCTGAGCTTGTAGCAATTGTAAACAAGCAATAGAAAAAGCAAGAAAAAAAAAGCCGGCAACTAAACCAAGCAATGAAAAATAATCTAACTAACTACATAAACTGACTTCAAGAAAGAAATCGTTCAGCCACTACCATCAAAACTTACACTGAAACTTTACAGCGATTTAAGCAAGTGATAACTACTGAAACTATTAAGGTTTTCTTAAAGCAAAACCTCTCTAAATACCAACCTAACACGTTGAAAGTTTTTAGGCAAGCTTTAAGTTCTTATGCTAAATTTGCCCAAATAAAGATAGCATGAGAAAGAATATCAGGTATTATTCCTAAAACTAGTCGTAAATTCTTCAGCACTCTTGATCAGGAAGAGCTGTCTTTACTAAAACAAGCTAATCCGGAAAAGAACGAAACCACTTATCAGCGAAATAATCTTATATTAGACTTTCTCTTTTACTCAGGAATCAGAGTATCAGAACTAGTAAACATTAAACACTCTGACTGACAAGGAAAAAGTTTACGAGTTCACGGTAAAGGTAATAAAGTGAGACAAGTTCTCTTACCCCCATTTTTAATGGGATATTTTAACCCTTTTTCTTCTGACTACCTTTTTACTAATCAGAAAAACCAACCCCTAACCACCTTAGTAATCAGACAGATTATCCAAGCAAGAATCAAAAAAGCAGGTCTAGATAAGCCCATTACTCCTCATACTTTCCGTAGATCATTTGCTACTCTTTTGCACAATAAAGGAACTAATCTAACTACTATTCAGCAATTACTAGGTCATGAAAGCATTACTACTACCGAGAAGTATATTCAGAATGATTTTGAGTATATTTATGCTGATTACAGTAAACTATGAAGAAATCAACCAAATTTTAAACCTTATGAAACTCCTTAGAGTTCTTTATTGAAACAAAAATAATATGAAAATAAAAGCATTAACCAACATTAAAATCATTCAAAACCAAGACCGTAACCTCAATACTTACTACCTCATTTTTAACCAAGATAGCACTGAAGAAGCTTATTTTTGTTTTGCTAACACGGTTAAAGAGGGTTGACCAGAATTTCAAGATAATTGAGCCAGCATTCAAAAAATAGAACTTGAATATGAAGAAACTGAAAAAGGTAACAAAGTTATCAACATCCTATCTCATGATCAGTCAGGAGATATTTTTGTTTAGAAATGGTCTTTTACTGGTTAGACTTTAAACAAACTAGTGAGAAGAAAAAAGTATTTTTCTTTCCACCAAAGATTATTTTTTGAATTCGGATAACTAGTAAATTAGCTAACTTATTGCTTATTTTTATTGTTCTTCTGTAAAACAAGCTTTTCGCTAGTTGTCCGAATTGAGAGAATAATTTTATTCTCTCTATGTTCTTAAGGAGGAACAAAAGTTAAGAAAAAACTAGGTAACCAATCCTAGATGCAAAGACCTTGCACTGCTATTCTACTTTAAAAAGATCAAGCAGAGAGGATACTGGAATCCTGTAAGTTGGAAAACTGAACTATAGTCTAGTCTGGAGAGAACTCTAACTCTTCAAAAATAAATCAGAGCTAATGAAAACTCAGTTAGAAAGTTCTGAGGAAAAATAACTTTTCTTTTTTATAGTCCAAGGGACTTTTTTTTCTTTTATATAGATTAATTTTAGCGTTTTCATTAGAAGATTACTAATAGTTCTATTCTTCTTTTTCAGTCTATTACAAAAAAAGCAGTCCTTGTATATTCACCAACTATGAACCAACTATCCACCACCGAAAAGAAACTAATCAAAGTCTTTGATAGACCAAGCATTAGAATCAGGATTCCTCGATTAGAGATTAATCAAGGTAAGTTTCCTTTAATTCCTAACTGACCTAATGTTTATGAACCTTTACTTGTTAGCCAGATATTAGAACAAGGCTATAACTGAGGCATCAGAACTGGAAAGAAAATAGGTGACTATTTTTTTATCGTGATAGATTTAGATGATATCTGAGCTAGAGAGAGAATTCAAGCTAGTCGTTATGTTCAAACTGCTAAGGGAATTCATGTTTATTGTTTAGTGAGAGAACTTCCTAATAACTCCATTCTAACTAATAAAGAAAGTAAAAGGATTGGTGAACTCCATGGTTTAGGTAAGCAAGTAGTAGGGATTGGAAGTTTACATAAAAGTGGAGTAAGATATTCTTTACAACTGAAAGGAAAAAACAATGCTCCTTGATTTCTGAAGTTTGAGACTGTGAAAGAGTTAGAATTATTTTTAGCAGAAAGAAATATCTTTATAAAGTTAGGGAAAAACAAAAATTAGAACTAATATTCTGGTGAAAACTAGTTAGATATTCTTTCCGCAAAATGGCTCATAATGTGGAAACAAAGCCGTAAAATACTATTATCT
This sequence comes from endosymbiont GvMRE of Glomus versiforme, assembly GCF_003546845.1. Lineage (NCBI taxonomy): Bacteria > Bacillati > Mycoplasmatota > Mollicutes > Mycoplasmatales > endosymbiont GvMRE of Glomus versiforme. The sequence continues at coordinate 19,413 of NZ_NWVA01000009.1, read as the reverse complement.
TTCCACCTAATCAGAATGTAATTAGTAAAGTATAATCTGAAATGTGTATAAATAATAACAAAGTATATGGTAAAAAGCAATAAACAAAAAGAAAAATCATTCAAAGAATACTTACAAGAAATTGAGGATCCAAAATATGATGGAACGGATGCTTCTTGAGATCTACCAGAAAATGCTACACCATTAGAAAAAGCTAAGTATGAATTATGTGAAAAAATATTGACTCATCAACTTGATAACAATCTAACCGATGAAGAAATAGCTCAGAAAATCAAATTAACTACTGGAGAAGCAAGGGAAATTCTTTATTGTCATATTGATTACTTTACTCTTGACAGATTAGTTACTTATGCTACTAAGTTATTCAAGCCTTTAGAAATAAAGATGGTTATTGAAACCAAAAAAAATAGAAGAAATTTTCATGACCAAGCTATTTAAATTAATTGATAAAAATTTTAGCAAAGTTGATAATGAATGACAGTGAACTTATTCTTGTTTATTCCCTTTTACTTTTAACAAATATCCAATCACCGAAATAACTATTACTGATCATCTCTGAAAGAAAAAAGGTCGAGAAGAGGTCACTAAGGAATTGATTTTAAGCATTTTAAGAGAAAGATTAAACAATAAAATTGCTAAACCGAGTAAATATCGAGGTAAAAGAATAGTATTTATTCGACAAATAATTCTTTACGCTAGAAAGAATTATAGACTAATCTTCTGATTTAAAGATCAGACTACTAATCATCTCTGAATTAGAAACTGTTATCCAATTAATTATGAAGAAAAACCCTAAAAAACTAACTATCTTACCTACTAACCAACTTTTACAGCAAGTATGAGATTATCTAATATCTAGACCTAGTAAAAAAGGAGAGTATAAGAAATCCCAAATGGAATGTTTATATCTTTTAGGCTGAAAGGTAGGGCTAAGGATATCTGAAGCTCTAAGTTTTGATTTATCTTTAGAGCATGGAGAAAACCAGTATAAGAACTTATATTTACTAAGAGGTAAAGGCAAAAAGGAGAGGTGAGTATATGTGAGTGAGGAAATTACTAAAGAACTAAAGAGGAGAAACTGAAAGGCTAATCAGACTAACCGTTTTACTTTTAGCAAGTTTTTAGAACAGGTAAAAAAAGAACTAAATATTAGTAATCAGATAGAATTATCACCCCATACTCTTAGAAGATGCTTTGCTACTTATAATGCCATCTCGGGAATGCCTTTAGCAGTATTGCAAAAAGTGCTCGGGCATAGTAAGGTTTCTACTACTGCTCTGTATGTGAAGGATGGTGATCTGAGTAATCTGGTGAAATTCCGTCCTATCTAGGATGGGATTGTTTGCTATTTTAGTAAATAGGAACAAATTCCGTCCTGTATAGGAAGAATTGTTCCTTGTTTTGTAAATAAGGTCAAGTTTAGACCTGTGTAGAAATATTGCTTAGAAACTTTTAGGAAAACAAGAAAGCAAAAAGAATTATCACTAAAATTAAGCATTATGGAGGGTAGTAAGAATTGGACAAATATAGATAAGGGGTTTGAATATTACCAACAATACTGAAAAAAAGCTAACATTACTTATGAAGAAGCTAAAGAATGAATAGAGATTGGTTTTAGACCTTATGATTATAAACAAGTTAATCAATGAAAATACCATTCTTTTACTCCTCACCAAGCTAAAGAATGAATAGAGATTGGTTTAAGTGAATATGAATATGATTTAGCTGCTTATCTAAGAGCTAAAAACATTCAACCTAGTAAATGCTTAGATATTAAAAAGTTAAAGGAGGAAGGAATATCTGCTCAAGAATACTTAGATATCTTTTACCCTAAAGACCAAAGGAAAACGATAAAGAAGTTAGATATTAGTGAAAAAAACCTCACTGGCACTTTAGATCTAACTGATTTTACTAGTTTAGAGGAATTAAATTGTCCTTATAATAAACTAACTTCCCTAAACTTAGCTAATTGCTTACAGTTAAAGGGAATTAATTGTTCTGATAACAACCTTACCCAAGACTTAGTTAGCTTTAGTCATTTAGTGAATTTAGAAGGATTAATTATTGGTAACAATCTCATTACTGGTAGTTTAGATTGTTTAAGTAATATGAAGAAGTTAAAAGTCCTTAATATTACAAATACTGATATTACTGAAGTAAATATAGATAAATTATCTCGGAGCTTAGAAAAGATTGATTGTTTAACTACTAAAGATTGTAAATCGAAGACTATTGCTCCTTTATTGGAAACAGTTAGATGAGGATGATGTAAAAAATGTCAACAACCTAATACTAGTAGAGAATGATGTCAAGCTTGTGCTGAGCAAGAGTGAAAACAATTAAAGGGACAAGAATTAGTTAAGAAGTTTATTGAACAACAACAATTAAGAGAAGATAAGAAAGAAAGTTGAGAAACAAGAAATCAATTAAAATGAATTCCTTATGAACAGTTCATTAATATAGCTCCTTTAGCTAAAGGTGGTTTTAGTCAGATCTATAAAGCCCAGTGAGGGAAAGAATGTGATAGAGATAGATATGTGGTTCTAAAAATTCTTACTAACTCTAAAGATATCACCTTAGAGTTCTTAACCGAGATAGCTAATACTAAGTTAGTTGATAGTTATGATTATGGTATTGTTCCTTGCTGTGGTATTTCCCAAGACCCAATTACTAAGAACTATATAATGATAATGGACTATAAGAAAGAAGGTAATCTAAGACAATACTTAGAAAATAAGAGTAGTGGATTGAGTTTAGAAGATAAAATTGAAAAGTTAAGAAATGTTGTCGATGGATTAAAAGAAATTCACCAACAAAACCTAGTCCATCAAGACTTGCATAGTGGGAATGTGTTGAATAACCTTAGAAGTACTTTTATCACTGACCTAGGTTTAAGCAAGCCTGTCAATTACCAAAAACAAGAAGGTCAAATCTTCGGAGTTCTCCCTTATGTAGCTCCGGAAGTATTACAAGGTCAGCCTTACACTAAAGCTAGTGACATTTATGGCTTCGGCATTATTGCTTATGAATTACTAGCTAACTCTTATCCTTATCCAATTCTAAATGAGACTGATTTAGTTATAAAGATTTGCAATGGATATAGACCTGAGATAGAAAGTCCTAGACTTCCAATACCACAAGTATGCAAAGATTTTATAAAAAGATGTTGAACTAATGATCCAACTAAAAGACCTGATGCTGAGGAGTTAGGGAAGGTTACTTATGATTGGTATGAGGAAATAAATAAAAAAAAAACACCCCTTTCTACCAGCAATATCTAGCTATAAAAGATGAATATGACCAATGATCCCAGACTACTCCTTACCAAATTCATGCTAATGCTATCACTACTAGCAAAATGATAAATACTAAACAAATTACTAGATTATTAGCCAAGACAAAAACTAAAGAATATCACACTAAAGCTCTAGAAGAACTAACTTTTGATAATTTTGATTTTGATGAACTTGATAATCAAGATCCTCAGGAAGAAAGTTCACAAAAAGCTTCATTTACACCAAAAGAAACCCCTAATAACTTAGCAGAGAAAGAAGAAACTACTTTCTTTACTAAACTAGCCAATACTATCCTAGAATGCTACACTAAAAAACAATGTTTACCATGCTTATTATGAGAAAGATATAAAGCTAAACAGCAATTACAAGCTCAGCAAGAAATACCTGTTAAACAGTTATTTGCTTAGAATTGGTAAACTTAACAAACAATAAAAACTGATCAATAAAAAAAACCTAGGTAACTAAAATATTTAGTAATGAACGAACTATTGTTGCTTGAAAAAGACTTAGAGGAAATTCAGGAAAAGATTCATCAACTTGAACTAACAGATAATAACCAAGACAATAGTTGACTTTTTTGATTGTTTAGAAGAAATGATAAAAAAGTTTATTTAGAAAGAAAAGCAGTTTGGAAAGTTCTAAAAGTGAACATTGAAAGAAAAATGAGCATAGCAAAGAACCAAGTATTGCTGATCAAGTTTTCCACCTGACTATCAAAAACGGAAGAAAAGATTGCTAAACTAGAAGCCAAATTAGATTATATCAAAGCTCTGGAAGAAAATATAAAATTAAGTAATTATTTTGGTTATGCTATCTTGATTATTTTACTGGTCTTTGTTCTTTATATGTATGGTTCAGGTAAGTGAAAATTTAATTAGTTAGATTCTACTATTCTTTACTTACTATTTTTCCCTTTATCTATTTTCTAGTCAAACAAGAAAAACAAAATAAGCAATAATTAACAAACAAAGAAAAGCTATAGCGAATGTTATTCATCTTTCTAAGGACTTTAAATAAGTTAAATCAACTTCAACTTTGGATATTTGTTCTTCAGCTCTAGTTAACTGACTAGACAATTTACTTATCAAGAAAACTTTATCTTCTTCTGAATAGTTTTGTTTTATTAGTTCTATCTTTTTCTGAATATCATTTTTAATTGCTTGTCAAGTTACTTTACGGTGAGATAGTTGTTGACCACTTCAAATTCATTCTTTATTTTGTTTGATTTTTAGGTTAGTTATTTTTTCTGTGATTTCTTGGAGTTCTTTTTCTAAGTGGTACATTATTTCTTTTTCTTGCTAAACAGTAAAGCACTGATAATTATACCTGCTACTAAAAAACTAGCACCTATTATTAGAGGTTTATAATCAGGCTCTTTGCTCTGTTCTGTTTTATTTAGTTCCTCTAACTTTTTTCTTAGGTTTGCTAGTTCAGTTTCTTCTGCCAGGGTTTTATTAGGTTTATTGGCTAGATTAGAGATAGACTGTTGTAATTTCTTGTTGGTGTTTATGCCTTTACTTTTAGCAAATTCTAAACAGTAATCTTCGATGTTTTCAGCAATTTTTCACATTGTTGCTTGTTCCAAAAAATTACTGACGGCACCTTCAAACCTACCTCTTTGCACATCAGACCAAACATCATAATAATTCTCTTGTCTAAGAAAATTATTAAATTCATAGGTTTTTAAATCTTTTTCTCTTAACCATTCTGTAATTTTCTTATAATATCATCTTTGTAAAGACTCACTAAACCTTTTGCTTTCTTCATCTCCACAATCTAAACAATAAGCATTTTCACTCTTATCTTTTTTGAAGAAGTCCTTTCACTCAATATTTTGATGTGAACAATCTTTAGACTTATTTTTACCTCGGTATTTAAGTTTTATTTTTTCAGGAAATTTGTTTTCTAATTCGCTTATTTCTTTTATGAATTCTTCTAATTCAGATTTAAATGGTTTGCTTTCATATTGGTGATCTAGTTTCTTAACTTCATTTGCTATTTTCTTTATTTCAGAATAGTTTTCAAAAGTTAATTCGCTAATTTCAGTTTGCTGTAATTCTTTAACTTTTTCTTGATGCTCATTGAGTTTCTTTCTCTTTTCTTCACATAGTTTTTCAGCTCAACATTTACCACAAAGAAAACAAGAACGATACATTCCTCTTTTTTCTATGCATTGACCACATCCCTGACACATTACAGGATACTCACCAAATTTAAAAGATTGATAATATTTGCTACAAAAATGACAAGATTTATTTCGGACTTTTTTACTATCTTCTGACAATTCTTCTTGGCATTCTTCACAATAACCATCTATCGGAGGAAGTTTATGTAGAACATCTTTGCTTATTAACATATTAATAAATTAATAAAGATTTTAAAACAAATAACTATTCCTAATTACTTATCTACTTCTTTTCCTCTTTCAACAACTTATACATCACATAACAACCACCCATTAGTAGAATATTCTCTAAAGTAAGGAAATCTCATATTCAGTGCTTTTCATCAATGTTTTTTCCTATGTCTGAGATCATTTTAAGAATTCGATCTCTTTCTTTTCTGTTGTTTTCTTTTTCATCTCTTAGGTTTTTATTATTTTTCTTTACATCATCTAATTGAGCTTGCAAAATTGTTAATTGACTTCTTAACTCTCCTTCTTCTTTCTCAGAAATATTCTTATCATTTAATTTTTTGTTTATATCGTTTATTGCTTTTTGCAAGTTACTTTCTTCTTCTTTTCCTTTATCTAAATCTTTGTCTATTTGTTTATCTTTTTTATCTAACTTTTCTAATCTTTTTCTTTCTGCTTCTATAGATTTAGCTTTTACAGAATACTTTTCTCGTTTAGTTCTTTGATTTTGTTCATAACCATCATGGAGTTTTTTGCATCCATAAGTAACGCAAACAACACAAAATCATATTATTGGTGCTACCATAGTTATTTAATATTTCTTTTATTTTCAGTTTCCTTTAGTTCTGCTACTTGCTGAACTAGATTAGAGACAGTATTTTCGTATTTAGTTATTTCTTGCTTGTAATTTGTTAGCATATTTTGTAATTCTTGTATTTCGGTTTCTATTTGGTTTATTTTTTGGTTGTTTTTCATAATTATTTCATATTTTCTCCTATGTTTCCTAGAAGTGTAGTTATATTACTAACTGCATCATTAAAATTTTCACTAAAAGTATTGTTGGCTATTGTCATCTCATTTAATATCTTTTTGCTTGATTTATCAATTTGTTTCAAACGAACATCTAAGATGTTGCTAATGTGATTGCTTGCCTGAATTATTGTATCATTAATCTTAGGTTCTCGTGGCTCTTTAAATTTAGCATTAAACTCTTTATCTCATAATCTTCCACTATCAAATTTTTGTCAAAAGAATTGCAGAAATTCTCCTAACTGAATACCTTTTTGTTTAGCTGTTTCTTCTGTTTCGCCAGTTTCTTCATCAACTATCTTAGTTTCTTCTTCTTCATTTAATATTTTCTTGTTGTCTTCATTATTGATAAACTTATTTCAAAAATCTACTCCATTTTCAAGGATTTCACCGTTAATTTTTCTTCCTAAAAAACTTTCTTCAAAATGAATTATGTTAAATCTACTTAGTCATTTTTCATCCTCTTCGTTTAATTCACTATTCAATCAGTGTTCAGGAAACTCGTTAATAATTCCAGCATCACTAGCATACTCTTTAAATTTTCCTAATGTTCAACTAAAATTCAACTGATTAGCTAGACGACCAGGTTGATAAACTGCCTCATCTATTTCACTTAAATGATTAGTAGCAATTATTCATAAATTATGGCTTTCGTTTTTCTTATAATTATCACTCCCCGTACATTCTTTTAAAAATTTTAAGCCTGAAGATTTGGTGATAAGGGTATTTTCGCTAACTTGATTAGCTTCATCAATGAAGAAAATGTATTGTGGTTCACCACTTTCTAGATTTCTTTCAAAATGAAAATCATCTACGAGAGTATTATTAATATCACAGATAGTATAAATAAACTTTTTAAAATTATCAACCTTACATCTTTGGTCATTAAGATTAGGAGTTAGATTAGAACCTTGAATTACTACTAAAGGATACTTATCAGCATAAAAAGCTAATTTCTCTACTATAATTGACTTTCCTGTTCGAGGAGCACCGTATAAAGTAGCATTGTTATCTATCTTGCTCTTATCTCTATCTCCTCTGACTGGATCTATTTCTGCTTTATCATATCAGTTATCAATTTTGGGATTAAAAGTATAACTATCAACTTCATCTCTTAAAGTAAGCTCTTCTGCTTTTTCGTGTTGTTTTTCTTCCTCCGTTAAATTATCTCAGAGAGAAGGAGGAAAATTAATTGTATAGCTAGCAGAAAAAGTGCAAATTTCAGGTTCTTTTCTTGGCTCATCATTAGGATTAATAATGGAGCAGTATTGATTTCAGGCTTGTTTAAATTCTTGTTGTAGAATATGTAATTTCTTATCAGCTCAATTTTCAGATTTTCTTAATCAGTGTAGTTTTTGCCTCTTATTCTTTTGTTCAGCAATAACTTCATTAGCCTCATCAATAATCGAAGTTATACCACTTTCAGAAGTATTGTTAATTCTTTTACAAAACTTTTTGATAGTTTTTTCAAAAGAAGGAATTGCTTGGATTTCCTTTTCAGCAAACTTTTTTATGGAATTTATGGCATTTTCCCTAGCTTCCTGTAAATTTCTAGCTTTGCCCTCATCTATTTCTTTTTTCCTAGTTTCTATTGCTTCTATCATATTCTCTTTAAATTTATTGATTTTATTAGGTAAATATAACTTATCTAAATAACTTTCTCATTTCTTAGTTTTCTTTCACAAACTATTATCTAAATCATTAGTGGTAAGAGAATGATAACTAAAGGCATCAGTGATCTCTTTCTTAGTTTCGCTTCTTTGGCTAGGTAAAAAAAAGAAAAGATAATATCCTATTCCTACTATTCCCATAACAGTCAGTATTTGCATTTGCTGTTTACTATTATCAGTCTTTTCTTCAGTGTCAAAGTTATTTCCATACATGATTATTCTGTAATTTCTTTAAGAATTCAGCTCTTTTTAGGATTCTTTCTTCTATTAGGGCTTCTAATTTCTTTCTTTCTATTTCAGTTAGTTCTCTTGGTTCCGGAGTCTCTTTTTTAGTAAGGAGGTAAATAGAGACTAGTAAGAAAGTAGTAAGAACAATTATTAGTGTTCCTCGTTGCCAAGGTTCTAAATAACTTTCTAATTGCTCAGTATGTTTACCTAGTTGTTCTTTTATTTCGTTAGTAGTAGTCATAGTTATTGGTTTCTTCTGGTTTTTGGGAGTAGAAGTAAAATAGTGCTAAGCAGGTAACAGTAGCAATGATGATTAGGTTTTTGTTTTCTTGGAGAAAATTGGGTTGTTCATCTTTTTCAGGGTCTTTTTTATTTCCTCAATTATCGGGATTGTTTTCTTCATCATTGGAACTTTCATCATCAGAATCAGAGTTATCATTTTCATCTTTTCTGTTAGTTCCACTTGGATTAGATGAAGAATTTTTTTTTCTTACATTTCTTTTCATTCTTTCTATGAAATCTGAAACATACTTATCAGGGTCAAATCTAAACTTTTTATCAATTTCTTTTTGCTTTTCCATATTTGCTTTTAGCTTTTTACTATCATCCTCAATTAGCTGTGAAAGAAGTGCTTTCTCAGCAAGATCATTAGTGTTTGCTAATTTCTTCTGATTTTCCTTTATTCCACCTTCGATTTTGTTTTGATCTAGTTTAAGTTGCTGTATTTCTTGTACTCATCTATAAGTTTCTCTTTCTAAGTTATCTTTTAATTTAGCTAAATCTTTTTTACAAACTTCTATTTTTGATAGAATATGTTTATCCATAGCTTCTAGAGATCAAACAATGCAGATACCGAACATGGAAGTGGTCGAAGTAGTTTGCAAATTATTGATAGACTTTTCACACTTTCTTATGTAATTAGTCTTTTTGGCTTCGTATTCTTGATTGTTAGTGCATTTCTCTAACTCTGCTTTAATTTCTCTTAAACTTTCCATTTCGTTAAGAGAATTGAGCAAAGTTTCACAGTCTTCTTTTAAATTGTGAGATCCACCTCAATTACAGGCTCCTCCGGTTCAGTAGCCAGCATCGTTTTTAAATTTGTTTTTGCCTTTACGAGATCTTCCAGCATCTTTGAAATCTTTTTCTAATTTTTCTACTGAATACTTTACCATAACTTTTTACTTCTTTTCTGGCAAATTCTTTCTTAAAAATCCTACTTCATGATAGAGCATCAATAAATCACCTCTATTCTGAGCTATCTTGTTTTCTAGAGCTTCAATAATCTTCTTCTGTTTTTTGTCTTCAGTAATCTTATACTCATTATCAAATCAATGCTTATCTTTTTCTAATCAAAACTGTTCTAATCACTTAGTCAGTTCTTTTTCAACTTCTCTAGTATTACTTAACTTACTACTAATATCATGCTCTTGTCAGAACTTAGCAAAATCTTTAATACTAAAAAAGGTGAAATGCCAAATTAAGTCAATAGTTTTTGAACCATATAGTATATTAGGAAAAGAATTAGGCATATTAACTTCTTCTTTTTCTAACAAGGTTTTTATAAAAGGCAATTGGAAACTAAAAAACACTTCGTTTAGATTACTCTTATAAAGATAAGGATTAGTTTCTTCTAGTTCTTTATGACTTTTGAGATCAGTAAGAAAAATATATAAAGCATTCTTGTTAGGATCTTTCACTACTTCTTTGCTACTTTCCTGTAAAAAGTTTCATTCACTAGTTCTTTCAGCTCATTCAATTAGCAGAATATAACCTTTTTGATCAGCTTCAGTTTTAATCTTTTCCACACCATTATCATAAATTCCAGCTTCTATTTCAGTAATAAGTTGCTTAAATTTATCTTTAGCAGTCATTCCTTCTAGTTTGTCATTGAAATTTGTTTCTAAAGCACTATTAGCATAGCAGACAAAAAGAGGTTTATCAGTTTCTTTAGCTACTAGATGAGCTAAGGAAGTTTTTCCTGTTCCTCCTTGTCCATAAAAAACAGCACTGTTTTTAGCAGTTGGATCAACAATAGTTTTCTGATATCAGCTTTCAACTTCGTTTTTAAAAGTATAGTTTTGTATTATGTTTAAATTTTGTTTTTTTAGGTAATTGTAGTTTATTTTCATAGTTTTTTTATTTCTTTATATTTCTTTCTTTTCCACTAACTCTTTCAACGTCTTAATCTCATTATCAGTAATTAGTTTCCTAACCAACTTTAACTTACTCTTTAAACTACTTTCTAAATCAGTTTGAGTGCTTTGAGGACTAGAGCTGTCTCGTAAATAATAGAAAAAATTATTATTGATTAGTTGGTTGGTTGTTTTTACTAAGCATTCAGGTGCTTAGACAGTAAGTTCCTAAGCAGAGGATAATCAGACCATAGTCTGCTCAGAAAGCTGAGTAACTAGGTTCTTTATTAGGTTCAGTGATTCTTAGTTTAGCTGCTCTTTGATATTCTTTGATTTGCTTAGCTAGATCTTGTTTTTGCTGAGTAGTCTGAGTTAATTTAGTTCTGAGTTGTTTAATCTCGTTTTCTTGACGGTTAATTTCTTCCGTGGCATCTTTAACTGTTTGGTTTAGTTCTTGTTGGGATTCCAGCAACTTTGTTTCTAGTTCCTTTATTCTTGGATTAGGGCTTTCTTTAAGGTTTTCTACTCTTTTCTGAGCTAAATTAGTTCAGTCAGCATTTACTTTAGCTAACTGGGCTTTTAGTTGCTGATTTTCTTGTTCTAGTTGCTGAACATCAGGCTGAGTAGGTAAAGGAGGGGCTTTGGGTATGTCTCCTAAGGATTTAGATCTTTTCAGTTTTCTAATATCACTAGGTTTAACTCCTTCTTTCACTTTATCTTTTAGTTCCTGTTTTAGTTGTTCTTTAGTCATGATTAGAGTTGTTATCTGATTCTCAGTCTTCAGCATCAAAAAAGACTTCTTCTTTATCCGATTTAGGTGAGATAGTTTTTGATTGTCTTTTTCAGTAAAGATAAAGAGTTATTAAGATAACAATTAGAATTAGAGTTTTAGTCATGATTTTTTCTTTTTAATTTAGCTAGTTCTTTTCTAAGCTCATCATTGTCTTTACTAAAAGCCAAAAGAGATTTTTGCAAGTCTTCAATCTGCTTTTGCTCAGATCCGTTCTTTTTCTCTAGTTTGAGAGTTCTTTTTTCCATACTAATAGTGTAACCAGCAAAGATAGCTAAGCTGATGACATTAGTAATTCCTAAGACTAAGGCAATTTCACAGCAGGTGATCATAATTGTTAGCTATTGGCTACCATTACTCCTAAGCCCATAGTTCCACTAGCAAAGGCTAGTCCACGATAAGGACAAAGTCAGCAGTCTTGTGCTAAACGGTGTCCATGAAAGACTACATAACCTAATCCAGCAAGGGCTGTAAAGAGTAGAATTGTTTTAGTGTAATCAGTCATTACTTTTTAATCGGTTGGATTAGTTTAGCAAAATTTTCTCCTAATTGCTGATAAGAAGTGATTCAGTTTTGAATAGCTTCAGTTCTTTGGTTATTTAGAGCAGGAGCATTTAGTTTACAATCTTTACAGCAAGCAGTTATTTTTTTCTTAGTTCCAGAAGTAGGATCTAATCAGTTATTTTGGGCAGAAGTTAGTAAACAGTTATAATAGTCTACTGGAGATTGCTTAGTTTTTTTAGCTGGTTTAGTAGGAGTTGGTAAATGGGCTTTGGTTTTCTTCTGAGCAGTAGGAACAGAAATTACGGGGTTTTTAGTTTTTGCCATGGTGTTTATTTATTAGTTCACTTATTGTAGGCATAAGCTAAGGCTAAGCCTGATATTATACCGATGGCGAGATAGGTGTATTTAGATTCTTGGATTTGGTTCATATTTTTTTGTTATTTATTTGTTGGGTTTTTATTAGTCTTTTTTGTTTTCTTCATTGTCTTTACTCTGTAAAGTCAAAAGCTTCCTTTTAGGAGTCCTCATCAGTATCAACTGAGGTGTGTTTTTGTTTGTCTGGGTAGAAATAATTGAAAGTGATATTAGGTTTAGTAGTTAGTTGATAAATGTAAATTCCTAAGTATCCACCCAGGATACCTAAGGCTAGGTATTTAAGGTTTTTGATTTGCATAATATTTGTTTGGTTGTTTATTCCTTTCAGAAGTAAGCAATAGCCAGTAATAAGAATATTCCTACTGCTACAGCAATCAGGATATTCTGAGTGTTTTGTCAGTTAGTTAAGTGCTCTGTTAAAAGGGCTTTGTATTCTTGTGACTTAGTGTCAAAGGCAGTCTTTAGTCTTTCATCATAAAAAGAGTTCAAGGCTCCTTGGAAGTCAGGTAAGTAGTCTTTTATTCCCATGATTAGTTAGTTTGTCTTGGTTCAGCTTTTTCTGGTCTTTGCACTTCAGCTTCATTTCTTAAAGCTTCGGCAAGACTTTGTCTCTGGTTAAACTTCTCGAGGTTGTCCATTGCTGGACTAGCAGGAGAATTGTTATTGGACTGGTTGCTTACTTTCTGATCCCTAATCTCTCTGAATTTTCAGTAAGTTATTCCATGCTTGTCACTGCGAGGTAAACCGAGGAATTTCTGTTTAGCTATTTGGAGATAAAAAGCATTTTCTATCTTAGTAGTCTTTCAGAGCAGGATATTAGTAAGATCAGTCATAAGTAAGATTAGTCTTTTTTAGTAAATATCTTTTCAGTAAACTTTTGTAAAACACCCATTTGGTATAAAGCATAACCAGCAGCTAAGCCAATAGTGAACATAGCTAATTTACCGGTAGCTCAGGATTCTCAAGTGTTTTCGTTTTCTAAATTTTCATTAGGTCTTGTCATATTATTTTGTTATTTGCGTAGTTGTTGTATTCCTAAATATCCAATCGAAGTTAAGATAGCTAAGACTGAAACACCTATTATAGCATAAGCAAAGGTGTATTTAATGTCTTCACGGTAGAATATTTCATCTCGGTGAACATTTAAGATACGGTTTTTATATTTTCCTTTTTGGGAAGGAGTTTCTTCAATTTGGTTTTCTAAGATTTCTTTTGCCATTATTTTTTTTCTTTTAGTAGTTGGTTTTGCTCTTGCAATAGAGCAATGATTGTTTGCTGACTTTGATTAAACTTCTTAATTTCATTAATTAAAGGATCTAAGTTAATATCGAACATAAGGATTAGTTATTTCTTTTGTCAAAGCTATTTAGTTGTCCGTTGCTGTTATACTGTCGTGATTGTTCACTTCCATTGCCATTATACTCTATTTGCTTTCTCTCACGATCATGAGTTAGTCTGATAGACTTAATGCTTTGGACTTGGTTAGTTAGATTATTAAAAGACTGCACAGCATTGTTTTCAATAGCAGTTAATCTTTGGTCTAAGCTTTGTTGTTGCTGAATAACTTGTCCGAGAGTAAGTTGAATGTTTTGCAGACCAGTCTGAATTTCTCCGATAGTTCCTGACATTTGCGGGATCTTTTGTCCAGTAGTCATTTCTAGAAAGAAAGGGATTCAAGGAACAAAGTTCATTATTGCAGGTGGTAAGGAGAATAAACCTTTAGATTGTTGAACTTGATTAACCTGTTCTTGGGTTTGATTTAAAGTTTGAGTTTGATTATTCATATTGTTTTTATGCTAAAAGCAATAAAGGAGTCTTGTAGACTTTCATATTGTATGATTATTTAACTAAATTAATTAAAGTGTTTACTCCGAACAAAGCTCCTCCAAAAGCAGGAATTAAGGTTAGTTTGGGTTGGTTTTCTTCTTTACCTAATTCTTTACGATAATATCAGAGAACAGCACAAAGAGCAACTACTACGATTAGTCAGTATTCTTTTTGTCATTGCATGATTTTACTTGTCTAGTGCTTTCTTTAGTTCCTTAGAAGCTTTGAAAGTGATTTGGTAGTAAGCATAAGTTTTCTTAGTTAGAGCACTCTTGAGTATTCTTTGCTTTTTAGCCAGAATTCCTAAGTTGCCTAATTTAATTCCACCTTCTTTTATCTTGGTTAGTTTAGTAAATAGATCAGCGATTACTGTGTCATAAGCTTCAGCTAATTGTTGATTAGGCTTAGTTATTTTTGCCATAATTTTATTGGTTTTTTTGTTTTTTTATTTTACAAGGAGGAATAAGGGAAGATTTCTTTTACAAGGTTAGATTAGTGAAAATTGTTTTCTTTTACAAGGAAGATACAGAAAATTACTTCAGTTGCTTTTTAAAGGAGAGCTGATAGGTTGCTAACTTTTTATTAGGAGAGCCTAGGTTTTTCTGCTTGGGTATATTTTTTGTTTTAGTAAGTTGTGAAAGAGAGCTTGTTAAAGGACTGATGAATATTAGTATGAGTGTTTATATGGATATTTAGTGGATATTCATGAGCAAAAAAATATAAAATAAATATATAGATAAAAAGTGTATGATTAGTTAGAATTTATTTAGAGTACTATGAATAAATCTGATTTAATCTAAATAGTCAAAACTATACATATTTTTTAATATTTTATTCAGTAACTTTATCTGAATTTTATTGTATTTTTTTTTTCAAGACTTAAGCTATAAAAAAATCGCTAGTAGTAAATGTATAATATATAATAGAAATACGATACGATAAGAAAACTTAGGAAAAAAATTAACTAATTATTGTGATTTTAAGTAAAAAGAGAAAATATTTTTTAGCATTGCGCCTTAAAAGTCAAGTTTAAACAATTCATCATCTGCAACTTCTGCTTCTAGGTTTGTTTCTTTTACTTCTCTATATGCACTTTTCAGCTCTTTGATGCTTTCGATTATTTCTAACGCCTTAGGAGAGTTGTTTTCAGCAGCTAGGAATAATAAATATTTAGCTTTACTATAATATAAATTTCCTAGTTCGATTTCTTTATGATTAATTTTATCAGTTTCTAAAAGATCAACGAAGTAAGAAACAACATATTCTTCATCTTCATTCTTTAACTCCGTTTCATTTAAATCTAAGCATTTTTTTGTTTCTAAGTTGTTTTGCAAGTATTGGTAAAATTTATCTTTTCTGTACGCGATACCAACAGTAACATTTTTATTCTTAATTAAGAAAATATTGGAAAAATCGTCCTTGTTCATTTTCGTAAATTTTGGAAATATTTTTACAATCTGGGGAAAAATATCGAACTTCTTTTATAGTTTAACCTGACAAAGAGTTTAGTCTACATCTTTTTTTAAACTAACTTTAAGTTCAATCTGAGCAGTTGTTTATTGTATAACGAGTTTGATAAAACAAAAAAATATCAAGACAAAAAGGAACAATACTGACAATTGTATCAACTTAACACAATTAAACCTGGAACTGTTAATTTTACAGTAAAAAATTTCCTCCGAATTTTTCCGTAAGTATCCCATGACTGCATATTTTTGTTACCTTGTAATGTCAAATGAATTTAGGAAAAATATATGAAAATACGATACGCATTCTATATCAAATTAAAAAAATTACTTCTGAAAATTTTTGCAAACCAACTCCATGCTATTATTTTTATTTGATTTCTTCCTACATCTAGCAAAAAGTTTGGATCGCTTCACCTAAATTGCTCCCTAAAATATTCTTAATTCTTACTAGCCCTCTTCTATTCATCTCTACAAAAAATTAACTTTGCTATAAATCTTTTATTTTTTTAACATTTGATTACATTGACAATTTTTATATATGGTTAGAGATCTTGATTCCAAGAAAAAAAATCTATTTTTCAAATTATTACCGACGTTATTTCTCAAAGAAAAGCCGTCCGTGAATGTAACTCTCGTAAAATTTCCTTTTGGTAGTAGAAAAAGTAATCAAAATTGTTTCTAGATGTCCTTCCTCTTATGGCTTAGAACCTTGATTTATTTTAGTTATTAAAGAATCAAAAATTCGTCAAGAACTTTATCCTTTTATCAATTATCGATCGCAAGTTCTTAACTGTTCACATCTTTTTTTAGTTTTATATAATCAAGCAAGGAGAATCTTTTAATTGAAATACTATTTTTTTTTAAAGAAAAGGCTATCCACAGATTTAACCAGCTAACAAGAGAAAATTACTCAGTTTTTATCAAGAAATCCTTGAGGGAATTTGCTCCTTCTAATTGATCTTGAATTGATAGCAGTAGTTTTTTCTATTGATTATTCCTCCAAAGAAGAGTTGTGAGAAAAAAATGAGAAAAGGTGTTCAAAACATTAAATTAGTAGTAAAATAACTAAACACGACAAAAATGTTTTAGACAATATTCAAAATAATACAAAATTAATCATCATTTAGCGAGCAACTTGTATTTTTTTATCAAAAACTTCGCGCTAAAATTATAAATAAATGCTTTGAAATACTTCGAAATCTATAAAAAAAAACCTACATAATTTTCAAAAAATTAATTTTTTAATTTTATATAATAAATTCAAACCTAAAGTAATTAGGCATTTTTTGTTTTCTACAATTAAGGTAATAACTTCTACATTAATAGTAACTACACTTTCCAATCTTTTTAAAGCTAAAAATAAAATAACTAAAGAAATAAATTTTGGTAAATTATTACCAAAACCACTACGAAAAATATTCATACACTTAAGTTTTAAGCAATTTATTGCTGGTGGCTTACTAATAGTGACAATCTATTTTTTTATTATTTATTTTGATACTCTGTGAGAAGAAGATTTAAGAATTAAAGGCGGTCATTATACTAAAAGCCTTATTTTAGATAAATTTCGACGATTGCCTTTCGAAGAGAGACAAATCAAAAAAGATGGAACAAATAATTTGATAGAAAGAGATTCAAGCGAAATAGGTTATTTTTGAGAACATTTATTGAATCATACATTTCATAGTCTAACTAATATTATAGCTTTATTATTTTTTAACTGGAGCAAAATTATGAAGATGAATAAGTTAGAAATTTTTTTTTCTATTTCTTGGTTGACACTAATTAATATTACTAGCTACATTTTTACTAAAAAAGTTCTTTTTAACGAAAAAAAATATAAAAAGCGACTAGATAGAGAATGAGTAATAATCAATCAGGAAAGAAATAATATCAATTTAATAGAAAGCATGGGATTGGATTGACAATATAAAATTAAGCAAGAAAAAATTACTAAAAACAATGAGGATTTGGCTCTCAGTTTTAACAGTACTAAGTCATTAAGTAAAAGTTTTCCTAGATTGCTAGCAGATACTTTTCCGTTTATTTTACTATTCATTAGTGGCAATAATTTTATCGGAAAAAATTTACTTGTCTTTTGGTTGGTTTTAGATAAATTAATAGAAATATTACGTTGTTTATGAGAATATGCTGACTATTCTTCTTCTCTTTCACGAGTCAACTCTTTTCTCGCTCTTCCCGAAAAAAATGATAACCCATCAGGATTAAAATTAGATAAGAACTTAATCATTGAAGCAGTTCATTATCAAAATGTTTCTTTTCGCTACCAGGAAAAAAAAGAGTGAATACTGAAAAATTACACCCGTTCTTTTTTTATGACTGAATCCAATCATTTAATTGGTGAGAACGGCACTGGTAAAAGCACTATTTTATATCTCTTATTAGGAGTGATCAGGCCTCAAGAAGGGCGGTTAATTGTCAAGTGTAAAGGCGGTTGAACCTATAATCTTCATCAGGATATTAACCTTCAACATTGACGAGAAAATAATGTGGCTTA
The DNA here is from genome assembly GCF_003546845.1 of endosymbiont GvMRE of Glomus versiforme. NCBI lineage: Bacteria > Bacillati > Mycoplasmatota > Mollicutes > Mycoplasmatales > endosymbiont GvMRE of Glomus versiforme. The sequence continues at coordinate 1,441 of NZ_NWVA01000009.1, read as the reverse complement.
TGTAGCACACGAAACCTTATTAGAAGCAGGTTCAACAGGACAAAGGCAATGAACTAATCTGCAAAATACTCTCAGTACTAAATCAGAAGCTCAAATATTTCTTTTTGATGAAGCTAGCAATGCTTTAGATAGTGAAAAGAAAATTTGATTCCAGCAAAATCTAGCAAGATTAGTCAGAGATAAGCTAGTAATTTATGTAAAGCATTAAAAACTTTAAAAACAATTTATCAAATGTCATTAAATGAATAGTTTGATGACTTTTCTGTAATTTTTATGGCTGGAGGCTTTGTAACCAAGTATAAAAAAATTTATCTATTAGATTTCTGCATAATATAGCTAATTATTATATAACTAAATCTAAGAGTATTGTTTGTTGCTCCTACTGAACGGCAAAATAAATCAAATCAACCAACGATTATATTCCGGTATTACCCAAAATCAGCGACATTATTTAACCACTCCTCTAACTGGCACTTTGGATTGCTCTACTTTACCAAATTTAGAAAAATTAACCATTGAACACTAACTTATTACTAATCTAATTCTTACCAATTGCCAAAATTTACAAGAAATAAATGCTTCGGGTAATAGATTAGAAGAAGTTGTTTTTCCCAATCAGGCCCCTAATTTAACCGGTATCTATTTAACTAATAATAATCCTCCGTTCGCGAGATTTAAGTTGCTTTTCTCCTTTTACTAATTTAGAAAAATTGTTATATCGGCTCTAATAACGAAAATAGACAAGCAAATTTAATAGATCCAAATTTTTATAATCGCTGAATTGGTTCTTTGGTTCATTTACAAAACTGTCATCGATTACAAGAATTAGATATTAGCGGTAGCGATATTGATAGTGGTTTACACTATTTACCCACCAATGAATTAATGTTTTTTTTGTGCCTTCCAAAAAATTTTTTTCGCTGCATTGACATCTCTATCTTCTTCATAACCACAACTAGGACAAAGTAAAAATTTCTTTTTCTTTTAACTCTTTGTTAATTTTGTCACAACCAATATGTATTTCTTGGACTTACAAACATGTATCATTTACCAGCACCCTTTGCCTTGTAAATGATAAAGAACGCCAATTTGCCCCAACAAGCCTTTAACATTCCATCTTGGGTTCACTTGCCAACTTTTTTTGTTTTCTTTGCTAACCATTTTGCTAGTTTCTAGTTTTTCAAGAGACAGCAAATCAGAGTTATCCACTAATTTTCTTGAAGTTTTATGGCATAAATCTTTCATCTGATTACTAGTTTTCTTTCCCATTGTAGACATTTTTGACTTTACTTTTTTTCAGTTACTACTGCCTTTAACTTTTCAAAAGAATTCTTTTGGTCTCCGACAATGCTTTGCATTTCATAACTGTTTCTTAATGGTTGGATATTCCTTTTTTGATTAGTCGAGAACTAGCAGTCTTGTAAACATTAATGAACTTACT
>NZ_NWVA01000008.1:0-49586 GCF_003546845.1 endosymbiont GvMRE of Glomus versiforme | reverse complement strand
CTACTACTTCACACCTTTCTTTAAGAGCAGTTTGTTTTACTTTTCAGAAAAAGTTTTCATGGACTTTTAGTCCTCAGGGTTTGGTTCTTTTAGAATGGTTTTCATCATTATTCATACAGATTTTTTTGTTTTTATATATTTATATTTTTAGGTTTTTATTTTAATTTTTTAGCACTACATTTATAATTTACTTATTAGTCAGTCATTTTCTTCTTTTTCTGCTTGTTGAAGGCTCTCAATACCATTTTTGCTTATATACCTTATCGTGTCACATTAATTAACAAGCCTTCGTGGGTCTCGTAAAATGCGAGACTTGGAGAGGGTTGTTTTTGAGTGGAACGCTAAGTGTTTTTGCTGATGAAAGTAAAAAATTTTTTTATGGATAAATCTTCCCAAATCAAACAAATCTTAACTAAAATTGAAATGCCTAAAATCATTGCTTGTTTAGAAACCAATCCTCAATCAAAAACTCTAAAACAAATTATTCGTTGCTCCCAAAGAGCCTGAGAAAGCAAAGACCCCGAGGAAGTTTTTCGTTTAGCAGTTAGAGTGGCTTATGCCTTGGATACTATTGTCAATAAGGCTGATTATGTTAAAAACGACAAAGACAAAAAATATTGCTTAGAAATTTCTCAAGAGTTATTTAAAGAAACAGTGGGGCAAAAGAAATAGTTGGTGTTTTGCTGATGACAAATTCTAGATTTCTCCTAATTCTTTTATTTTTCCCTCTTTTGCTGGCGTTTTTGCTCGGGTGAGTTATTTATTGAAAATTCTTTGGTAAAAAGCAAATCCAGCAACAAAAACAAAAAAAAGAATGAGTAAAAAAGACCCTAGCCCATATTAAAAACTTTTCTCCTGCTCGCTTGAAAAATAGACGCTGGCAAAATATTAAAAAGAAAAAGAGTAAAAGAAATGTAAAAAATAAAAATCGGTCAAAAAACAAAAAAACCACATAAAAATAATATATAAGGTATTAAAACCAAGGGCGAGCAATCAAATTATATGCCCCTAAAAACAAGTTCTAACATAAATAAAAAACAAAATTCTGGTTTTAAAGATAAGAAAGCTGAAGCCTTGTGGAAAGGTGAATGAGTTTCCGAATATCAAAAAATTAAAAAACCTAGTCGTAAAAAGTTCAGTTCTTTAAAAAATGTTAGTAATCTTAACTACTTATATTTAATTCCCAGCAATCACACCGAAGCATTAAAAGGTAAAAATTCAAGTAAATTAATGAAAGAAATAAAAAAAAGATGTCTTGTTTGCCAAAGATTTATTGAAATAAATTTTCGTTGTGCTTATTGTGGCAATCCTTTTCACGGCTTAGAAGAAAATTGAAACCAAAACAATCCTTGCTATACAGATGAAGCCTTGAGAAAATTTGCCAAAGAAGCGGTAGAATACTTGTTAAAAGACGATTACAAAAAAACTAATCTGAACTATGATAAAAATACTGTCAGAATAGATTACGAAACTAAAATAGAAGATTGAGGTTCATGAAGCTGAGAGGGTCAAACCGAAGAAGAATTCAAAAATAAAAATGTTCTTTGCTTGCCGATAAAAAGTTTGAGGAACAAAAGGGAATGTTTAGACACTGTGGCTCATGAAACTGCTCATGCTTCTTCTCAATGTTGAGATGCTAGAATAAAGCATTGAATTAAACCAAGCAAAAACTATTTATCTGGCCATCATCCAGTTTTTCAAAAAGTCTATCAAGAATATAAGCAAAAACTAAGAAAAAAATTTCCTGATTATAAATGAGATTAAAATTTATGTATATGACATTTATTAAGAATTATCAGTGTTCTTTTTGCCAAAAAAAATTCACCGACCAAGATATTCAGGAAAAGAATTATCAAATGAGTATTGTTGAAAATGTTAAAACTAGTAATGAAAAGTTAAAATGTGTAGGAGAAGGAGAGTTGAAAATAATTCACCGAGAATGTAAGGAAATAAAAAGAGAAGAATGAATCACAGAAGATAGCGAAGTCTTGGATCTTAGAGAGAGAAATACTTTATTGTTATTAAGATCTTACTATACATAAATGAGCATAAACAAAGAAATAATAGACAATTACAAAAGAAATGAAAGATGATTAGACTGGTTTCTAGAAAGACGCAAAACATTTTTACCAGGAGGTGAATTGGGTCGCGGAATACTTAACAAAGAACAAATAGAAGCAATAAAGATTTACTTCACCGAACAAGAACAAAAAATAATTAGTTGGGGGTTGTCTCACATTTACATGCTGGAAAAATTTCGTTGTAATTGCTTGAGGATAGCTCCGAATTTATCTTTAATTGATTTTCAAAAACTCTGCTATTCTTGATGAGGTTCTAATGAAAAAGGTATCAATCACAAAGACTTAGTAAACAAAGGAAGATTAAATTCAGAGCAATGAAAGGAACTAGACAAAATTTTAAAGGAAGAAGAAATCAAGAATAAAGTAAGAACTGCCGAAGACTTTTTTGAAATAAAATTAGAAGAGTGATTATCGCAAGAAGTGTCTGAACCCAAATTAAAAGATTATAAAGAAGAACATGACTTAGAAAAGAGAGCAGAAATTCTAAAAGAGCGAGATGTTGAACTAGAAAAATATCGCAAAGAAAGATTGAGCAAGCTCGAAAAATTTTATAAAAAAAACAAAGATGTTTTTCCCGAACTAAACAAATTTCTAGAAGAAAAAATTGCAGAAGAGAAAGAAGAAGTTAAGAATTGAGAAAAAACTATAAAAGAAACAAACTATTTAGAATGAAGTAAAAGAATAAGCGAGATTCCGACAATGGACAAAAAAAGCAAATAATCATAAGAACCAAAATTAAAAACTATATATAAAAAAGCAAAGCATTTTATATGTATATGCTAAATAAACTTGGTTATCAGCGTTATTTTGCTACTCCACAGCATTATTTAGATATTAGTTTTGCGGGCTTTAACCGAAACTATTAGCCATGAATTAAGCCATTATTTTCAGTTTGTTCAACACCAATTTTTTTCTTTTACTTCTAAGCTCACTATTATTATTATTGAGCATATTTAGAGTTATTATACCAAATTCTAAACGAAAAAAAGAGTTTCCAAAAACCTAGTCAGAAGCGAATATAAGATAAATGTAGAGGGAGAATTAATGAACAACTTTGTTGCCGACGTAAAAAGAGCAATTGAAGAAAAAAACCAAAAAGTTTCAACCTATCTCGAAAAGTCTAAATTAGGAAAAATTTCCCTTTTTCTTTGAACGTCAACCCCAACTGATTTGAGGTTTCATAAGATGGAAAATAATGCTCTTATCAATTTTCCTGACGACAACGAGTTCAATAAATTGCTGCTTACTTACACACTGTTTAAAAAAGTACTTTCAAAAGTAGGAAAAATAGATATAAAATTTGACTATTTAACCTTGTTTTTTGATACTGTGCAGATCGAAGAAGAAAAGAAAACAAAAATTATACAAAAAATCGCTGAAAAAAACATAGTCGACAACTCTTACAAATATGATGATTGCAGTATATCGTTCTTTAATAATGTTATTCAACAAAGCGATCAAGAGTTAGTAAGTAGCGAAAGAGGAGTCTATTCACTGCTAGGAAATCAAACTAACAATTATTCAATTTTAGTATGCTTAATTCCAGAAAAAATCGAAAGTTTTGTAACTAAAAAAATAAAAGACATCGAAGAAGAATTTACTAAAAAATATGAAAAATATGGGTCAATAGATTCTTGGATTATCGATGAACTAAGACTGAATAAAGCATTTGCTCATGCCTTTGAACTCAGTTATAAAGGAAAAATAGCTATACCAAAGCNGACGTAAAAAGAGCAATTGAAGAAAAAAACCAAAAAGTTTCAACCTATCTCGAAAAGTCTAAATTAGGAAAAATTTCCCTTTTTCTTTGAACGTCAACCCCAACTGATTTGAGGTTTCATAAGATGGAAAATAATGCTCTTATCAATTTTCCTGACGACAACGAGTTCAATAAATTGCTGCTTACTTACACACTGTTTAAAAAAGTACTTTCAAAAGTAGGAAAAATAGATATAAAATTTGACTATTTAACCTTGTTTTTTGATACTGTGCAGATCGAAGAAGAAAAGAAAACAAAAATTATACAAAAAATCGCTGAAAAAAACATAGTCGACAACTCTTACAAATATGATGATTGCAGTATATCGTTCTTTAATAATGTTATTCAACAAAGCGATCAAGAGTTAGTAAGTAGCGAAAGAGGAGTCTATTCACTGCTAGGAAATCAAACTAACAATTATTCAATTTTAGTATGCTTAATTCCAGAAAAAATCGAAAGTTTTGTAACTAAAAAAATAAAAGACATCGAAGAAGAATTTACTAAAAAATATGAAAAATATGGGTCAATAGATTCTTGGATTATCGATGAACTAAGACTGAATAAAGCATTTGCTCATGCCTTTGAACTCAGTTATAAAGGAAAAATAGCTATCCCAAAGCAGCCAACCACTTAAATAAAAATGCCGGCGACGCGGGGAACCGAAATAAGCGATTTTCCAAGCTAAGCAATTAGCAAACGAGCAAGAAAAGCAAATAATCATAAAAAATGCTTTAATTATTAAACGAGAAATATGAAAAAAGTCAATTCTTCGTGCCAAGCCCATTTATAAATTCTGGTATCAGCAAACTAATCAGTTGAAAAAGTATTTTTTACTTGATACTTATCAGAGCCACCGAGCCAAAATTATTAATGGTTTAGAAATAGGCAGTATCACCAGTTTTGTTTTAAATCAAGGGAATATTTACCAATTCTACTTAAATAATTACTAATAGGAACTAGTTAACATAGGAACTATTTTTGTTAAAAACAAGTTAAAACTATATATATGACTGAATTAAGACAAGTTGATAATAAGCAATTATTAAAAGAATTACAAAATCGTCTTCATAGTAAGCAGTTATCCGAAAAAGAAATAGCTGTTATATTGGAAGCAGAAGAATGAAAAAAGGCTTATCAATTAGCTGATGCAGATGAAGAAAGGCAAAAAGAAATTGCCGAATGAGATAGAATTCAAGCCGAGGATGAGGATTAATGAGTGAGAAAATAAACAAATTCAAAAGAGGAGAAATCTATTGAGTAAAATTTGATAAGAAAAGTGTCGGCACTGAAATCCGTAAACCTCGCCCAGCAGTGATTGTGAGTAATGATTGACAAAATGAAGTTAGCAAGAGAGTAATTGTTTTGCCATTTTCTACCAAAACTGAAAAAGTTTATTATCCAATTGAATTGCTAATCAAGACTGGGAAAATCATGTGTGACCAGGTGAAATCTATTGACAAGCAAAGACTGGGAAATAAATTAGGAGAATTAGACCCTGAAATTATGCTGAAAGTAGATGAAACTTTGATTAAACTTTTTGCTTTGCAATCTCAATTTAAATTATGAAAATAATTGCTTGCTTATCCCAAAAAGGTGGTGGAGGCAAATCTACTCTTGCCCGCTGTTTAGCAACAGAATTAACTAAACAAAAACAAAATATTTTACTAGTAGATTTAGATATCCAACAAAAAACTAGCCAAGAATGAAGCGAAAGGAGAAAACAACAAAACATTAAGCCTGCTGTCAATTGCCAGTCTTACCCTTTTTTTGACGAAAAATTAACTAAACTTCCCTATGACTATTTAATAATAGATGGTCCTGCTCGCATTAGTGAAGGAACTTTAAATATTGCCAAAGTGGCTAACTTAATAATTCAACCCGTTGGTGCTTCATTAGACGATTTAAATCCAGCGATAAGAGAATTCCATGCCTTAGTTAAAGCCAGGATAAATAAAAATAAACTATCCTTCGTAATTAATCGCATTAGTTCTACGGCAGAGGAAAAAGCCACTAGGAGCTATTTAGAAAAAGCAGGTTATTATGTTTTCTTTGTCTCTCTATCAGAGAAAATAAGTTATCGGGAAGCCCAAAATCAAGGATTAAGTATCAGTGAAGTAAAATATCCTCGTTTGAAAAATCAAGCCCAATTGTTAGTAAAAGAAATAATAAAGAAAATAGGAACTAGTTAACATAGGAACTATTTAAAATAATAATATATGACCCAAAAACAATTAAATTCCCATCTTAACCAAGACTTCATTTGTGATAACTGCCAAAGAAAATTCCACCAAACTACGGCTTATTCACCCCAACTCGGTGGTTTTTTAACGGAAACTTATTGCTCTAATTGTATAGAAACAACCGAGGAAAAACCAAAAAAGCAACCAATTAAAAGAAAAAAAACCAAAGATTTCGGCACCCCTCCCTTAGAAGTTAGTGAAAATTTACGCTCTTTGGAAATAGACAAAAGAACTTTACGGAAGACAGGAAGGACTAAACAATTTAATACTGGGGTAAGTGAAGAGTGATTAAAGAAATTAAAATCTATTGCTTACAAAGAAAGATTACACTATAACGAATTATTAGAAAAAGCCCTTAAATGCTATGAAAAGCATAGAGGAAAATAATTGAACTATTTTTTAGCAAAAAATTTTTCTCTTTCGCGTGCATATATTCATTTTACTTTACTTGCTTCAATTAGGATAAGTAATTGTTTTAGGGCAAACCCTAATTTGAGTTATTTTTCCTTTATATTTGAGTTCAAAGGCACAAAGCAAGTGCTTTGTTTAGTTTTGTTCAAGAATCTATTGGTTCATGCTTTTTATATTTTTTAGTAAGTTAATTAAAAAGGGTATTATGACTAATGATTGGAAAAATATAGATAAAGACTTTACTCCTGAGTTGCAAAAAGAATGAGAAGAAAAAGGATTTAATTATGAGCAAACCGGATGATGAATTGGTGCTGGTTTACAAATAGGTGATGCTAATTTTGCTTATTGACTAAAGGACACCGAGGGCAAAGATATTGAATGAGTATCAAATTACTTAAAATATGGAGACGAGCAAGAGTTAAGAAAAAAATACAAAAGTTATGGGAATAACAAAGAGACTGAGGAAATAAAACAAGAAATTCAGTATCGAAATATTCTTTTAATTGGAAGAACTGGTAATGGTAAATCAGCTTTGGCTAATGTTTTGGCTAACAAAGAAGGCGAGTTTGAAGAATTTTTTAAAGAGGGGCGTGGTAGTACCAGCGAAACGAGAAAAATAAATGATAAATTATTTGAAATAAATGGGATAAAATACCGAATAATTGATACACCAGGACTTGGCGATACGAAATTAACAAAGATTCAAACCTTACAAGAAATAGCCAAAGTGTATGACAAAGTTAAAGACGGACTGAGCCAAATTTTGTTCGTAAATAATGGTAAGTTTACACCAGAAGAAGTAGACACTTACAATACTTTAAAAGAAATCCTTTTTGATGAAAATATTACCAAATATACTACCATTATGCGGACCAATTTTGCTTATTTTGAGGATAAAACAGAATGCGAAAACGATATCCACGCACTACTTACTGAAAACAACAAAGCAATTGTCGAAATGATTGAATCTTGCGACAAGAGAATTATCCATGTTGACAATCCACCATTAAATATTATTGGAAAGAGATCGCGAGAGCAAAATAATCTTAATAAAGAAATCCGTAGCGATTCAAGAAAAATATTAATTAATCACCTAGCAAAATGTGATAAAATTTACAAACCAGAAAGCATCGAAATACTAAATAAGATAGAGCTGAAAGAAAGATATAAAGCCTTTGGCTTATGTGAAGAATGTAGTCAGACCAACACATGGTATCGTTGATGTAAATCGTGCAGTGCCCGCCATTTTACTGAGGAATTTGAAAATTGAAGTGGTGGTAATTCAGCAGTTGATAACTTTATTCAGTGATATCAATTAAATGCCATTAATAAATACGGAGTATTAGAATGAATCCCTTATGAGAAATTTCGGGACATTGAATACTTAGCCGAAGGTGGCTTTGGCAAGATTTACAAAGTAGCTGAGTGAGTTGACAGACAAATTAGTTATTGAAACATGAAAGATAATGATTGAGAAAGAGACAAGTTTTATCCGGATGGAGTTATTTTAAAGATTTTAACTAATTCGCAAAATATAACCGATGACTTTTTGCGGGAGGTGGCCTACTATAAACTTTTCAAGGATGAGTATGACGGAGTGGTCAAATGTTTTGGAATTTCTCAAGACCCGCAAACTAGTGATTATATCATGGTAATGGATTATATAAAAAATGGGGATTTGCGAAAATATTTAACTAATTATTACAAGAAACTAGACTTTTACAATAAACTCGGTCAGTCATATCATTTAGCGAAAGGGCTAAACAATATTCATCGCCAAGGGTTAGTTCATCGAGATTTTCATCCGGGCAATATATTAATTTCTAATAGTGATGTGTGCTTAATCACTGATTTAGGTTTATGTCGACCGGTTGACGAAAAAGACAAAGAAGAAAAAGTTTATGGTGTTCTTCCTTATGTGGCTCCAGAAGTTCTCCAAAGTAAAGCTCATACGCAAGCCGCAGATATTTATTCCTGAGGGATTGTAGTTTATGAATTATTTGCTGGTCGTGCTCCTTATCATGAACGTGCTGACGGGCAATTAGCCTTGAAAATATGCCAAGGACTTCGTCCTAACTTCGCTAATGTGCGGATGCCAAAATTATTAGAGAGTTTAATTAGACAATGCTGAGATGCTGACCCTTCAAAACGTCCTACTGCTAATAAATTATTCAAAATTATAAATATTTGGCTGAATGAAATAAAGAGCAAAAAGGATACTGAATTTTATCGTCAATATCAAGATGTTGAAGAACTAACTTCCCGACCAAATAGGGTTCTTGATTACCAAACTGATTCTCAAGCTATTTATACTAGCCGACTTTTAGATACTGATAATCTTCCCGAGCCCCAAAACAGTCAGGAAATTAACAAGCAATTTTACGAGTTATATACTTCGCAATATGACTTCAATTTAGAAGAAAAAGTTGAGGATTGGGCTGCTATTCATAATGATTTTGATAATGAAGATATCAGAGGCCTTTGGAGCAAAAGATTCATACAACAAGAGATTAAAGAATTATTCAAAGCCACTCCTTCGCTTAATCCTGCCCAAGATTATGAGTTTGTTCTCTGACTCGAAGATACCAAGAAACTAACTCTAAGCAATCCTTTAAGTAATGATAATTTAGAAAGGTTAAGAAATGAATACCAGAGAAGTCAGCAACAATCTCAAATTCTGCAATCACCCACTTACAATATTCCAGGAAACTGACCAGGTAAAAATTCCTAGAGTGAAGAACTATTGCAAAATTTTCTTTTTCACAAAATAGCAAATTGCCAGTTTTTACCCCAAAGCAACGAATCTCACTGGCACCAGCTTTTTTAATTCTACTCGATTATCAACTAGTTTCCTTAACAAAACTAAATATTGTTGCCTATTGGTTTCTAAGGGTAAAATCATTTTCCCGTCAGTTTTTAATTGTTCAACCAGCAAAGAAGGTATTTCTGAAGCTGCCGCAGTAACAATAATTTTGTCAAAAGGAGCAAATTCCTGCCAACCTAGTTTTCCGTCTCCTAGTTTGTATTTAATATTTTGGTAACCTAATTTATTTAATAATTTTTGGGCTTTTTTGCTTAATTCCGGATAAACTTCAATGGTGTATACTTTTTTCGCTAACTGAGCTAAAATTGCTGTTTGAAAACCGCTACCCCGACCTTTGGACTTCTTCGCCAGGTGTGATTGGTTTATGACAACGAGAACAAATCATATAAAATTTTTAAGCAGAGTTGGTTTTTTTTTACGAATAAAAATCATTATATAACTCTAAAACATGCTAAATAATAATGATACCTTTTGAATAGAACTAATTGAAACCAATAACCAGTTAGAGAAATTAAGCACTAAAATAGATGGTAAGCATTATGTCGGTTTCCTAGACTGACGCGAAAGAAAAGAGCTTGACGGCACGGTGAGAAAATGAAAAAGTGCTAACATGAGAGTGTGTAATTGAGAAAAATGTCAAACTTGTAATCCGCAAATAGAGGAAAAAGAGTTGTTTTAAATAATGCTGGTATTTGCCATTATTAATAAACAAACTTTTTCTTTGCTCCTAAAAATTAAATATATGTGGTGCTAAAACTACATATATAAATGAAGCAAAAGCGGTATTTGGTTTNTTTCAAGGATGAGTATGACGGAGTGGTCAAATGTTTTGGAATTTCTCAAGACCCGCAAACTAGTGATTATATCATGGTAATGGATTATATAAAAAATGGGGATTTGCGAAAATATTTAACTAATTATTACAAGAAACTAGACTTTTACAATAAACTCGGTCAGTCATATCATTTAGCGAAAGGGCTAAACAATATTCATCGCCAAGGGTTAGTTCATCGAGATTTTCATCCGGGCAATATATTAATTTCTAATAGTGATGTGTGCTTAATCACTGATTTAGGTTTATGTCGACCGGTTGACGAAAAAGACAAAGAAGAAAAAGTTTATGGTGTTCTTCCTTATGTGGCTCCAGAAGTTCTCCAAAGTAAAGCTCATACGCAAGCCGCAGATATTTATTCCTGAGGGATTGTAGTTTATGAATTATTTGCTGGTCGTGCTCCTTATCATGAACGTGCTGACGGGCAATTAGCCTTGAAAATATGCCAAGGACTTCGTCCTAACTTCGCTAATGTGCGGATGCCAAAATTATTAGAGAGTTTAATTAGACAATGCTGAGATGCTGACCCTTCAAAACGTCCTACTGCTAATAAATTATTCAAAATTATAAATATTTGGCTGAATGAAATAAAGAGCAAAAAGGATACTGAATTTTATCGTCAATATCAAGATGTTGAAGAACTAACTTCCCGACCAAATAGGGTTCTTGATTACCAAACTGATTCTCAAGCTATTTATACTAGCCGACTTTTAGATACTGATAATCTTCCCGAGCCCCAAAACAGTCAGGAAATTAACAAGCAATTTTACGAGTTATATACTTCGCAATATGACTTCAATTTAGAAGAAAAAGTTGAGGATTGGGCTGCTATTCATAATGATTTTGATAATGAAGATATCAGAGGCCTTTGGAGCAAAAGATTCATACAACAAGAGATTAAAGAATTATTCAAAGCCACTCCTTCGCTTAATCCTGCCCAAGATTATGAGTTTGTTCTCTGACTCGAAGATACCAAGAAACTAACTCTAAGCAATCCTTTAAGTAATGATAATTTAGAAAGGTTAAGAAATGAATACCAGAGAAGTCAGCAACAATCTCAAATTCTGCAATCACCCACTTACAATATTCCAGGAAACTGACCAGGTAAAAATTCCTAGAGTGAAGAACTATTGCAAAATTTTCTTTTTCACAAAATAGCAAATTGCCAGTTTTTACCCCAAAGCAACGAATCTCACTGGCACCAGCTTTTTTAATTCTACTCGATTATCAACTAGTTTCCTTAACAAAACTAAATATTGTTGCCTATTGGTTTCTAAGGGTAAAATCATTTTCCCGTCAGTTTTTAATTGTTCAACCAGCAAAGAAGGTATTTCTGAAGCTGCCGCAGTAACAATAATTTTGTCAAAAGGAGCAAATTCCTGCCAACCTAGTTTTCCGTCTCCTAGTTTGTATTTAATATTTTGGTAACCTAATTTATTTAATAATTTTTGGGCTTTTTTGCTTAATTCCGGATAAACTTCAATGGTGTATACTTTTTTCGCTAACTGAGCTAAAATTGCTGTTTGAAAACCGCTACCCCGACCTTTGGACTTCTTCGCCAGGTGTGATTGGTTTATGACAACGAGAACAAATCATATAAAATTTTTAAGCAGAGTTGGTTTTTTTTTACGAATAAAAATCATTATATAACTCTAAAACATGCTAAATAATAATGATACCTTTTGAATAGAACTAATTGAAACCAATAACCAGTTAGAGAAATTAAGCACTAAAATAGATGGTAAGCATTATGTCGGTTTCCTAGACTGACGCGAAAGAAAAGAGCTTGACGGCACGGTGAGAAAATGAAAAAGTGCTAACATGAGAGTGTGTAATTGAGAAAAATGTCAAACTTGTAATCCGCAAATAGAGGAAAAAGAGTTGTTTTAAATAATGCTGGTATTTGCCATTATTAATAAACAAACTTTTTCTTTGCTCCTAAAAATTAAATATATGTGGTGCTAAAACTACATATATAAATGAAGCAAAAGCGGTATTTGGTTTATTTTATCAGTGAAACATTTATTACTGATAAAGGTTATGAAATCTCTTTACGTATGAAACTTTGGCAATACATTGATAAAGTTCGACCTGAGTTTCCCCCGAAGGCTACAAAATGGAATGAATTGCTTTTAATTTAACTAAACCAAATAAAGAATTTGTTTTGTTGGATAATCATCCTGGTAAGTCGCCACATTATCATATCGACGATAAGAAAAAGCAAAAATTCTTTGCTTGAATTTCTCGTCCTGAAACCGAAAAAATGTTTTTAACTTTGGTGCGACAACACTTTGGTGATTTTGATTTTGAATTATAGTTATGAAAAAGTTTATTTTTAAATATGACCCACAAGCTTCCCCTCGTAGGATGTTTCAAGGTTTTTGAGAAGCAGTGGATACCGGCAAAAAACACATTCAACCAAAAAATTTAATGATTGCTAACCGTTTAGAAACCATTTATCGAGTAGCTAGTCAAGCCCGAATGGACTTATTAGCCTGTTTAGTAGCAGAGCAGCCCGCTAATATTCAAGAATTAGCCCAATTGCTTAATCGTGATTATGCTAATGTATGAAGAGATTGCCAAGCCCTAAACAGTTNTAGAAAAACAAATTAGGGAATTGGAACAAGGAAAAAAAAGCAAGAACCAAAAAAGGAAAATATTGTTTTATTGTCTATAAAAATAACTATTATGACACATAATTTTGAAGAATTTAGAAATTGACTTTTGGCTAAAATAGCAGAAAGTGAAGAAAATAAAAACCAAGCAGGAAGATACGAAGAATGATTACAAGTTTTAGAGAACGAAGATAACTGAAAAAAAGCTTGTTTAGGAAAAGCAAGAGAAAATCCACAAAAACCTTTAATTGGTTCCGGAATAGAGAAATTTATTTTTGAATGAATAAAAGAACAAGACCGGAAGACTATTAATTTATTAGCAGAGAAATTAGGAGAAATCCAAGCCCAAGGAGAAAATGTTGATAATTTAACTACTCAAATCCAAGAATTACAACAAAAACTTAACCAACAACAACAAAGCGAAGAAGTTTTTAGAAATAATATTGAAGATTTAACAAATCAACTAGACACTGCCAGGCAAGAATTTCAAGAAAAAATAGATAGACAAAAACAGGAATTGCAAAGTCAAATCAACCAATTAAATCAACAGAATATTTATCAACAAAATCAGCAGACTATTACTAATCTTAATAGTTCCCTAACTATTGCTAATAATACTAACGGTCAATTGCAAACAGAGAATCAATCTCTCCAAACTCAATTAGAGCAAACTAAAAAAGATAAAGAGAAAGTAGAGAAAGAACTAGTAGACTTAAAACAGGAGCACCAAGAATTACAAAACCAAGTCCAAGCCCTAATGGCAGAAATAAGTACTGGTTCGCAGCAAATGGCTTTTATACAGCAGAGGGAATAAACAATCAGCAGCAAGAGCAAAAAACTCACTAATCATAAAATAATTAAGGTTTCCAATAAATAGCCTTTATTTTTAACCAAAAAACCATTATGTAAAAACGCTAAAAAGGTTAACGCCCTTCCAATTAAAAGTGAATTGCTAACGCAGTGATTTGGTGAGTATTCTTTAAAATAATTCTTTTTCTTGGGTTGTTTGCCACTAAAAGGAAAATAGCGGCTGTTTAATAATTGAACTAGTTTCATAATTAATTCATGAGTGATGCCATGTTCTAAATGTTTATCACAGTGAGAACTAATGCAGAAATATTTAATTAAGTGGTCATTGACCATAATTTTTTGGTCTTCTAGCGGATAAAGAAAATAGGTAATTACTTCTTTTTTGGCTTTTTTGGGGCGATGTTTCTTTGCTCGTCATGGAATATAATGTTTTTTAAAGCAACAAAGCCTTTCTGCTTTAAATCAACCCCCTACTCTTATACTTTCTTCACCTCCCCTTATATTTACCTAACAATAACTGCTGAAATTCCCCATTTTCCCGCAAGCATTTATTACAAATCAACTTTTCCTCACCAACTTTATCAGTTCAAAAGCGTATTTGGTTGCGGTTTTTAACTCCTTTATCTTTTTGCTTACCAACTATCACTCCTTCACAAAAACTACACCAAGCAAAATAATTCTTGCTCGCGGTTTTCTTACTTCTCTGATAACTCAGCCCACTCTTAATTACTTGGTCGGTGATTTTCTTTTGCTGTTTTTTAGTCAAACGCTTCTTTTTCCAACCGCACCACAAGCAATTCACCGGCAATTGCTCATAAGCCGCCTTTCCCGGCTTATTCTCTAAACGATAAATCAAACACTTATGACACCGGGGACACAGCCACAAGTTAACTTCTCTATGTGCTAACTCACAGTTCTGTTTACAATAATAGCATAAGTTCAGTTTCGTTGGTCAGCCGCGTTCTTGCCAAAGTTTTTGATAACGAGGGGTTTCTGGGGGTTTTAGGTTCCAAAGTGAACTCACTGGCACCAATCTAATTTCTGGTGAACTGCATCACTGACAAGTAGGATATTTAGTAAATTTTACTACTTTTTTCATACTAAGCTTGCTTATTAGTAAGAGCTAACCAAAAAGATTTGAGCACACTTTCTCAAATTTCTGGTTTTATTTTCCCTAGTCTTTTGAGTAAACGCAGTTTTTTATCAACGGTGTGAATTCGATTAAGCAATATCCGGCTAGTTTCATTTAGTCCGGTTTCTTGATTAGCGATGATTGGGATCTCGAAAAATTGGACTTCTTCGGGAATTACTTCCTGGGTAGTAATAGTCGCCACAATTTTTTCTTCATAAGGATAAAGGCAAACTTTTCTGTGGCGATTGTTACTCAAATATCATTTATCAGAGAAATAAAAAAATTATCAAACTAACCTCTGAGTAATGTTAATTTTACTTCCAATATCCCCTCTTCACATACTCATTAAACAAATACTTCTTTCTAGTAGGCATGTTTTTTAAATAGTTGGCCAAGCATTCTCCACATAAAACTTTTTGTGGAATATTTAAGCCTCAAAAAGCAGGATTATTGCGGTTTTTAATGGTTCCATGCTTACCGGCTCCTTTTATTCTTTTTTCGCATTTTTCGCAGTAAGTATAACCATAATTATCATAGTCATAATAAGGAGTGCGAGGCTTATTACTTGCTTTGCACCTACACTTTTTTATTTTTTCTTCCTTTTCCCGTAAAGAATTAGTAAAAAGTTCATGTAATTCTTTTGCTTCTAGTTCTAAACAAGCACAATTGCTTAAATGTTGCTTGTCTTTAAGCCATTTTGTCGCACAATTAGCATTTACCGGTAAGCAATCATAAGCATCCAATCACTCGCTAATATTAATTCCTCAATGCTTTTGATGCCATTTTTGCTGTTCCGTTCAACTTAATGCTCCTGACGACCTGCCCCCAGTTTTCTTAATTAAACAATCACGGCAAACTAACTTGTTATTCACTAGCAAATCATAGCCGTCTACTTCTTTGCTGCCACACTTGTCGCACCCTGGATAATCACGCAAAAGTTTTAATTGCTGAATGCTGGCTTGCCATTCTTTCGCTTCTCGCTGATAAACTTGTTGGTAGTCGGCATATTCTTTTGCTTCCTCTGCTTCTCGCTGAAAATAACACGGACAACAGTAGCCTTGCCAGTCTCTAACACAGTTAGTCAGCAGTCCACAGGGTTTTCGCTGTCGACAACCCGCACAATAATAGCTTCTAAACTGATGCTTTTGCTTCCGATNTGCATCACTGACAAGTAGGATATTTAGTAAATTTTACTACTTTTTTCATACTAAGCTTGCTTATTAGTAAGAGCTAACCAAAAAGATTTGAGCACACTTTCTCAAATTTCTGGCTTTACTTTGCCTAGTCTTTTGAGTAAACGCAACTTTTTATCAACGGTGTGAATTCGATTAAGCAATATCCGGCTAGTTTCATTTAGTCCGGTTTCTTGATTAGCGATGATTGGGATCTCGAAAAATTGGACTTCTTCGGGAATTACTTCCTGGGTAGTAATAGTCGCCACAATTTTTTCTTCATAAGGATAAAGGCAAACTTTTCTGTGGCGATTGTTACTCAAATATCATTTATCAGAGAAATAAAAAAATTATCAAACTAACCTCTGAGTAATGTTAATTTTACTTCCAATATCCCCTCTTCACATACTCATTAAACAAATACTTCTTTCTAGTAGGCATGTTTTTTAAATAGTTGGCCAAGCATTCTCCACATAAAACTTTTTGTGGAATATTTAAGCCTCAAAAAGCAGGATTATTGCGGTTTTTAATGGTTCCATGCTTACCGGCTCCTTTTATTCTTTTTTCGCATTTTTCGCAGTAAGTATAACCATAATTATCATAGTCATAATAAGGAGTGCGAGGCTTATTACTTGCTTTGCACCTACACTTTTTTATTTTTTCTTCCTTTTCCCGTAAAGAATTAGTAAAAAGTTCATGTAATTCTTTTGCTTCTAGTTCTAAACAAGCACAATTGCTTAAATGTTGCTTGTCTTTAAGCCATTTTGTCGCACAATTAGCATTTACCGGTAAGCAATCATAAGCATCCAATCACTCGCTAATATTAATTCCTCAATGCTTTTGATGCCATTTTTGCTGTTCCGTTCAACTTAATGCTCCTGACGACCTGCCCCCAGTTTTCTTAATTAAACAATCACGGCAAACTAACTTGTTATTCACTAGCAAATCATAGCCGTCTACTTCTTTGCTGCCACACTTGTCGCACCCTGGATAATCACGCAAAAGTTTTAATTGCTGAATGCTGGCTTGCCATTCTTTCGCTTCTCGCTGATAAACTTGTTGGTAGTCGGCATATTCTTTTGCTTCCTCTGCTTCTCGCTGAAAATAACACGGACAACAGTAGCCTTGCCAGTCTCTAACACAGTTAGTCAGCAGTCCACAGGGTTTTCGCTGTCGACAACCCGCACAATAATAGCTTCTAAACTGATGCTTTTGCTTCCGATATTCTTTTCAATTCCATTCAGACATTGCTAATATAAAAATGTTTTTATAACCAGTAGGAGACTAAAATATCTTTATGGAGGTTAAAGCCTTGCTTAAATATTATCGCCAAGACGAGTTTTTAATGAGTTCAGGCAAGAAAATATTTATTGAAATTAAGTTGTGAAAGTTAGCAACCGATAAGCCTGAATTTCCCGAGGGTTATAAGTTTAAATGAATGGCTTTCAATCGTGATAATCCGCGGGAGATGATTCGATTTGACAATCATCGTGGCAAAGGTCCCCATTACCATGAAAATGGCACCGAGGTCTTTTTTATCTGAAAGTCTCGCCAGCATACTCAACAAATGTTTTACCAAATGATTATTAAAAAATTTGGTAATTTTATCCAAAAATTATAAATATGAAAGGGCGAACAAAAAATGAAGTTTTTATCTTCCGCTATGATCCAAATAGTTCTTTTGAGGGAATGTTTAAGGAGTTTTGAGCCGCAGTAGACGGAAAATCCCATTCCGTAGAGCCGCATATTGTTCGTTCTAGCAGCATTGAAGCTCTTTCAACTAATATGACTAAAAATCGTTTACGATTATTTGCTACTTTGGTCGAAAAAAAACCAACCAACTTGACTGAATTAGCTAATTTACTCCAAAAAGACTATGCTTTGGTGCGACGTGATGCTCACATTTTAGAGGGTATGGGCTTGATTAAATTAGAAAAAGTTAGCAAAGAAGCCTCCAATAAGCAAGGCAGTAAAGTTAAGTTTAATGAAATTAAGCCCATTGCTCTTTACCAGCGAATTATCTTTGATTTTCCGGTTTTTGAGGATAAAGTTTCGGCAGAAAAAACATTCTCAGACGGTCGTCGTTTGCGGGTTCCTGTTTAGTTAAGAATTTTTGCTTGCTGTTTTTTAGAAAGTTTTTTCGCTTTTTCTTTTCAGCACTTTTTTAAACTCACCAGAGTTAAAAACAAAACAACTTCTTTGACCTACTTTTCAAGGAGGATTAAAAACAATATTGCTTAACTTTAATGTTAATTTTACTTGTCAAGCATTTCCATAGCAAAAATAAGGACATATATGTATTTTTACCTCCCCCTATTGCGTAATTAAAAAAAAGTAACAAAAAAAATTTTCCTTAAAAAGCCTCTTTTTGCCTTAAATTGAAAGGATTTTAACCCTTTTTCTCACATTTTTCGCAACAATTTGCTCTTGGCAAGCAAAAGTTTGGACGGACAATTAATGATTTCACTTTTTATAAAAAAAATAATAAAATTTAATTACTTATTTAATTAATTGACCGGCGAAAGTTGGGAGGATTTGCCGACTAAAAGGAAACAAAAACGAGAAAAAACGAGGAGAAAAGAGGTCAGAAATTTCAATTTACTGTCCAAAAATGGGGGAAAAGCAAGGAAAAACAGCTGCAATTTTTCATTTTTGGGGAAATGTGGGGGAATTTTCTTTGGTTCTTTCTTTTAAAGGTCTATTTTTAATAGCAATTTTTGTTTAATAAATAAACTGCATTCTTAATCATTATGCCTCTATGCATTAAAAATAACTATATGACTGGACGCAACATAAATATTTATTTTCAAGAGGAAACCTACAACAAACTTCGTCAAACAATCGGAGCAAGGAAAATTAGCCATTTTGTCAACGTTACCATCGAGGAAAAACTACAAAAAATTCAACGACAAGCAAAAGAAACCTTAAAACAAAAAAAGATTGCTGGTTATCAAAGAGCAATGAAGAACAAAACACTACAAAAAGAGTTAGAAATTTACGATGAAGTAGTTGGAGATGGTCTAGAACAAAATGAATAAATCACTACTTTTTTCCCCGGAAGACAAGGCTTTTCCTAAACGCGGAGAGATTTGATTAACCGACTTCAACCGCTTAAAAGAAAAAGAAATTAACAAAATTCGTCCCTCTTTGGTAATTAGTGATAATATTCAAAATGAACTTGATCGGTGGATAGTAGTGGTGGCTATGACTACCGAAGATAGCGAAGACCTCCAACCATCGGAAGTTTTTATTAAAAATACTCCGAAAACAGGAATAGATCATCCCAGCAAACTTCAATTTCATTATCCTCGCACCATCGATAAAAAATTACGTTTGATAAAGCGTTTAGGAATAACTAGCAGAGAAATAATGACCCAAGCCAAAGCGGCTTGAGAAATGGCTTTTGCTGTGGAGGATTGATAAAAAAATTTAGCTAAGAAGAAAATTACCAGGAAATTTGTTGAGAGAACAAAAGTAAGTAATCAAAAAGCAAACTAGTCCGATAATTTAATAACTCACTTGAAGAAAAAGCATCCCCTTTCCCTCGACAAATATCATAAAGTTTTTTTTCAGTAATGTTTAATTTTTGAAAGGTGGGGTAGCTGGTTGAATAACTTGGGCTTGTGATTGATTTTGTTGGCTCTCTAATTCACCTTTAAGTCGTTGGTTTTCTCGTTCAAATTCAGCAATCTTGCCCTGTAATTCAGAAATTTGTTGGTCTTTTTCTTCTTTTAATCCTTTAATTGTGCTAATAAGAGTATATTCAGAACCATTATGTTCAACTTCTTCTTCCACTAAATCATAGTTAACTCAATTTTGGGCTAAAAGAGCATCCATTTCGCTTTCTAATTTAACCAACAATTTTTGCCATTCCGTCTTTTCTTTTTCGTGAGCGATTTGTCGTTGATTAATAACTTCATAATCACTTTCACTGATATTTATCTTGTCAAACTCTTGATTTTCTAAATTCTGAACTGTCCGCCTAGTCTTTTCAATTAATTGGTCTAATTGAACTACTTGTTTTTCTGAAGAGTTAATTTTTGTTCTTAGTCAACGAGCAAAATGAAGAGCCTCAGTAACTCCTTCTAGTCCTTGGCCAAAAATGTTTTTTAGGAAATGATTAAAAGTAATCACTGCTTCTCGCTTCTCAGTTGGTTCTTTTCTTAACTCTTTTTGTAAATCTTCATAAAGTCATTTTTCCATCTGCTCCCTAACTTCACGAGCTTCAACTAAATTGCGATAATATTCAATTTCATCATCTTGACGGGCTTCCCAAGCAATATAAGGAGCGGTTGCAAGAAAAGTAATTGCTTTAATAATTTGGGCCTTCATGATATTATGTTTTAATGCTTTTTTACAGTGATCTCCATTATGTGTTTTTTAAAATTAACTTTTGTTGTTTTTTCAATAAGTAATTCCTTGCCTAACTTCTTGTAAAGCACGACTGGTCAATTCCTCGTTGCTTAAATATTTTTTTAATTGTTGAACAATTAGTTCATTTTTCTTTTTTTCTTCTTCTAAGCTTGTTTGTAATTGGTCGATTTTTTGATCTTTTTGCTGATTAATGGTGATTTGATTTGCTAAACTCTCGCTAACTCAACGAAGTTTTCTTTGCTCTTCTTGATTTGCTCAAGCAGGAACAACTTTATACCGCCCATTCTGCTTTTTCAAGTCATCAATAATTCGATCTTTGACCTGGACTTGATTTGCGTAAACTTGCTGATTAACTCGAATTTGTCTTTGTAAATTTTCGACTTCTCTCTTCAAATTGGTTATATTGACTTGATTTTCTTGAACAACCCTTTGAAACTCAGCCTCTTTTGCCCTTAACTGAACTTCACTTTGATTTTGAGAAGATTGAGAATTAGCAAGTTGGCACTGAAGCTGCTGAATTTTGCTTTGCAGCTGGTCAAATTCTTGAGTCTTTTCTCAAAGTTGAGTTTGCAATTCAGAAAGCATTCGAACCTCAGTCTGATTTAAGTTTCGACACTCCTTAACCAATTCAACAAAATTCTCAGGAGGATTATGAAAATATCCAAGATAGAGTGACTGTCAACAATTTGTTTCATAATCTAAACTAAAATAATTTCTAGTTCCTTCTAATTCTAAGAATCTTTTAGCTCTTTCAGGAAAAAAAGACGCACCAACAATTACACCTTTCACCATCTCTTCGAATATTTTTTTTAACTGATCAGAAATTATAATTTCCATGTTGTTTCTTTGTCTTCTTTCCAATAAACCTTCTCATTCTTCTACTAATTCATTAATCTTCACCTGTGTTTCAGGTGAAGTAGTTTCATAAGAAAAATTTCCTTTATCTCTTATTCTTTTTGCCAATTCAAATTTATTATTGGGAAAACCTATTACCTCTTCCCCCTGTCAAATTCTGATTACCAACCTTGCTCAGTTTCCGAGGGAAGGAGAATTATAATGATTGATTGCTCCTTGTGCCATAGTAAGCGGATAAAGTTGAGCGTCTCTTTGAGCAAGTTCTAAAAATTTTTGCTCGATTTCTTGAATTCTAGGATTAGTCATTATTTACCTCCAACCTATTCGCTTCTTTCTTGATCATTAATAATTTTTCTTGTCGCAAATTTCGATGATTATATTTTAAGTTTTGATTTTCAGCAAAAGCACAATCGCTAATTTTGTCTTGTAAATTATGATCTTTTTTTGCCCTATTTATCAGACTCTGTCGTTTCACACTATTCATATATTTATAATTATTATTTTATTTTATTTCTTATTAATCAATAAATAAAAACACCAATAATGCCCATTCCGAGAGTAATTCCTGCTATTATTCAAATTGCGTTTGGTTTTTCAATCGGTTTTTTCTCATTTTTACTTAGTGATTGAGTATTCACAGATAACTGTTTGGATTCAATTATTTTATTTCTCTTTTCTTGAATAAAGTTTTTCATATGCTTCACAATTGCTTGACTGCTAGTCAACTCATTCATTTCAGAACGTAAACTTTGGCACTCTTCTGCAGATGCAACTCCCCTTAAACCCTTATCAATAATCTCTTCGCTAGCAAATTTCTTAACTTCTTCGACTGATTTAAATACTTTGCCTTCTCCTAACGTTTTTAATAAACTAAGAATTATGTCGATTTTTTCTTCAATTTTTTCCTCTTTTCCTATGACTGTATCAACTTTATTATCTAAATTATCAATACGATTTTTGAGAGCTTTAATTTCTTCTTTTAGTGATTCAGCATCATTATTATCATTCTTAACTGCTGGAAAAGAATCACCAGTTGAGTCAGGTTTTTCTGTAGAAGTTGGTAAATTTGTACCATCTTTTGAAAAGCTATCAGTTGATGAAGCAGGAAAATTAGAAGAAAAATTGTTTTTTCGCTCATTACTATCATCAAAATCAGTTGAACCAGAACTTGAAAAAGGCGAACCACCCGGAGAACCACCTATACTAGTCTCGCTACTACTACTACTGCCATTAACAGAATTAGTTGAGGAAGAGTTATTGTTTACATTTTGAGAATTTGGTTGGTAACTTTCTCTGTTGTCGCTGGATTGATAACTTTGCTGATTATTATTAAATGTTGAACCAGTAAAAGGTTGTTGTTGTTGTTGTTGTTGCGTTCCTTGTTCTTTTGCAACGGTGATTAAACGGATTAAGCGGTCTCGTTCGGCGTTAATGGCCGTTTCCACTGTGCCGTTGTTAATGGCGTCGGCTCAGTTAGCACGCTCTAAGACTGTATCTTTGTCTCGACCGTTAACTCGTCCGCCTATTTCGTTAGTGTTTCAAGTATTGTTAACCTCATTAATGGCCGCAACTTGAGCCTTTTCTAGATTAGTTTCTCCAATCCAATCAACTTCTACTCAAACATCATTGCTTTCATCAATTTTATCTTTAATAAATTCTCTTAACCTTAACTTGGCACCAGCTTCATAAACAATCCCTATTTTTTGCTCACCAATAATTTCTTTAAGGAATTCAAAAGAAAGTTTATCTCTAAATTTATTTTCATCTAATATTTCTTTGCTTTCTTTAAAAATAGTTGCTATTTCCTTTCATATTTTATCAGTATAAAGATTGTCGTTTCATTTTAAACTACCGATTTTTACTTCACTAAAACCACCTAATATTTTCTTTTTTTTTGAGATTTTTTTGCTTATATCAACCCAACTCTTAAATTTTTCAAAAATATCTTGGCTAGCAAAATGATTATTATCAATTAACTTCTTGGCATTTTTGATTTTATAGATTAGACTATTCGGATCGTTTTCGTCTCCCCAGGGATTATCAATAGACAATTTATCTAATTGCCTGGTCTTAACATTTTTGAGAAGTTTTTTGATTGTCGCCAGCTTAACAATCTTTATTTTTTTATTTAGATCAACTTTTTCTTTATTAGCATACTTTATTATTTCACTTAATTTATATTTTTTTTCTTTATTAGCAACAGAACTCATCGCTGAATCGCCAATAATTACAGGAACATTTGTTGCTGAAGTTTCAGGTTTTTCCTCATCATTTATTAAATTTGAATTAGGCAAAAAATTCTTTTTTTTTGCTTTGTCTCTTTGTTCGTCGACCAATGAACCATCTTTTGTGGAAGTTTCAGATGAAGAAAAGTCAAAATAATTATTATTTCTAATGTCTGGAAGAATTAGCGAATTATTACTTACATCTCCCTTACTTTCAATTGTTTGGCGATGATTACTTTCCCCTAATAGTTCTTTTAATTCATAATCTTCATCATTAAACAGTTTGATCGTTAGCAAGTCTTTTTCATTAGTAAAGCATGAATCTTTTTCTATTTTTAATCTATAAAGATGTTCGTTTTTTAAATTTTCAACTGGTGAGCCATCAAACCAGAATAATTCCCTGTTAACTTCGAATTGAAGATATTTAATCTTTAGCTCTCTAAGAAGAAGTTTTTGTAAGTCCCCACTAGGATAAATTTCATAAACAATAATACCTTCTTGACTGCTTAGTTGAAAACGCTTTTTTACCCGAAAATCAAATACTACTTTTTTGACTAAATTGTTTTCTTGTAAATTATTATCTTTATTTTGTTGTTGTTCCGTTTCTCTATTTCCCTTATTTGCTTTGTTTTTGTTTTTGTTAGTCTCATCAGAAAAGTTACTAAAAGTATTTTGAGTTTTTAATAATTCTCTTTCTTCTTCGATAGAAAATTTAAAGTCTTCTTTGTCGTCTAGACTTCAATCATTAAATTCTTTATCTTGCCGGTATCTTTCTAACAAAGCACGGGTAGCGGCTATTACATAAACTCCACAATCATAACCATTATTTTGCTGAGGCATCTTTTCTACTTTAAGATGATTTTCAATTTCTCCAGCTGAAATGCCCAGTTTAGCAAATATTTCTTTACAAAGAGGTTTAAAATAGGGAAAACTGGAATTACCATATGAATCATAATAGTGAAGAGTCTTTTTACTCTTTTCATAAACAAACAAAGACCAATGATTATTCTCTTTATTGGCAGGAAGAAAAACTAACTCATTTTCATTTAATCTTTTGTTGATTAAAGTATCGATTTTTCGTTCTTTCTCCTCTCGACTATTTCCACTTGCTAAATCTCCTAAATAAAGTGGATCCAATAAAAATACATTTCTTAATTCTCTGTTTTCCTTGAAGGAATCATAGGCTTTTTTTATGTCATCACCCATTAATCATCTATTATTCTCATTATTTGGTAAAGTTGAAACTGTTCTGCCTAGAAATGGAGTTGAATTGTTTATTTGTTCACTTTTTTCATTTTCAAAAGAGGGAATTTTTGGAATTGGTAACTTATTTACCGCGATAGTTTCCTGGATTTCTTTTTTTTCTCTGCAAGAAATTTCCTTTCTTAATATTGCTTTCTTACTTTCAGTTAATTTCTCAGCAGAGCTAACTTCTAATAATTCTTGGGTTTCAGAAGGCAAATCAGTAAAATCTTTTCCTAACTCTTTACTAATTTCCTGCTTAACCAAATCAACAAAACTAGTTAAAAGCTCTTGGGATTCTCGATCATTGTTTCCTCGACCTCTTTTTACACTGCTTAAATAATAAAAAATTTTATCAATTACTGTAGCTCGAATATCTTCCACCTCTAACTTACTATTTGCCCCGTTAATTTTTCTAGAATAATTTATCGGATCTTCACAGAAAACAACTTCACGGGCTCTTGTTAACTCTTTATCTTTGACAAAGACAGCATTGATAATTAGATTATCTAAATATTCAATGATTTTTTGCTTGTCTTCTTTATTAACATTAGAGGAAAATTTAGAAGATTCTGTTGATTTTTCTCCTAGCAGTTCTTCCTCTACTTCTGAATTCTCAGCATTAACTAATTTTAATTTACTAAATAAAGAACCCATTTCGTTTTCTTTTTCTCCAAGAACCTTCTCGATTACTTTTTGATTAACTGCTACATTCTTAGTTTTATTAACTGTTTTAATCATTAATTCTACTTCAATTTCGTAACTTTCTTTTTCTTTCAATGAACTAAGGAAGCCACTAAAATCAGTTAAATATTTATTAATCTTTTCTTTATCTTTGGAATTAAGAAGATCATTACCTTCCTCTATTCATTTATTTATTTTCTCTAATAATTTACTTTTTACTTTTTGTACTTCTTCTATTCTATCTAAAACTTCCCCAAAAAGATTTCATGATTTCTCCTTTAATTCTTTTATCTTTTCTTTGTCTTCCTCCAGCACTATTTCAATCAACAACTTATCAATTTTTCTAATGCAATTGACTTTTCCAGGCTCACTTAATTCCTCCTTGGTCAATTTTGGCTTAGCAGATAATAATTTTTCTTCAGCAGATTTCCTAGCACCGCCATCTAATCCTAACTCTTCAATTTTTTCTCAAAAAACTCGTCTTCAACCATTAGCTTCTCCGATAATTTTTAAATAATCTCTGACACGCTTAATTGCTTCATGCTGATAAATTTCACTAATACTTAAGCAAAAATCTTCTATTTTCATCAATTCATTTTCTTTTCAAAGTCTCGAATAATCCTCGTACTTTCAAATCTTTCCATAGTCAATTATTTCCTCCCAAGTTAAGTCACTAGATTTTAACTCTTCTTCCAAAACAAACTTGATCTTTCCCGCAAATTCCTTATTAACTCTAGATTTGCTCATTCTCCTCCATTGTTTCAAGTTTGAATAAAATCTTAAATAATCTGAATCTATTATCTTATCCTCTTCATCTAATTCCTCTAAACAAAGATCATATTTCATACTTTCTGCTTCATTTCTTAAAACTTTACGAGCATTCTCTAATTTTTTAAATAGTTCAGTATCACCTCCTGATTTATCAGGGTGATATTTAAGGGCAAGTTTTTTATACTGTTTTTCAATTTGCTCAGATGTAGCTCCTTCGGGAAGTTCGAGGGTATCATAAAACTCCTTTTTGTTATTTCTATTAGCTTCTTTAATAAGCCTTTTTTTATTATTATATATTTTTAAAAGAAAATTAACAAAACGCTCTCTCATTTTTTTTTCTGTTCACTCACCTTTTTTCTTCAACCAATTTACTCAATAATCCACTTTTTTTTCATCAGAAAGTTCTTCATACGGAAGATCATCTTTATTGCTTATTTCAAGGTTAATAAGTTCAGTTAAAAGTGGAAAATTAAAACTTTCCCTTATCTTTTTACGTAATAATTCTATTCTTTTATTGAGCAATAACTCTTCTTTTGAGTCATAAAGTTC
Organism: endosymbiont GvMRE of Glomus versiforme; assembly: GCF_003546845.1. NCBI lineage: Bacteria > Bacillati > Mycoplasmatota > Mollicutes > Mycoplasmatales > endosymbiont GvMRE of Glomus versiforme. The sequence goes on along the minus strand of NZ_NWVA01000008.1, from coordinate 23,010 downwards.
TTGAGGATTACCTGTTTTTATTTCTCGCAATCTTTTTAAATATTCTTCTTGTTCATTATCGGATAAGGGGCTTTCCAACTTTTCTTTAACCTCTTCAAAAGTTTCCTTTTTATATTTAGTGCTTCTGATAGGATTTCCAATTTTGTTTTTTATTCAATCATCAATAAATGAAGAGTCTTTTTTTAGACCATAAAATAAATATAAATAGTTAAGTCAATTTCTAAATATTTCACTTTGTTCTGAAGAAGAATAAAATAATATTTCTTCAGTATTTGATCCATCCCTACTAATTATTTTTTTCACTTTTTCTACATTAGAGAAGATTGAAGAGACTGAATTTCTTAAACTTGCTAAATAATTGTATTTTTCTTGAAAAACTTCGAATCCTAGTTCTTCCTTGTACCTTTTTTCAAATTCGCCAAAAAACGAACTTCTTTCTTTTAAAGCCCAATTTTTTACTTCTTTTAAATCCATTAAGTCATTTAGATTTTTCGAGAGCGGATTTTCTTCTAATATTTCCTCTTTAAATTTTTCAATTTCTTCTTCAGAAACTCCAAAATTAACTTTGCAATTTATAGAAAAATCGGCAATCAATAACTCATAGGCTTCTTGAAACTCTTGGAATTTTTTTCGGCTTGCTGCCAAATTATCTTTTTCGGAATGATATTGAAAAAATAATTTTCGGTAAGCCCTCTTAATTTCAATTTCAGAAACACTCTTATTTTTGTCTAAGCCAAGTATTTTAAAGGCTTTGTTTTTTTCTTCTATTTTCATACCATTTATTTCTCCCCAATAAATTCCTGCTTATCAATAAAAAACTAACAAGCAGATTAAATCGTTTTATACTAACTGTTCCCCGGTGGAAAAGTAGTACGTGCCTCCATCTTTTCTCACTGAGTTTGACTATTTTCTAATTTAATTATTTCGGTTTGAAGTTGGCAAAGTTCTTCAACTTCCTCCTCACCAAGTTTGTCAACTAATTTACCTTTAATCTTTTGCAATCTATCTTGAGCTTGAGAGCAATGCTTCTGATTAGCACTTTTAGAAAAAATTAAAGCATTAAAACTTTCTTGATTACCTAAAAGTGTTTCTAGAAGAAATTCCTGGCTATCTCCTAATTTTCTCTTAGCCATAATCCTTAATGTTTCTAATTCATTCATTTTTGTTTGTAATTGGGTTTGAATAGTCTCTTGCAACCCACGTTTTTTAATCTTTGCTAATTCCTTACTTAACTCTTGGGCTTTTGTTCTTTCTTTACTTAATTCATTTTCAGTTTTTCTTTTTTCTTGAATAATCCTTTCTGACTCTCTGATACTAATTCTTTCGTTTTCTATTTTAGTTTTTTCAAATTGAAGGTTTTCAAGTCGAACTTGTAAGTTTTCAACAAGATTCTCCGCTTCCTCTTTTTTTTGGCGAAGTTTTTCATGCTTTTCAGGATTAAATCATTCATTCTCCATCCTGCTTTTTTCGAGCTGAATAACATTGAATCGTTCTCGCAATTGATCCATTTCTTTTTTAGAATTAACCAATTCTCTTCTTACCCCCTCGATTTCTTCTCTTTCCTTTTGTATATCTTTCTCAAGAACACTTATTTTCTCATCACTTTTTTCCTTTTTAGATTGAAGAATGCCGAATTTTTTTTGTAAATCAGAAAGTTCATTCTTGACAGTAAGCCAATTCTGATTAACTTTGTTGATAAGTTCTTTTTTTTCCTGTAGATCTTCTTTAAGCACACCTAAACTTTCATTATTATTTTCTCTTTCTTCTCAAAGTTCCTTAATGAATCAGGATGGTATAACTTCTTCAATTTCACAACTTCCATTATTAATACTCTGAACAATGTTAGAATCATCTTTTTCTAATTCCCCAGTAAAGGAAAATTGATAAATGTTTTTCCTAAATGAGTCTTTTCAATTAGTGTCTTCAAAAAAATTAGGAGAAAAAGACAAATTTTCTTCATTGCAGCCCACAACTACTCTAAATTTCTCACTATTAATTTCTTCATTTTCAATTTCTATACCTTCCCATTCGAGGATATATGTTTTTTTTGCATTCTCATTAGTCATAATATTATTATTTTTATATAATTCTTTTAATAATTTTAATTTGTTTTCTAATTCGTCAATTTCTCCAGTAAAGAAATCTAACACTTCTACCCTTTTATTAAGAGTGATTATTTCCTCACTTTGCCTAGTTAATTCACTTTGCAACTCTTCTAAATTATTTCCCAATAATTTTACCCTTTCTTTATGTCGCTCTTTTTCTCCCCAAACTCCTTTTATAAAATCACCAGTAGTAACGTCCTCAATCTGAAATTCCCCCTCTTTGATAGACTTAATAATATTAGATTCGTCTTTCTCTAGTTCTCCGGAAGACGAAAACTTATAAATTCTCCCCCTTTGAAAAAAATTTTTATATTTCGTGCTTGGAAAAAAGTCAGAATAAAAAAGCAAACTTTTTTCTTCACTTCCTGTAATAACTTTAAACAACTCACAATAGCCTGAATCATTGATATCTATTCCTTCTCACTCCAAGATGATAACTCTCGCTTCATTGTTATTATCATTAATTAACTCGTTTCGTAAACTATCTATCAGATGAATAAACTTTTGTTTTTCTTCTTGGGAAATCTCATTTGAAGTTCCAATTTTGGCTTTTAAGAAATTAACCCCATGTTTTAGTTGAAAATTCTCTTGTTTATATTTGAATTCTTTTCTTTCCAATCACCTTTTAGCTAAATTTACATTCTCTAATTCAATTTGGTAATTTTCTAAGTCTTTTTTTTGCTTAGATAAATTGCTTTCTATTTTTTGAATTTCAGTTGCTTTCTTTTGATTTTCTTTTACTAAACCTTTAACTTTATCATAATTTGCCTTATAAAGTTCCATTTGTTTTTTTAACGAAACAATATGGGATCGCAAATGGGGATATTTATTGGCTGGCTCTTTTTCCGCATTAACTAAATTATCATAAAAACTATTCCAATCAGTTCCGCCAACATAAATATCACCATCGTCTCCTCCTAGCAAACTAAAAAATCTGTTTCTTTTTGAATTAAGTTTTTCCACAGCAAATAATTTACTACCTCATGTTTTATCCCATAATTTTTTCTCTTCTTTATTAAAGTTATTCATTCTTAATTCTTCAATTTGATCCTTAAGGTCTTGTATGTGAATTTCATAGTCAATTTTAATTTGATTCTCAAGGTTTTGCGTCTTAATTTCATGGTCAACATTCAAACTACTAACAATTTTCCACGCTTCACCACTATTAAAATAAGATAATTCACGAAGATTTTCTAAACCATCTAAATCTTCTAGAGGATTGTTAAAGCAGAATAATGTTTTTAACTTTTCATTCTGGCTAACTTTCAATTCTTTTAACCGATTATTAGAACAAATTAAACTTTCTAAGTTAACTAATTCGCTAATTTCAAGTTTATTAATCTCATTATCATAAACATCAACTTCTTTTATCTGGGGACAACCATTAATGATTAAACCAGTTATTTTCTTGTTACCTGAGAAAGAAATTTTTTGCAAATTAGGAAAATCTTGGATAACTAAATCTCCTTCTAACTCTTCTCCATAAGCATTATTAATTTCTGTAATTTGTGTTCTTTCATTAAGTGGAAATTTTTCGTTTAATCATTCTTGGGCACTTTTCATATTTTTCAAATTTGTATTTATATTTTTATTACTGCTAGTATAAATTTTATTTATTATTTTTAATTTGTTGAGCAATTCTTGAAAACTGGGCTGTAACCTTTCTGAGCACCAACTACTACTATAGCGATCAAAAGCAGTTTGAGCAATGCTTAATTTTTCCTCTCAAGAAATGTTTTCTTTTAAAAAACCAAAACGACTTTCAAGATATCAACCAGCATAATTTTTTTTTGCCTTCTTTCATCATCCGTCGATTAACTCTTTTTCTTTCCTCATCATCACTTGATTCGTTTCAGAATTTTTCGTCCTCACCTGCTGCTCTTCATTTCGGCAATCTTGACAACGAACTTTTTCTCCAAGATAATAAACAAATTGAACTTCTTTCTGGCATTTATCACATTTTAACATAACTTTATTATTAAGCATATTTTTATAGTAAAAAAAATTTTTATGTTGCTTTTTTTAGTTTTTATACTTATTATGTATACGTGTACGCATCTCATAATTAGAACTAACCTAAACAAGAAAATTTTTATTGAAATAAAAAGCCAAAAAAGTTAAACAAAAATTATTTAAGTCGCAATTATTTTTTTGTCAATGGTCATTAAAAATAAATTATACTTTGACGAAAACTAACGAAAATTTATCAAATACAGAATCACCAGAGAATTTTTTCCCAGAAAGGGAGAATTACGCCCTTAAACCCAAAAATAAATCCCGTAGGTGAAAATACACTAAACCAGATATTCAAAAACAATGTTTAATTTGTGATAAGCAATTTAAAGTAAAATACAATCTAGCCCGTCAACAATACAGCCAAAAAAACAATTGAGGCTATTGAACCCAAAAAGAAAGTAATCAGCATAAATATCTCTGTGATGCTTGTTTAGTTAAAATCTTAAATGGCAAAAGATTTGATGCTTTTGATTGAATTCCTGCTAATAAGGCGGCTAATTTTAGGTCTTATTTAGCCAGGGGTGATTTTAAATTTAGTTAAAATCTCTTATATGAATAATGACGCACAACAACATTTAAACCAAATCACCCGTAAAGGACGCATTTATTACCTAGATATCAGCAATAGAGACCTAGCAGGAAACGCAGATTTAAGCGAATTCACCACTCTCCAAAGTTTCAATGTGGCAAATAATCATTTTGAGAACCTTGATTTTTTAAATAGTTTACCCAATAAAGATAAATTACAAAGCCTTAATCTTTTTGGTAATCAAATCCAAGAAATAGATTTTGCCAAGTTATTTACTGATTTTCCTAATTTAAAGCGAATCAATATCAGCAAAAATCCGGCTAGTGCGAAAAACTTAAACAACCTAACCAGCGAGCAGTTTAGCAAAATCATTGAAGGTATTAAAACCAAACAAATCCAACTTAATTGCTGAAAAGGCACTGTGCTAATGGATTTATTGGTTCATGCCAAAGAATTAGTTGGCAGAGGCAATACTAATCAACAAACCCAAGCTCATATGTCTTACTTGCAAGAAATAGTTAGTCAGCCGCAAAAAACAGAAGTTAAGGAAAAAACGACAGATAATAACCAAATTTCGCCCAAAAATTCCCATGTCAACACTTATCTATTAGTTGGCGGCTTAATTCTTTTTGGTTTAGCAGTATTAGGAATTGGCTACTGGCTAGGAAAAAGAAAAAATGCCACTAAAAACTTCCTTGCCAAGTAAAATATTAGTATAATCTTTTAACCAAAAAACCATTATGTGAGGGCTACGCCCATCTCTACGGGTCAAGGGTTTAACAAGAGTTAGTGAGAGTTTGTAAAAGCGTTTGCTAACTGAAAAAAAATCGTTAAATAAATACTGGGAAAGTATATTTTTATTTTTAAATATATGCTTTCTAATTTACAAGTTTTAAAGCAAATTCGCCAAAGAATTCAAACTATCCCAAACCAGCACGGAGAATTTAAACGTAAAGAACACTATTGTTGTTATCTTTTGTGCCAAAAAGCCGGTTTAAGAGTAAGTGAAGCAGTGAATTTCAATCTAAATCAAAAAACCCATAAAGGCTTATATAGTATCAAAACCAAAGGCAAGAAAAATCGTTATGTTTATGTTCCCAAAAAAGTCATTAGTGAACTTAAAAAATGTGAATGAAAACCCCAGCAAACTAATCGCTTCAACTTTTACCATTTCCTAAAAAGCATTAAAAAATCCCTAGAAATCCCTGCTAATACTGAACTAACTCCCCACACTTTGCGGAGAAGTTTTGCCACCTATCACGCAGAAGCAGGATTACCTTTACCATTACTCCAAAAACTTTTAGGCCACCAAAGCATTAGAACTACCGCTTTATATTGGATGAATATTTATGCCGAAGATGATGGAAACAACGACACTGAAAGCATTCTAGCAGGAAAACAATGACTAGAAAAATCCAAGCCGCCGCAACCTGAACCCGAAGAACCTATTAAAGTTAATTTAGACCAACCACCCATTCTATTTACACCAAATTTGCCACCATTCAGCCCAACCCAAACAGAGCCTTTAACCAAAATTCACCAACTAAAAAACCAATTAACCCAAATCCACCGAGAAAACAACAATTTAAAAGCAGAGAATAGTGATTTACAGCAGGATTTAAACAATTTAAGCGAACAAAACATTAACTTATGCCAGGAGTTAACTCAAACAACAGCCGAAAAACAGCAAATTCAGCAAAAATTAACTACTGCTAAGGAAACTATTAGCCAACTAACCCAAGATTTAGCCAACGAAAGAGAGAAAAGTGCTGTCACCGAGAATAATTTACTCACAGAAAAGCAAATCAACCAATCTCTCCAAGAGACTAACGCTAATTTAACGCAAAAAAATCAGGCTGACAAGCAAACTATCACCACCCTCCAAAATGCTTATCAAATCGCACTGAAAGATAAAGAAACCACTCAAAAACAGTTAAACCAACTCCTCATTGAAATCAAAAAAGCCGCCCAGCAGTTTCACCAATGGCAAAAACTCAACTATTACCAACAACCAGAAAGAGAACACCAAACATTAGAAGCAAAAATAATTCACCCACCACCATGAAAGAAAACTTAACTAACTGCTTTTATTGCCAGAATCTAAAAAACCTGCTTTCTGTCAGCAAAGGAAAATGTGCTTTTTGTGGTGTAGAAAGCAATCCACTTTATTTAGTTGCTTATCAGTCTCAACCCACTTTTTTCTGCTGTGGCTGTGCTTGATGACAGTTTCCTAGGAGTGAAAAAGAAAAAGCCGCAGAAAGCAAATGATATCAGGAATGGAAAAAAAATCTTTAAAATAACTTTATTTCTCTTTCCTAGCCAAATATATTTTTTTTCCTTTTGAACAATCAGAATCAAAGCATAAACGGTAAATTTTTCCTCCTAACTCAATTCCTTTTTTCGAGCAAGATTGACAAAAAGAGAGATAAGAACCTTTACTTTTTAGTTGGTATACATCTTTTGAAATTACTTTTTGACATTTATGGCAGGAGTATTTAGGCATTTATTTTTTGCCTCCTCAACTTTTCTTCTTTACAATCAACACAATAAGTAGGATAATCATTTAAATAATCTAAACTAGGAGCAGGAGAGAAAACTATACTTTTTTTAAATTTCTTTTGACATTTATCACAAATAAAGTTTACTTTTCAGAATTGGTTTAATTGAATTGGTTTTTTTGGTTTATTCTTTGAAAGCATGCTTTTCTTATAAACTTCCAATGCCTCCTCTAAAACTTCAATCATTAAGCATTCTTTTTCTGTCGCTAATTTCTTTAACTCTCTATGAAATTCAGGCTTCGCTTTTAAAGACAGTGGTTTCGTCCTGCCTGTAATTCTTTTATCACTTGGGGCTAATTCTGGGGCTTGTAAGTTTTGACTAGCTTCTTGGGGTGCTTCTCCCAAAACCTCTAAACTTCGTAATCTTTTAACTTTTTCTCACTTATTCATAAATATATTTTACAGATACCGCTTTATTTATGCCGCTTTCTATAAATAATCTAGCAGGCTATCAATTAACTTCTGGGCTTGCTGGGCTAGTTTCTTATATTTAACTTCGGTGATGGTCTTTCCTTCATTCTGGATTTGTTTATAGGAGGCTTTTTCCATTAGGTAGTAAGGAGAACAAGCATAACCAGTTTTTTTTAAGTAAGCTTGGATTACTTGGCTTTCAGTTTGATTAGAAAGACGCATAGGGATGAATAATAACTTTTTTTTGTCTATTCCNTAGCAGGAAACGCAGATTTAAGCGAATTCACCACTCTCCAAAGTTTCAATGTGGCAAATAATCATTTTGAGAACCTTGATTTTTTAAATAGTTTACCCAATAAAGATAAATTACAAAGCCTTAATCTTTTTGGTAATCAAATCCAAGAAATAGATTTTGCCAAGTTATTTACTGATTTTCCTAATTTAAAGCGAATCAATATCAGCAAAAATCCGGCTAGTGCGAAAAACTTAAACAACCTAACCAGCGAGCAGTTTAGCAAAATCATTGAAGGTATTAAAACCAAACAAATCCAACTTAATTGCTGAAAAGGCACTGTGCTAATGGATTTATTGGTTCATGCCAAAGAATTAGTTGGCAGAGGCAATACTAATCAACAAACCCAAGCTCATATGTCTTACTTGCAAGAAATAGTTAGTCAGCCGCAAAAAACAGAAGTTAAGGAAAAAACGACAGATAATAACCAAATTTCGCCCAAAAATTCCCATGTCAACACTTATCTATTAGTTGGCGGCTTAATTCTTTTTGGTTTAGCAGTATTAGGAATTGGCTACTGGCTAGGAAAAAGAAAAAATGCCACTAAAAACTTCCTTGCCAAGTAAAATATTAGTATAATCTTTTAACCAAAAAACCATTATGTGAGGGCTACGCCCATCTCTACGGGTCAAGGGTTTAACAAGAGTTAGTGAGAGTTTGTAAAAGCGTTTGCTAACTGAAAAAAAATCGTTAAATAAATACTGGGAAAGTATATTTTTATTTTTAAATATATGCTTTCTAATTTACAAGTTTTAAAGCAAATTCGCCAAAGAATTCAAACTATCCCAAACCAGCACGGAGAATTTAAACGTAAAGAACACTATTGTTGTTATCTTTTGTGCCAAAAAGCCGGTTTAAGAGTAAGTGAAGCAGTGAATTTCAATCTAAATCAAAAAACCCATAAAGGCTTATATAGTATCAAAACCAAAGGCAAGAAAAATCGTTATGTTTATGTTCCCAAAAAAGTCATTAGTGAACTTAAAAAATGTGAATGAAAACCCCAGCAAACTAATCGCTTCAACTTTTACCATTTCCTAAAAAGCATTAAAAAATCCCTAGAAATCCCTGCTAATACTGAACTAACTCCCCACACTTTGCGGAGAAGTTTTGCCACCTATCACGCAGAAGCAGGATTACCTTTACCATTACTCCAAAAACTTTTAGGCCACCAAAGCATTAGAACTACCGCTTTATATTGGATGAATATTTATGCCGAAGATGATGGAAACAACGACACTGAAAGCATTCTAGCAGGAAAACAATGACTAGAAAAATCCAAGCCGCCGCAACCTGAACCCGAAGAACCTATTAAAGTTAATTTAGACCAACCACCCATTCTATTTACACCAAATTTGCCACCATTCAGCCCAACCCAAACAGAGCCTTTAACCAAAATTCACCAACTAAAAAACCAATTAACCCAAATCCACCGAGAAAACAACAATTTAAAAGCAGAGAATAGTGATTTACAGCAGGATTTAAACAATTTAAGCGAACAAAACATTAACTTATGCCAGGAGTTAACTCAAACAACAGCCGAAAAACAGCAAATTCAGCAAAAATTAACTACTGCTAAGGAAACTATTAGCCAACTAACCCAAGATTTAGCCAACGAAAGAGAGAAAAGTGCTGTCACCGAGAATAATTTACTCACAGAAAAGCAAATCAACCAATCTCTCCAAGAGACTAACGCTAATTTAACGCAAAAAAATCAGGCTGACAAGCAAACTATCACCACCCTCCAAAATGCTTATCAAATCGCACTGAAAGATAAAGAAACCACTCAAAAACAGTTAAACCAACTCCTCATTGAAATCAAAAAAGCCGCCCAGCAGTTTCACCAATGGCAAAAACTCAACTATTACCAACAACCAGAAAGAGAACACCAAACATTAGAAGCAAAAATAATTCACCCACCACCATGAAAGAAAACTTAACTAACTGCTTTTATTGCCAGAATCTAAAAAACCTGCTTTCTGTCAGCAAAGGAAAATGTGCTTTTTGTGGTGTAGAAAGCAATCCACTTTATTTAGTTGCTTATCAGTCTCAACCCACTTTTTTCTGCTGTGGCTGTGCTTGATGACAGTTTCCTAGGAGTGAAAAAGAAAAAGCCGCAGAAAGCAAATGATATCAGGAATGGAAAAAAAATCTTTAAAATAACTTTATTTCTCTTTCCTAGCCAAATATATTTTTTTTCCTTTTGAACAATCAGAATCAAAGCATAAACGGTAAATTTTTCCTCCTAACTCAATTCCTTTTTTCGAGCAAGATTGACAAAAAGAGAGATAAGAACCTTTACTTTTTAGTTGGTATACATCTTTTGAAATTACTTTTTGACATTTATGGCAGGAGTATTTAGGCATTTATTTTTTGCCTCCTCAACTTTTCTTCTTTACAATCAACACAATAAGTAGGATAATCATTTAAATAATCTAAACTAGGAGCAGGAGAGAAAACTATACTTTTTTTAAATTTCTTTTGACATTTATCACAAATAAAGTTTACTTTTCAGAATTGGTTTAATTGAATTGGTTTTTTTGGTTTATTCTTTGAAAGCATGCTTTTCTTATAAACTTCCAATGCCTCCTCTAAAACTTCAATCATTAAGCATTCTTTTTCTGTCGCTAATTTCTTTAACTCTCTATGAAATTCAGGCTTCGCTTTTAAAGACAGTGGTTTCGTCCTGCCTGTAATTCTTTTATCACTTGGGGCTAATTCTGGGGCTTGTAAGTTTTGACTAGCTTCTTGGGGTGCTTCTCCCAAAACCTCTAAACTTCGTAATCTTTTAACTTTTTCTCACTTATTCATAAATATATTTTACAGATACCGCTTTATTTATGCCGCTTTCTATAAATAATCTAGCAGGCTATCAATTAACTTCTGGGCTTGCTGGGCTAGTTTCTTATATTTAACTTCGGTGATGGTCTTTCCTTCATTCTGGATTTGTTTATAGGAGGCTTTTTCCATTAGGTAGTAAGGAGAACAAGCATAACCAGTTTTTTTTAAGTAAGCTTGGATTACTTGGCTTTCAGTTTGATTAGAAAGACGCATAGGGATGAATAATAACTTTTTTTTGTCTATTNAGAGAGAGAGAGAGAGAGAGAGAGAGAGATTTGGAAAAAGATAAAGTTTAAGGTTTATTCTTTAATTTCTAACAAAGTATCAAATAACTATTCCTATGATTGTTACAACTCCTATGCTTCCTAATATTCAGGGGAGATAGTTAGTTTTTTGCGGTTTGTTTCTTGTAATATGTGATTGTCACCTTAATTTTTTTCACGCTTTTTATTCTAGGAATTTTTTTGCTTCATTTCTTTTTTGCTGATACTCCGCTAAAGCCTTTTCCAAGATTTCAATCATTAAACAATTTTCTTCCATTGCCATTCTTTTTAACTCTCTATGGAATTCAGGCTTCGCTTTTAAAGACAGTGGTTTCGTCCTGCCTGTAATTCTTTTATCACTTGGGGCTAATTCTGGGGCTTGTAAGTTTTGACTAGCTTCTTGGGGTGCTTCTCCCAAAACCTCTAAACTTCGTAATCTTTTAACTTTTTCTCACTTATTCATAAATATATTTTACAGATACCGCTTTATTTATGCCGCTTTCTATAAATAATCTAGCAGGCTATCAATTAACTTCTGGGCTTGCTGGGCTAGTTTCTTATATTTAACTTCGGTGATGGTCTTTCCTTCATTCTGGATTTGTTTATAGGAGGCTTTTTCCATTAGGTAGTAAGGAGAACAAGCATAACCAGTTTTTTTTAAGTAAGCTTGGATTACTTGGCTTTCAGTTTGATTAGAAAGACGCATAGGGATGAATAATAACTTTTTTTTGTCTATTCCTTCCTCTTTTAGAGCATTAAATTCTTTGACCGCAGGAATTAAATCTGCTCGGCTGGCTCCGGTTGGTTGGATTATTAAATTAGCATGCTTGGCTATTTCCAAAGTTCCTTGACTAGTGCGAGCAGGAGCATCAATGACAATTAAATCGTATTGTTTAGCCAAAGGTCAAACTTCTTTTACGGAATTAAACACTTGACAATCAATTTTACCTTTTATTCTGCTTCATTCATAACTAGTTCCTTGCTGACTATCACAATCAGCTAACAAAACTTTAATTTTTTGCTTTTGGGCTTCTATGGCTAAGGCTTGGGCGAGGGTAGATTTTCCTACGCCTCCTTTTTGGGAGATGAATGCGACTATCACCATATTAATTTAATTTTACCGCTACCGACATATTTATACCGCTTTCTGTTTTTTTGGTTATTTAGAAACTAACCCAACTTCCTACCTGTAAATACAATTCACAGAGATTTCCAAACTTGGGCTCAAATCTTACTATCTACTTTTCCTTTTCGTTCAATTAAGCGTAATCCTTTATCAATGGCATGTAAACGATGGAGGAGTATCTTGCTTTTTCGGTCTAAACCGTTTTGAGAAGTAGATTCAATCAAAACTTCAAAGGGCTCAACTACTGTTAATTCCTCTTCCTTGCTAGTAATTAAAGCTACAATTGCTTGCTTATCAAATTCATTTTGTCAATTATTGCTCATTATTAGAACAGGACGTATTTTGTTAGCCTCTTTTTGCTTTTGACGATTAAAATCTACCAACCAGATTTCACCTTGTTTAGGAACTTTTTCACTCATTAGTCAATATCCTCAATAATTTCTTCTCAGATTTTTTCTTCTTCACGAAGGGTCTTGCTACGGGCTGACCTTTTATAACTAGCGATTAATTGCTTTTGAAATTCTTTTTTCTCTTGCATAACTTTATTTGCTAGTTCATCTAATTCTCTCTCTGCTACACTTTCCATAAATTTGCTAATCTTACCAGCTCCGACTTCTTTTTTTAGTCGTTGATATAAACTAGGAGCAACTCTAATACTTAAAACTTGTTTTCGACTTTCCATATATTAAATTTTAATTTTTAGTAATCAAGTAATACATAAAAATAAATTATAGAATTAGTAATAATCCTATTCAACAATTAAACCTTTTGCTATACCACCAAACACCATATTTAATAGTATAGCACAGGGCTTAATTCATTTACCCTGTTGCTTGTTATCAACAGCACAAGCAAATATGGAAGTTAGGTAGTTCAAAGACGACTTAAATAATTAAGGTTCGCTCGTAAACTAGTTAGTTTTTCACAACTAACTAGGAACTAACCAATCCGGTTTGGATACCTAAGTTCTAGGCACGAAAGACTAACAGTTAACCTCATAATATGTGAAATAAAAAAGTTAAGTGTTAACTACCGATGACTAACTTCCAACTTGCTATAAATGAAAATTGACCTAACAATAAACACTTATAATTTATTTTTAGCAATTTCGAAAGCAAGTTGAGTAGAAAGAAAGGCATTTTTTTCACCAAAAATTATTCATTTTTGAAATGTTATTTACTTTGTAAATAAAAATCATTTAGCCCTTTACCATTTAGGCTTTTTTTCTTTTATTTAATTTTCTTTTTTTGTAAAACAGCAAGGGTCATAGGAAACAAACCAAGACACCTTAACAAATACTTAAAAAAAACTTAAGTCAAAAAAACAAAAAAGAAATTCTAACAAGAGTTAATTAAGGCTTATGAAAGACCAGTTTTCTTGAATTGATTTAGACTAATATATCGATTTTCCCGTGATGAAAGATGACTTTGTTACAAAAAATTTATTATGCTTGGGTATATAATAATTCCAACTCTATTTATCCTAGGTTTAATCATCTACTTCTTTTCCCGAGTTAATAATTTCGCCAGTCAGTTCAAATCCCAAGGAGGATTAGCGAGTAAACTAATTGACAAAGAGATAGAAAACTGAAAAAACCGAGGACTAAATGGTAAAGAGGCTGGTCAATCTTATAATAATGGTTGAACGAATCCTGAAAATCCAAGAATACAGTACGGAAAAGTAACTTTTTATTCTAACTATCAACAGTCTGACAGTAACTTTAATCCAGCAAAAGTCAGTAAATTTGAGCTAGATAAATATTATAAAATACTATCGGATATCGTTCAAGACAACAATCCGAATCTAAACTATACTTACCAAATTGATAAAATCGATTACACGCAGTTGCCATTATGAAGACAAAGGAGTAACCTCATTAGCGTTCAAAGCCAAAGAAAATATGACTTGATTTTGCAAAATATCCAACAGGCTAAAACTATTGCCGAAGTAAATGAAGAAACTTTTCGTATTAAGACTTTAAACAATGACTATTTGCCGAGCAATAAAAAGAAGATAAATTTAATTAAAACGCAAAATAATCGGCTAAATGACTTTCTTAACGAAGAACAACGCCAGGTCGTCAGTTTAATATTCCAAAAAAAGAATATTTTCTTTACCGGTTCAGCTGGTACTGGTAAAAGTTTTTTGCTGCAGAGAATAATTATTGCTTTAGAGAATTTACAAGGAAAAGAAAAAGTTGCGGTCACTGCCACAACGGGAATTGCTGCAATAAACATTGGTGGAGTTACTCTTCATTCTTTTTCTGGAATAGGATTTGATGAAGCAGCAACTGCCGAAGAATTAGTAAATAAAATTGAAAGACAAAAATCAAAGAACTGAATTAGAAACTGAAGAACTATTAACACCCTGATAATTGATGAAGTTTCAATGCTGAATGGTAAATTGTTTGATAAATTAGAATATATTGCCCGAAAAATTCGTCGGAATAATCTGTCTTTTGGTGGCTTACAACTTATTTTGACTGGAGATTTTTTTCAATTACCACCAATTAAATCTAATAACTGTTTTGAAGCAAACAAATGAAAAGATTGTTTACAACACACAATTCAACTAGTTAAGATTTATCGTCAAGAAGAACCAGAGTTAATTGATTTACTCAATGAATTAAGATTTGGTCAACTTTCCAGTAAGTCATGAGAAACTTTAAAAAAGTTAGAAACAGAACCTAATTGACCAAATGATGGAATCAGACCAACTCAACTAATGGCGACCAACCGAGAAATAAACGAAGTTAATTCTCAACAACTAAATAAGATTAATTCTTCTTCACAATTTTATCAAGCAATTGACTTTGAAGATAAAAGATACAGTGGTCGTTTAGAAGAATTAGATAGGAATTTTATTGCTCCTAAACAACTAGAATTAAAAGTTGGTGCTCAAGTCATGCTTGTCAAGAACTTATCTGAAAAATTGGTTAATGGCTGCCAAGGAATAGTGACGGGTTTTCGTTATGTAATTAATTCAAAGTTGAATAACAAATATTGTCCTGTGGTTAAATTTACCAATGGAATAAAAGAAGTCATTAAAGAAGAAGAATGAACCATTGAAACTCCAATTTATCGTCTTGTTCGAGCTAGTCGAACCCAAATACCTTTGGTTTTGTCTTGAGCAATTACCATTCATAAAAGCCAAGGACAAAGCATTGAAAGGCTAAAAATCAATCTCAACCGAGTTTTTGAAAAAGGACAAGTTTATGTGGCTTTATCTCGTGCTTGTTCCCTTAAATATTTACAGGTTATCGGATTTAATGCCAGCAAGTTAATTTGCGATGAAAAAGTAAAGAAATTTTATCAAGACTTAATTACATTTGATAATATTTAAATTACTTAAGTAATACTTTTTTTTATCGTCAAGAAAAAAAGGATTCTACAGAATTATAAGTTTTAATGGCACAATTACCACAAAATTTCCCTTGAATTCTGGCTAATCAGTCACTGCCTTCTAATTTTAACACCGCCTCGTTTTTTTATGGCATTGCTAGCAAGAATAATCGTATTCAGCACCGGTTTTTTGGGAAATTAAACATTTTTTTCATATACCATCTTCCTTAAACTAAAAATTTCTTCTTACAGTGTTTAATTAATAAAACCAAATTTTTATTTTTTTTCACTTTTCTTTTCAATGTAGGTTCGTAAGCATTTATTTTTGCCACATTTATTGCGAGTAGATAGTTTAAACTCTCTTTTAACTTTCTCTTTCACTGAAAAAGATGAATGAATTAAAGACCCTATTAGTGGTAAATGGAAAAATAAATAAAGTTTTTTTTAGTTATTTTTCTAGAATACTATCTAAAAAGAGATATTATGAAAAAAATAATAACTCCACCAATTTTAAAAAAAAAATTGATAAGGAGTAAAAGATAAATATGGTAAATGCCCAACAATGACTAGACAAAAATTATCCCCAAGAACAGAGAAAAGAAATAAAAGAATTAAATATTCATTATAAAAGTTTAGAAGGCTCTTTAGATTTAAGGGATTTTATTAATTTAGAGAAACTTTACTGCTCCAGCAACCAACTCTCCTCCCTGGATGTCTCAACCAATACTGCTTTGACAGACCTTCTCTGCTCCAGCAACCAACTCTCCTCCCTGGATGTCTCAACCAATACTGCTTTGAAAGAACTTTACTGCTACAACAACCAACTTTCTTCTTTGGATGTCTCAACCAATACTGCTTTAACATACCTTCTCTGCTCCGACAACCAACTTTCTTCTTTGGATGTCTCAACCAATACTGCTTTGACAAGACTTGACTGCTACAACAACCCCTTAACCAATTTAAATTGCCAACAAAATAGCAAATTAGAAACCCTTTATATCTCTGACACTGATATAGATAGTGGTTTAGAATATTTACCTGATAGTATTAAATATTTTTCTTGTTCAGTAGATAAAAAACCAAATGCTAAAGTAAAAACCATCTATAACCTCTTTGCTAACGACCAAGGAGTAGTAGAAGCAGACCAATATGGATACATCAAAAACTTCTCCCAAAAATTTAAAGAAATCAAGCAAAAAGCCAAATCCCAAGCCCACCTCCTCCTCCAAACAGAATTCCAAGCCAAAGATAACTTAATCAACCAACTCCAGACTGACAAAACCAACCTAGATAACCAACTCACCTCTCTAAAAAAAACTAATGAACAACAAAAACAAGAATTTAATCAAAAAATAACTAATTTCCAGCAAGAAGCTGTTCACTTAAAAACTGAAAACCAACAAAATCAGAACAAAACCACCGAATTAGAAGAAAAAATTAAAACTACTCAAAAAGAGAAAGAGCAAGCTGAGCAAAGAGCTGATGAAGCACTAAGAAAATTAAAGAGTGACCTAGAAACCCAAAAAAACCAATCAGAGCAAACAAAACAGACCTTACAAAATCAAGTTAGCCAACTCCAAACTGATAAAAATGCTTTAATTAGCCAAATTTCTCAAAAAGAAGAATCTTTAAAAGATAAAGAAACTCAACTTGAAACCAAAGAAATTACTTTGAATAATCTCCAAAAACAATCTGAACAACTAACTGCTAAGAATGAAGAACTAATCCAGAATCAAGCAGAGTCTAAAACCAAAATCGATCAATTGGAAAGTTTACTAGAAAAAAATAAAGAAACAAGTCAACAAGAACTAAAATCCACTACCGAAAACTATCAAGCAAAACTTGCTCAGGAACAAAAACAATCCCAATCTATCCAAACTAACTTAGAACAACAAATCAAAGAAAATCAAGAAAATATTATTAGCCTACAATCGCAACTTCAAACTAAAGAAGATAGACTAGAACAAGCTCAAGAAAAGATTAGAAAATTACAAAGCCAACTGGGAACTAATGAAGTAGAAAAAGGCAATTTGCAGAACGATATTGAAGATAAAAAAGCAGAAATTGCTCGCAAGGATGCCAAAATTACCAAACTTGAAGAAACAAGACAAGAATTGTGAGAAAAAATTAAAAAGCTTAATGAAGAGTTAGAAAAACTAAAAGAAAACGCTGAAGAAAATGAAAGTAAAATAAGGAAATTGGAACGAAAAAAAGGAAACTTAAAAGAAGATTTAGAAGACACAGAAAAGAAACTAAAAACCGCCCAAAAAGAAAAACAAGACTTACAAGAACAAGTTTCTCAATTACAACAAAAAGCCAACCCAGATGGCACTAAATTACCAACTATCTCTGAATCCGAGAAAGAAGAAACCAAAGCTTTTTTAAATAATTATATAACCATGATTAAACTACGAATCAAAGATTGCGAAGAAATAATCGACTGCGAAGATTTCAATCAAGAAGAAAAACAACCATACCAAGAAGAAAAACAAGAATACGAAACTCAAATAGTTCAAATTCAACCATTTATTAATAAAATAAACTGAGGAGGTAAAAAATAATATGAAAAACATTTGAAAAGAAAAATATCAAGAAAGTTTAACAAAATTGGCAGATCTTGAAGAAACAATTAAACAGTTAACCAAAAAAAATGAACAATTAGAAATTGATTTATTATCTAGAATCTCCACGACAGATTCACCAAATCAACCCAAAAATGAAACTAGTCAATCATTAAATAAACTATTTAATTCTGATAAAGGACTAAAAAAATTTGAAGAGCAAACAGATGATTTAAAAAAGCAGATTTTTACTGAACAAAAAAAACTATTTAGTTTGCCAAGTGATAGCAAAACATATCAAGATCTAATCGAAAAAATAGCAAAATTAGAAAAAGAGTTACAAGATAGCAAGCAGAAAATAGAAAAACTACAAAAAGAAATTAAAGTTTCAGAGCAGCAGCTTGGTGCTAATTGTGAAGACCTCCAAGCACAAATTGAAAAGCAAAAAAACATCCTAGAAGCAACCAAAACAGCAGTTAAAGATTCTTCTTTTATAAAAGCTATTATTCGTATTATTGGTAGTTACGAAGAGAATCTAGAAGAACTTTTAGAAGCTCAAACTGAAATTACCAAATTCAACAGTAGTTTTGCCACTAAAAGAAAAAAAACGATACTTAAAAATTACTCCGATAATAAACAATTAAACACTCTTTGCGAAGAACAGGCTAAACTTACCGAATTAGAAATGCAATTGGAGCATGCCCAAAAAAACTCTAAACTTATCAGTACCACTCATCACTGAAAAGGTGAGCCACAGTCTGCCGTGATGATTGCCTCAAGCATGCCACCTCAATTGCTAATTGGTGAAATTGATAAAACAGCTAAACTTGCAGAAGATGACCAGTATGATAAAGAAAAAGTTTATCACAAAACTTACCCAAAAGATTCTTTCCGAAAATACATCGAAAAAACTATTAAAAAAAACGGAACATTATCATTGGAAAGCTTACCTACCAGACTTTATAACATTAAAACAAAATACTTAGAAAACTTTAAATATAAGAAAGTAGAAGACGAGAACTATCAAGTAAAAAAAGATGAGAAAGGCAAAGATATCGAACCAAACAAGGATATAAAGAGTTATGCACTTTTGTCTTACGTATGGGGAAGAAAAAAATCTAAAGATGATTTGTTAAGTCCAGGGGGCGAGAAATCATTAGTTAAAGCTTGTGCAGCATGTCAATTTCTTGGCGTTGATTATCTGTGAATCGACCAATTATGTATTAATCAAAAAAGCATTGCGGAAAAAAACTATGAAGTTCCCCAAATGCAACAATATTATGGCAACTCTATGGTCACGCTAATTGCTATCCAAACGGAAGTCGAGAAAAATGATTTTAAAATAGGAAGTGACGAGCATAAAGAACTCAAAGATGTTGACCTTTTACACATATTAGAAATGATAACTAGATCTAAGTGATTCACCCGCTCCTGAACCTATCAAGAGGGATTTTTATCAAGAAATACCATTTTTATGTTTGATGATTACTTGATAGATGGAAGATATTTAGCTCAAGTTTGAGCACTTAACCAACCATCATGTTACGCTAATTATACTAGTCTTGGTGATCTAAATTCGGCAAAGATTGCTACTCCTGTTGGCTGAACGTATTGCGAAAAAGGATATAATTCAGAAGACAAAGTCACTTTAAGATTAGATGAAGCTTTACGAACAATAAAGAAACGCGAAAATTGATGGCATTTATTCCGTCTTAAGTTTATTGCCCTATGGTAGCAAGGTAAAACCCAACTACAAAGAGTGAGGAGAGCAGTACACTAAGAAAGACCTTCAAGAAGCATTGCTTAATGTTATGAAAACGGCAGTAGAAAATGGTTACGGAGAACCTTTAGCTTGACATGGACAAGGAAGTAGCGAAAAAGGATTGTGTTGATTACCGAAAATAGAAATTGAAAATGATTCTGAGAGTAGCAAGATCCATGGCTCTACTAGCATGGAAGGAGGAATAAATATAACTTGTGGTAAAAAAGACTTAGATTTTAAGTTAACTGAAAATAATAGTATTGAAATAAATGCTTCAGTATATGATATAGAAGTTGTCAAACCTAGTTTAGCTCGAATAGATAAAGGTCTCTTGATAGAAAGCGGTGTATACATGAAAGATATTGAAATAGAAATAGAAAACAATGGACGCAAAACTATTACTTTATTAGGAACAAAAGATACCCTTGGTGAGTTAAATAACAATCATAAACTATTAATACCCAACCAACAACAGTGAAAAAGCAACAAGCCTTTTGCTATCTTGGTAGAAAGAACCAGTGATGGTTACCATCGCTTAGGCTTAGTAGAACTTTTAATCGATTCAGGAGAAGCTGATTCCTTGTTTAGCAAAGGAAATGAAATGGTGAAGATTGGAGCTGTTTCACAATTAGAATCCCAAGCACCAAAATCAGTCGAGAATATTATTTCTCCCCAATACGAAGCCAAAATCCAAGTCCCTCCTAAAAACAATTCATCATGATAAATGCCCAAGAATGATTAAACCAAAATTATCCTAACCAAAATCAAACTATTTCTATAGATGCTAAAAATAAAGATTTAGTAGGCAATTTAATTATTAAAGACTTTCCTAACTTAGAAAAAATTGAAGTTGGTAACAATAAAAATCTTACTACTATTGAACTTAGTAATTTGCCTAAATTGAATTACTTTCAGACCAATAATTGTCAACTTACTAGCATAACTATCAACAATTGTCCTAACATTGCTTATTTTAATGCTGGTAATAACTTGCTTACTAACACTAAATTTCTCAATAATTTAGGTTCTGAAAAGCTAAATCATTTAAGCATTCACAGTAATAACTTTGAAAAACAAGGATTAGGTTTTGCTAGTAAATTTACTAATCTAGAAGAACTTTATATTGATAATTCTAACGAGGAAAAATTTGACCAAAAAATATGCAATCGTTTTTATGGTTCTCTGGAACCCTTACAAAGCTTAAAAAAATTACAATGACTAGGCCTTGCTAAAACAGATATCGACTCAGGTCTTGAATATTTACCAATAAGCATTAAAAAAATTGGTTGTAAAAAAGATTGAAGCCCAAGCGATAATAGTGGCTGTGCTAAAATTTGTCGAGAATTAGAAAAGGCTGCCCAAATTGAAGGAGTAACCGAGAGATTAATTCAAGAAGAAAAAAACGAGCCATTGTCTGCCCGAGGAAAGGCAACTTGATACCGACTTGCTCCTTGACGACAAGCTTGGAACTTACTAGGTGAAGAAGAATTTAGAAAGCAAATTTCTCAGCAGAGTGCGCAAGCTTGGCTAGATAAGTACTATCCCAAACAAGCAAGTAAAGAGCAAGAAAAAAGAGAAAATATTTCTTTTTTAAACAACATTAGTGGCAAAAATTTAACCGGTCATTTAGATTTAAGCGATTTTGCGAATTTGGAAGGATTAAATTGTTCTTGAAACCAACTTACTAGTTTGAATTTAAGTAAATGCAAAAATCTAACTAAACTTAATTGTTCAGGTAACAAATTTACTAGCACTGATTTTTTAAGTGAAATACCTAATAAGGAAAAATTAAGAAAATTAAAATTAAGCAACAATGAACTTAAAGAGAATTTAAACTTTTTAGCCTCCTTTACAGAGTTAGTGGAATTAGATATTAGAGATTGCCCCTTTTATGGAAGTTTAGAACCTCTTCAAAAATTGAATAATTTAGAGCGGGTTTTAATTGGCAATACTCACGTTAGCGAAGGATTGGAACATTTGCCAAATAACTGTAAAGAAATTTATTGTGATACTTCTGACTATAAGTATAAATCAATGGAAATTGTTAAAGAACTTGGTAAATTTTTAAAAGGGAGATATTATGATGTCTCTAAGTGGAAAGAGGATAAGCAAAATAAAACTGTTGCTGTAGTTATTCCCCTGGAAAGATTATTTGTCATTAGAAGTAATATCAAAAAATTTCTTAATAAGTGAGGAAAAGATGCCGAGGACGATTGATATGAGAGAAATAAAAAGAAATTTTTTAATTACTGAAAAAAACCACAACTATTAGAAAACAGAATAACTGAACTAAGTAATTTACAGGCTCCAGAAGAGTTTAATAGCTACTGGTATACTGGTGGTATTAAATGAGTTGCTCGAGCTGGTGCGGTAACCGGTGGTATTTTGTCCTTAACTGAGTATCCAGAATTAGGAGGAGCTCTTGCAGCAACTTTCCCTTTTGTAGAAGTAGTGGCTTCCCAAATAGAACAAAATCTTTATGATGATAAGGAAAAAAAATGAAATGAATTTCTTGCTGATTCAGGAGAATTTTTAGATAATTATCATGAATTACTGGGAATAATGGAACAGATTAAAAAAAATGAATTGGGAAAAGTAAATCAAGCCCTCAATTCTTTAAGAGACCAGACTAAAGCATTTTTGGAGAAATATGATGAGGATGATAACGGAGTCATCGATATTTCAGAATTAATAGAAAAGAGAAAGGAACTAGGAACAGATTTAAGTAAAGAAAAGGCTGAAGAAGAAAACAGTCAATTAGGTGATATTGTATTAGCAATAAAGGGTCTTGAAAGAGAAGTAACTGCTTATCGGCAGGGCTCTGAGACAGGAGAAGTAAGTCAGCCAGGAAATCAGGAAGTTGAATCTCAACAGCATGAGGTAGTTGAAATACAAAGTTTTGAACAACAAGCTCAAATCATTCAAAAAGAACCTTTTGGTATTCCTGGTTCTAGTAAGAAATAAACCCTGAGTTCTTAATTTAGACTTTATTCCTGATAAAATGTTTTCTTAAAAGATAGTCGTAAATTAAACATCCCTACTACTTGATTTAGTAAAAAGAATTACATATTTTCCACCTAATGGTCTCTTTTGTTAACTATAAAGAGATTAGTTGCTCATTTGCTTATAATTATCGTTCAATTATGTTGGCTATATCAGTTAAAAGGTAAAATATACTTATATGACTGAGTTAAAGAAAATAAACAAT